>LFCR01000001.1 GCA_001189215.1 Parcubacteria bacterium C7867-008 | reverse complement strand
CATATAAGGAAGCGAGCAGGCTATCCCTGAAGGCGCAAGCGTTCAGTACCTACCGCGAAAAGCAGTCTGTTTATCTAATATGCCTGAAGAAACAAAGGTGCCTGCTGCGGTAGTCCCTACGTTCACTCTCGATGCGAGCCATCCCATGGCTTCAAAGATCGATGATATTGCAACCCCACCTAAGGTGGGAGATTTAGTAGAAGGTACGATCATTGAACTCGTACGTGGTCGTCTGTACGTAGACCTACCACCATTTGGTGCCGGTATTATCTACGGACGTGAGTATCTGAATGCTGCAGACGTACTTCGTAAGACCAATCCTGGTGATTCAATCACCGCGAAGGTGGTAGACCCAGCTGGTCTTGATGGATACATTGAGCTTTCTCTTAAGGAAGCACGTCAGGCTGCTATCTGGGGTGAGGCTGAGCAGGCTATTCTTGCACAGACCATCTTCACCGTTACCGTTGAAGAGGCAAACAAGGGTGGTCTTATTCTTTCTTGGCAGGGTATCCAGGGCTTCCTCCCTGCATCTCAGCTTTCCAAGGACCACTACCCTCGTGTACCAGAAGGAGACAAGGACAAGATCTTCGGTGAACTTCAGAAGCTAACCGGTCAGTCTCTCCAGGTTCGCATCATCACTGCAGATGCTAAGGAAGGTAAGCTTATCTTCTCAGAGCGCACTGGTGAGGAAGAGACGGAGAAGGGTTCACTCATCGATAAATACCAGGTTGGAGACACTGTTGAAGGTGAAGTAACCGGTGCTGTTGATTTCGGTGTCTTCGTGAAGCTTGAACACGGTCTTGAAGGACTTGTACATATCAGCGAGCTCGATTGGGGTCTTGTTGAAGATCCTCGTACCCTCTTCAAGGTTGGAGACAAGGTTCGTGTAAAGGTTATCGAGATTAAGGACGGTAAGGTATCCCTCTCGATCAAGGCACTCAAGGAAAACCCTTGGAAGACTGCCGCAGATCGATACAAGAAGGGCATGGAGGTCCATGGCGTTGTCATCAAGTACAACAAGCACGGTGCACTCGCTTCTATTGAGGAGGGTGTTGCTGGCCTCGTACACATTAGCGAGTTCGAATCCCCTGCAGCACTCCGTGATGCACTCGAACTTGGTAAGACATACCCATTCTCCATTACGCTCTTCGAGCCTAAGGATCAGCGCATGACGCTTGCCTACGCAGGTGCTACCAAAGCGAAGAAGTAATTCAATCGCAGATCTGCAACAAAACAGACCGTGACTTTGTCACGGTCTGTTTTGTTTACTAGTAGTGGTATAACGGTATTCGATTAGTTCTTACGGAGCATGCCATGGCAGACATTCCTACCGCGCACGATATTGAGTATCCAAACGGGTCCTCCTGGATTCCTCTTGGCAAACATTTGGGATACCCAGCAGATGCCCTTACGGTCACGATAATCGAAGATAATGTCTTGATTGTTCGGACCAATGACGGTGTTGAGCAAGGAATCCCGAATGGAAAGTGGCGCATCAAGCCAGTCGCTCTCACAACTGTTTAAGGAGGTATGACCTAACCACATGGTCAGGCAAAACCAAAAGGACCGGCGCCGAGCGCTGGTCCTTTTTAGTATTCCTACTTTGTATTCGCCTTCATAAAGGCTGCCTGCGTGTCTCCGCTTATAAACAAACGCATAACGTCGGTGGTACGAGCAAGTGTGCTTTTAAGTGAGGCTTCTTCACTTGGTTTAAACTTTCCTATCACGTGCTTGATTACTGGTTCACCTGCAGAAGGCTTCTTGAGCTTTCCTTTTGCCGTCTCTGAGGAGATACCCACTTTCACCTGTACAAACTCCTTACTCTTGAGTGCCCTCATGATACTCTCAACGCCTTTGTGTCCTCCTGAGCCACGTCCTGGCATCGTCATCTTAAGAACACTAAGTGGGAGATCAAGCTCATCCCGTACCACTAGGAGTTTCTTGAGTGCTGGTTTTGATTTAATGAATGCTGGCAATGCTTTGCCAGAATGATTCATAGCAACTTCCGGCAATACCAGTGTTACTTTCTCATCATTGATCGTACCTTCGCTTACGAGCGCATGTGCTGTCTTACGAAGTACGAACTCTGGAAAGCCTTCTTCCCTAGCGAGAAGCTCTACAGCCATACGCCCTGCGTTATGACGTGTCTTTGCATATTCTCCGCCTGGATTTCCGAGTCCTACGATCACATATCCCATGTGGAGCATCATACCATTACGACTCAGATACTACTGATCCATATAAAAATTTGACGCACGCCTGCAGAGGAATACAATGCGTGCATGAAGTTCCTCGGCGGTGCGATTAAGGAGACACTTACATTCCTTTTTCTCGCTGTCATCATTGTTGTTCCGGTGCGTGTCTTCATTGCACAACCATTTGTAGTTGAAGGCGAATCAATGTACCCCACTTTTGATAATGCCGATTATCTTGTTGTTAATGAACTCGTGTACCGTCTTCACACACCTGAACGTGGTGATGTAATAGTGTTTCGTCTTCCTGGCGACCCTAATAAGTTTCTTATCAAGCGCGTTGTAGGTATGCCTGGCGAAACCGTGCGTATTGATCACGGAAATGTAAGCATTATTACGCCTTCTGGAAACACTATTAAGCTTGATGAGACGTATGTTGTGGCAGAAGACGCCACATACACACAAGATGCATCACTTGGTACTGATCAGTACTTTGTTATGGGAGATAACCGTCCTCGCAGCTCCGATTCTCGTTCCTGGGGTGTCCTTCCAAAACAAAACATTATTGGTCGAGTGGACTTACGTCTGTTCCCAATAGACAACGCGGGCTTTGAACCAGGTAAATCATATCAACCACAGCAATGAGTACTCTACGACCAGACGATATTCTTAAACGAACAAATGCGGTAGGTACGTATTATGGCTTCAGTTCCCTTTCCTCTGTTGCTGCAGTAAAGAAAAGTGCCCAACGAGCACCATTCCCAGAGAATTTGGTACTTGATGCGCTAGATACGAACGCGCGAGACGTTGCTGGGTTTCTTAAGCATGTTCGTGATGCTGGTCTAACTCCAAGTACCACACAACCACTCTTCCTCTGGCACAGCAATGCTGCAGCGGGTCGTCCTGCTCCAAAACAGATCGTGATCCAGTTCCATGCACTCGGTGTTGAACATGCCATTGCAGATGCCGTTCTTATTCGTGCCGTACGCGCACTCATGCAGGAACTTGGTAAGGGTCCACTCACTATTCGCATCAACAGCATGGGTGATAAAGAAACACGAGGACGCTTTGCTCGAGAACTCAATACGTTCTTCCGTAAACATGGCACTACCCTTCCTGATAATTGCGTAGATTGCGCAAAGCGTGACATCTTTGAAGCTGCTGAACTTCTCGCTGCAACAGAAGATGGCGGCAGCATGCCGAGTCCAACAGATAATTTATCTGAGGTGAGTCGTAAGCATTTTGAGACCGTACTTGAATATCTTGAGTCTACTGACACTCCATACGAACTAGCTCCACAACTTCTCTCTCGTGGCGTCTCTTGGACAGAAACCTGTTTTGAAATTAATCATGACGAGAAGATGGCCGCATGGGGTTCTCGCTATAACGATATTGCAAAGCATTTCTTCAAAGGAAACATTCCTTCTGTTGGGGCCGTGATTCGTATCACCGCAGACTCACGGGAGATTATTCCTGCAGTAAAAGAGCGTGGCACTCCTCGATTTGTTTTCGTACATATTGGCGACGAAGCAAAGCGAGAGAGCATGCGCATGGCAGATGATCTACGTCGCGCACGTATCCCTATGGCTCAAGCAATTGGCGTTCAGTCCCTTACTGAGCAGATGCGCCTCGTGGACACCATTAACCCGCCGTATGTGCTCATTATGGGCCGTAAGGAGGCATTGGAGCGGTCAGTCATACTCCGGGAACGTGCCAACCATACTGAGACCTTCATTCCCCTAGACTCTCTTATTGAACGACTTAAGATCGTTGGGTAATCCACAGTCCGTATATTGACTTTTTATTTAAAATACTATATAGTATTATTGGTTGAAATTGAACGTTAACGTCTTTGGGGAGACGCACATGATCGAATCCGCACGCAGCTACATCGGCAGCAGGCTCGGGGACACCTTCTTGACCATCGCCATGATGGCTCTGATCGTCTTCTTCGCCACTGCGGCGCTGACGGGACAAAGCGTCCCGATCAGTTAGGCTATCAACGGCGACAAGGAGAGTATCTTGCGTAAGTTTGCGTACCGTTGGTTTGTGAGCAAGGACGGCACAACGCTGTCGCTACTCGGCTGGGTTTGCTTCGTTCTGGCTCTGATCGTGATTGTGATAGCAGCTCGCCATGTGACAATGCATCTCTATCACCCGGTCGGCCATGTCGAACCGCCCGCTCGCAGCACAACTGCTGCACCTTATAAGTGACCGCCATGGTCACAGCCGCTCTGGAGCAATCCGGGGCGGTTTTCATATATAGGTAGACAAAAAACCAGTATTTATGCTACTGTTGGCTCTATTATGACGAAAGCAACACGCATCGAGGTACGCCGCAGCAAGAACGAAAGCGCTACGTCGCTTATTCGCCGTTTCTCCCGTCGCGCGCAGGGCCTAAACCTCGTACGCTTCATGCGCACCAAGCGGTACTACGTTCGTGGCAAGTCCAAGAATGTAGAGCACATGCGTGCCATGGTTAAGGGTGAACGTATCGCTGAATACAATCAGCTCGTGAAGCTCGGCAAGATCGATCCTGCAGCCCGCAAGACTCGTGGTCGCAAGTAATTTCTTATTGGCATGGAAAGTACGCTCGACGTACGAAACTTCACCCGGCGCTCTGCGCCGGGTTTGCCGTATCAAAAGATTGCTGAAGCCATCCTTCCCGGATGGGATATTTCACTCGTGTTTGCCGGAGAAATCCGTGCACAGAAACTCAACATACAGCTACGAAATAAAGAGTACGTGCCTAACGTACTTTCGTACGAAACAAGCATAACTAAGAAAGAACGCTCTGGAGAGATCATTATTTGTCCTCAAGTTGCCAAGCGCCAAGCGCCTGATTATGAGCTATCTCCTTCACATTTCATTGGTTTTCTCTTTATCCACGGTCTATTGCATTTGAAAGGACTGCCACACGGCACTACAATGGATAGATACGAGCGGGAATACCTCTCCCGATTTATTAACGTACGTACCTCACATCCGCATGGCCCGAAGAATCGCAACAGGAATCGACATCGGAACACACCAGACGAAAGTCGTGGTGGTCGAAGAGGTAGTCACTGAAGAAGGTCCTCAAGTACGCATCATTGCTACCGGGTTAAGTGAGACGCAAGGACTTCGTCACGGATATATCGTGGACCTGCAGGATGCTACCGAAAGCATCCTTCTTGCAAAACGCCAGGCTGAAGGAATTATCCATATGCCTATCCGTTCCGCCTTTGTTGCTGTGGGCGGCGTGTCGCTGGATGAAACACGAGCAAGTGGGCAGACGATCATCTCACGGGCAGATCAGGAGATTACCGAACTCGATGTTGAGAAGGTACGTGAGGAGGCACGTCGTGCTGCTGAACCACAATTCCTTAATCGCCGTGTGTTACATGAGATCCCGCTAGAGTTCCGTGTGGATGGTGTTAAGTCTCTTGGCGCACCTCTGGGTATGAAGGGTACTCGTCTTGAGGGTGAGTTCCTCTTTGTTACGTGTCTTGCTCAGCATGCAGACCAGCTAACGGCTGCGGTAGAGGCGGCAGACATTGAGGTGGTGGATCGCATGGCTTCCCCACTCGCTGGTTCCTATGTAACCCTCACCAAGGATCAGAAGATGAAAGGATGTGTCCTTGCAAACATCGGTGCTGAAACGGTTTCCATAGTGGTCTATGACGAAGGTCTCCCTATTTCTGTAAAAGTATTCCAGACCGGTTCTACAAACATCACCGATGATCTTGCACTTGGATTCAAGATCTCTCTTGAAGATGCAGAGCGCATCAAACTTGGGCGTCTTTCAGGAACGATGTATCCAAAGAAAAAAGTAGAGGAAATTATTGCGCAGCGTTTCCGTACTATGTTTGAACTTATTGAGAAACATCTACGTTCTCTCAATCGTCATGGTTCACTTCCTGCCGGTATCATTCTTTCTGGCGGCGGTGCAGGTCAGGGATCAGTTAGTGACATTGCAAAAGGATCACTTAATCTTCCGTCACGCATTGCAGACATGCGCATCTCTTCTGATACAAAGATTCGTGATGCGACATGGGCGGTTGCCTATGGACTTGCACTCTGGGGACTCACCGGTGATACCGATACACCGAAAAAGAATGTCTTTGGTGATGTACTTCGCGCACTTGAAGGCTTTATCAAGCAATTCATGCCGTAATAGGGCTTGAAATACCGACACACTCGTCATTTGCGTCAAGATTTGCATTGTGGCGGGATTTGATACTATGAGTTGACTGATTGGCAATTTATCCGTACCACTACATGTCCAAGCGCGTTACT
>LFCR01000003.1 GCA_001189215.1 Parcubacteria bacterium C7867-008 | reverse complement strand
CTTTACCCTTTCGGGACCATCCGGAATTACCCCGTCTTTCGACGAGCTATGCCAGACTCTGGGGTGCGTTCGTACGTGTTACTACCTCGTCTGCCACTGTCCTTGCGGACCGTTCGACTTGCATGCCTTATCCACGCCGCCAGCATTCATCCTGAGCTAGGATCAAACTCTCATTAAGAATAGGCGGAACACAAGAATATTTTTCTTGGATCCACTCTACTAGATATTCAGTTTTCAACGAGCGAAAACAAACCCCGCCCCTACGAGGGGGCAGTAGGGTCATAGTATAGGAACGTAACTAGCACGTCAAGTATTATATTAGGGCCTTAATAGGCCATAAAAAAGGACCCCGGACACCTTAGTGCCGGGACCTTTGAGTGGCCTTAATTGGCCTGCATGTGACTAGTGCTCGATGAGCGGAAGTATGGACTTATCGAGAAGAAAACTGACAGGGCGACCACCCGTTGGAACATAGGCGAGAGTCCCATTCCCTTTCGGTACGAACTTGACCGGCGTGCCGGTTCCCGTTGTAGCCTTCGGATCTTCAACTGGATCCTTAACGTAGAATTTGGCGGTATATAAAAGCGCTTCCCCATCCCACGCAAACACATCGCCAGGCTCAATCTGCTTAAACAAAATAGCCATGAAACCCTCACAGAGCTGAATCCTGTCGACAGACTGCACTAAATAAAAAATAGTGTCAATGTACGCTGTGTCATTACACATACCCTATACTAGGAACATGTCGCACATACAAGGAATCATTCAAGCGGGTGGAAAAGGTACTCGCTTGCACCCTATTACACTTGAAATACCAAAACCCCTTCTAACAATTGGCCGTCGCCCTATCCTCCAGCATCTAGTTGATCTATACCGAAAAAATGGTGTTGGAACAATTCACGTAATCGTTAATCATGACGATCTGCCTTTGTTTGAGCGTTGGGAAGAAGAATATAAGAATGGAGACATACAGTTTGTAGTTGAAGAAACACGTCTCGGTACCTGGGGAGGCATACGAAAATACCTTGGTCATCTCGATAGTACATTCTTAGTGTCAAACGGTGATGAACTCAAAGATATGGATATTGCTCTGCTACTTGATACCCATAAAAAGAAAGGAGCGAAAGTTACTCTTGCTACCGTAGAAGTAGAAAACCCAGGTAACTACGGTGTGGTTGAGAGTAACCCAGACGGAATAATTCATACCTATCGCTATAGGCCACAGAATCCAGCAAGTAATTTCATCATGGCTGGTATCTATGCTGCAGAACCAAGTCTCTTTGCATATGAACCAAATGAAAAAGACGGTTTCATTTCTTTCGAAGAAGACATCTTACCTCTCGTAATAAATGACAAAGCTCTGTATGAATGTCAGGCACCCGGACGCTGGAATGATTGCGGTACTTTCGAGCGATATGAACAAGCTATATATGATTGGACTGGAAAGACAAAACTGTAGTGAAACGCTGCGAAACAGTTTTCCCGCTTCGCAAGTTGTGCTCAGGGGTACAGGGTTTATACTAGAAGTACCGTCAAGCCTTGCATGAGTCTTTCCCGTGCAAAACGTGAGTACATAGTGCTTTCTGTAGGGGGATCTTTGATCGTTCCCGGTGAGATCGACGTTGAATTTCTTAAGAGTTTTCGTGCATTCATCCTCGACAAGGTTCGTCGAGGGTTTTCTTTTTATATAATCATCGGTGGTGGTCACACCGCACGCGCATATCAGCACGCAGGCAAAGAAGCACGCGGCGATCTACACCCAGAAGATATTGATTGGCTCGGTATCCATGCGACTCGTATGAATGCGCACCTTATGCGCGCACTGTTCCTCGATGAGGCTCAAGCAAGAATCGTAAAGAATCCAAGCCGTAAGATAATTGCAAAGAAACCGATCATTATCGGTGCAGGCTGGAAACCAGGATGGTCTACTGACTACTGCGCTGTTATGGCGGCAAAGCAGCTTCGGGCAAAGCGTCTCATTAACCTCTCCAATATCGATCACGTATACACGGCTGATCCACGAGTGGACCCAACTGCACAAAAGATAGATCGTATTGACTGGGAATCATTTAGGAAACTCATTCCAGATCATTGGGATCCAGGGCTCTCTTCCCCATTCGATCCTATCGCTGCACGCGAAGCACAAGAACTTGGTATTGAAGTTGCGGTTATGAACGGACGCAATCTTGAAGCATTTGATAACTATCTTTCAGACAAGCCGTTTGATGGTACTGTGATTTATTAAAAACTTTCCAAGAATACATCTACCTTTGAGTGGAGTTCTTCGAGTGTTCCATCATTTTGAATAATGACATCTGATATCTTAAGTGCGCCGTATATGTCTTGCTTTGTAGGATCATCAGGATTCATTTCCTTTTTTTCCTGCTCCACCCATTTCTCAAAAGTAACGTGATCGGTCTCGCTTGCTCGCCGAACGACACGCTCGTAGCGAATCTCCGGAGGTGCGTCCACACCAAGAACGATACCTCCCTCTTCCTGAATACACGTTGCTTCTGCAACGGCTCGGAGTGCTTCTATCACTGAATCTTTACCAGAAGCTTCAGCCTCCTTGAGGAGACTATAAATAATATGGGTAGGTCCATGCTCTGCACGAAGAGCATTACCGACTGAAGCTAGTGTGTCTCGATCAACAGTAAGACCTCTTTGAGTAACTTCCCGCGCAATAAATGTTCGTGCTGAAAAATACGCGAAATCCTTTTCCTTTATGAGATAGTCAACCACCGCCCCCTTCCCTGCTCCGAACGATCCGGTGATACCGATAATCATTGTTTACTTTTTCTTAGGTTTTGAAACCGCGGTAGTCGCAACGAACTTCTTAGAAAGCGGGATGAGGAGTGGTGCTGCAAGGAGGATAGATGAGTACGTACCAGCAATCACGCCAACGAGAAGTACCCAGCTGAAGTCTACCGTTGCACTGCTGCCTACGAATACAAGCGCAAGAAGTGCGAGTACTACGGTGAGTGAGGTATTGATAGAACGACCGAGAGTCTCAGTAACTGACTTACCAACTGTTACTTCAAAGTCTTCAACAACGCGATGCTCATCGTTTGTGTGAAGGTGTTCACGTACACGATCAAAGATAACGATAGTGTCATTCACGGAGTATCCAAGAATCGCGAGGAGTGCAACTACAAAGAGTGCATCAACTTCCGCTCCCGTGAAGTGCGCAAGAATGGCATAGAAGCCTGCTGGGATGATCACGTCGTGGATAAGGATGATAACCACGATGAGGCCGTATACCCATGAAGATACCGGACGTGACACACGACGGAATGCCCACGCGATGTAGAGCATGATCGCAGCGATCACCGCGAGAAGTGCGTAGAGTGCTTTGATTCCAAGTTCAGCGCCAAGTGAGGGGCCAATGGAGTTAAAGCGCTGCTCCGTGAGCATGGCTGCGCCATCTTGAGAAAGAGTGGCAAGAACGGTGTTGTGCTCCTCAGGAGTAAGAGTGCGTGAGCGAAGCACCACACCATTCTCACCACTTTCACGCAGTGACACCTCACCAAGAGCCAGCTGATCAATACTCTCATGAAGAGTATCAAGTGATGGGCGCTCGGTGTTGTATGTTACTTCAACGAGTGAACCTCCCTTGAAATCAATAGAGAGTGGGAGTCCGAGGATCGCAATAGCACCAATGGCAATCGCCAGGATCATTCCTGTGAGGATGAAGAACAGTTTACGGTGACGTACGATAAACATACTAGTTTTTGGTTTCGTTACTCACACGGCCAAGGTTGAATCCACTCGAGCATAGTACACGCCATAGACGACCACCATGTTCTGGAAGGATAGCCTGGAGGAAGATGCGAGATACGAATACCGCTGAGAAGAGTGAAGTAATAACACCGAAGCCGAACACAAGCGCAAAGCCCTTTACGAGTGAGGTTCCAACCCAGAAGAGAATAACTGCAGAAATGATCATAGTGAGGTGACCATCACGAATAGCAGGCCACGCACGACCAAACCCAATCTTTGCAGCTTCCTGTGCACCCTTCCCTGCACGAAGCTCTTCCTTCATACGCTCAAAGATAAGGACGTTCGCATCCACTGCCAAACCAATGGAGAGAATGAAACCTGCAATACCTGACGCGGTGAGAGTGATCGGAACAAATTTAATAAGTGCAACGGTGATGAGTACGTAAATAACGAGTGCAGCAGTTGCAATAAGACCTGGTAGACGGTACCAGATGATCATAAAGAGAGACACAAGTATGAAGCCAACAACGCTCGCAATAAGACCTGCATGAAATGCCTCAGCACCAAGTGAAGGACCTACAGAGTCGCTTGAAATAAGAGTGATCGGTACTGGAAGTGCACCGAAGTTCAAGTTACGAACGAGATCACGACCTTCTACCGGCGTGAAGTTACCGCTGATGGTTGCAGTTCCCCCCGAGATTGCCTCACGAATAATAGGTTCCGAAATCACTTCTCCATCAAGGAAGATGGCGAGTGGAGTGCCAACATGCTCACTAGTGATTTTCTCAAACAGCTTTGAACCTTCATCATTGAAATGAAGTACAACGATTGGTTCATTACCTGTTCCGCCATTGCTTTGACTTGAGAACTGAAGTTCAGAAGACTTAAGGTACCGTCCTGTTAGGCCGGTTGGAACGTAGGGTGTTGTGGTTCCATTGATTTCAAGCGCTATTGGAGCGCGGAGCTTGAACTCAAGTACTGGTGTGCGTCCAAGGGCGTCTACCGCTGCCTTTACATCGGTAACGCCCGGAAGTTCAACTAGGAGTCGCTCCTCCTGAGCACCTGCGACAGCACTTGATTTCTCAAGCTGTACGAGAGGCTCTGCAACACCAAAGAGGTTCACACGACGATCGATAACATCACGTAGAGAGTTAAGTGCACCCTGAGTATCTCCGGTTACACCAGACGTATCTGCTCGGTATACGAGCTCGGTACCACCAGCAAGATCAAGACCCAACTTAACCTTAAAACGGTTCCCTTCTCCGTTGGTACTAAGCACAAACCAGGCGAGAAGACCTGAGAGAATGAGGATGACAATAGCGAACAGAATACGGCCGGCCCTGAATGACATAGATAGGGACAGTGTACCTAGGCGGGGTCGTTTGTCAAAAGCGCTCGGGTAGCCAATACTGCTGCATTACGGAAAAGACATGCCACTGCAATGGGCCCTACCCCACCAGGCACTGGGGTGAATACAGAAGCAACTTTTGCACAGGCTGGATCGGCATCACCTACGATCGCACCATTTGATTCACTGGTACCCGCATCAATGAGTATGACTCCTTCTTTAAGATGTTCCGGTTGTACCAGTCCAGGACTACCTGCTCCTGAAACAATGATATCCATATTTGGCATAAGCATAGGGAGTGTTGCTTGTGTCGCACGCGTAACGATAAGCGCATCTGCTCCCTGATGCACTAACCACTGCCACACTGGCTTCCCAACAAGTCTCCCGTTACCAATCACCAACGCTTTCTTTCCTGATACTGAGACATCGGTACGTGCACATATCTCAGCAACAGCTCCTGCAACTGGCGGTATAAGTGCGCCATCGATTCCTTGCTCAAATGAAATGTACGCATTTGCAGAAAGTACATCAGCATCTTGAGTTTCAGGAATACTTGCAAGAATCGCATCTTGATCAAGACCATCAGGAAGCGGTAGTTGTACGATTACAGCATCTGCTCCAGGCTCTTTAACCGCCTGTATAACATCTTCCGTTGAAGCATCGTTTGCAATTTGCACCACCTGCATTTGCATGCCGGCATCTTCAGCGCGTGCAGATTTAACTTTCAGATAGGACTCTGTTGCGGCAGACGGACAGACTACCACCGCACGTACCACCGGGACATGAGGAAGATGCGACGCTATTTCGCGTGCCTCTGCGAGTATGTCTGATGCTATTGATCGGCCATCGATGATCATTTCTCTTTGTTACGACGCTGGAGTGGAGGAACAGCATATTCATATTCACCGTCGGTATAGTAGAAGGCATCGAATCCTTCATGCTTGTAGACGTACCCTAGTTCACGAGACACCTTTGACCCATCTACTGCAATTGGGTACGAGTAGCTCTTCCACGCACCACGACCCGTTGGGATCTTTCCACGAGTGAGGTGCCAGAAGACAAAGAATGGAAGACGAACCATCCAGGGAGACACTGGCAGTGCACGCTTCCCTACTGCCATTGCCATGTCATTCCCGCGTACCACTTTGCCGGGAGGGCAAATATTAAATACTTCATACCCCTGTACTGGTTCACCAAAGGCAAGTCTGGATACAATACCCGCAACATCATCTTCATGGATGAATTGACGCACCCACTTGGGAGTAATCGGGACGACAGATACCATCGCCGAAACTACACGATACGCGAATGAATCTTTCATCTGTCCAGAAAGTGTTGCTTGTAGTCCAAAGCGAATACGCATGTAACGACCACGGGGGCCGGTAATAGCTGCTGGTCGTACAATTGCAACACTGATGTCTTTATTGAGACGACCTTCGTATTTCTCTTCTAGATGACTTTCTGTAATACGCTTCTCTTCTGCATAGAGGTAGTCCATCAATCTAAATGGATCCTTTTCGGTGAAACGCTGTTCAATCGTGTTTTCTGGATAGGCACCGTACGAAGCAACTGTTGAGAAGTGAACAAGACGTTTTACGTTCGGGTGGCTGAACACGTAATCAAAGACTTTATCAGAACCATCAATATTCCATCGCCAGGTGAGCGCGTGATTACCGTAGATCTCTCGAATCTGCCATGCGGTATGGATTACAATATCGGGCTCTATACCTTCAATAAGATCTTCCCATTCGTCAGCAGTATTGATCTCAAAGTAGGTAAGTTTCTCTATTTCATTAAATGCTTCTGGCTTAGGCTCCTTATCGATACCAATAATAGTATGTACGTCCTCACGTGCAGCGAATTTCTCCACCAGCATCGCGCCGACATATCCTGCTGCTCCGGTAATAAGGACGGTGTGCTTCATATATAGGTAGACTACCAAGAACTGATGCGGAATAACATACGCTTCACCGTCTTGAGCGCTATGACGATATCAAGAGCCAGTGAGCGGTTCTTGATATAGTAGAAATCATAGGCAAGACGTGTCTTCGTTTCTTCAATAGATTGAGGGCTTATATTGCCCTGTTCATATTGCTGATTAATCTGTGCCCAGCCAGTTATGCCTGGGGTAACGATGTAACGAATGTTGTAATACGGAATTGCTTCGGCAAGTCTGGAACCAAGTCCTTCAATGTCATTACGTGGCCCTATAAGAGATATCTCACCACGGAGAATATTTAAGAACTGAGGGAATTCATCAAGTGATGTTTGGCGAAGCACTGCGCCCACCTTTGTTACGCGATTGGTCTTCTGTTCCTCCCCTACCCATTCTGCAGAGGCAGTATTGTCACTCGTCATGCTACGGAATTTGTATGCACGAACTTTCTCACCGTGTCTTCCAATGCGATCTTGTTTGAGGAATAGTGGACCAGGACCTTCAAGCTTCAGTGCGATGAATACAAACGGTAATGCAATAAGCGTTATAAGACCCATGGCAAGAGCACCCAGTATATCGATAACCCGCTTACTTGCTCCATAGAAACTTGCGCCCGTCGCCGATACGTTCTTGAGGAACCAGTCATATTCAAGAAGAGACAATGGGACTCGGTCAAATACTTCTTCGTAGACGTCATAGAAATCAGCGAATTGATAGCGCTGTGTTATGAATGAGAGTTCGTAGATACGTGGGAGTAGTGGGCGTAACACATCGTTAGCAGTATCAACCACCAACATAGAGACTCCTGCTTCTTGCAGTTTGCTTGCAAACAGATCAAAGTCTTGAATAAGAGTCTCTGGTTCTTCCACCACTGGAAAATCTAAATGATAGCGGGGATTATTGTTTACTTCCTCAACAAGCTCCCATACCTCAGGACCTGTACCAATAATTGCAGCGTGCGTACGGTTAGAAGGACGGCTTATGCGCGGGAATGCACCGATACGCCAAAAGAATACGATCGCAAGTGATATGAAGAGGTACAAGATCAAGTTTGTCTTCGGAGCAATGGCAATGCCCGGGATGAAGAAAAAGAAGAGTGCTGCAAGAACAATATTGAAAGACTGTACGCGAAGAATAATTCCCCACAAACGACTCTTGAACAGCACTATGCGCTTACCGTATAGTCCAGCCATATAGAAGACCAGAATCCAGAGCGCAAACAGCAAACCAAACGATGGGAGATGGTCTGTTATGAGCTCGTCTGTTGGAACCTGCCCGTATCTAAAGAGCAGTGTTAGCCACAGTGAACTCACGAACGCAACAACGTCCCCTAGAAAAAGGATGAGAATAGCTTTTCGGCCGTACGTCATAGGGTAACGATCATTGAAGTAGGACTGTTATATCATACAACTACCCTTCCCCTATGGACGTTTCCGAACTCACTAACAAGAAGATTCTGTATGTCATTACCAAGGCCAATTGGGGTGGTGCACAAAGATATGTATTTGACCTTGCTATATACGCTCGGTCTAAAGGATATGACGTAAGCGTTGCATATGGCACCCCCGGCGCTCTCTCGGAGAGACTGGAGGCAGAGAGTATCCGCACCCATCACATTCTAAGCATGGGACGTGATATTAAACTTGGATCAGATATTCAGGCATACAAAGAATTACTGACTCTATTCAAAGCGGAGCAACCGGAGGTGGTACATGTAAACAGTTCAAAGGCAGGGATCGTAGGCGCACTTGCAGCACGTAGTGCAAAGATCCCACATATTATCTTCACTGCACATGGATGGGCATTCAACGAAGCACGCCCTCTTTTGCAAAAGATTATCTTCAAGGGAATTTACGCATTGATCATCTATCTTTGCACACGAACAATTTGTGTATCACGTGCAGTATTTAGAGACATGAGCTGGCTCCCCGCTATCCAAGAGAAAAGTACCATTATCCATAACGGTGCAGATCGTATAGCACTGCAATCACGAATTGAGGCCCGTTCTGCACTTACCAACGCAGACAAAGGCGGCCGATGGATTGGTATCACCGCAGAGCTTCATCCAACCAAACGGATTGAAGATGCTATCGATGCACTAGCTATACTCCTTCCCTCGAATCCTGATCTACGATTAGTGGTACTTGGTGAGGGCCAGAATCGCGCTGCTCTTGAGTTCAAATGCAAAGAGCGTGGACTTACCGAGCACGTTACCCTTGCTGGTTTCGTTCCTGATGCTCCGTCGTATCTGTCTGCGTTCGATATATTTGTGTTATGTTCACGGACCGAAGGACTCGCATATGCATTGCTTGAGGCAGGTGCTGCAGTGCTTCCCGTTGTAGCAACTCGAGTTGGCGGTATTCCTGAAATTATCGAAGACGGAAAAACTGGTTTACTTATACCTGCTCTTCAACCAAAGGAACTAGCTGCAGCACTTAAAAAGCTTCTTGATGATCCAGAGTATGCAACTCAACTTGGACATACACTCTCAGAACGAGTGGCTGCTGATTTCTCAAAAGAGCGCATGTGCTCAAAAACCCTTGCAGTATATAGCTCGTAGAGTACTACCCTTCGTACTCCGCTGCTGCACTATCTCGAGGCACACTACGTGCATGCTGAGAAAGAGAAGCAACAATACCTAGTGCAGCGAATTCCATAATCACGTGCGAGCCTCCAGAACTCATAAATGGAATGGTGGTACCGGTAACAGGAAGTAATCCTAAATTGATTCCAGCATGTATTGCGAGGTGTGCGAGGAATAACAATGCAACTCCAATGGCAAATAAGGCATCAAAGTTTGTGGCGGAGTGTCTCGATATCGAAAACAGATTCATAAGGAGTAACGCGTACAGAATGAGGAGCAATACGATTCCAACAAATCCCCACTCCTCTGCATATGCAGCAAAGATGAAGTCTGTCTCATACTCCGGTAAGAAGCGGAGTTTAGACTGTGTTCCGTATCCAATTCCCTTCCCCCACAACTGTCCTGAACCAGCAGCAACCGTTGCTTGATACGCGTTGTATCCCGCACCACGAATATCGGCTGCAGGATTAACGAACGCCATGATACGAGTCCGTTGATAATCATGGAGACCAAAGAACCAAAGACCTGCTGCGGTTACGATCCCAAGCGTGAACACAATGGCGAGATGCTTTTTTGATATGCCAGACACCAGCACCATACCGAACCAAACAGACATTAGGATCACGGCTGTTCCAAGGTCTGGTTGTACGAGGACAAGTAACACAACCGCTGCGGTATAAATACCGGAAATGATCACATGCGAGATGTGTCCAATCTCCATATGTCTTCGAGAGAAGTATTTGGCAAGTAGTGCAATCACCACAAGCTTTGCAAGGTCTGCCGGCTGAAACGCGAGGAGACCAAGATCAAACCAACTCTTCGCCCCCATCATCGCCTGACCAACTACCAAGAGCACTGCAAGCAATATAAGCACCACTAGATAGCCCGATATGATCACCGCGGTACGGCGTATAAACCGCATATCCATGAGTGCACAGCCGGTATATACCAGGATGCCAATACCGAGCCATACCAGCTGACGAGGTGCTAGTGAACTCGCGCCATCAAACGGATGCATGGTGAGGATACCGAGCAGCGATATGGTCACGGCAATAGCAAGGAGCGGCCAGGTAGCGAGCACCGCACGTATGGGATTCAGTCTAAATAGTTCGGTCATGGAACACGCACCTCGGTAACCGGTACGATCTCAACGCGAGCAGGCTCACGGATGAACGGAACATTCCAGGTGAATATTATGGGTGCAGTGCCTTGTGACGGTAGCGAGGTCACGAGCGTACGACTCGCAGCAATTGCTTCGTTATTAACATCAAATACGGTAGCGATGAGCTTGATGTTTGTCTGCTCCTTCGCAGCTGGATTAACCAGGGTTGCTGTAACACGTGGCTGATCTCCCATACGCCACTGCGTATCTTTTACATTTGGGAACAGTGGCTTACTGGTAGTGCGTGTCCACTGCACCGTTGATTTGTCTATCGTAAAGAATGTCTGTGTAACGGGAACGTCACTCGTTAGCATGCCTTCAACAAATACTGGCACTACGGTACCTGCCGGAAGATTGATGGTAACGTCACGAGTTGCCAGGAGTGCGTGAGTTGCATCATAGAGTTCTACAGTTGCATGTACTCCATATGCATACGCATTAGCATTTGAGTTCTTCACATACGCAATCACATCGGTGCGCGTTGCTGCTGGTGAGACCGCTCGTGCAAATTGCACCTCTGCATCTTTCACGTCAGCGACACAAGCATGGGCACAGGGTCCCCCACAGTCCACACCGGTTTCATCCTGATTCTGTTTTTGATCTGTACACGTTGGTGTGTCATAGAAGATGGCAATAGCGATAACCACGAGCAACGATACAATCGCTGAGCCGATGATTGCGAATACTACCGTGCGTCTACGTGTGGACCAATCCATCTCTCTATTATATATATAAACGCAAAAACCGCCCGAGGGCGGTTTTTGCGTTCTGAGTACTTACGCACCCAGAACGCTGGCGACAACCTACTCTCCCCTTTCGAGTACCATCGGCTCAAAGAGGCTTAACTTCCGTGTTCGGAATGGG
>LFCR01000005.1 GCA_001189215.1 Parcubacteria bacterium C7867-008 | reverse complement strand
GACGCCGGAAAAACGCACCGGTGGGTGTTGGAAGTATCAATTGAGCTTCTAACACTCTGAATAGGCGGAACACAAGAGTACGTGTTCTTGCTCCACTCAACTAGATATTTAAGTACTACAAAAACCCAGTATGAAGGTATTTTCCTCGGAAGATACCTTCATACTGGGTTTTTGTATTGAAGGACTAGAACTGGAACGAAATAAGGAATTCTGATACTATCCCTTCACGTGCGATAGATACCAATACGCAAGCGTAGCTCAGTTGGTAGAGCACCCGACTGATACTCGGGCGGTCGAAAGTTCGAATCTTTCCGCTTGCACCAGAGAGAAAAGCCACATCATCCTGATGTGGCTTTTCTAATTTGCTTCAATTGACAATACCTATTTCTAATAGTATTTTCCATTTAGCTCAAAGCAGTGTTCGTTCACATTCAGATAGGAAAGGAGGTGCCGAGTGCATCATGTTCTCTTTATGGTCACGGCTCGTGACCTCCGCAAAGACGAGCACGGGAAGGTGGTTGTTGGGTTCGATACAGCTCGCGTGTGCAGCAGCGCTGCAAAGCGTTTCAAGACCTGTGACGTGCGTGGAACTAAAGCAGTGGTGGTAACCGCCGGTAAATCTGAGGACTTTGGGGTCGTCATGGGTGCAGATATTATGCGCAGACACGTTAATCGGTACTGCTATATCGATCACAACCAGATCTACTCGCCCGTAGCTGAAGATTTCGACACCAACGGAGAAATGACAGCGCTCGCTCGTTTCATGCGCGACCATTTACAACAATCCCCGGAAGACACGTTCGAGGTGTACGTCGCTGCAAGCTGGTGGCATGCACCTCGTGCAGGCAGGTTGTTGAAGGTTCGTCTCGATCCAAACTTGCGTGAGCGTACAACGATCCGGAGGATCTTCGCGCCGTCATTTAGCATCTTTAGCTGGAGACTTTGGTACAACGTTGCCGGTGAATATATCGGTGCCTGGCCGAAGAGCATCCGGAACAGGAACGTCTTCGCCTAGGTTCAACCCTTTCTATCTGAACAATGTCCACCGCGTCGATTCGATGCGGTGGACGTTCTGTTTGTGTAGGAGTGGTGCGGTATACTTTCTGTAATGAAAGATTCGTATGTGGTCCTAGGAATGATCATTGCTGCAATTGTGATCGGCGCAGGACTCTTTTTCTTTGGACCTGAATCATTTCGTACGGCAGCAGGATTCGGTACTCCAAAAGATGTCTCATTCCGTATTCTAAAAGACGGCACTGATGCGCTTACGGTTGATCAACGAGTGAACTATCGTATTGAGAATCCGCAAAAACTAAGTGAGTTATGGGGCTATCTTGATGTTACTCCTGGCAGCGCCCCAGGCGTTGATTTTAGTAAGAATGAGGTGCTCGCAGTATTTGATGGAACACACACATCGGGTGGGTATCGCATTGAGGTATCGCATATAACTGAAGAAGCTGGGTCGCGTATGGTGCACATCACCCGTATCGTCCCGGGTGAAGGGTGTGTAACGAATAACGCAATAACAAGTCCGTATCAAGTTGTTGTGGTAAAGAAGAGTCCGTTACCACTTGCGCACATGGATGAGGTAATAACTGAAGGTTGCTAGCTGCCCGAATCCTTTTTCATCAACTCAGACAAACGGCGCGCATCAGCGTCCCACTCATTTCCATTCCAATGCTCTAACGGAGCAATGTTTGTTTTGTAGCGGCCTTTCTCTCCATACGCAGTACCGAGATACACATAGTCTCGCTGTTCTTGTTGTGCACGACGTATAGCATCCAACATCAACCACATGCCCAGTGATCCGTTTGCATGGGAGAGATCATAGCAGGAATACCAATAGTGGAGGAACGGGCCCTCAGCAACCTCAAGTACGTATGCAATAGGAGTATCACTATGACGATACTCTGCAGCACGAAGGGGAATGCCCCGAGTAAGTATCTGTTCAAGTCGCTCAGCGGGCATCACCTGTGCACCGTGCCGTTCTGCGAAATAGGTGAGCATGAGACTACGGAATGATTCAGATGTTCGGAGCTCGTTACCTTCTAGGTAGGTCTGTGTGAACTGAGTATCAAATTTACGCAGGATACGACGATTCTCACTTGATGGTTCATGCGCTGCTACGGCTACTCGCACACTTCTGCTCATATAGAACAAGTTGGGATCAATCCCAACCGCTGAATACGGAAGCAGTCCTTGTGCGTATATATCCTGTAACGCGTCGCTTTCCTCACGCTCACCATGAACCGTATATCCGAAAGAGTATGAATCGTATTCGTGCCCAAATTCAGCGAAACGCAGACGCATGCTAGTTGGTAGGGAATCGCAGTGCGATCATCTTTGCGAGTGAATCCAGAGTACCTTCGAAGTCTCCTGAGGTGAGAAGAAGTACGACATCTGAATCACTTACCTTACCGACCACTGTTCCAACAGAATCATCTTCATATGGCTCTACACGAATGCCAGTATCCTGAATACGCTCTGCAATCTCATCATAGGAAAGCTGATCATGGGTGTTTGCACCCTGAAGCGCGGGAGCTGCAAGGAATACTACACTGGCACCCTCAAATACGGAGTCATACCAAGGAAGGTTTGCACGGTTCCTCCATCCAAAAGTGTGTGGCTCAAACATTATTACAAGCTGTCTAGTGGGGAAGTGTAAACGAATAGCGTCTATTGCAGCGCGAGCTTTCTCAAAGGATGACCCGAATCCTTCAAAGACAGGAACCGTTGAAGTTGGTGCAATGTTATCTAAACGACGTCGTACACCAGGGAATGCAGCAATTGCCGCAGAAAGAGCTTCGGGGCTAACAAGGTTACGAGCAAGTACATACGCACTTGCTGCAACTATATCCTCGACGTTGTGACGACCTAGTAGACCAGTCTCCATCTGAACAAGAACCTGTTCATCCTTGAGGAGTGAGAATGTTGTTCGTTCTCCATAGCTAATTTCTGTAGCACGATAGATACCATCATTGAGACCGTAGAGAACAACCTTCTTTCCCGACGCTTCTGCCATTTCTCGAGCACCTGCTTCATCTGCACATGTCACCACAATTCCGTCTTCTGGTACGAGGGAGAGGAGTTCTTGGAAAGGAGCCTGATAGCTCTCGAATGTTGGATACACATTCACGTGGTCATGTACGACCGAGGTGAGTACGAGATCCTTGGGATGTAAGTGAAGAAACTTCGCACGTGCATCATCATGTGCACTTGGATACTCATCACCCTCGAGTACAAAGTTTTCTGCGCTACCTAGTTTAGCGGGAAGGGGGAGTGCATCTGTAGGTACTGGTTCTGCACCAATGAAATATCCTGCATCAACACCGGCATGACGAAGAATATGTGCGATAAGGCTTGTGGTGGTGGACTTTCCGTAACTACCTGCAACTACTACATTTGCACGCTCTCTTGTAAGGTCCCCGAGTACTTCAGGGAATGATTGTATCTTTACGCCGGTCTCATGTGCCGCTTGTACTTCTGGATTCTCAGTTGGAGAGAGTTTTGCGTTGCGACCGATCATGAACAGATCAACATGATCTGGAATGTTGGAAGGGCTGTATGAAAGAGTGAGGACAGAATCTAGACCACCACGCTTTAAGATCTCACGAGGAGGTCCGTAACACTCAGCATCTGAGCCAGTTACGCTCCAGCCGGATTCTTTGAGTAGTAAGGCAACACCACTCATTCCGACCCCGCAAAGACCAATAACGTGTGCATGACGAGGTTCCTCCATATGGTTCTATCGTAGCAAAGAAACTGCCGACCCCGAAGGGCCGGCCAGTTAACCCTTGCGGGCTCTTTTCGGTGTGTAGCTAATGGTAATCAGGACAGTGTTGCGGGAATTAGCCAGTCGCGGGTCACTGTGCCGTGTAACTGCAAATTCCCCTTCATTCGGGAGTGTGCAGACACACTTTGATGGCCGAAGACCCAGTTTCTTGCAGGTTTCCGAGACATACTTCTCAAAGCTGAAGTTACCCTTCTTACGGGTCAACACCCGTTCGCCGTATCCCAACGAATAGATATGTTTCCGAAACTTCAATGCAAAACGCCTGGCCGACCTATCCTTAGTGTTTGCGCTGTGCGAGAAGGACTCAGCACTGATCGGGAAGAAGAGGTACACCTGTATCTTCGAACGATCAATACCAAGCTGATCGAAGTATGCGACCCCCGCATGTATCAGGCCCTGATGGTCACGGCTCTTAATATTTCTGTTGATGAGTTCGTGATCAAAGCAGTTCCAGCGGGACAAGTGTCCCACCAGACATACTCCATCGGCAATCATGATGAGTGCGCCGCAACCACCTGTCCGCATGTAGAACGTGGTGTTGGCAGCGGGGTCCATGGGAAGAAGGTCCGCCTCTTCTGATGGATTCGCTCGAAGCTCGATTCCGTAACTCAGCAACACGCTAGTGGTTAGAAGTTCGGGGTTCAGGATGCGTGTGGTTGATTTGGTCACGTTCAGTGCCAAAGCAGTGGTCACACCGTGTTCCCTAAGTTCCTCCGTCCTCCGTCCCACATAGTCTGGGTTACCGTTCACGAAGTGTGTCGGGCCGTTGTAGGCTAGATCTTCAAGGCTTGGTGGGATGCATACGCCAGTAACGCGCACCCCATCATAGGCCACTTTTGCCTGTAAAGGCTCTTGTGCAGCCATGAGTGGCGCAAGTGCGTTCATACGAATACCCCCAGGAACAAAATGTCAGACTGCACCATACTATTTTTGGAAGGTATCGTCAATTTAGACTGAAACTGATACAGTCCTATATATGAATGGCACGCTTTCCGTCGTCGCAACTCCCATAGGAAATTTAGGGGATATCACCCTACGTGCTCTCGATACGCTCAAACAGGCGGATGCCATTGCTTGTGAGGACACTCGTGTGACCGCAAAGCTCCTCACACGCTACGAGATAAGTAAGCCGCTTCTGGTGTATCACGCACAGAGTGGTCGTCTCGCTGCTACCCGTATCCTTACAATGCTCGGGGAAGGGAAACATATCGCTCTGGTTACTGATGCTGGCACCCCTGGTATATCAGACCCCGGTACCGCACTTGTGGCTGAGGTCCGAGCAAAGCTCGGTGATGATGTTCGCATTGAAGCCATCCCGGGTCCATCTGCAGTAACTGCCGCTCTCTCTATTGCTGGAGTCCCCACAGACCAGTTCGTATTCCTTGGTTTCCTCCCACACAAAAAAGGACGACAGACGTTAATGAAAGAGGTGGCAGAGAGCGACAGAACCATCATTTTCTATGAATCAACGCACCGTATCGAGAAGGCACTTGATGAGCTAACGGCTGTATTGGGTGGGGAACGAACTGTTGTGGTACTTCGTGAACTAACCAAACTGTTTGAATCAGTGGTTCGTGGATCTGCCGAAGAAGTGAAGGAATACTTCGCTACCCACCAGAAAGAAGTTCGAGGAGAATTTGTCGTGATTATTGCACCTTGATACACTAAGGGCATGTCTCGTGAACGGCTCTTGATTATCGTTGGTCTGCTTGTGGTCTTTTCGCCGTTTATTGGCCTTCCTCTCGCTATCCTCGTTTGGGTGCTCCCTATCCTTGGTGGGATAGTAACACTTATCGGTATCTCTTATGTGGTTCGTAAGAGAAATCAGCAGGCAGTCCGTGTGGTCTCCTCTCAAGAGGTGATTGCACAACCATAGTATGACGTTTCCAAAACCTCGTTCCTCCCGTACTTCGCATGCCGCTTCAGATGCGAAGCAATCACGACATCTATGGTTCGCGCTGTGCACTGGCATCTTTCTTGTACTCGTATATATAATCGGATTCTCAGACGTGTTTGCGGTTGAATATAATCGCGACGGCAAACCAGGTAAACTTGATGCCGTAACAAAGAAAGTGGCAGAAGTGGTTGCGCCAAAGTTCAATACCGCAGACTATGATAAGCGTCTCATTGCAAACGCTAACTACGCTTCAACAACTTCAACCACCACGGTTAAATTGTGGCCTGCAAAGAATGCTGTTGGGGTCTATCCAAAACAAGGAGCAATTCTTCCGTACAAGCGCATCATCGCGTTCTACGGTAACTTCTATTCAACAAAGATGGGTGTGCTCGGTGAATACCCACCAGAGGTAATGATTCCTAAACTAAAGGCTGAAGTTGCGAAGTGGAATGCAGCAGACCCATCAACTCCAGCCATCCCGGCGATTGATTACATCGCAATAACTGCACAAGGAAGTCCTGGTAAAGATGGAAAGTATCGTTTCCGTATGCCAGATACCGAGATAGATAAAGCAGTACAACTTGCAAAGCAGGTGGATGGCATCGTCATACTCGATATCCAGGTTGGCTTGAGTACGCTCCAGACTGAAATGCCACTCCTTGATAAGTACCTCATGATGCCAAACGTGCACCTTGCGATTGATCCCGAGTTCTCCATGAAAGGTGGAGAGGAACCCGGTACGGTGATTGGCACATTTAGTTCTGCTGATGTTAATTATGCAATCAGTCATCTTGCTAAGCTCGTGCAGGATAATAATCTTCCACCGAAGGTACTTGTCATACATCGTTTCACCAACAATATGGTTACTGGTACTGAGAACATAAAACCGGTACCTGAAGTTCAGGTGCTTATGGATATGGACGGTTGGGGCCCCCCCGCAAAGAAGCTCAACACCTACCAACAATTTATTGCAAATAAGCCGGTGCAATTCACAGGATTTAAACTCTTCTACAAGAACGACTTAAAGCCACCTTCTACACGCCTCCTCACACCTGCAGAACTTCTTAAGCTCACGCCACAACCACTCTTCATTCAGTTCCAGTAGCTGGACTGCTCAACTCTGAAAGAGTAGAGTTTTGTGGGACGCAACACTAGTACGGAGTACAAGACAGTGGGAGACAACAGACCATGGGAAGATGGGTACAGACCCTATCCGAAGGGTAGCCCATCGGAAGAGCCTATTGCAGAAGGAGGAGAGAATCTGCGACAGAATCCCAACCCTCAGCCGGATCTCTTTGATGGAGCGGGCACGGACGACAAGTCCTGAACGTAGTCACAACTACATCTGGGGAGCCGCACAAACAATTTGGTTTGGCGGCTCTTTCCTGTTACGTACGAAGCACTACGCGCTATAATAAATTAATGGACAATCAGGATCGCGTAACGTATTTCGCCGCGACAGACTCGCGTGGCAAACGCGTACCATTTGGGCTTAAAGCCAAAGACCGTAACCGACACATGTATGTGATCGGTAAGACGGGTATGGGTAAGTCGACTCTGCTTGAGAACATGGCGATTCAAGATATTCGCAATGGTGAGGGTATGGCTTTCATCGACCCACACGGTAGTGCGGTAGAGAAGCTTCTTGAATACATTCCAGAGCATCGCATGAAGGATGTGGTGTATTTTGCGCCATTCGATATGGAGCAACCTATCGCGTTCAATATCATGGAGGACGTTGGATACGACAAACGCCACCTCGTAGTATCTGGCCTCATGGCAACGTTCAAGAAGATTTGGCAGGACGCCTGGAGTGCTCGTATGGAGTACATTCTCACCAACACACTCCTCGCACTTCTTGAGTACCCAGGTGCAACGCTCCTTGGTGTGAACCGCATGTATACCGATAAGGCATATCGTAAGAAGGTGATCGATAACATCAAGGATCCTGTGGTGAAAGATTTCTGGACGAAGGAATTTGCTAATTACGGTGACCGATATACCCAGGAGGCAACACCAGCAATTCAGAACAAGATTGGTCAGTTCACCAGCAACCCGTTGATTCGTAACATCATTGGCCAAGAGAAGTCTTCTTTTGATATTCGTGAACTGATGGACAGCAAGAAGATTCTTCTCATCAATCTTTCCAAAGGATTGGTGGGTGATACCAACATGCGTCTCCTTGGTTCTATGCTTACCACACGCATCTTCCTCGGTGCCATGAGTCGTGCAGAGCTTGATCCGGAAGCACTTAAGAATAGTGTTCCTTTCTATTTCTATGTGGACGAGTTCCAAAACTTTGCTAATGAGACGTTTGCAGAAATTCTCTCTGAGGCACGTAAATATAATTTGAATCTTGTCATTGCACATCAGTATGTGGAGCAGATGGAAGAACAAGTGAGAGCTGCAGTGTTCGGTAACGTGGGTACTACGGTTGCGTTCCGTGTTGGACCATTCGATGCTGAAGTGCTTGAGACGGTATTCAGTCCTGAATTTATGAAAGAAGATCTGGTTAATCTCGGTCAGTTCCAGTTATATCTTTCTCTCATGATCAATGGAGTAGGTTCACGGCCCTTTTCTGCAGTATCGATTCCATCTATTGAGCCACCACCAGTATCACTTAAAAAGGAAGTGATTGCAGCCTCTCGAGCCCAGTTTGGTAACCACCGTGCGGCTATTGAAGAGGCAATCTTTGCAGAACTCGCTTCAACAGAAGGAGAAAATGGACCACCTGAACCTCCTGCAAAACGTTCCTATGCAAAGCCTGCAGGAGGACAGAATGCATATCCTCCACGTCCTTCAAATGATCGACCTCGTGAGGACCGTCCACGTACCGATGATCGTCCACGACCATCTTCAGATCGTCCTACCCGCAGCCAAGATGATCGACCACGTCGTGATGATAATCATTCTTCAGACTCCAGACCACCACGTCAGGATCGTCCGCAACAACAAATGCCTGCACCTAAATCAACGGAAGATCTCAAAGCAATACTTCGAGGTATGGCGGAGACCGCAAGTAACGAACGAACGAAAGCGAAACCCGAACAACCATCAGGATCACTCAAGGGTGCACTTGCTGATGTCTTGAAGAAGGAGCAGGCAGAACCAACACCTATGCCAAAGCCTCGTCCTAAACCACCAATGCCAGAACGCGATAGTGATGAACCAGTTGAAAAAAGGAAACCAATTGCTGAAGTAGCGTCACAGTCTCCATACGAAGTACCGGAGCAAACTCTACGAGATCTTTTTAAAGATCGGTAACCTTTGGGCTAGAGGAGTGGTATCAAAGTAGCGAATGATTGATATAAGCAGCTAACAAAGATTTTCATGATTCGAGCATAGTTGGCCCGTCCTCTCGCACGAAATGCGGGAGGACGGGCCGCTTGCTATACTTCTCCCATACCCTATGTCTAAGCTTTTACTTGTAACCGGAGGTGCCGGATTCGTTGGCTCCCATCTGTGTGAGCGCTTGGTTGCTGATGGTAACCAGGTTATTTCGCTAGACAATTATTTCGCCGGGTCTCGTGAGAATCACGTAGAAGGAGTTGAATATCGGGAAGGGCATACCAAAGACATAGAAACTCTCATTCCAGAGACGCCAGCCATCGTCTACCATCTTGGTGAATATGCGCGAGTAAACAAGAGTCTTGAAGAGCCTGCATTGGTGTGGGATCTAAATACGGTTGGGACTCAGGCTGTGCTTGAGTTTTGTCGTGCGCGCGGTAGCAAGCTCGTGTATGCGGCGTCTTCAACAAAGTCCACTTCTACCCATGCAACGGATGGTCTCACAGAAGGAAAGGATCTTTCTCCTTACACCTGGGCCAAAGCATCAAACGTTAGTCTCGTAACTAATTACGGTTCCTGGTATCAACTCCCACATGCCATCGTTTATTTCTATAACGTATACGGCCCACGTGAGCGTAGTCGTGAAGTATACGGAACACTCATCGAAACATTTAGACAGAATGTACTCAATGGAGTTCCTCATAAAGTGAATGCACCCGGTACACAGACCCGAGCATTCACCCACGTACTTGATACGGTGGAAGGAATAATCCTTGCAGGAGAGAAAGGGGAAGGAGATGGTTTCAACATAAGTGCCAAAGAGACTCACTCAATACGTGAGGTGGCGGAGATGTTTGGGGGACCTATTGAGATGCATGAACAAACTAAATCATCTCGTTCATCAAGTTCAGACGATACCTCAAAGATCGAGGCACTTGGATGGAAACAGGAACACACACTCGTGGACTATATCGAATCAGTAAAACAATCCCAATAGTATGAAACGCGTACTCATATTTTCTCTTGCATACTACCCGAGCTTTGTATCAGGGGCTGAAGCAGCCATAAAAGAAATCACCGATCGTATTGATCCTAGCGATGTTGAGTTTCACCTCATCACCCTTTTATTTGAACCAAAAGCTCCTCGCACTGAGAAGATAGGAAATACACAAATATACCGAGTTGGACTTGGTGGAGCATTCCTATCTAAAGCACTATTCATACCACTGGCTGCACTCAAAGCTGCTTCATTGCACAGACGACTCG
The DNA here is from genome assembly GCA_001189215.1 of Parcubacteria bacterium C7867-008. Taxonomy (GTDB): domain Bacteria; phylum Patescibacteriota; class Minisyncoccia; order Phycocordibacterales; family Phycocordibacteraceae; genus C7867-001. Next base: position 22,610 of record LFCR01000005.1, on the reverse strand, counting down.
AGTTTAATGGTATGTGGGCAATGATGACGTATATGACCATGCCCACCATGTTGGCAAAGTTTCTTGGTGTACGAGTACCGCACATCATTACGTTCCAGGATGGTGATCCCTATGAAAAGGTTTTCGAACGAACTTTCATTAAACCTTTGACACCACTTATCGACGCAGGTATTCGTTCTGCGTCAGTGATACAAGTTATTTCTTCATACCTAGGTACCTGGCCACCGAAACGTGGATATACGGGACGTATTGAGCTCATCCACAACGGTGCCAACCCAAAAGATCTCCATGAGTCTGTCTCAGAACAAGAGATCATCACACTCCAACAAAAGATTGGAAAGAAAGAAGGAGATATCTGGCTCGTTAATACTGCGCGGTTGGTACATCAGAAAGGGTACGAAGATACAATTTGCGCCCTCACGTCTCTTCCTGAACACGTAAAATTAGTCATCGTGGGTGGTGGACCAGATGACGCTGCACTTAAAACACTTGCCACTGAATTAAATCTCAATGAGCGAGTTATATTCATTGGGCCCGTAGATCGTAGTGAAGTAACAGCGTATAGAAAGGCATCCGATATTTTTGTGGGCCCATCACGTTCAGAAGGATTGGGTAACGCATTCCTGTCTGCAATGGCTTCACGTTTGCCGGTTGTCGCCACACGAGAGGGGGGTCTTGCTGAGTTCGTCTTTGATGAGAAATATACTCCAGACAAAACACCAACAGCGTGGGTAGTCGAAAAAGATTCTCCTGAACAAATTGCAGAAGCAGTGAAAGACATACTGGCGCATCCAGAGAAGGTGAAACAAGTAACTAAGAATGCGCGTGTTATGGTTCTTGAGAACTACGACTGGGACCTCGTTGCAAAGCAGATGCAAGAACGTATATTCAACCCGACGCTACAATAGTTGCTTATATAATTTTATATAGTATAATAATTAATGAGAGCACTACCGCTCAATGATCTTCTAAATGGGAGGGCCACATGGCCAAAGACGTTCGCGCTAAGCTAGATCCCCCGTACGATCACATCACCCTCAGGCTCAAGACCATGCCGAACGGTGAACGTCGAGCCGGACTTCGTCATGAAGAGTCTGGGTTGTCGGTGAGCATCACCGACACACTGTCGGAGGGCGCCGGTGGCTGGCAAAATAGCCACAGTCATCACTCGGGTATTATCGAGGTCTACGCAGTCCAAGTGGGCTGGGTCGTCCTCGCTGAACTCATCGAGGGTGACCTGCAATTCAAGCTCCACGAAGCGCCATGCAGTTTCGTAGTCTCTGCACTACATCCGCACAACGTATTTGTGGGGAGCGAGACCGTGTTCTCGACGATCAAGCACGGTAGCGCGGAGGGCGCCAGTGACTGGGATCCCGCCCATGATCTCGATGCGAGACTGGCAATCTTCCCCGATTCTGGGACCGTCTTGAGTGCGTACTACAGACAATAGGACCAACAAGGCCCTATGAAGGCGCAGCCCCAGCTGCGCCTTTGCCTTTATGGACATGCTGTATTTGAAAGGGCATACTTTTTGTATGAATACTGAAGGATCCTCTCTACTTGATAGAGCAACACGTATGGCTGTAGATGGTCACGCAATACAGGTACGTAAAGACGATAATTCTCCGTATATTGTTCACCCGGTAATGGTGGCAATCCTACTGGCACAGCACGGTTTTTCAGAAACGGTGATTGCAGCAGGTTTAACACACGATCTCGTCGAAGATACTGAATACACTATTGATCAGATTCGTGAGGAATTGGGTGATGAGGTAGCAACCATTGTTGCAAGCGTGACCAATCAAGAAGGTTTGACCTGGGAGGATAAGAAGCGCGCGTATGTTGAAACGGTTCGTATTGGATCAGAAGATGCGAAAGCGGTTGCCACCGCAGACAAGATCCATAATGCAGAAAGTCTGATACGTGCACATGATCGATTAGGTACTGATCTATGGAAACTCTTTAACGCAGGCCGTGAAAAGAAACTATGGTTTGAGGACATTATGCTCGCTATGCTCAAAGAGACCTGGCAGCACCCACTGGTAGATGAATACGAAGCGCTTGTTCAGAAAATGAATGCACTCACGTAACTAGTGTAGATTCTCCTGTCTACGCTTCTCATCTTCACTACGTAGCTCATCACGCCTTGAGCGGTATGTGTCCAGAGCGACTGATGAAAGTGATTCATTCTTTAATACTGCATTGAGTGCTTCAGTCCAGAAGGTAATACGTGCATGAGTAAGCTCAAGGAGGTTTTCATCGACGCGTTCAACCCAGCCACTGTAGTAACAGAGTATTTCTCCCAAGCGATAAATACGCATTAGCCTTAAAGCTTCTGATTCTTCTGGGGAACGGTTATCACGGACATATTGCACGAATGCTTCAACAAGTGGAGGGTTATAGAGCATCATAAAATTTATGAAACGTGCCCAACCCTCGTATTTATTTCCGAATCGAAGTGAAGCAGTATCTAGAAGATAGATATCTGAACCAACAACTCGGAAATTGTGCGGGACGAAATCGGTGTGCGTTAGGAACCCTCCGTATTGCTGAATGCGGTCTTTGTTCTCGGTGAGTAAGTTCTTCGCTTGGTCCAACAAGCTAGCTAATTCACTTGAAGACTCCTGAGTATTTATATTTCTAATGAACCCTTCAAATGTATTGAGATACCCAGTAGCATCCATGCTGCCGAATGTATTCCGTACACGACGGATGTGCGCGTAGGTGGTTGCACGAGCACTCTCCTGAGCTTTAAACGCTGAAAGGGCAAGAGAGAATTGTTCGGTAATTGGTCGCGAAATAAATGTTGAGTCCTGTTCAATAAACGCATGGATAACAATTAGATATCCATTCCTTTTCACCCAAACTAATTCCTTAGGGGTGTGAAATACATCGTAGGCGAAATCGATAGTTTCAAGTGTCTGTCTACATGAACGCTCATGTAGGAGTTCTTCCATGCCGCGTGGATCTCGGGTAGCCTTGATCACTACGCGAGTTCCGTCCGTATCTACGCCTATAAGAATAAGTTTTCTTCCGCTAGTTGTTGTTACCGCTTGCATTAGATATCGCTCACCCGAAAGATGTGGCTGATCTTCTTCAAGAGTGTATCCAAGTTCAGCAAGTAACGGTTCAATATGAGTACGCTCTTCCGTTATATATGCATCCCATTCTGTTTTCTCGTTGTTAGCCATGGAAGATGATTGAGTCTAAATCTAGTACATGTCGTTTCCACGATTCTTCATAGGCAGATAGTTCAGTCTCAGGTGAAGCCTGCAAGGGAAGTATCTCAGGGCGCTGTGTCGGTAATTGAATACGTATTTGTTGCGCACGTTTTGAAACAAATCGTTCAATCATTCCAAAAACCTTACTACGTTGCGCATGTTCATGAGCGGAGGTGTCTGTAATTTGAAACGCAACTCGTATTCGTGAAAACAGAGACGCAATTCCACCAGGAAGTTCCATGGATGCACCATTATGAATAATGAGCAGGTCTGCACCACGAGTTTCTTTTAGAAGAGTGGCTGTACAGGCAAGGAGTCTGAGCGGGAGGGGCAGTTCCTTATTCACTGAAACAATCCGTACTCTCTGAATGGTTTCGGGAAGCGCAGTATAGGTCACAATCGTGAATGTGTGTTCTGGGTGTGCTCCAGCAAGCCGTACAAACAGCTCTTTTGCATAAGTAGCTGATACGGCTACGTCAGGAGGATACAGAGGCGTCGCAAGGACGATTTTCATGTAGCCACAATGTACCACGCGCTATAAATCCCCATGAAACCTCCTTCGGGTGGGGCTGGTACAATTCCTATATGCGGCTCTGTATAGCCACCCCCCTATATCCACCTGAATCAGGAGGTCCGGCTACCTATGCTCGGACTCTTGAACTAGGTCTACCTGAGCGAGATATCTCGGTTTCATTAGTGAAATTTAGCGAAGTTAAGCATCTTCCAAGCGTGATGCGACACATTTCGTACTTCTTTAAAGTTCTAAAGACAGGTAAGAAAGCAGATGTCATCCTGGCACTGGATCCTGCGTCAGTGGGAGTACCAACGGCATTTGCTGCATGGTTTTTGAATAAGCCACTTGTAGTGAAGATCGTAGGAGACTTCGCATGGGAGCAGGGTGTGCAACGTTTTGGAGTAACTCAGAATCTCGATACATTTGTTCGCACAAAGAATGTCCCACTTTTCGTTGCTGCAATGCGAGCAGCACAATGTTTCGTTGCTCATAGTGCACGTACGATTATTGTTCCAAGTGAATACCTAAAACGGATTGTAACTACGTGGGGTATTCCTGTAGAAAAGATTCATGTGGTGTATAACGCCCTATCTATCGATGAAGAGATACCGTCACGAAAGCTTGCTCCCCACACCATTGTTTCTGTTGCGCGCCTTGTTCCTTGGAAGGGAATGAAAGGTCTTATTGACGCAATGAGTATTGTTCGCACGAGTGTTCCAGATGCAACTCTAACAATTATTGGAGATGGTCCAGAACGTAAAGAGCTTGAGGGATATGCGCCTCCTGGTGTGGTTCAGTTCACCGGCTCACTTCCACATGCAGAAACACTTTCATACATGCAGGCGGCAGATATGTTTGTACTTAATTCAGAGTACGAAGGACTATCTCATGTGCTGATAGAAGCACTGTTACTTGGTAAACCAATCGTAGCGAGTGATGCAGGCGGCAATCCAGAGCTAGTTATAGATGGAAAGAACGGAATCATTGTGCCAACTAAAAACACTCAGGCACTCGCAGAAGCGATCATCAGAGTACTTATTGATGCAAGCTTTGCAAAACAGCTTTCTGAAGGTACTACTACTGTCCAAGAACGATTTACCCTAGATGCTATGCTTGCCGGTACAGCAGACATACTTACACGCGTATGAACATACTTTTCGTATCAAATGACCCAGGAATATTTGAGGAAGGTACTGCTGTACGGAGCCGTATGCGTGCATATGCGGAAGAAGTAGCAAAGACCGGCGGAGTATTACATATCCTTTCTCGCGCAAAGAAGCAGCAAGAAATCACTGAAGGTCCGCTCATCCTACATGGTGTTACTGGTAATAAGATCAGCGTAATCTTCGCTATTAAATCTCGTGCACGAGCATTGGTGCGTACAGCAAATATTGCAGTGGTATCAGCACAGGATCCTTTTGAATATGGATGGGCTGCATTAAAGGTCATACAAGGTACAAATACCAAACTCCACGTACAGCTCCATACAGATGTGTTTTCACCTTGGTTTACTCGAACCGGTATGAGTAGAAGTGTGCAGGTTCGGCTGCCGCTTCTAAACCGCATACGTCAGAGCATTGCAGACCGCGTACTTCCAAAAGCACACGGTGTACGGGTGGTGTCTCAGCGTATCAAGGATTCTTTGATCGCTCGATATGGATCAGATATGGAATCAGTATCAGTACTGCCTATACAAGTAACACCCGAAGCTGTGCAGCCTGTTCCATTTCCAGAACCCGTATACCCCTTTACGCTGTTCACGGCAAGTCGTCTTGAGCCAGAGAAACGTATTGAGGATATTCTCTATGCACTCGCATGGGTCAAAGATTCATATCCTTCTGCAGGTCTCGTGATCGCAGGTGAGGGAAGCGAACGTCCACGACTTGAACGGCTCGCTAAAGAACTGCACATTGAGAATCGTGTTCGATTCCTTGGATGGCGTACAGATGTCCGTGGTTTGATGCGCAGTGCGCAGTGCTACATACAGGCGAGCGCGTATGAGGGGTACAGCATCACACTTATTGAAGCTGCACTCGCACGGGTGCCAATCATAAGTTCAGATGTTGGAATTGTTGGGGAGGTATTGAAAGGCAATGATTCGGTACTTGCAGCACCTCCTGGTGACGCAAATCAACTGCTGCACAATATTCGTCACATGATTGAGGACTCACGTATGAGAAGTGAATACTCTATGCAAGCTGAGGCTGCAGTACTCGCACATCTTGCTTCTGCACGTTCAACACCAGCAGATATTATTGCGGACATAACACGTCTTGCAGTATGAAGTTGCTCTTTGTGACACAAGCATTGGATCTCGATGATCCAACCCTCAGCGTGTACCACGGTTGGGTGGAAGGCCTAGCAAAACGTACAGATCAACTTACCGTTATCTGTTTAAAGGAGGGTAGGCACACGCTACCGGCGAACGTTCGTGTGCACTCTCTTGGTAAAGAGAAGGGTAGAGCTCCTTCGTTTGTGTATGCGCTACGTTTTCTGATCCTGACATTGAGTCTGCGATATGAGTACGACCGTGTGCTCATACACATGAACCAGGAGTACCTCCTTGTTGCTGGATGGGTATGGAAGTTACTACACAAGCCGGCATACCTTTGGAGGAATCACTATGCAGGTTCGTTGCTTACAGATTTGGCAGTGTTGTTCTGTAAGAATGTATTCTGCACTTCGAAAGATTCATATACGGCTAAATACAAGAAAACAGTTCTTATGCCTGTGGGTGTAGATTTAGAACGGTTCTCAAGCCCCATATTTGAGGGCCGCATGCGAGAGTCCATACTATTTCTTGCGCGCATGGCACCGTCCAAACACCCAGAGATATTAATTGATGCGCTTGAGATTCTTAAGAAGAAGGGTACATCATTTACCGCTACCTTCATTGGCTCACCACTTCCTGCGTACGAATCATTCTATGCAACGTTGCAGCAGCGAGTGCAGCGTCAATTTCCAGATCGATCAGTTATGTTTATGGCAGGTGTCCCAAACACAGAAGTACCGGTGATGTTTCATAGACACAGTATTTTTGTTAACTGTTCACCGAGCGGTATGTTTGATAAGACATTATTCGAAGCAGCAGCAAGTGGATGCTTGGTGCTTGCACGAAGCAAAGATTTTAAAGAGCGCGCCGGAGATCAATATTATTTCTCTGATGCAGCGGATCTTGCATTCAGACTCTCTCGACTATTAGCTGCTGACGATCAAGATGCTCAACGTACGCACATGCAAGCAGTTGCGAAGGCTGAAGGGTTAGAGATTCTTATGGATCGCCTGGTAAAAACGATATGAAGCGATACAAGGAAGTAATTCTATTTCAGAATGGATCCATTGGAGATTTTCTAATGGCTGTCTACTTTGCTGAGCACTTGCATAAGAGTGGTGTTGCACCGAACATAACCATACTTATTCCACGCAATAGAGGTTTCTTGAAAGGTTTTATTGGCTCGTACCCATTCCTTAGAGTGGTTCAAGTTGCTCGTTCAAAGATATTTTCTATCTTTACGCTCATACAATTTATTCAGCCAGGTCGACTAGCCATACTTCAACCAACACCCGGACGAGTACCAAGGCAGGTTAAATGGACCGCATGGCTTCTTACGCGCATGCCAGGGAGTTGCCTCATTGGATTTGAGGATGATGATTCACTTAGTAAGAAGTTGTATACCAAAACTCTTGTATACGACACAAATGTCCCGTTCTTGAACACTCTTCGTTCAGTTGCAGTGGCACTTGGGATAGAGGAGAATATGCAACAAACTCCCACATTACAGATCACACCAGATACTGAAATAGTCTGTACTCTAGGTCTAGAGGGTAAGCAGTATGTGTTTATCCATCCGCGTGGTTCATCCGAGAAACGTTCTTTTGAACCCGATGCCGCACTTGAATTCTTAAATGCTCTCTTGGCGCACAATAAAGAACTAACATTTGTTATTTCAGGATCTCCATCAGAAAAGGAATGGATCAATACACTTATAACGAAAAGCTCTGCACCAGAGCGTTGTATCGCTGCGTGTGGGATGAACGGTAAGCAACTCAGTGCACTTATTGGTGGTTCAAAGTTATTTATTGGCGTGGACACCGGTATCACTCACCTGGCTTGTTTCCTTAAAGTTCCTGTACTTGCTATTGCGCACAAAGGCACGGCCAACTGGCTCCCGTTTTATCATCCAGCGGCGCGTGTCTTATATCGTCTCCAAGAAGATGAGGAGGCACATGACGATCTTGCGTATTTAGATGCGCATCGTGAAGGCAGACTTAAACCATTTGGCAATGTTCCGGTGCAAGCGTGTATACGTGCAGCTACGGAACTCTTACGTTATAACTGATTCGTATGGAAGCATTTTTTAACGATCAGAAGAAAAAGGATCAAGCACTTGCATCCTTACAAGAGCATCCTATCGGAAAGGATGGTATTGATTGCTTTTCATATGAAGCCATTCTAGGTATTCCCAAAGAAGTAGGGCAGTGGGAAGACGCCATTCTCGGTGAACTATCTCCTGAAGATGCGTCACGTTTTCCTGAAGCATTCTTAAAGCGTGTATCGGTAGGTAGTGATCTAACAGCGCTATCTGCACATATTGTTCTCTGGCAGTTTGAAGATCGTACGTATGGTCTCAAAAATATACGAGGTATTCGTAATGACCATGTGTTACTTGGATTCTGTGAAGAGTTAGTAACGTTGTACCGAGAAGAATTACACGGTACTCCCATTCCATCTCAATCACTGCAAGACCTATATAATCGCGCTGCTACCGCATGGAGTGTTGTTGGAGAAAAGCAGAGAGTTGCTTCAATGCAGTTTGCACGTAAGTGGGCATGGGCAGGCGCTCGTAAGTGGGCGTGGATCCCAACAAAAGGCTGGAGTGGTGGTTGGAAGTGGTTGTTGGCAGGAACTCGCAATAGAACTCGTAGCGGCTCAGTAGCCATGATCTCCGCATGGAGTGGTGCTTGGAAATGGCTCCGCTTCTGGGAATCGCCTTATATACGCATGCGTGCATTGCGTGATGCGTTTCTTAGAGGAGTGAAATAGGGAAAACAGCCACGTGCATTTATAATCTCTCACATGAAGGCTGAACTCCGGTTACATATATTGAGCTTCCTATACAAGCTCCCCCCGTTTCGCGCATACGCATATAAGCGACTCCCACGACATCGCTCGGGATATAAGCACTATTGGGTAGATGATAAGGAATACACCCTAGGTACCAAGAAACGCATTGCAGAACTTCCGGCCGTTGATAAACACCCAACAATTAAAGAATTGCGTGCTGCACTCGATCGTCATTCACCCGAAACAGTTCTAGAGGCGGGATGTGGCTATGGAAGACTTGTTGAGCAATTGAAACCCTATTACTCAATACAAGGGGCAGACCTTGCAGAAGAATTTGTTGCGCAGGCAAAGGAAAGTGGTCTCGATGTATTTCAACTCGATCTCGTATCTCCAAATGCCTCTTGGCTCGAGCAGCATACAAAGCAGTGGGATGTAACATACTGCCGTGCAGTATTTATGTTCTTCATTGATCATGCGGATGACACACGCAACGCAATGCAGACTCTTGAACGTATCAGCAAGAAGAAGGTACTTATTTGGGAGTGGCCTCATGTTTGTGACTATATGAAAAAAACTTATCCATCCGATATGTTTGAGTATCATCCGTATCCTGTTACTGCTGGATAATTAAATACTTATTTCCCGAGAAATAATATTTTTGTCAATTATATCTATACCTATACATAGGTAGACAGCAAAGATACAATAAGAAATAAGTACGTATGCAAGTAAACCTCGTCAACTATGAGATGGCATTTACCAACGGCATCTTGAGCAAGTTCGCATGGAAAATGAACGAAGAGCTAGAAAGGCTTGGGATTAAGAGTGTCGTAACCGACGTACCAGATCCAAAGTACGATATCAACCATCACATCATCTATATTGGTTATAAGCATGTTGATTCCATCAATACCTTGATGGTGACGCATCTCAATACAGAGTCGAAAATGGATCTCCTCAAAGAGGGAATGAAGACCGCAGATATGGGTATCTGTATGTCCCAGCAAATGGTTGATGAGCTTATAAAAGAAGGACTCCCACAAGACAAACTAACATATGTGCTTCCTGCAGTTGATGAACACGTCGTTCCGATTCCCATTGCAATCCTTACCAACGTGTACCCAGATGGAGTGAAGCGTGAATCAATGCTTACGGAACTTGCGAAGACGATAGATCCAAAACGATTTATCTTCCGCATCATGGGCAAGAACTGGGATGTCGATGGACTACGAGCTCTAGGGTTAAATATCGAATATCATGCTGAATTTGATCGTGATGTACAAGATCAGATTCTTATGAATTCTAAGTACTACCTGTACTTTGCTCTTGATCAGGGTTCAATGGCACTTCTCGATGCAATGAATGCTGGACTTGAAACTATTGCGCCTCTTGATGGGTATCATAACCATAGCGGTGTAGATCATCCGTTTACCACGCAGGACCAACTGAATGCAATTTTTGCTACGCTCCAAAAACAAAAGCTAGCAGACTGGACGTGGGAGAAATATACCAAAGACCACCTAGCTATATGGGAGAAGTTGGTCGAAAAGAAACAGTCATAATTTGAAACGATATGAGTATGAAAGACGTACAACGCGAACGAACTGAAGACCTGTGTCGGTCCCTTTCTGCGTGTCGTATGTGTAAGAGTGCTGATCTTATCGAGTATCTTGATCTCGGGCACACTCCTCCGGCAGACCAATTCCGTGTCGCTGAAGAACTAGATCTACCAGAACTTTCATATCCACTACGAGTGATGCTGTGTAACGCTTGTGGACTCTCACAACTAACGCACGTGGTTGATCCGCGCGTACTCTATCAGTTTGATTACCCGTATCAGTCTTCTACAACGGCAACTGGAAAGAAGCACTGGGATGCATTTGCCGCAGCAGTTGCTGAGCGACTATCTCTAAAAAAGGACAGTCTTGTGGTTGATGTAGGAAGTAACGACGGCACTCTACTTCAATCTTTTAAGGATGTTGGGATGGATGTGGCAGGTGTAGATCCAGCGCCAAACATTGTTGAGATTGCTAATGAGCGCGGCATCCCAACTTACTGTGATTTCTTTGGGCCCGATGCAGCAAATCTTCTTACAGAGAAGCACGGAAAGGCATCGGTAATTGTCGGTACGAACGTATTTGCACACATTGATGATCTACACTCTGTACTAAGTGCATGTGACACACTTCTCACTGATGATGGAGTGTTCATATTCGAATCACCACATTTCGGTACTCTTATCGAGCATCTTGAATACGACACTATCTATCATGAGCATCTCTCGTATCTCTCACTCAAACCAGTAACTACATTCGTAGAGCAGTTTGGACGTGAAGTCTTCGCTGTTGAGAAGTCTGCTATTCATGGCGGTTCATTTCGCGTATACATTGGAAAGAAAGGTCAGCGTGAAATTGATCATAGTGTTCACGATCTTCTTGCAGAGGAAACTGAGGCCAAACTGCATGATATTAGTATGCTCAAAGCATTTGCACTGAAAGTTGAGAAGAACAGGGAAGATCTCATGACCCTTGTAGAAAAGATTCGTTCAGAAGGTAAGACCATTGCTCTTGTGTCTACCCCAGCAAAGGGCATGACACTTCTCAACTACTGTGGTTTCACTAAGCGACACGTTGCATTCGCTACTGAGCGAGCACCGCTTAAGATAGGACGATTTACTCCGGGCGCACACATTCCTATATATGCCGATGCAAAGCTCTTGGAGAAGAAACCTGATTATGCACTTCTTCTTGCCTGGAACTTTGCTCCAGAAATTATTCGCAACAACAGTGAATTCACTGCTAATGGTGGTAAGTTTATTATTCCGATCCCAACCCCAACTATTCAATAGCCTATGGAAATTCATCACAAAGACCCAAACTTTACTGACGGACGTGGAGAGATCCGCGACATTCTTACACACGTAGAAGTGGATGCAGTTACGTACATCACCTATGAGACTGGAGCGGTACGTGCAAACCACTTCCACGAGCACAGCGAACAGTGGGATTATGTCCTGTCAGGGAGTCTCGAGTGTTATGGACGCGACGGTTACGATGGCGAACTTGAGAAGGCAATTATCAAAGCGGGAGATCTCGTACGTCATCCGATTGGTGAACATCATGCCCTCAAGGCACTTGAGCCCTCAACAACACTCTCGCTTACGAAAGGTCCTCGTAAGGGCGGAGATTATGAGAAAGACGTAATCCGTCTTGAAGTTCCTCTCGTTTCCTAAGCTATATGTACGTACCTGTCGGGAAGCCACTATTTGGCAAAGAGGAAAGTGAATATGTGAATGATGCGCTGAACCGAACTGAAATCTCAGGGTTTAGCGGTACCTACATTCCTCGATTCGAAAAAGAGTTTGCTGCATTCTGCGGTACGGAAGATGCTGTTACGGTAAGTAGTGGTACTGCTGCACTTCACCTTGCACTAGCTACACTTAAGATCGGCCCTGGAGACGAAGTGCTTGCATCGTCCTTCACTAACATGGCAACCTTCTTTGCCATTTTGTATCAAGGAGCAACACCCGTTGCTATAGATTCAGAACCAGACACACTGAATATGGATCCTGCACTACTCGAGAGTAAGATCACTCCGCGTACCAAAGCCATTCTGGTTGTCCATATATATGGACAGGTGGCGGACATGGATCCGATTATGGCTATCGCCAAGAAGCACAACCTCTATGTTATTGAGGATGCTGCCGAAGCGCATGGTGCAGAGTACAAAGGAAAGAAAGCAGGTTCGTTCGGTGATATTGGATGCTTCAGTTTCTATGCCAACAAAATCATAACTACAGGAGAGGGAGGCATGCTCACCATGCACAATCCAGAGCACGCAGCACGAGCACGATCTTTGAAAGCTCTTGCCTTTGGTTCACCAAACAAGTTTATGCATGCAGATATTGGATACAATTATCGACTTACGAATCTCCAGGCTGCAATCGGGGTTGCTCAACTTGGTCGCATTGAAGAGATACTTAGTCGTAAGCGCACTATGGCTGCGTACTACAACGAGCATCTTGCAGGTATTGAAGGATTACGCCTTCCAACTGAGTTACCAGACACCAAGAGTGTGTGGTGGATGTACAATGTGCGTCTTGAAGGTAAGTATGCAGGGAAGCGTACGAAACTAATGAAGGATTTACAGGCACGTGGCGTTGAGTCTCGTGAAGACTTTATCCCGTTTAATGACCAGGAAATATTCATTGAACGCGGTCTCGTTCAGGCAGGAGACTGTCCAATTGCATCTGAAGCCGGTCGGGAAGGGTTCTATATACCGAGTGGCACAGATATTACTGAAGAGGAGCAAGTATACGTGGTCTCTCAAATTCGAGAAGTAATTTCTAGCCTTGCGACATAACTATGAAAAAGAAAGCACTTATTACAGGAATTACAGGTCAAGATGGTTCATATCTTGCTGAGCTACTTCTCAGTAAAGGGTATGAGGTTCACGGCATAATTCGCCGTTCAAGCACCTTCAATCGATTAAACATAAGTCATATATTTGGGTCTGAAGAACAACGGGATCGTGGTCTGCACTATGGAGATATGACAGATATTAATTCACTGATCAGAATCTTAAAAGAGGTGCAGCCTGATGAGGTATATAATCTTGCTGCCCAGTCCCATGTTAAAGTCTCGTTTGAATTGCCGTTTTACACTGCTCAATGTGATGCAATAGGCACACTGTCGCTTCTTGAAGCAATAAGAGCATTGGACTTGAAGTGTAAGGTATATCAAGCTTCAACTTCAGAGTTATTTTCTGGAGACAAAACTACAGCCCCACAAAATGAAACAACACCGCTAAAACCAAGAAGCCCTTATGGTGTTGCAAAGCTATATGCTTTTGAAACCGCTCGTATATATCGTGAAAGTTACGGTATGTTTGTTGTTAATGGGATTCTTTTTAATCACGAAAGTCCTCGACGCGGTTTCAACTTTGTATCAAGAAAGGTAACTCTAAGTATCGGGGAAATTGTACGAGGTACTCGTGACACAATTACATTAGGGAATCTTGATGCGTCTCGAGATTGGGGATTTGCTCCAGAGTACATGGAAGCTGCATGGATGATGCTTCAGCAAGACACTCCAAATGATTTCGTTATTGCCACAGAAGAGACACACACAATACGTGAGTTTGTTGAAGAAGCTTTTCGGATCGTTGGGGTAGATATAACGTGGAAAGGGATTGGGCTTGATGAGGTAGGTATCGATTCAAAGACAGGAACTGTGCGGGTTCGAGTTGACCCAGGATATTTCCGACCCAATGAGGTTAGTTATCTCCGAGGTGACGCAACAAAAGCAAAGAAAATACTTGGATGGGAGCCCCGCACGGGATTCAAAGACCTGGTTCGAATTATGGTTGAATCTGATTTGGAACAAACTATTCATTGCCCGCATGTTGGCTAGATACTGTGACTTCTCCTCGTACCATTTCCTCTAAAAAGATTGCATTCCTCATATCATCCTTCCGTGCAGGAGGGGGAGAGCGCGTTATGATCACGTTAGCTAATACGTTTGCTGCTCGTGGATATAATGTTGATCTTCTCGTACTGAAGCCCGTGGGGCAGTACGCAGAGCATGTTGATGAGCGAGTGAATGTGCGTTCACTAGACCGACGTCGTATGGCACTCTCGTTGTTCCCTTTAATGAGATACATGAAAGAGGAGAAGCCAGAGACGCTTCTCGCACTTGATGAATTCACTCATCTACTCGCATTAGCTGCACGCTATCTTACGAAGAGTGATACTCGCATTGTTCTACGTATTGGAAACATGCTTTCCGAGCTCTTTACTCGCTATGAAGGCCTCAAGAGTAAATTACTTCCAACCCTTATACGAGCCTTTTATAAATATGCAGACGGTGTTATCGCAGTATCCAAGGGGGTACGTGACGATATTATTGAACTAACACATATCCTTCCTGAGCGTGTTTCGGTAATCTATCAACCAAAGCCACGCTCAGAAATACTAGAGAAAGCTCAAGAGCCGGTTGATCACCCGTGGTTCAAGGATAAGACTGTCCCACTTGCTCTATTTGTTGGACGGCTTCGTGAGCAGAAGAATCTGCCTGTACTTATTCGTTCATTTGCTGCGGTACGCGCAAATATGCCTGCGCGTCTTGCTCTGGTGGGTAATGGACGAGAAGAAGCAAGAGTGCGCGCTCTTATTGCTGAACTCAACATGGAGGACTCTATTGAACTTATTGGGTATGCAGATAATCCATACAAGTACATGAGCAAGGCAGACGTTTTTGTGTTTCCAACCCTTTGGGAGGGTATGCCCAATGCATTGCTTGAAGCAATGGTAGTTGGACTTCCAGTTATTGCTAGTGACTGTAGCGGGGCAGGACCTCGTGAAATAATTGCTCCCGATACAGACCACCAGATTCGTATGAAGAATGGTGTTGAATATGCAACTTACGGCGTTCTAACTGCAGTAAACGATGAAGAGGCACTCACAGAGGCAATACAGACTCTACTTTCTGATCCTACAAAGCGTGCGGCATATGCTGCAAAGAGTCGCGAGCGTTCAGAAGACTTCGATGCAGATGGCATTATTGATGAATACGCACTAGCGCTTGGCATCTAATACTATGGCTGGCATACCCTCACTTCTAAGGCTTGCAGAGCACCGCGCTCTCCGTTCAGTGTCACTGGTAGGACAGGTGCTAGATCTTGGTGGTGATGCGAATTCTGAATACCTCACCTTTATACAAGGAACATTCTCAACCACACGTCTAAACCTTGATCCTAAGACCAAGCCAGATATTCTCCACAATCTTGAGGAACCTCTTCCTATTGATAACGCAACATATGACGGCGTGGTACTTTTTAATGTCCTTGAACACATCTACGCATATCGTGATCTGTTAAAAGAATCTGCTCGTGTCCTTTCACCAAGAGGGAAGATGCTTGTGGTGGTGCCGTTTTTATTTCCAGTGCACCCATCACCGGATGACTTCCATCGCTTCACAGCAAGTACTCTCCGACGTGAGCTTGAAGGTGTGGGCATATCAAATATCAGCATAATTCCCCTCGGGAGCGGAGTGTGGAGTGCTTCGTATGTACTTATAGACAGACTCCTTCCAAAGCCGATTCGTTTTATTTCGTTCTACACCCTCCGATACCTGGTTCAGGTACTAGACGTACTTATGGTTCATGCGGCGCGATTGTTCCATAAGAAATATGATCCAGCAGACTACGCGCTAGGGTATCTCGTAACGGGCACAAAGATATGAAGCTCCTGTACGCTACCTCATTACGGTTTCCTTCATCACTCGCAAATCGTATCCAGATCGTGAGTATGGCAAATGCTTTCGATCATACACTTGGGAATTCTTTTACACTTGGGATGAGTGTCGGAAAGGAACACACGAATCTTAGCTGCAATGTGGTAGAGATGGGTACAAAGACAAAGAGTCCGTATCTTGCATGGAACTATCTTCGGTATGCGAGCGCAAACAACTTCACTCATATCTATTGCCGAGAAGAAAAACTACTTTTCTTTCTAGTGCTGTTCTCCCGAGTGTTCTTCAAGAGTGCTCATATAACTTTTTGTTACGAAGTGCATCGCCTGGAGTATGCACCAAAGCTCTGGCACAAATATATACTTTCGCACATGCCGTATGTGATACCTATTACGGAAGGTATGCGAGCCTCTCTTCAATCCGACTATGGCTATAAAGGAACCATGTTTGTTGCCGCTGATGCTGTAGACCCTGCACTATTTGAAATACCACAGACCAAGGAGGAAGCGCGTGTTGCGCTAGGGCTGCCACTCGATAAGAAGATTGCACTTTATGCAGGAAGTCTTGAGCCATGGAAAGGAGCAGATACGTTCTATGAAAGCATCAGACATATGGGATCTGAATGGCTCTTTGTAATTGTAGGCGGCAAACCTCCGCATGTTACAGAATTCCTTGGTACACACGAACTGCATGAGTCAGTGCGCATGGAAGGGCAGAAACCTTATAACACGGCACTTCCACAGTACCTACGTGCTGCAGATATTGCAGTGATACCTAACTCGGGCGTGCAGGAAATCTCTCGTGTATCTACATCCCCACTTAAACTCTTTGCATATATGGCAAGCGGAACACCGATTGTGGCGAGTGACCTACCCTCACTTCGAGAGATACTTACGGATGATCTAGCAGTATTAGTAAAACCAGATGATGCTGAAGCATTAGCGCAAGGGATACAGAAAGCACAGAGCGACCCACAACGCGCTGAACGTGCAGATCGTGCCAAGAAACTCGTACGTGAACGATATACCTGGAATCAACGATCTGATGCGATTGTTTCTTTCATACAAGGACGCTTATAATCCATGATCATGCGAATGCTTATATCTCGTGTTAAGCGTATACGAGTGAAGATCAGGACTTGGATCGCGTACGTGGGCACGGGGCACCACTGTCCGGTATGTAATAGATCTATGCGATCATTTATGCCAAGCCGAGTAACAGCAGGGCAGTCTGTTGTAGATCGATACAAGATTGTCTCAATGGGTTCCCGTAAGCAAATGCAATGTCCCTGGTGTGGGGCTAGTGATAAGGAGCGTCTCGTATATCTATATTTAAAGACACACACAGATATATTTACATCATCATCAGATGTGCTGCATATTGCACCTGAAAAGAATCTTATGAGGTTGCTCAGAAATCGCCCAACAGGAACCTATATTGCTGGAGACAAGTTTGAAGGAGACCCGAGGTATCTTGATGGGCGATATGGAGATGCAATCTCTATGGATGTAACAGATCTTCCTTCCGAAGACAATAATTTTGATTACATCATCTGTAACCATGTCTTAGAACATGTACTTGATGATGCACGAGCAATGAGTGAAATCTATCGGGTACTAAAACCAGGAGGTTTGGCGATCTTACAGGTACCCGTAACTAGGGAAACTAAAGTCTCTATTGAGGATGCAAATGTTTCTGAACCTGAGGATCGGATTCGAGTCTTCGGCCAAGCAGACCATGTTCGCATCTATGCGGAAGCAGAATACATCTTGCGCTTAACTCAAGCAGGATTCACCGTGTCTTCGCAAACGGCAAAGGAACTATTTACCAATGAAGAATGTGAGCGATTCGGTCTTAGTTTGAGAGAGGCGGTGTATGTAGCTCGGAAGTAATGGTAGGAGTGCGTGATGCGTGAAGAAATAGAACAAAATATAAAACAGCTTCAACAACACGTGAGCAAAGGATTCCCACAACCGCACCCCAAACATGCAGTGTTGGTATAAGTACTAAAAATAGTCCAATCTGTATTGCTGGGGGCACTAGGTTCGCAATATATAACTCTTTCTTGCGGGCATGCGCTGAAAGAGCCGTACTGAATAATGAGAATGGTTGAAGAGCAATAACCAATGCAAGTGCCTGTGTGTATGGCACTGCCTCCATATATTTTGCGAAGAATATACCGAAGAGGTACGGAGCAATCCCTATATAGATCGCAGCAGCTACAACTGCAAAGGTGAAGAGAATAAACACTCTTCCAATAAGTACCTTACGTATTACCGGGAGCTCGTGCTCTACCGCCTTGGGGAAATACAAACGATTAATACTTCCGAGCGCATTTGTTGCTCGGCTCGGTACGGTTAAAGAGAAGCTATAGGTAGCAATACCAATGGGACCAAGGAACTGCCACAAAAGCATCTTATCTGCATTACTAGCAATGGTGGTAAGCACCGTCATGAGCGAGAGGTGCTTCGCATACCCCAGTATCTCGGGATCACGCTCAGTATTAGGAGGATATGCACGTAGCGCCTTACGGAATAGGAATACGCGAGCAATCGTCCAACTCGCGAAGAATCCAAACAGCAGTATCAATAGATTCTTTGTGAGAAGTAAGATGATAATAATAGTCGCTGCGTTTACTGCCTGTGCAACTGCCTCATAAATTACCCCATCCTTAAAGTGTTTCTTACCCAAAAGATAGTGTACGTAGTTACCATAGAGCTCCCACACGGGAATAAAGAGACCAACAATAGCGAAGGAGGAAGCGAGTAGTACGTTACCGTGTATCAAATAGTATGCAGCAACTCCAAAGGCAGCAATTGCTGAGAGAAAATTCCAACGCATCTTCATGCGTATTGCTTCAAGGAATGAGCCATCCTTATTATGTGCAGCTGCGTAGAAGACAGCACTCTTCATTGCGGGCAGGGAAAGGAGACCCAGGAGAGTGACTCCAGAGAGTACGTACTGATACGTACCATAGGTATCTTTCGGAAGCAGGTTTGCGAAAGCAACCGCTGTAGCAAGTCCAATTATTGCAGATAGGACAGTACCTACCGCGCTCCAGAATCCTCCAGAGACCAGATAATTCATGTCCGTATTCAGCTTTCGGCCGATAGTATCGGTAAGGGGTTGAAAGCGCTCCCGTAAGGATTTATAGCGCATTATTCCAGTATTTTATCATAAACGGTATATACTATCAGCACTATGAAAAAAGTTGCTCTCTGGACCACTCTGCTCGCTTTATTCGCCATCCCATTCCTCGCTCTATATGTAGACGGGACCATTTATTTCCCATTTATAGCGGGTAAGAACTTTGGTTTTAGAATCCTTGTTGAGATTGCCACGGCTTCTTGGATCGTGCTCGCAATCATGGATAAGCACTATCGTCCCAAGTTCTCATGGGTGATGGTGCTATTTGCGCTCTTCACCGCATGGATGGCAATTGCAGATTTCCTTGCTGTGAACCCACACAAGGCATTCTGGAGTAACTTTGAACGCATGGATGGTTGGGTAACCCTCATCCACCTGTTCCTCTTCTTTATAGTTGCAGGAACTGTATTTGGTGTAGATAAACTCTGGCGTAAGTGGTGGCTTACATTTTCAGGTGCTAGTGCACTTGTGTGTGCATATGCAGCACTTCAGTTCTTTGGTGGTGCGCAAATACATCAAGGCTCAACTCGTCTCGATGCGTCTCTTGGAAACTCAGAATATCTCGCTGGCTACCTCCTCTTCGCTATAGCAACCACACTCTGGCTAGCATTCGATACAAAAGGAAAATCCAGTGCACTACTTCGCTACTCACTCTTCATACTTGCAGCAGTACAAGTGCTTGTACTCATTGGTACAGGTACACGCGGTACGATGGTTGGTTTCTTGGCTGCAGCCGTAGCAGGTACGTTCCTATGGCTTATTGAAGCAGGAAAGCGTGGCAAACAAGGTGCCGCTGTCGCACTCATAACTATCCTTGTGGTTATCGGTGGATTCATTGCACTAAAGGAACAGCCTGTAATTGCAGATAACGCTATTCTTTCGCGTTTCGCCTCAATCTCACTAAAGGATATGGAAGTCCGCTTCACTATCTGGAATATGGCAATGAAAGGCTTTGAAGAGCGACCAATCACTGGTTGGGGTCACGAAGGCTTTAACTATGTATTCAATAAGTACTACGATCCTTCTCTCTATGGGCAGGAACCATGGTTCGATCGTGTGCACAATCTCTATCTCGACTGGTTGATCGCAGGCGGCATACCAGCACTTGTTCTATTCTTAAGTCTCTTTGGTGCAGCAATTATCGCGCTCTACCGTGGGGCAGCGAGTCGTCCAGAACGCATACTGGTTATGTCTGCATTCATTGCCTATGGCGTACAGGCGCTGGTGGTATTCGATAACCTCTTCACCTACATACCACTGGCGGCATTGTTTGCGCTTGCGTATTCTGCACGCTCCAAACCTATTCCTACCCTTGAACGTCTACCTGAAGCAAGTGAGACTACGGCTTCTACTATCGTTACACCAGTCGCCTTCGTAGTACTGGTACTAGTTCTTTGGATGGTGAATGTACCAACTATTCAGGGTGGTAAGGATCTGATCCAAGGACTTACACCAACGTCAGATGTGAATACACGCTTTGCCTCTATGAAGCGTGCGGTGAGCGATAACCCATTCGCTATACAGGAAGTACGTGAACAACTCATGTCTTTCACTAGTAGCGTGGTATCAGCTCAGGAAATCCCTAACAATGTTAAGCAGGAGGTCCTTGTATTCGCTAATGAACAAA
Organism: Parcubacteria bacterium C7867-008; assembly: GCA_001189215.1. Classification (GTDB taxonomy): domain Bacteria; phylum Patescibacteriota; class Minisyncoccia; order Phycocordibacterales; family Phycocordibacteraceae; genus C7867-001. Next base: position 1,786 of record LFCR01000005.1, on the reverse strand, counting down.
TGGCACTTCAGTTCAAACAAGCTCCTGGTGATGCGCGTGTACGCATTCAGTACGCAATCATGCTTCGTTCAGTAGGGGATTACCAGAACGCTATAAAGCAGAGTGATCTGGCGCGTTCATTAGCTCCAACAAAACAAACCATCATATTAGAGCAGGGTATGGAACGCTGGCAGAGCGGAGATGTAGTGGGTGGCCGCAAATTCTTTGAAGAAGCATATGCTCTTGATAGACGGTATGAACTTGGCGCAGTCTATGCAGCGGTGGGTCATATCATCACCAACGATGTTGCTGGAGGGCAGGCAATTCTCAAGGAGAAATTCGGTACCACACTCGTTGATCAACAGATTCTTGTTCCTGCGTACTACCAACTCAAAGATTGGAATAACATTATTCCACTCATCCAGCTGCACGTTAAGAATGCGAAAGATGCTGGTTCTGGATTCCAGCTGGCTGCTGCATATAGTGAGTCTGGTCAGCGTGATAAAGCAATCCAAACTATTCGCGAGACCATTGCTGCTCATCCAGAAGCAGCGGCACAAGGGAACTCCTTCCTTGCACAGCTCGGCGCACAATAAGCTCCGATATGATGCGCGAGAACGTACCGCTCTCCACGCTAACTACATTCCGTATCGGTGGTCCTGCACGCTACGTCGCTCAAGGGAACTCAGTAGCATCAGTGAAGGCGGCATTTGCGCATGCGCGTGAATGTCGCCTTCCGCTATATCCCATAGGACAGGGAAGTAACATACTTGCGTCAGATGCATCCATTGCTGCCGTCCTACTTCTTATGCAGAACAATAGTATTGCATTCTCTGATACTTCAGAGGGAGTTGAAGTATGTGCTGATGCAGGAACGTCATGGGATGCGCTTGTACGAGCATGTGCTGATAAAGGGTTGTGGGGAATCGAAAATCTAGCAGGTATTCCAGGAACCGTAGGAGCTGCACCCGTTCAAAACATCGGCGCGTATGGAAGTGAACTTGCAGATAGCTTTTCGTGGCTTGAGTGCTATGACCCGGATACAGAAACGATCCAACGACTCACTGGTGCTGAATGTGCTTTTGGCTACAGAGATAGCACATTCAAGCAAAACCCCGGACGTATCATTATGCGCGTCGCGTTAACTGTTACGCGTAGTGGAAGTCCTAGGACACAGTATGCAGACCTCTCCCGTCTCATAGATGCCGGGGAAGTACTTGATACACCTCATGCTATAGGTGAGGCGGTACGTCGTGTGCGCAGCGCCAAATTCCCAGACCTTACAGAGTACGGTACTGCAGGCTCGTTCTTTAAGAACCCCACCATCGTTCTTGATCAATACACCCAGCTACAGCAACAGTATCCAGAACTTCCTGGCTTTGCTACAAGCACTGGTATAAAGATTCCTCTCGCATGGATTCTTGATCACGTACTTGATCTACGTGGATTTCGTATGGGCCATGCATATTTATTTCAAAACCAACCATTGGTACTTGTTGCAGATGCAGGTGCAACGTGTGTTGACGTTGATGCGCTTGCAAACAATGTTGCAGAGAAAATATTTAATGCAACAGGTATTCAAATTGAACGAGAAGTGCGATCGCTTTCGTAACAATACGCACAAAATAAAATTGCATCACACAAGTGATGCAATTTTATTTTTATAAAGTTATCCACATTTATTTTTTTTCTCACACAAAATTTCTAATTGCGCGCAATAATGTATACACAACACATACGCGCACAAAAATAATCTTAATTACGAATTGAAATTATTTCTGTGCGCATATGGGTCGACATTAGTCGT
>LFCR01000002.1 GCA_001189215.1 Parcubacteria bacterium C7867-008 | reverse complement strand
GCTGACTGGCTATCGCTCCGTACGATTGGTCGCTGACTTCGTGGTTATTAACACGTAGGAGGAGTATATAGGAGGCAAAAATGCCTGTCAACTAAAGGGTCTAAAAAGAAAACAGCCACCCTTTTGAGGTGGCTGTTTTCCCTAGAAACGTAGGTATTACTTAACCTCGTGCTGGAGCTTCTCGATCATCTTAGCAGCTGCCTGCTGGCCACCGAGGCCGAATGCGAGGCCGAATGCCAGAGCAAACGCTACTACGATGCCTGTGAAGAGCGGCTGGATGAGCTCATTGGCCACCTGAAGGTGGTTAAGTGCTGCAAGGATAGCGAAGATCCAGATAGCCCAGCGAGCGATAGCACCAAGGAGATTCGCTGAGCGAATACCTGCTGCATGTGCACTTGCTGAAACAAGACGCTGCACTGCCTCTGCAACCACCGCTGCAACCATAAGGATGAGTACTGCGATGATGACTTGTGGAAGGTAGCCGAGTACTACCGCACCGAGGAACATGCTTACATCGTTAAGGCCAAGGACGCTAAGTGCGACAAGGAGACCAAGAACGATGAAGAACCACTTTACGAGAGCACCGAGGAATGCACCCGAGTTAAGGGTGAATCCTGCGCGAGTAACAACACGATCAACACCTGCAGAGCGAAGCGCCTGATCAACCTTTATTGCTGAGATAACCTGAGCAATAAGACGACCGATAACAGCGCCGATAACCCAACCGAGTACGAAGATGATGACCGCAGCAAGAAGATTCGGGAGAAACTGAATAATTCCCCAAGAAAGATTCTGGAAGGATTGCGTAAGGACATCAGCCCATGAATAGAGGAACATAAGGTATTTGGGATATTAAGTGAGTAACCTGCAGGAAACAGGCCTGCTTACTAAAAGTGTACCAAGGGTATTGGTAGGGTTCATGAAGCCCTGTGGACAGGGCTCTTAGGCTCGGATCCCGATCTTATCGAGGATAGTGCGGTGCGGGTAATCAAAGACATCACGAATCAGGCGATCATAGACCCCTACACGATAGCGGAAGTCTTCCGTACTAAACGAAGCATACGATAATTCGCGTCCGAAATGTGCTTCGAGAGAATGTACTGCTGCTTCTAGGTGCTTGTCATCAAGATTGTCTCCAACAATAAGAAGATCTATTTTTGTCTCTATGGCACCAGTGAAGAGTCCGGACATTGCCACCAAGCGAAGCGCTCCTGCTTTCTTAAGTATTGCAACTATATCTGCATCATTGAGATCCGTAGTGGCACGCATGAATGCCATGAGGGCTTCGTAATGATTGAAACGCTTGTTCGCAATATATGCTGCAACCCCCTTCCCTGTACGCTTACGAATTACTTCTGCTGCAAGTAACTGTGTAATTTCCTTTCGTACCTGGTCTTTAGGAGTCTTCGTACGGAACGAAATATCTGTAACGCCGAACGCTGTATCGTCATTGAATAGGAAGAGACGAATCAGTTTGAGGCGGGCAAATGAACCAAACAGGCGGGCAAGAGGATCCATGTAAGTGATGGCATTGTACCTGTCTTTTATAGCTCTGCACAAGTCTTGACGACCTTCACTTCGGGGATACCAAATGGTAAAGGACACGCCCCGCGTATGCGGGGCGTGTCCTTTATTCGCTAGATTATGAGTAAGATTACTTGAGGGTAACCTTTGCACCAGCCTCTTCGAGCTTCTTCTTGAGCTCGTTAGCTTCGTCCTTGCTGATGTTCTCCTTGAGAACGCTAGGTACGCCGTCAACGAGGTCCTTAGCTTCCTTAAGACCGAGTGCAAGTACTTCCTTGACCACCTTGATCACGGAAATCTTGTTTGCACCTGCGTCAGTAAGCTCAACAGTTGCTGTGGACTTCTCGTCCTCACCACCTGCTGCACCACCTGCTGCTGGTCCAGCAACTGCTACTGCAGCTGCAGAAACTCCGAACTTCTTCTCGAAGACCTTCACGAGCTCAGAAAGCTCCATGACGCTCATCTCCTCAATTTCAGAGACGATCTTCTTGAACTTTGCAGGTACTTCTACCTCCACCTCTTCTGCTGCAGGTGCTGCAACAGGAGTCTCTTCTGCCACTGGAAGTGAAGTCTCTTCAGACGTCTCTACCACGGTCTCATCCTTGATTTCATCCATATGATTGTAATTAAAACGTTTCTAAGAGTTATGCTGCCTTCTTCTGCGCAATCTGGTCGAGCGCGATTACGAGACCCTGGATTGGGCTGTTGATCACGTTGACGAACATGCCACGAAGTACCGGTACCGGTGGGATGGTAGCTACTGCCATCATTGCGCGCGCATCGAGGTATGAACCATCGAATACACCGCCAACGATAGAGAGCGCATCCTTGTGCTTCTTGCCGTGTTCGAAGATTCCGCGCGGTGCGCTCGTCACATCTGAGTTGCTCCACGCTACTGCGATCTCACCCGGAAGTTCCGGAATTGATCCTGTGTATCCTTTCGCCTCAAGTGCACGTCGAAGGAGAGTCTTCTTAGCTACGTAGTAGCCAATACCCTCGCCCTTCAAGCTCTTGCGCATCGCAGAGGTGTCTGCCACTGAGAGACCCTTGAAGTGCACGAAAACAACGGAAGCCGCGTTCTCGAGTGCTTCGCCGACCTTTCCGACGATATCCTCTTTCTTTTGTTTGGTAATTGCCATGTGCTGGGTTTGTTATGTACGAAACGTGAACGGTCCGCGCAGCATGCTGCGTGGACCGTTCGTGGAGACAAGTCGGAAAGAAAATGCGTATACATTTCCTGTCCTTCCCTCGGCGAGTCTTCTTCCCTGCTCTAAAGCAAAGATGCTCGCTGTCTTCGGTCCGTACCCTGAGACTATACGATGAAGACTCCCAATGCGCAAACTTATACTCCTGAAGCTGAGGTGTAGCTGAAAAGCGACAAAGCTACGGTGAGGATAATCAGAAATCCACCGGTAAAGGTCATGAAGTGGAGTACGGATGAGCGCATTTCCTTCTGGTCGCGTGGGTCATCTGCCATATATTGTGAGAATACCATATACATATAGCAAAAGCCCCGCTTTCGCGGGGCTTTTGCTTTCTCTAGCTAGTAGCTAAGCGAGATTGCTCTCGTCGCTATTAGACAGGGATGTTAGCAGGATCGGTCTCGAACTCAGAGTTATCTGTGTCGACAGCGAACGTGCTGTTGTCAGATGCGCTACCAGATGTTGCTAGCGCAGCTGTTGATGCGTAGTTAACACCGTAGAGCTCAACTGCGTAGAGACCAGCTGTAGCCGGGTTGATAGTAACAGTGAGAGTGAATGTCTCAGTGTCACCTGCATCAACACGGTACGCACCGCTCTCCATATCTGCAGTAGATGTAAGAACTGAGTTCGAAGAATCGAACACACCTGCGAAGACTGCACCGTCACGAAGGACACGGTATACAGCACCAACGGTTGTTGAAGCTGAAGCCGAGCTGCTTGCTGCGGTGTTGTCAATGAAGGTTGGATCGTCCTCGTCAGCAGTAACATCGAACTTGATTACGAAGGTTCCGTAAGAGTTACCAATCGTATCAGTTGTCTGAACTGATTCAGATGTAGATACTGGAGCAACATCGAAGCCGGTGAGGGCAACAGTGTGGGTCTCAGACGCTGCTGATCCACCAATGTCTGCAAGTTCTACATCGTCACCGCTCTCTACACCTTCAGCCTCAACATCCTGTGCGGTAAGACCGAAGAGGACAGTCGTGCCGTCAGAGTAGTGACCAGACTGTGATGCGAATTCAACACGAAGCTCGAAAGCTGTTGTGCTGTCACCATCGATCTGAAGATCCATGTCATCGAAGCTGATATTTCCATCGCCGTTTGAACCGACGTTGTTGATATCACCATCGAATTCCTCGCCGTCAGCTACGAGAGTTGCATTTCGTACAACGTCAGAGAAGCTGCCAGTGTCAGAAGTTGTGGCCTGGATTGTAAGATCAGTGATGAGTGTGTCTGAATCATCAGAGTTACGGATTTCGAATGCGAATACTGTGTATTCGTTAGAAGTCTCATCATCCTCTACCTTGAGAGTAGCGGAATCAGGGTTCTCATCACCCTCGCGGATTGAGAGATTACCGTTCTCCTGAGATCCGAAACCGAAGGTTACGAGCTCGCTGTCGCTACCTGTGTACTGATCAACTCCTTCGGAGTCAACAGCACGGATACCGTCATCGAGAACCGCTACTTCGAACTCCTGATCGAGATCAGCATCATCGATATCATCGCTGATGTCGAATGAGAATGTGAGCTCTGCCATGTCGTCCTCACGAACGATGTGGTTGAGACCTGCGAGAGACATAGTGTACTGATCGTCAGTGTTTGAACCACCGAAGATAGAAGCCTCTACGTTCTCCTCGTCCCAATCCTCACGGCTGTCTGCGTTCATCTCAGCGACCTTCTTGCCATCAGACCATACCGACACGCTGTCGATGAAGTCCCAAGGCTTGTCTTCGAGAGATGAGTTTGTTGCGTGAATGGTGAGCTCAGCACGCTCAACCTTTACATCGCCACTGTCTACATCGAACTCAGCAGTAGCTACTTCTACGTCGGTCTCACCCTCGTTACCGTCTGATTCCTCAGAGCGGAGGTTGAAATCACGAAGATCAGCTTCACCACCCTTGAGTCCACCAGTGTTGCCACCAGTAGTACCTCCAGTAGTTCCGCCTGTAGTACCACCTGCAGAAGCGTTTACCTTAGCGCGTGTTACCGGGCCAAAGTATCCAGCTGCTGGAGAGATGCCTACAGAAGCCTGGTATGCAGCGAGAGCAGCCTTAGTCTGTGCACCGAAGTATCCGGTAGCGCCAGCTGTGATTGCAAAGCCCTTGCTGATAAGCCAGTTCTGAAGAGCTGTTACGTCAGAACCCTGAGAACCCATAGTAAGGTCCTTAGAGAACATAACGCTTGCACTTGTTGAACCACCAGCCATTTGAGACTGAAGTGATGAAATCTGTGCGAGAAGTGATGCGATCTGAGCCTGAAGGTCAGAAGTCGTATCAGCCTTTACTGCAGGTGCAAAGGACATAGCGACGAGGCCGAGGCCTGCGACGACTGCTGCGATCTTTGCAACTACGTTTGTTGTTGCAGTTGTCATAACAATTGCTTTTGTAATTAGTTTTTGAACGAAGCGTGTGCGGTGCGATAAATACTAAAAGTGCATCGCACACACCCGCTTGCATTTTTGTAATCAATGAAACTCCGAAGAGACTCACCGTTTTCGAACATTCCTTTACTACCCGACAAGACGCAGTATCGACCCGCGCCCCATCGGCTAGTTGGCAAAATTCAGTAGCATTCCGTATCCATCCGTATCGGTATAGTGCTTCCGTGCTGAATGCCCGCACTCCGATAAAGGAGACGGGCCGGCTCGCCACTTCTTACGTGACGAGCACTATGCTTTTGCTGAGCACTATGTCCGGGGTTCTCTTTAGCAGAACCAAAGTGAAGCCCTGGTTAATGTCAACGTTCAACCGTTTCAGCGTTACGCCCCATGCGTTCTGTGTACCGTGTAAGTATACAGAGCTGCAGGTGCTAAACAGCTATACGCGAATGTGGATAACCGGAAATCTGGGTAGATTTCTCCTGCTATCCCAAGCCCGAAGCATAGGTGTTTTCATGAAGAAAGTCAACGAAGACCGGCTTCTATTTAGATCAGGTTTTCTCCTTAAGAAAGGGCGTAGGTAGTCCAACGACGCTCTCCGTTACGGACCACTGTTCCCTGCTCTACGAGAGTTTGTAGCTCACGCTGAATGGTCTTTTCGCTAACATCACGAATTACGGTTGAAACATCCTTTATATAAGAAGGGCCTTTGGAACGAAGTACTGAAATGATTGCTTCTTGTCGGTCGCTATTTTTGTCCGATAGTTTCAATTTGTCCTTTATGTGTCCTTTATCAGAAGTTGCCATGGTTCTTGAATGAGGCCCCTGCATTTTGCTCTGGTGTTCGCTCGGGACACGAAGGGCCTGTTGAACATGAGCTGGATGACTAGATGAGGTAGTGTGTCGCTCCGAGGCAAGCTCCTTGGCTAACTCTGCTAGTGACGGCGCGTCATCTAGGAAGAGTCGTGGTTCTTCGTATGCAGCAATTTCTTGAAGAAGAGTGTGTGCTTCTCTAGCAATGAGTTCGGCGTTCATGCTCGAAAGAAGACCTCCGGTGCGTCCAATTGAGAGCACGCTTGAGAGTGCCAATAGTTCACGTGACAGAGCGTCTCGTGCTGAACTAGGAGGAAGTATAGCTGCGTCCACCAGACCCACGGCGACATGGTCCATACGATCGCGCAGTGCAGGTGAATTTCTAAATGCTGGACCAACAAGATGAATGGCTTTGGCGAGACGTTCTACCTTTTTATAGATGTAAACTCTACGTATGTCCTTTTCAAAAATGTTTGAGAATATGCTTTTTTCTAGGACGAAATCAGTACTAGACGCCTTATTCTCATGCGTCTTAGATATCTGTGTGTCTTTTATTTGTCCCTTATCACCCATGTATGTCTTATATGAATTTATCGGTCTTCAAGGACAAGTATACCCCTCTGCTCCTCTTTGAAAAGCTTTTACCTGAGTGTCTTTGATTCTCTGAAGTTTTAGTGATCACACTTAGACGCAAGGTGGTAAAATACTGATACATGGCAAAACGAAAGAGTAAAAAGAGAGACGCGGAGAGTTCCCGTGCGCTCATTAAATGGGTCGCATCGATACTGCTTATTTGTCTGGGCCTAATCCTCCTACTGGGTGCCTTTGGTCTAGCAGGTATCGCAGGCTCAGCTGTCTTTGGTTTTGCATTTGGAACTATTGGAGTGGGCGCCTTCCTCCTCCCTATCGTAATTATCCTTATAGGTGTGGCGATCATTTTGGAACGCATGCTCGTAAGCCCGCTCACCGCAGCAGGAATCGCTATTATTGTTTTCTCAACTCTCACACTCTTGGGCATTCTCACGCAGAATCTTTCAACCAATCTTGGGGGAGCTGCTGGTCTCTATGCCGGACATGCTGCTGAAGAATTCTTTGGTCTATGGGGAGCATTGATTCTTCTCTTCGCTCTCATACTAGTCGGTGTAGGAATTCTGACGGACATAATGGTGTTAGCTCAGGCAATCGGAAACATGGGCACACGTGCTGGTAATGCTATTGGTGCGGTACGACTCCCTGGTCGCAGGTCTTCGGGTGAAACAGATGAAGAGGACCGTGCAGAAACTGAAGAACCAGATGAGGAACAGCAAACTGCCTCCGGGGAACAGCCTGTTGAGGAGCGAGAACCGACTATCACTCACTTCAATCGCCCAGAGAATGTTTCAGCCTCAAGTACAGCTATTCCAAACTTTGATGCAGAGTATGATGCGCCTCCAGTATCTCTGCTTGGAGAAGACAAGGGCAAGCCAGGGGTTGGAGACATCAAGGCAAATGCAAACATCATAAAGAGGACGTTCCAGAACTTCGGTATTTCTGTAGAGATGGATGAAGTCTCTGTTGGTCCGACTGTGACTCGGTATGCCATCAAGCCAGCGGAGGGAGTACGTCTTCAGAAGATCGTTGCACTCCAGCAGAATCTCGAACTAGCCCTTGCTGCACATCCTGTACGTATCGAAGCTCCTATCCCAGGCAAATCTCTTGTTGGTATTGAAGTACCGAACGCATCAAAAGCGATGGTTGGTCTTGGTGGCGTGCTCTCTGCTCCTGAGTGGAACACTAGTACCAAACCAATCCTTGCTGGCCTTGGTCGTGATATTGCAGGAACTCCTCACTACGTAAACATCGCTAAGATGCCACACGGCCTTATTGCCGGTGCAACGGGTTCAGGTAAGTCAGTGGCTATCCATGCCGTTATCACCTCCCTCCTCTATCGCAATGGTCCTAACCAACTTCGGTTCATCATGGTGGATCCAAAGCGTGTTGAACTCACTCTATATAATGGTATCCCTCACCTACTGACTCCCGTTATCACGGATCCTAAGAAGTGCATCATGGCACTCAAGTGGGCAGCAAAGGAAATGGATCGACGCTACACCATCCTTGAAGAAGAACAGGTACGCGACATTGATTCCTACCATAAGACCGTATTTGAGCCTGCGAAGAAACGCGGAAAGGCAGACATGCCTGAGGCAATGCCATACATCGTAATTGTTATCGATGAACTTGCGGATATCATGCAGACCTACCCTCGCGAACTTGAGGCGGCAATCGTACGTCTAGCACAGATGTCCCGCGCTGTGGGTATACACCTCGTACTCTCAACACAGCGTCCTTCGGTTAACGTCATCACCGGCCTTATCAAGGCAAACGTCCCTACTCGTATGGCACTCCAGGTAGCAAGTCAGATCGATTCTCGCACTATTCTTGATGGATCAGGTGCAGAACTTCTCCTTGGTTCAGGAGACATGCTCTACCAATCTGCTGATATGCAGAAACCGGTACGTATTCAAACTGCCTACATCAGTGAAACAGAGGTAAAGAAAGTCGTATCCTATATTAAGCAGCACAATGCGGGTACGCTTGGCGGTCTCGATCTTGGTGCTGGTACAGGCGGTGCCGTCCAGGAAGCACCTAACGATGCGATTATGCTTTCCGGTGGAGATGACGATGTTGATGATGATCTATACGGTGAAGCGAAAGCAGCGGTTGAGGAGGCCGGACGCGCCTCTACCTCGTACCTACAGCGAAAGCTTCGTATTGGATATTCTCGTGCAGCACGTCTTATGGATATTCTTGAGGAAAAGGGTGTCATTGGTCCTGCAGATGGTTCACGCCCACGTGATGTACTCTCTGGTAACAACAGTGCTGCTACTGCAGAGACTCAAAGCGAAGAAGACTATTAGCCATGCAGTTCCGTTACGTTATAGCCGGTGTCCTTATCCTTCTAATTGGATACGGAGCGGTTAAAGCCTTCCCTCTTCTACGAGGTCCAGAGATACGTGTTGATCCAATACTGGTTGAACCTGAACATGGCTTCACCACTCTTTCAGGACATGCGCTCCATACTGAGACACTGACCCTCGATGGAAACACTCTACTTATTGACGAACAAGGTCGATTCTCAAAGGTCCTTACCCTTCCTCGGGGAGGTATCACCATCACTCTTAAAGCAAAGGATCGTTTTGGTCGCACCACCAGTCTAGATAAGGAAATAATAGTTCCCTGAGGAAGTCCTAAAATAACCCTATATACCAGGGGGCTCTCGGTATCCCCTGTTCGATAGATACCTGTGCGAAAAACGGTACAATATTCTTATAGATACGTAATATATTCCTGCTATGCCCGCAAAGAAATTCACCGCAAAAAAGTCTGCAAAATCATCAAGCTCTGAAGACGAGCTTGCACTAGAGGCTGTAGATGGTGAGAAGAGTTCAAAGAAATCCACGAAGTCCGACGGTACACAGCCCGTTGGTGACGAGGCAAAGCGCAAGTCCATTGAACTCGCTATAAAAGAGATCAAGACAAAGTTTGGTGATGAAGCGATCATGACCTTTGGCTCAGGCAAACCTGCCGCTATGCCGTTCATACCAACTGGTTCTATTGGCCTTGATGCTGCACTTGGTATCGGTGGTATGCCCTGCGGACGCATTATCGAAATCTTTGGTCCTGAGTCTTCAGGTAAAACAACACTGGCACTCCATGTAATCGCAGAGGCGCAAAAGAAAGGTGGTATTTGTTCATTCGTTGATGCAGAACATGCCCTTGATCCGGAGTACGCACGCAAGATTGGCGTGAAGCTTGATGAACTCCTCATCTCGCAGCCAGATACTGGCGAGCAGGCACTTGAGATTGTTGAATCACTTGTTCGTGCAGGTTCTGTATCAGTGATCGTTATAGACTCCGTTGCAGCCCTTACCCCAAAGGATGAGATCGAGGGGGACATGGGTGCTCACCATGTGGGTAAGCAGGCACGCCTCATGAGTCAGGCACTCCGTAAACTGACCGCTATCACCGCCAAGTCTCAAACCATCGTTATTTTCATCAACCAAATCCGCATGCAGATCGGTGTGATGTTTGGTAATCCTGAAACTACTCCAGGTGGAAAGGCCCTTAAGTTCTACACTTCAGTCCGTCTTGATATTCGCCGCATTGCCCAAATCAAAAAGGGTGAAGAGGTTGTGGGAGGACGGGTGCGTGTGAAGGTAGTAAAGAACAAGGTTGCTGCCCCATTCAAGACCACTGAGTTCGATCTCATGTATAACGAGGGTATCTCCCGCGAAGGTGAGATCATCGCTCTTGGTGAGAAATACGATATCGTTTCAAAATCTGGTTCTAGTTACAGCTACGGAGAAACCAAGCTCGGACGTGGGTATGACGCAACGCGTACCTTCCTCCGCGAAAACAAACCTATTGCTAATGAGATTCTGAAGCAGATTCGTGCGAAGCTTGCTGCAGAGTAGTTAAAAGAAAACAACTGACGCTCAAGAGCGTCGGTTGTTTTCTTATCCAGTTATGCCATTCGCATCGCTGGAAGACGAAGTGCACGTACCATATCCCGTAAGATCCACACAACACTGAACGCAACAATCACGCAGAGTACCTGTACGAGTGTAGTGGTGTTCAAGAATGCAACTTCAAAGAAGCGTAGCGTACTGACTACGTTCAATGGGTTCGGTATGTTCACGAGGACCTTTGCCACCCACACTTCCCTGCCAACGAGATACAGGGATCCAAGCGAAAGAATCGCCGCGAGCATCGTGCTGCTTATGAACGGACGTATCGCATGCACGGTATGCACACGACGCATCACAACGCTCTGTATATCGGACATATGCTCTGAATGATTATTGCTTCTTTCCATATATAAATGCTTCTTTGAATGATTTCTTGGCTCGGTGTACTCGGGTCTTAACCGCTGCTACAGATGCTCCCTCAATAGTGGCAATCTCCTCCTGAGTCTTGCCTTCAAGAAACTGTAACCGAAGAATACGGCTTGCGGTTTCCGGCATACGAGCCATGGCCATAAGGACTTCGTCTCTAATGGTGAGATCTTCTAGGAAGATATCGGCATCTGCAATACGTTCATAGGTCTCCGGTTCAAGCTCCATGGTTCTTCCCCGCTCCTTCTTCATCTTCTGATATCGGGTAAAGCAAAGACGGATGAGGATCGCATATGCCCATGAGGAGAACTGTGCTCCCTCCTGAGGAACGAAACGGTCCGCATAGAGGTATATGCGTGTGAAGGTATCTTGGACCATCTCTTCAGCATCTTCGGTGCGATACAGGATCGAATTCGCTTTACGGAGAAAGGCGTCTTCATATCGTTCTACCAGAAGAGCAAAAAGCTCCGGGCGGTTCCGGGACTCTGAAAGCACCACCTCATCAGAAGCGTCTTTCCACTCAGCACTCCATATACTAGACTTGCGTCCCACGTCCTGTATCATACCGTTACTCGTCACCCAGACCTAACTGGCTGGCATCTTTTATAACGCAGCCGGACCCGTTCCGGTTTCTAGCAGAATCAATTATGGCTATCCTTTCGTATAACGAAATCGTTCAGAAGAAGGTTATCGAATACAACAATGAACCGTACGAAGTACTTTCGTCTCATGTATTCCGCATGCAGCAACGTAAGCCGGTTAATCAGACCAAGCTTCGTCACCTTATCTCAGGCAAGGTCACAGAGATCTCCTTCCATCAAAGTGAGACAGTACCAGAAGCAGACATCGCTACCATCAGCGCAAACTACCTCTACACCAACCGTGGGGAGTCTTGGTTTGCTGAAGCCGGAAATCCTAAGAACCGTTTCTCATTCCCAGAAGAATCCGTACACGATAAGGTGCAGTGGCTTATTCAGAATGCTCCGGTTGAAGTGATGACATACAAAGATAAGCCAGCAACCGTGAAGATCCCTATCAAGGTTGATCTTAAGGTTACCGAAGCAGCTCCAGCTGTTAAGGGAGATACCGCTACTGGCGGTAGCAAGTATGTAACGGTTGAGTCTGGTGCAACGATCAGCACTCCCATGTTCATCAATGAAGGCGATGTGCTTCGAATCAATACTGATAGTGGTGAGTACACGGAGCGAATGGAGAAAGCGTAGATAGAAATGCGAAAAGGCCCGCGGGAAACCGCGGGCCTTCGTCTTTGTATGTCAGCACGTAGACTAGTTGTGCTTCGAGACCGGTACCGGCCCTGCAGCAAGGAACTCAAATGAGTCCCCTTCTTCGGAAATCTTGCGGACTGCATACCCGAACTTACTGCCGTCGGCCAGCTGTAGGACCGCAAGAGCTTCCTTTCCTGGAAGCTGGAGGTCTTTCGGCGTCGCGCTACGTTCAGTGCACGTCCGGTACTCTTCCCCTTTGTACGGGTGCACCGTCACAACGATCGGTCTACCTCTTTCGATGACCTCACCTTCCGTGATCCATTTACGTGCCTCCTTGTCCTGACTCCGCATCGTGAACTGGAGGGTGTATTCAGTATCGCGCGGCCACAGGAGGCAGTGTGCCACTGTAGCGGCGGCAGTGGACTCGGGTTCTTCGTGATGCACCGTATCACCGATACGGTACTCCTTTGACTGAGCATTCGGAGCAACAAATGCAAGAAGTGCACAGCTCAAGAGCAGTTTGTTCATGTCGTTCCCCTAGAACTGATGTAGGCGAAATGCCCTCTACGTAAAGGAAAGCATGCTAGAAGAGCGGTGGCAATAAGAAAAACCGCTCCATTTCTGGAGCGGTTTTTCTTATTCGCTTTACGCTGCGAGGTATGGGAGAAGCCCCATGAAACGAGCCCGCTTGATTGCTGTAGCGATCTCTCGCTGACGGCTTGCGGAAACGCCACTGCGCTTCTTAGCCATGATCTTTGCATGAGTATTCGTGAACTGGCGTAGGTATGCTACGTCCTTGTAGTCAACGAATTTCTTGTGCTCGATCTCCTCGCGTTCTGATTGATGTGCCATATAAGTGGTTGGTTGCTCTAGCCTATCTGATTCGGCCTTATTTTGCAATGGTTGCCGATTATCGATCTAGAAAGGAATATCCTCAGGATTTATCTCATCGTCTGGGTACTGGATAGCATCACCAGTACCCCCGAAATCATCAGCACCTCCGGTCTCAGGAGCAATACTTGCAGGACGACTGGTGCCTGCTGACGCTGCTGGGGCACTGTTGCCACCAGATCGTGCACCTCCATCAGAACCACCTGCCTGAGGACCAAACTGGAAGCTATCTACAACAATCTCCGTACGATACTGTTTAGCGCCATCCTTATCCCAAGAACGAGTCTGGATACGTCCCTCGATATATACCGGACGTCCCTTCTTGAGGTACTGTCCCATTACTTCAGCGGTACGACCAAAGGCAACAATATTATGAAATTCAGTCTGATCCTGTTGCTGCCCTTCCTTATTCTTGAAGGTGCGGTTTGTTGCAATACCAAATGATGCAACTTGTTGTCCTGAAGGAATAGCCCGAAGTTCAGGGTCGCGAGTAAGGTTTCCGTAAAGCAATACTTTGTTGAGATACATAGTTATTTGGCTGATGTTTAGGTCTTGATTCCAGTATACCAGTCATGATTTCCCTGCCTAGGACCTATGAGGATACTAAAGAAAAAGCCGAGCAGATGCCCGGCTATTTCTTATATTCCCTTTAGGAAAGGCTTATACAACCTCCTTGAGAGCGGCATCAAGCTCGGTCTCAGAAACAGTCTCTTCTTCAGGAGCAGCCTCGTCATTTGCCATCTGAGCAAAAATAGCCTGCATCTCTTCAGAGTGCTTTGCCTCATCCTTGGTAGTGCGGAGATCGAGGAAGCGAATAATACGCTTCTCTGCATTAGCAGCCTCAAGTACCTCAGCGTGTGCAGCACCAGTAACTTCGTACGCAATCCAGCAGAAGAATGCGTTATCAAAATCACGACGTCCAACACCGGTCTCAGTTCGAGAAATAGTGTATGCGAGAGGAATCTTGGTAGGCTCACCCTCAGCAACGATTGAACCCTTGCCTGCAATCAGATCACGAAGAGCCTGGTAGCTCTTCTTTACCTCAGTCTCCGGAAGTTCCGGATCAAGGTGGAATCCAAGCTCATATACACGCTGTTCAGCGTGGTCGGTGTCGAGGACCTCCTCCTCGGTTGAAATCTTCTCAGTAGCCATAATAGGGCGATACTACCACGCTATTTTAGGCCCCGCAAGGTAGTACCAAAGACCCGCTCAGCGTTTGAAAGGATCTGTTCTCGCACTAATTCCTCATTCTCTCCTCTTATACGTGCCACAGCGCCAATAACAGCCTGTACAGCGCGAGGATCGTTACGCTTGCCTCGGTTAGGAGCAGGGGCCACATAGGGCGAGTCGGTTTCTGAAAGGAGATGTGTCAGTGGCGCGAAACGGACCACTTCATCATAGTCCTGGGTGAACGTAAGGACTGCGGTATAGGAAAGGGTGAAATCTAGATCCACAAACTGGCGTGCCTCCTCTACCCCTCCCACAAAGAAGTGCATGTCACCACGAACCTTGTCTCCGTGCTCCCTTTTGTAGCTCTTTAGGATATCTATAGTGTCTTCGTACGCATCCTGCGTTCCTTTGGAAGGTCGTGAATGAATCATCAACGGCTTGTTTGTCTCGATGGCAAGCTGTATATGTTGCTCGAATACTTCTCGTTGTTTTTTCTTAGTAGTTTGAGGATCTTCAGGACGGTAGTTGTCCAAACCACACTCACCTATCGCAAGCACCTTAGGGTGTGACGCAAGTGCTCGGTACACAGACATATGGAACTCTTCTTCAGGGCAATCGTTAGGATGTAGACCAACTGCAGCAAAGAGTGAGTCATAATTGTCCACAAGCGCTAGTGCACGTTCCGAGGAAACACGATCAACACCCACCACCAGTCCACCAACTTCCTGTTCGCCCATGGAGCGAATTAGTTCTTCTCTGTCAGCGGCAAAGGCATCGAACTGTATGTGACAGTGTGCATCAAAATACTTCATAGTTTTGCTTTCTATGCTGGAAGACGCGGGAATAGATTCTCCGGTTTAGTGTTGCTGCGAACTGCCGTTAGAATTGCGGTACTTGTTTCAGGCATAACACTCTCGAGATGTGCGGCAATCTTTGCAATGTGCCTCACGAGCTGGGTTATATGAGTCCGAGCATCATCTTCCGTTTCAGGATCCTTAATTTTCTTGTATGGCTCATAAGTAGTCATGTACTCATCACCCTTAGTGATGTGATCAAAGACAAGATCCATTGCTTGCTGGAACTCATACACATTGATGAGTTTGATGAATGGTTCTTCCACGCGTGTATCGTACGGCGTAAGTTGCACAGGTTCTGAAAGATGCGTCTCTGCAAGTTTCATAACACGAGACACAAGGTTACCTAATCCATTTACTAGGTTTGCTGTATACCACTCATCCATTCGTTCCCAGGTGACATCAGAGTCTTCTACGGGATGCACGTGGCGTAGGAGCAAATAGCGCGTTACTTCGCGACCGTACTTCTCTACCAATTCATAGGGGCTTATTACATTGCCCAATGACTTGGACATTTTCTGTCCTCCAGAGTTTATAAAGCCGTGATAGAACACCTGATCGGTATTCTTTATATCTGCAGACATGAGCATTGCTTGCCACATAACTGACTGGAACCGGACCTGATCCTTACCTGCCAACTGAAGGATTTTCCCCTCGTTCCAGTACGTTTCAAAGTTGCCTGCTGGATCGCTTGGCCAGCCAAGGGTTGAGATGTAGCTTGTGAGCGCGTCAAACCATACATACATCACCTGAGTATCATCATCGGGTACAGGAATACCCCAGGTGAGTTTTGATACATCGCGCGAGATACTGAAATCTTCGAGGCCGCCGCGGACGAAGTTCAATGCTTCTTCACGGCGCCACTCCGGTACGATCACGTTCGGGCGATCAAGATATTCTAGAATCGCATCTTGGTACTTAGAGAGACGGAAGAAATAGTTTTCTTCAACGATCTCCTGGAGTTCGAGATGCGTATGTATCATGCAGCGGCCATCCTCAATATCCTTCTCTGTCTTAAATGATTCACATCCAACACAATACAGCCCCGAGTATGCTTTCTTATATATATCTCCCTTTGCATGACATCTTCGCCACATCTCTTGTGCTGCCTCAATGTGTGCTGGGTTAGTGGTACGAACAAACGCACTGTTTGATATACCCAAGGTTCCATTGAGTCGTTCGAATTCAGCAGCGAAATGATCTACATACTCATGTATATCTCTTCCCTCTTTCTCTGAGGTCTGCAATATCTTCTGACCATGCTCATCGGTACCGGTGTTGAAGAAGACTGTCTCACCAGACTGTCTCCATATACGCGTGAGAATATCAGCTTGTATCAACTCAACCGCAAATCCGATATGTGGATCGGCATTCACGTATGGAAGCGTGGTGGTGATGTAGCGAGCCATACCAGATAGCGTTATGCAGCAACTGATCGCTTGTGCTGATCGTAGTCGTTTACGAACTCACGCAATACTGCTGCAAATGGGACTGAAAGGAGTACACCAAGGAATCCAATAAGAGTACCTCCGGCAATGAGCGCAAGAATCACAAGGAGTGGAGGGATACCAACAACCTTGTTCACCACCAGCGGATAGATCAGATGTGCCTCAAGCTGGTTAACTATGAAGTACAGGCCAGCCACGAGAAGTCCGAGAGCGAACCCACCTGAAGAAAGTGCAATAACTACAGCAGCAACACCTGCAATAAAGGAGCCAAAGATAGGGATGAGATCAAACAGTGCCGCCATAATTGCGAGGAAGAGCGCGTACGGTACCCCAAGAATAAGGAGACCAAGATACACCGTTACTCCAACAATGAGTGAGAGGAGCAATTGTCCTTGCATCCACTGACCAATCTTTTTCTGTGCACGGTGCCAGAGACCAACCACATATCCCTCCTGACGAGACGGTGTTACCAATCGAAGGAAGTCCTCCACTCCTGTCTCTTGAAGGGCGAAATAGAACGAAAGCACGATAACAAGAATGAGCGAGAAGAGTCCGCCAAAGATAACGGATGCGAGACGGAGTGCTCCTTCAGAACTATCTGCAAATGCGGTGCGGTACGCAAAGATAGTTTGTAGAAGGGACTGAATGTTTCCGCTCTGTGCAGTAACGGGTGCAAGATCGGTAATACCTGCAATCGGAAGATCGAATGCCTCAAGATATTGCGGAAGTTGTGTCACCACACCCTGCGCGTCAGACAGAATCGGTGGGAGAAAGAAGTACGTGATACTGAAGAGCGAACCCAGCACAATTAGATACATAACAAGTACTGAAATAACACGCGGTATCTTGCGCTTCATAAAGTACACCACACCCGGCTCGATTGCGGTTGCGATAACGATTGCCGTAATAACCAGCAATACGAGATCCCGGAGTACCCAGGCCATGTATGCCAACGTGGCAACGAATATAGCTCGAACGAATGTACCGGTCGTAATTGAAATCGAAGTATGCTTTTCCATACCCCTATGCTAGCACAATGGCCGTTTAGAGGCTGGTGCGGATGCGTTCTGCTGCTTCGGTGATAGTAAGGCGCTCCTGCTCTCCCGTGTCGCGATGACGGAGGGTAACGGTATCGAGAAGCTCGGGATTCTCTCCTAAGGTATCGAAGTCCACCGTGATGCAGAATGGTGTACCGATCTCATCCTGACGACGATAGCGCTTACCAATATTGCCATTATCGTCCCATGCGATTGCAGGATGAACCTTCTGTAGCTCCGCACGCACTTCGCGTGCCTTAGTCACTAGTTCAGGCTTGTTCTTGAGAAGCGGTGCAACCATAGCTTTTATAGGGGCAACCGCGGGAGGAAGTCTGAGCACCACACGGCTCTCACCCCCAAGTTCATCTTCATCGTATGCAGCGACAAGACTTGCGAGTACATGACGACCCAGGCCAAACGTCGGTTCTATCACATGCGGTACGGTCTTCTCCCCTGTTTCAGGATCGAGATAGCGAAGATCTTCCTTCGTTGCTTCCATATGATTAGAAAGATCGAAGTCTGTTCGGTATGCGAGTCCCCCAATCTCCTTATATCCTCCTGGATATTTAAAATAGAAGTCGAGTGTTCGTTTTGAGTAGTGCGCAAGATCTGCGCCTTCTACTTCCACTTCCTTAATGTCGTCTGCACCGTAGCCGATAGCAGTGAACCATGCGAGCATCTGTGTTCGCCAGTGTTCGAAGTTTGTCTCCCACTCAGCACCATTTATAAAATACTCGAGCTCCATGATTTCAAGTTCCCGCACACGGAAGAGGAATTCGCGTGGTGCGATTTCGTTACGGAATGATGTACCAATTTGTGCGATACCAAATGGAAGCTTTGGGTGATATGAGTCCTGAATGTTCTTAAAGTTAACGAACATACCTTGTGCAGTTTCTGGGCGTAGATAGACCGGCATCTCACCTCCTTCAATAGAACCAACTGATGTCTTGAACATCATGTTGAATTGCTGCGGCTCAGAGAGAGGGTTGCCATCAGGACTTACTATTCCCTTCTCCTTTATTGCTGCTCCCATGTCTGAAAGAGACATACCTGCAACATCCACCCCTGCTTCTTCGAGGAGATGGTCTGCACGATACCGCTTGTTAGTTTTCTGATCTATAACCAGTGGGTCATTGAAACCACCTACGTGACCACTGGTTTCCCATACTTTAGGGTTCATGAGAATTGCAGACTCGATACCATACATATCGTCACGCAGCTCAACAAAGGTACGCCACCAGAGATTCTCAATGTTTTTCTTGAGTGCAAGGCCTAATGGTCCGTAATCAAAGGTACCGGCAAGACCGCCATATACTTCAGAGCCAGGGAAAATAAAACCGCGTCGCTTTGAAAGCGCAATAATGGTATCTAGCGTGATTGGTTTCTTCTCCATAAAAGTTATTTAACGACTCCCTTGTCTGATGAGTATCCCGTATCTCCCGGTGTCTGCGTGGTGAGCGCATTAGCACTTGCAGTAACCTGCTGCTGCGTGAATCGGTCCGTAGCGGTAAGTGCTTGTGTTGGAATCACTATAGGACTTGTACCTTTCTGAGCAATACTTGGCAAGACTGCGACCTGGAACGATACCGTCTTGGTGTCGTCTGGGGTTAGTTCACCAATATTCCAGGAGACCGTTCGGTCCGTCTCATCATACGTGATTGGCGTACCTCCTGCACTGGTCACTCCCGTGTACCTTACATAGGCAGGTAGCTTTGTTGTAACCACTGCCCCACCAACACCATTAAGTGAATTCTGTGCAGTTAACTGAACAGTATAGGTAGTTTCTTGATTAGCGGTTGGAGGAATTGGGCCGGTATTGGGGATGCCACCACTCGTGTGGAGTATCTTCGAAGAAAGCGAGAGACCGGTACCAATCTTAAGCGTACGAGTGAGCGTTGAGGTAAGTGCCCCACCTCCCGTTCCCGCACGAGTACCCACTACCGTTACCAACAGATTAACGGTTGGGTTACGCACCCCTTGCTTTGGCCTGAATGTGAATGTCCCTGCTCCCGTATCATTTGGTTGAAGGAGAGCGAGGCCTGCGGTTGATTCTTTATTAAAGACAATGGTTGAGTCACTTGAACGATAGTATCCGTTTGCTGCAACTACCGTAGCAGGGTCAAATGCATTGCCGCTGAATTTTACAAACACTTGCCCGTTTGCAATGGGTGCACCCAGGCTATTCCTCCACGAAACATTACCTTGTACCGATTGTCCTGATGGCACGGTTACCACATCCCCATTCTCCCGATTAAGTGAGACGGTAACCCCAAGAAACGGTTTCGCAATTGCCACTGCAGCCTGATTGCTCATGTATGGAATACCGAGTGCTGGAGAGCCATCATCTTTTGCGGTACCAACCGTAAACGTGAATACACGATCATCTCCTTCAGAACCGGAGAGTGTGCCAGTAACAGTAATTATCTTTTCCTGACCAGGCGCTAGTTCTCCCAACAAGAAGTACGAGCCGGTTGAAGCTGCAGGAGATGCACTGGCGGGGATAAAGCCCGGAGGGTATGCACCAAGTAGAGCAATATTCTTGAGTGGTGTAGTTGCGTTTGAACGAACATTTACACGCACGGTCACTGATCCCCCACTCTCTACTTCTTTCATACCCTGTACGTTCACCGACACCGGCGATGTCGTTACCGTAACAAAATATTTCTGCTCCTTAACAGATACGGCATTTGATCCTGGAGTTCGATACTCTACCTTAATGGGTATCGTGAGTATTTGATTCTCTGAACCAAACAGAATTGCATTTACCGTGCGTTCGGCTCGAGTATCTGGTGCGATATCTCCCAGTGAATCTGAGAATTGATCTAATGCTTTATTTGGATCATTCGCATCACGTGTTCCTTCAGGAAGATCTACCGTTATTGTTGCGTTCAGCATCGCTACCGGATTCTCATTCTTAACTGAGATAAGGATTGGTACCGCATCCCCACTGGCAATGGTTGTTTGTCCTGGAACTTCAATAGTCACGTGCTCTGCAGAAATGGAACGGCCGCCGAAGACCAGAAAGAGTGCCGCGGCAATACCCGTAATAAGGAAAAAACCTCCTGCAATGATGAGGAACCAGAGCGATGGTGGCAGTTTCTTATGAGGCGGTTTTATAACCGGAGGTGGAGGAGGTGCCCACGCAGACGCTGCCGGTGCTCGTGTTTGTGAAAGAGTATTCGGTGCAACGGTCTCTACAGGCTTCGACGCATAGAGTCGTGCACGAAGTGTTTCCAGCGGATCAGCCATAGGAAGAGTATACCGTGCACGCAAAGGCTCTGACACTATAATCCCGAAGCACCAATGCCACGATTGATACGAGAAATTATATCTGTTCGCTCTGCACGTACTACAGCTCGTGTGGCTTCACTGTAATCTTCATCCCCTTCTCCTGGGATTACACCTGCATCAAGACCAAGGGTTCGAAGAATACGAAGCACCGCAAGACACTCTGCGGCGTCCTGTTCCACCTCAGAAAGGGTTGGTAATACGGTTATGAAATTCGTATAGATCGTAAAGAGTGTTGCGTCTGTGGCTTCACCGTGAACAAACCGAAGCATAAGTTCGGCCACCCGCCCGGCGCGAGTTCGTGCATCCTTCGGTAAGACGTGTGCCCAATCTCGAGCCAGTACAGAACCTGCCATCCTCCACCCCTCCTTCCCTTTTAGAAGGGTCACGTCTGATTCAGCAAGTGTCTGCAGCCCCGCACTCATCTTTGCTCCAGGTTTTCGCAATCCCTGACTTCGTGCACGTATCACACCAAAATCTGCCGTGAGTAATGTTACAAGCGAACTTGCTTCCGAGAGTGGAAAGCGTGCGAGCACTAACGCAGCAGTGGTGTATTTATGCCGCATTGCGAGTAACGGTAAAACCAATCTTCATAGCAGAGAATTCTGCAGTATACGGACCATCAACTGAATCTTCGAATGAGAGTTCTGCAAGTCCTGGCAGCGTAAGGTTCGCAAGTATTTCTTTTGCCGCGCTGTGGGCAACAACCATCACACTATCCTTTGGAGAAAGATTCATATCTTTACGAGCATCTGCAAGTGCACGCATGAATGCACGTACATCACCCTCACGCTTTAATTCCTCAGTTAGTTCTGTATCGAGTGTCATGTCACCTTCGTGCTTCAATACATCCTTAACATTGACCTCTTCCTTGAGAATCTCTATGAGTTCTGGTGTGCTTGGAATAGTGGGTGCACTAAGTGAAGCGAGTGGCTGACGCACTACGATACCTGCCTGCTGGCGCAGCTTAAGCGCTTCTGATGCAAGTGTACGAACAAGTGCCATATCTTCTAGCAGAGTTTTCTGATCTGCACCCTTGAGTTCTGGCCAATCAGCAAGGTGAACACTTTCAGGATCTGAAATGAATTTAACGTTGCGCCACAGGTATTCAGCATAGAAAGGTGTGAATGGGGCGAACAGCAATGCAGTTGTTCGAAGTACACAGCGCATAGTTGCTGCAGCATCGACCGAATCTTTTACACGGTCACGTGATCGTCTAAGATACCAGGTTGAAAGGTCATCAACCAGTTGTGCGAGAGGACGTGCTGCACGATCGAGTTCATACGACTCAAGTCCCTCAGTAACTTCATCACGCACTTCCTTAAGGCGCGCCATGATCCAACGATCAAGTACGTGGGTACTTGAGACTGTTTCTGGTACATCATTCATCGCATACGTCTCGTAGAAAACGAGTGTGTTGTGCAAGCGACCAATTACCTTGTTCCCTACCTCCGCTACCCCCTTCTCTGAGAACCTGAGATCTTCAGAACGCATGAGCGGTGAAGAAAGTAGATAGAGACGAAGAGCGTCTGCACCGTACTTAGCCACCACATCCATAGGTTCTGGATAGTTCTTCAAACTCTTAGACATCTTCCTGCCGTCTTCAGCGAGAATAAGACCGTTCACGATCACGTGCTTATACGGAGAATGTCCAAACAATGCCGTACCAAGGACGATCATCGAATAGAACCAGCCACGTGTCTGGTCTAATCCTTCTGCAATGAAGTCTGCTGGGTATCCTTTGGATTTCTTGAAGAGTCCGGTTTCAGGATCAAAGTTGTCTTTCTCAAACGGATAATGATCCTGCGCGTAGGACATTGAGCCAGATTCAAACCAACAATCAAAGACATCAGCAACACGATGAAGTAGAGATCCGTCAGTGTCTACCAATGCGTACTCATCGATATACGGACGATGGAGATCAAGTTCGTATTCCGTGTTATGTGGAAGTGGCGTGAAATCTAGTTCAAGTGGTGTTGCATACAGAGGTACCATGTCTGCAGAGAGTTTCTTTGAAGCGTCCTTATCTATTCCCTGTGCAACCGCATTGATTGTCTCAATACCTACGCCATGTGTAACGATAAGGATTGTTTCGTTTTGATAGGTACGTTCAAGTTCGTAGAGAACTTCTCCAATACGATTCTTAACATCCTGGTAGCTCTCCCCTCCTGGGATACGATCTGCGTATGTAGTTTCTTCACGCCACCGGACAAATTCCCCTATCGGTTTTCCATCTAGCTCACCAAAGTTGAATTCACGGAGACGCTCATCCTGGACAATCTCTACGTTAGTTAGTCCGAGTGTTTCTTTTACAATTGCTGCGGTCTCACATCCACGCGCAAGTGGTGACGCAATAATGCGCGTTACATTTGCATGTGCAAGTGCTGCTGCATTCTTCTTAGCTTGAGCACGACCAGTTTCCGTTAATACGGCACGGAATGTTTCGTCTCCCTTAGCAGCAACTCCCTTTATATTGTGCTCACCTTCACCATGGCGCATGACGAAGTATCGGTTGCCACTCTTCTTTGCATGCTTCTTGAGATCTTCTACGGAACCAAATACTTGAAGCGCCCCCGTCTTCTCGTTCTTCCATACGGGAATAGGTGCACCCCAATAGCGACTACGTGAGATTGCCCAGTCTCGTGCATTGTTAAGCCAATCACCGAAACGATTCTTTCCAATAGCTTCAGGTACCCATCCAACCTTCTCATTCTCAGCAACAAGTTTGTCTTTAAATGTTGGCACGCGAACAAACCATGAACCAGAAGCATAGTTGAGGAGCGGTGTATCGCAGCGCCAGCAATGCGGATAGCTGTGTACCTTTTCTTCTGTTTTAAAAAGTTTATCTCCGAGATATTCAACAATAAGTGCATCGGTCTCCCACCACTGCCCTTTCGGCTTTGCGAGCTTTCCGGCAACTGCAGGTACGGCACTCATCATGCGGCCATCGCGATCTACGTGGTGCACTATCGGTAGTCCGTGCACTCGCGCGAGACTGAGATCATCTTCACCGAATGCCGGTGCAATGTGTACGATACCGGTTCCATCTTCAGCGGTAACAAAGTCTGCTTCGTATACATGGAATGCAGCACCGAGTTTGTCTCGCTCCTTTCCTTCAGCAAGTGTATCGATTACCCCTGGGAACACTGGCTTGTATACTCGTCCAAGAAGTTCGGACTTATGTACTGGAGTGACATCGCCGTGATCCTCACCAAATACTTTTTCAACAAGCGCTCCTGCAAGAATGTAGTGGCCTCCCTGCTTTTCTACCTTTACGTATTCAATATCTGTACCAAGCGCGAGTGCGATATTTCCAGGAAGCGTCCATGGCGTGGTGGTCCATGCGAGAAGATACGTACCGAGCTCATCTTCTAATTCAAACTTTGCGTACGCAGTTATATCTTTTATATCTTTGTATCCCTGACTGACCTCAAAGTTAGAGAGTGTTGTTCCACAACGGGGACATAGTTGCATTACTTTAAACCCTTCTTCGATAAGATCCTTATCAAAGAGTCTCTTGAATGCCCACCACACAGATTCTGTGTATGTGGTGTCCATGGTCTTATAGTCATCCTCCATGTCCACCCACCGACCAATACGAGGTACGATGCGCTTCCACTCATTTGCATACCGAAGTACCGCGTTACGAGCTGCTTCGTTAAATACGGAAACTCCCATCTCTTCGATATCTCGCTTCGTCTTTATGCCAAGTTCTTTCTCGATGATGTTCTCGAGTGGCAAACCGTGTGAGTCCCAGCCCCAACGGCGGCGCACGTGGAAACCACGCATCGTCTTATAACGTGGTATCGCATCTTTTATAGTGCCGGCAAGAATATGCCCGTGATGTGGGAGCCCAGTTGCAAATGGAGGACCATCGTAGAAAACGTACTCACCATTAGGAGATGGTTTCTCAAGAGAAGCTTTGAAGGTCTGCTGTTCGTTCCAATACGCAAGGATTTCCTCCTCACGTTTTGCTACTTCAGATACCTGATTATCATCGTTCTCCATTTCAGCCATGATTTACTTATCCTATCGTTCGTACCATAAAAAGGAAACAGCCCGGACGCTTGCGCGACCGGGCCTTCTGTTTCAGTTGTTGGCGAACCTCGTTAGGCCGCCTGCAGTTCACGGGTGCCCGCACCGGCGCCCTTCAGCCTGGCGATCTCCGCCAAGACATAGGGCATCACGTAGTGCGGTGGTCTGAAGACGCGCTGCGTCTTCAGACCGTCTTCGAAGTCGATACTGTCCAGGACCGCCTGGTCCCTTGAAACCGGCGGCGTGGCCTGCGCGCCAGCATCGATCAGGATGTCGGAGTGATCACGCATGATCCCTTTCCGAAACCGCCGATAGATGCCGTGGTTCGCGTTGATATCCGAGTCGTCTTGCGCCAAATCCGACAACGTTTCGCCTCCCTATTAAACTGCCCTGGATGAACAGTCTGTTGCCTACCCTATCGCTTTTAGTACTCTTTCGCAACCTACATTTTCTCTGGCACGGGGATTGCGAGAATAGTTAGACCGTTACGCATGGTCGTAACAAATGCTTGAACGAGTGCGAGTGTGCTCGCTTCGTTCTCACTTCCGATAATCTTTCCTGACGCGTAGAAAAAATTCCACTCCCCTGCTAGTTGGGTGAGGTACGTAACGAGCACATGTGGTCCACGGAGTTCTTCTGCTCGTGCGACGACTTCAGGGAAGCGTGTGATCATACGCGCTAGAAGTGGTGCTTCGTTTTCGAATGATGTGGTTGTTGCGGGAGACACTTCGGACGCAGCAAGAATTGAAGTAGCACGTACTAATGCGTACTGGAGATAAGGGCCTGAATCTCCCTCAAGAGAAAGAGACTTCTCCATGTCGAAGATGATGTCTCCCCCAGGTGCCTGACGAAGGATCATGTATTTAATGGCACCAAGTGCTACTTGTTCTGCTATGAGTGGGTCTTCGTTCTTTTCACTCGCACGTTCGATAACATCACGAATAAGTTCTTCTGCGGTGATAACGTTTCCTTCACGAGAAGACATCTTGCCAGTCGTGAGCTTGAGGAAGCCATGCGAGATATGCTGCATCTTGTTTGCGAGCTGTGGAGCGAACTCATTGAGTGCAGCAATAACAATCTTGAAGTGCCCTACTTGTTCAGCAGCGGTGAGAATGAATACCTTATCGGTTGGTGCGTGTTCCTCTTTCCAGAACGCAAGACCGATATCCTTTGTTTCGTATGTTGGCGTACCGTATGAGGTAATGAATACGAGAGTATGTAGACCAACCTTCTCACCACGATAAATAACTGCTCCTTCACTTTCTTCAAAGACTCCATTCTTGATCTCATCCTGCACGATACGCATGCCGATAGGTGTCGTATCACTTTCGAAGATCGTGTAATCAAAATGTGAACCAAGGCGATCCCAGAGCTTTCGATACGCAGTAACCGATACTTCGCGTCCGCGGATCCACGTGTCATGTAGTACACGCTCCTCTTCGGAGTGCTCTGTAGGATCCTTTGCGAGCATCGCGTATATCTGTGCGTTCAATGCATCGATATCCTTCTTTATTGTTTCACTCTCTTCATAGGCGCGTGCGCCGTGCGCATACGCGTTTCCAATATCTTCAGCGCTTGGTGTTTCAGCAACACCGTTATCTCGAAGGCCCCAGATTGCTTTCGCCACATGTGGACCAACGTCACCACCGTACGTATCACGTACGACATTAGCTCCTGAAGATTCCATCAGACGAGACATTGATTCGCCAATGATTGCACTCATGAGGTGTCCTATGTGCATCTCCTTAAATGGATTCGGGTTTGAGTACTCGATCATGATCCGCTCACCGGCGTGCGCAGTGCCAATACCCCACGTATCACCCTTTGCTTCTGTTAGAAGTTTTGCAACAGCGTTTGCTGAAAGCGTGATGTTTATGAAACCAGCACCGGCAACCTCAATGTGTGCTGCATCATCCCCGAGCGCTTCTTTGAGGGCAGGGGCAATTGCCTCAGCGATCTCACGAGGATTCTTTCCAAGAATCTTGCTCGCTGCAAATCCCGCATTAACGGCAAAGTCTCCATGTGCAGGATCAGCTGGCCACTCCACCGCAAAGGCCACTCCGGTTGCTCCGAGTGTTTCGAGGGACTGCTGAACCGCTTGGCGGATTCGGTTTTCCATAGTGGGACTATAGCAGAATCAGCACCGGAATACCTTATAGGTTATGTTCGGTGAAATTCTTGATGCTATATAACTCACGACCTAGATGAGAATTCCCTTCTAGAGGAGTGTCTTCAATGAGATGAAAATCTAGGTCTAGTTTCTCTCGATACTCCAGCCTGCCCTTCTCTTCGAGAACGTGCTCAACACGTTCCAGCTGCGTGAGGATGTTTTCGAGACGAGGGTTGTCTAGATGAGATGCACGATATTTCTGTATCTGCCCAAGTGCATTAGCAATGCGTTCAAGCATTTGCTCTACCACTTCATCGTGCATCTCTTTCATATGAGGACTATAGCAGAATAGGCCCAAAAGAAACGCCCACCGAGTAGGCGGGCGTCAATCTTTTACAGAACAACCTGAGTTTAGGTGCTGGCACCTTTTCTTGCGATCTCAGCCTCAATAGCGGCAAGGTTGCGTCGCTTTTGCTCATCTTCACCGACATAGATAGCGTGGGCATCATCGAGGTCTGTCAGAATCGCCCTTTTTGCTGCAAGCAGCTCCTCGATCGATTGTGCTCCGATTACCAGTCCACGGAGACAGTGCAACAACTTTGCGGCGACTTCTTGCATCGAGCCAATATCCTTGCCCTCTTCGAGCAAGTCGATACCGAGCGCAGACTTCAGGAAATCTCCACCCGACATTTGGATAGATATCCATGCACGACGTCGAATACTTCTCCGGCCCAAGCTGGCAAACTGCTCGACGTCGGCAAAGCTCGAGTCCTCACCAATGATGTCGAGACATAGACCCACGCACTCATCGCAGATGAACACAGTTGCTCCCCCCGCAATGAGTTTCTTAACTTCGTGCTGTGAGTGACCACAGAACGAGCAGTACAGCTGGCTGCGACCAGAATCGTCAGCAACAGCTGCTTTTACGGCTGCCGTCATGAATTAATCTCCTGTTTCCTGTGAATTCAGGTCTAGGCGGAAAATACTATATGTACGAAAATAGTCAAACTAGATAAATGATTCAGGAACAGGATTTGCTTCAGCAAGTTCTTTTATGGATGCTCGCGCTTTAGACACCGCTGCATCATCTTTGTTTTTAAGAACATCGATCATGATACGAGCAACCTCTGTTACTTGTTCCTCTTTGAATCCACGCGTTGTTATTGCTGGTGTACCGAAACGGATGCCGGATGGATCAAATGGCTTACGCGTATCTCCTGCAATAGAGTTCTTGTTGAGTGTTATACCTGCAGCATCAAGCAGTGTTTCTGCGTCACCACCTGAGATACCAAGAGACCCATACACATCTGCAAGGATAAGGTGATTGTCTGTACCACCACCAATGAGTCGTACCCCTTCTTCCTTAAAGACTTCTGCCATTGCCTTGGCATTCGCTACCACCTGATGCGCATATGTCTTGAAGTTAGGATGGAGCGCTTCATTGAACGCCACTGCTTTTGCAGCGATCTGGTGCATATGTGGTCCGCCTTGAAGGCCCGGAAACACGCTGCGATCGATAAGTGTTGGAAGATTCTCTACCGTCTTCTCAGGAGCACGTAGTGGTGAAGAGACCGTTCCCTTCGAAAGGATCATGGCGCCACGGGGACCACGAAGTGTTTTGTGTGTGGTGGTCGTAACAATCTGGAAACCATGATCAAACGGATTCTCTGCAGCACCCCCTGCAATAAGTCCTGCAATGTGTGCAACATCTGCCATAGCAACAGCATCAACTTCTCGTGCGATCTCAGAGATCTTTGCCCAATCTATTGAGCGGGAGTATCCAGAGAATCCTCCGAGGATAATCTTTGGTCGTTCCTTGAGAGCGATCTCACGAAGCTGGTTGTAATCTATCTCGCCAGTGTCTGGATCTTTCATGCCGTAACGTACGAACTTAAAGAGTTTCGCCATGTACGTAACAGGAGCACCGTGAGTAAGATGTCCGCCGTGTGCAAGGTCCATGCCGAGAATCGTGTCTCCTGGTTCAAGCCATGCGAAGTACGCAGCAATGTTTGCAGCTGCTCCACCAAGTGGTTGTACGTTTGCGTGATCAGCACCGAAGATCTTTTTAGCTCGTTCAATAGCGAGTGTTTCAATTTGGTCTGTGTATTCCTGACCACCGTAATACCGCTTGCCTGGGTATCCTTCTGAATACTTGTTTGTGAGTGCAGAAGACATTGCTTCGCGCACGGCGCTTGAGACGTAGTTCTCTGAAGGAATCAGTTCAAGTCCTTCGCGCTGACGAGCCTCCTCCCCTTCTATGAGGGAGTAGAGATCGCGGTCTTCGTTTTGTATGTGTGAGTAGTCCATATTGCAGTCATAGTACCTTAAAAGTGAGTGAGCCCGCGACCTCCCGGTCGCGGGCTCAGCTTCATGTGCAAAGCGCTGGAATGAGCAAGTCCATAATGCGCTCATGCACCGTTTCGACGTCGCCAGCAGCGTCAACGAGAGCCACTTGGTTGTCCTGGGTGTGATAGTCCGTTGCGAACTTGCGATACCCTTCGAAAAGTTTGCGGTGGAAATCAGAGGTTTGCAGATCGAAATGGTTGATTTCACCCCTCCGAGCCGCGACGCGACACTGCGACTCCTCCACACTCAGATCGAAGAGGATCGTAAGGTCCGGACGCGCCAGCAGTTCGTTGTAATACTGGTCGAAGAGTTCAGTAGAAATCTTCCCATCCATCGCATACGCCTGGTACGCGAAAGTTGCTGCAACAAATCGGTCTGAGATCACCACCTTCCCGGCATTGAGTGCAGGAAGAACTACAGTGCTCAGATGATGCGCCCGGTCTGCCACAAACAAACCAAACATTGTGTTTGCGTCTGCCTTTTCTGCATCCTCCGACAGTATCAAGGAGCGAATCAGTCCGCCAAAAGGCGTACCACCCGGCTCCCTGGTGAACATGAATCTGAGATCTGGATAGAGATTGGGCAGTCGTTCTTGAAGGAGTTTGCTCTGAGTGGACTTACCAACTCCTTCACCACCATCGAACGAAATGAAAAGTGGGTGCGAGATCATGGTCTGTTCCTTTGGTTCAAATCTTACTGCACCGTATCAGTGATGCTTTAATCCTGCAATTACAACATGTTTGCTGCTTTTCTCTAGGACCTATATGCTCATGCTAGACTCGCAACTATGGAGGTTTCTATGCGCGAGGTTTCTGACCTTTTACACCACAGTGCTCAGCTGAGTGGAGGAGGTGAAGTGCTCGTGCTGAATACCGGCGCGCTCATCACCTCTGAAGACAAAGCAATGCTGGGTGCCATGGATAGCCGCTCCGTCGGCGGCATCCGTAAGCATCTGACACGACTAGGAAAGAGCGGTTCCGGTAACTTTATGGAACAGTTCTATGTCGGGTATGGGCACCAGTCCATCGGCGACATGGGTGAAGTGTTCGTTAGTATTTCGGGAGTTTCAATGTTGACCGCGAAAGCGATTCAGCACTTCCCGCTCTACAACGGACAAGAGGCTTCAACCCGCTATATCGACTTTGCTTCCCAACCATTCGTTGATCCAGTCGGATCAACTGCATCTGTTCAAATCCTTGAGAACTGGCGTGCCTTTTATCTCAAGGGTCTCGAGAGGATGCAAATTGTTCTTGCTGAACGATATCCGTTTGACGTCATCGGAGACGGTGATCTGAAGAAGTATGCAAAAGCAATCAACGCTCGCGCCTTCGACACCATGCGGAGCTTCCTGCCTGCCGGCGCATCTACGAATCTAACGTGGACAGGTACGATTCGGCAGTTTGGCGATCGGCTTCCGTGGTTGCGAAACCATCCGCTTCCTGAAGTGCGTGAAGTTGCCGAGGTAATGGAGGGGCTGCTTCTAAAGGAGTACCCGCACTCATTCACGGATCGTGCAAATGATCCTGATTGGGAGAGTCGGCACAAGGACCGTGAGTGGTATGCCTACATGGCTCAACAAGGGTCAGGGTATTTCATCGCTGACGCGTCAACGTTTCCTGTCTTCGCTCTGACGCACGATGCCGTGCGTCCAGAACGGATGCGCGAATATGCAGATGTCTTTGGGTCACGCCCTCGCGGTATCGAACTGCCGTGGGATGTTCGAGAATGCGGCACCGCCGAATTCTCGTTCCTCTTAGACTTCGCTTCATTCCGCGACCTTGAACGACATCGTTCAGTTACGGTTCCTATGCCACTGCTCTCTGAAGAGTATGGCTTTGAACCCTGGTACCTGAACGAGCTACCGGACGATCTTCGCGCAGAAGCGATGGAACTGCTTGCACGTCAACTTGCAGCACTACAGCGACTCGAACTCGAAGACCGTATCGACCAATACTACATTCCCATGGGATACCGTGTGCCCATCCGAATTACCGGCGACCTGCGCGGACATACCTATCTCGTTGAGCGTCGTGCACGTAACGATGTTCACCCGACACTGCACCATCGTGCGAGCCAGATGGCTGAGGTCCTCACTAAGAACTATGGTCCGCATGGTCTTGTACTGCATCTTGAATCTGAACCCAGCCAGTTCAGCCTCAAGCGCGGCGAACAAGACATCGTGGAGCGTGATGTGTCGTAAAGCTTCGTAATGAGGCAAACAAACTGGGCCGCGCGTTTCATCGCGCGGCCCATTTCTCTTGTCGAGATTTTTCCTCAGGTTCTGAAATGTTTTGAGAGCCGAGGTCCCTCTTGCACCAGGTAGTTGGAAGGTGCTGCATCGTAGTTCGTGTCCGGTTCGGCGCTCATGCGTTCGTAGCGAAGACGAGCAATCCGTTGACCGTTACGGACCGTGAAGTCTTCGTGTGGGATCACCTCAAGGGTGATCGGCCGCCCGCAGACTTCACCATTCTGACCAAATCCCCAACCGGGATCGATGTATCCTGCAGCATGCGACCGGAATTCACCAAGCCGAGGATCGATAGGTCGGAGTTCAGCCGAATGCCCCGGCGCAACCATCACCCGCTCAGAGGTTGAGAGGATGTAGAAGTTGCCCTTCCGCAGCGTGTAGCAGCCGTCCGGTGCCTCGATTGGAACGAAGTAGTCCGCGGGGTTGTGCGTACCAATCGCACCGAAGTCCAGTGGCTTGTGCAGCCCCCGACACTCGTAGCCGAAGTTCTTTCCGACTGCGAGGGTCAGGTAGAGCGAGTCACCGTGCAGGTGAAGTTCATCGAACGGGATCTTCCTCCGCACAGCATCGAACAGGAGACCGTGCCTTCTGACAGCAACCTCCATGTCCATCTCGCTCAAAAAAGCTTTCTCGTCAAAGACACGAAGCTGTGCGACAGACAATCCCTCATGCAGGATGATGGGGAAACTGTCCGGACGCACCAGCATCCAACATTCACCACTCCACCCTTTCGGAATGAAATCGTACATGTCGACCCCGTCGGCCAGGAGGCGGCAGAACAGGTTCACACGGCCACTTGATGACTTTGGGTTCGCGTAGCCGTATGCACTCTTTGGCAACGACCAAGTGCCATCGACTCGAATAAGGTACACAACACCGACTTCGAGAGGGTTCGCGAGATCGTGTGCTCGCACGCCGACCACGTCGAACATATCTCGAATCTTCAAGTTTTTCTCCGGAAGGAACACGCTCTCCAGCCGGAACGCTTCGAACGACAATGGCATGTCGATTGAAGCAGGGTTGAGGAATTTGTCACCGACGCCTGTGATGTATTCCCCCTGCAGGTTACGCAATAGCTGGATAGGCAGTACGCCCATGGGTTCTCTCCACGAAAATTGTGTTGATCTCCCGCCACAGTGCCATATTACAGAACAGAGGGAAAGCGGAGGTATAATCTAGCCATGTCCTACGAAGAAGAAACAGTTGATGGTAAGCCATTCTATGTGACGTATACCGCTCTTGAGGGTGAAGCTGATTACAGTCATTTTATTGAAGTTCCAGAAGATCACTACCCCATTCCACCCCGATTAGACATTGATCCGTGGGAAGAAGCGGAGCGAGCTAAGCGAGCATCAAAGGGTGCATTTGTTTGTGTTCTCATGCCTTGTACAAAAATTGACGCAACGGGAACGCGTACTGGACGAGGTGGTGGTTGGTATGATCAATTCCTATCGGTAGTTCCAACCGCTTGGATGCGTGTGTGTATTTGTGACAGCAGTCAGTTTAGTGCAGAGGCACTTGAACGAAAGCCTTGGGATCAGACCGTTGATCGCATCGGTGTGATTGATCAGTCCACCAACACAATCACCTGGCACGAAACGCATTCAAGAGGTTCTGACTTTGATTTAGTCTCACTCTAATTCAGATAGAATCTTCTCGTACATTAGTACTAATGGTTCATCGCTGTTGTCTTTCTCAAACAAGGTAAAACCTGGTCGTGAATTCAGTTCAATAATATATAACTGATTATCTGTTCCAAGGATGATATCGATACCAGTGAACTCAAGATTTAGTATTGGAAAGATTGGAGCCACACACTCCTGCAGACGCTGTAGGAGTTCGATATCTTGAATTTGAATTGCTGTAGCGTTCTCATAGTGGAGAGGGCTTAGGTTCCCTACGAATGTTGCAGACTCGATGTTCTTCTCATAGGCAAGTAGTACCTTTCCTCGAAAGACAATTACGCGGTACTCAGCTTTAGGTTGAATATACTCCTGTGCCAGTGCAACAAAATCATAGTGTTGAGAATTATGATCGAAGATAGCAGCGAGTGCAGAGGACACCTCTTCTTTAGTTGAGCATTTGAATACGTTAGTTCCCTGCTGCCCACTATTCATTTTCACTATGAGTGGAAATGAAAACTCTGAACAAATAGATTCCGTGATTGCTTCGTAGTTTGGTTGAGCGACGTAGTCTGTGTATTTCACATCTTTCGGACATGGATCGAAGTATCCCTTTGTCTTTGGCATACGCACCACATCCTGCAAGAGTTTTGTTGCAAAGTCTTTATCTGAACAAATCTTATTGAGTGAGCTTGAGTTGAATGGCATTGATGCATTCACGAAGAAGTATTTCCTATTCTTCTGTACCGAGACAAAGTTTCCGTACTCATCATGGATGATGTACTGAATCTTGAGCCGGTCGCATGCTTTCCGCACGCATCGTGTGTTTACATACCCTTCGGACATAGCAGCAGTGTATACAGAAATTGGAAATGTAAAAGCGCCCCACTGGGAGCGCCTTTACATCATGTGTCTGAGATTACTTAACCTCAACACCCATCGAACGTGCGGTGCCTTCCACCATGCGCTCTGCTGCTTCGATGCTACCTGCGTTGAGGTCTGGCATCTTGGTCTCAGCGATCTCACGGACCTGAGCGCGAGTTAGGGTGCCTGCCTTCTTAGAAGGAGCCTTACCTGAACCCTTCTCAATACCGAGTGCCTTGAGAATAAGACGAGGCATTGGAGATACCTTAAGAACGAAAGTGAAGGTACGGTCGTCATAGACGGTCATATCAACCGGGATAATAATGCCTGGTTTGTCCTTGGTCTGCTCGTTGAACTTGTTGACGAAGTCACCAATGTTCACGCCGGCAGGGCCGAGTACGGTACCAACCGGAGGTGCAGGGGTTGCCTTTCCGCCGGGGATTTGGAGCTTGATTTTCTTAACTACTTTAGCCATATGTGTTTGTGTAGCGACTGTACCTTAAAGTTTGCGAATCTGCAAAAAGTCGAGTTCAACCGGGGTCTCGCGTCCGAACATGGCCACCATGACCTTGACCTTACCGCGCTCCTCGTCGATCTCTCCTACCTTGCCCTCTAGGTCCTTGAATGGACCATCATTAATAACCACAGGATCATCCTTCTGGAGGTCGATGCGGTGCTTCGGCACCTCCTGATCCATACGCTTCATGAGCGTAGCAACTTCAGACTCTTCCATAGGAACTGGTGTGGTACCTGAACCAACGAATCCTGTAACACGGGGAGTGTTACGTACCACGAACCACGAATCCTCATCTACGATCATGCGCACGAGAATGTATCCCGGATAGATCTTCTCTTCTTCGAGAATGCGCTTCCCTCCCTTGATGCGAATCTTCTTTTCAGTAGGAACTACTACCTCGAAGATCTTGTGCTCCATACCGAGAGACTCGATGCGCTGCTTGAGGTTACGTTCAACAGCGTTCTCGTAGCCAGCGTAGGTGTGAATAGTGTACCAACGTGGTTCAGTGCTGATCGCGTCATCAGAGAACGAAGGTGCGGTGCGTGTTTCCATGGTGAGAAGATAACGTTGCTAAAATTAGCGAACGATGAGCTGGCTGACTCCTTGGGTGAAGAGGTAGTCAAGGCCCGCAATGAAGACTGCAGTGAATGAGATAGCTGATGAATGAATTCATGGTGGTCTAAATAAAAAAGCCCCGGGGGCTCTTATATATTCCTATATTACTACAGGGTTTTAGGGTGTCAAATGAGCAAAGCCACGCAGGAAAACCGCGTGGCTTTGTCACAGAGATTTTGTTATTTAGCGAATCTCGTACGTAACCTGAACCGTTACATTTGTTTCGTTCTCCCCTACCGGAAGTGATGGTGATGGAGCCACTGCAGCATCCATAGCAACACCTCCCTTTGCATAGCCGCTGTACATTGGGTAGTAACCTCCTCCCTCAGAGAAGCTGATCACATCACCAAGACGAACGTGGAGCTGCTTAGCAAGAAGCTCTGCCTTTTCACGAGCATCCTTAATTGCTTCAGCACGTGCCTCATCGGTAACGGTGCTGTCATCATCAAGCATGAAGTCTGGTCCTGAGATGTTCTGTACACCAAAGGTGCCGAGCTGCTGAAGCACGTCACCTGCCTTCGCAGTGTCACGTACTTTTACTTGTACGGTCTGAGATACCTGGTATCCAGAGATCTTATTGGACTGCGTTGGGCATGCGCTACCTGGGTAACAAGGAGCCATCGCGCGGTTCTCATACTGAGGATACACATTGTATCCAAGAGTCTTAATATCCTTCTCTTCAATTCCCATAGTCTTCATTGCAGCGAGTGAATCATTCGTTCGCTTTGTTGCAGCATCCTGCGCATCCTTAACACTTGCTGCAGTCTCCTGCACGGTGAAGGTTATCTGTGCAATGTTTGGAATAGATGTACTCTTTCCTTCACCAGACACTGTAATGCTGTTAATAGGACGGTTAGGACCCGTACCAAACTGGTCTATAGCATCAAACGTCTTAACGAGGAGGAACAGGGCGAGCACCGTGAGCGCAGCGGCTGCCGCATAACGGACAGGGCGAGATGCGCGCACAATGGTCTCTGGTAATGATTCGGGCATAGGTATATTAATTACTACTGATTAGGCTAATGGTAGCACTTATAGCCGTAGTCGTTTGAGAAGTTATATACTTACAAAATGGAATCCCTACCAATACTACTCGTTGCCCTCGCTGCCTCTGTGGCCACCTTTATCGGTGGCAGCTTGGCTTTGAAACTCAAAGATAAGCTCCACCTTATTCTTGGGTTCTCGGCCGGAGCTGTCCTGGCAGTTGCGTTCTTCGACCTCATCCCAGAATCGCTTGAGCTTGGCGCTACATTCTTCGAGCCAGGCACACTCATCACGTTCACGGCAATTGGCTTCTTTGCATACATGATTCTGGATCGCGTGATTCTGCTTCACGCACACAATGACGGTGACGATGGACATGTACATGCACACCACAGCACTCGTCGCGGCATCATTGGTGCAGGCAGTCTTTCAAGTCACAGCTTCCTTGATGGATTCGCTATTGGTCTTGCATTCCAAGTATCTCCTGCGGTTGGTGCAGTGGTAGCGGCGGCAGTACTGACGCATGATTTCTCTGACGGTATCAATACCGTAAACCTTGTTCTTAAGAATGGGGGTTCTCGCAAAGAAGCATTTAGGTGGTTACTAGCTGATGCTGCTGCCCCGCTTCTTGGTGCAATTGCCACACTCTTTATCACAGTACCGGAAGGCGCACTCGCGATTATCCTTTCAACATTTGCAGGATTCTTCCTCTACATTGGAGCATCAGATCTCTTGCCTGAGAGTCACCACAATCACCCGCGCATCCTTACAACAGTCATGACCCTGTTGGGTGCATTAGTACTGTTTGTGGTTATACAAATCGCAGGATAAGAAAAGCCCGGTCGCTAGACCGGGCTTTTCTTTACTTGGTACTCTGTAGAGTTACCAGGAGATTTTGTAACGCTTGATGCGATGGCAGTTTCATAACCTTGAGATTAGGGTCTGTCCAATTATTCACCTCACGTTCCACTACCTCAAAGCGGAGCACATCATTTGTGCGTACGAGATAGTATTCTGTGTGCACCAGTGCTTCAAAACGCTCAACCGTTATTGTTTGGAATGTATTTCCATTTATGATCACCGGCTCAAATTCTTTCATTGAGGCAGCCTGAATGCCTGATGATTCATGTACGGTATTTGCCAGTATCACGTCATTCCCAGTCTTCCCTGCTGGGACACCGTAGCGACGAATGATAAGTGAATCAGGAACTCCACCGGACTTGATGGTCTTTGAATCAAAGACCGCACGTAGTGAAGTATCTGCTCCAATCGCATCTGGGTTCGCAACGAAGCCATCCGGTATCACAAAGGAAATTCCGATCTGTGCATCTTCAGCATTTGGAAGTGCACACGCAGCAAACTCACAATTTGGACCAGTACGACCAACACCACTTCCATCAGGACAAATCTTTGCCTCAAGGGTACAGGCCTTCTCACCTCCTATTGGTAGTGCAACTTTCGGGCGTTCCATTGCACTGCGGTATACGAATGCACCAACGCCAATCAGTACAACGAGCGCAATGCCTATTAGGAGATTTTTCATACCTGATTACAGTTTTGGATGACCAATTGAATCACGAATCTGTTCTAGCACCTGGAGCTCAGGAGACTTACTTGCTTCAGGCATATCTTCGGCCTTCTTATTAGCAATACGATTTATGAGACGAATCAGCACGAAGAGTACCAATGCGATGATGACGAAATCGAGAACGGACTGAAGGAAGAGACCGTATTTAATTTCAACCGTACCTCCAAGATTAAGAACAAGGTCCTTAAAGTCTACCTGTCCCAGCAAGAGACCTAAGGGTGGTGTGATGATGTTAGTGACTAACGAATTGGTGATATTGCTGAATGCAGTACCAATCACAACACCGATTGCCAGATCTATGACATTGCCGCGTAGGGCGAACTTCTTGAATTCCTCTATAAATGATTTCATGGTGGCAGTATAGCAAAACGAGGGTCCGCAGACCCCCGTTTACCTTTCAATCTATATATAACCTATTGGGTTTTGAACGGGATCTGGCCAAAACGCTTGTATTGCTTCCCTCCCGTATATATCGCTGCCGAAGTGAACGTGACAAAGTCCGGCCATACGAGCATCGCACACAGTTCCATGATCTGCTCGTCAGCAGTAGCCGGAATATTATGTACAAGCGTTATGCTCGCCGGATGATCGCCATCATGAACACGGAATCCCCACTCACGAGACAGGTATTCCCGCAAACGTTTGCGAACACTCTGCAGCAGCTTACTTTCAAGCGGTAGTAGAAGTGTCGTGTATCCATCCTGTTGCTGTGTTTTGACGCAGAATGGTGCATCGGCCCGTGCTACAAGTCCCTCTTCTTGGAACACGTCAACAAACTCTGTTGCGAGCGCATCCCGCAAGGAACGAACACGCTCGGGTTCGAAATTAGTTCCAAGCGTACAGTTGCAGTATGCCTGTAGCGGCGGTGAAATGTCTCTGTTCATCATCGAGTTGGCTTGAAGCCACCTATACAGCGTGGTCTGCAGGCCATGCAGCTGAAGGGTACCAAGCCCCATAAGTAGTTTAGCCATTGGAGGTTTCCCCTCAGAACATGATTGTCCGGGACGCAGTATACGTTAGAGAATCCAAGTCGCAACCTCGCTAAGGTTTACTTACTTGAAATATAAAACAGTTGGCCACCGCGGTACAACCGCGGTGGCCATAAAAACTACTTAGCTGGAGCCAGGAGCTCTAAAACACGAGGACTGTAGAAGAGCGCGAGTATCTCGTCCTCAAATAACCTTCCGAGCTCCGACAATCTGATCATCGTGCCCGAGTCTGAATTCACAAGCTCCAACACCTTTACTTTGCTGAGCTCATGTATCAACCGGTCGTAATAGGACACTGCTACCTCAGACGCGTACACATGCGCCTGAAAAGGTAGTCTCCCGGTCCGTAGCCCTACGACATACGATGCCGCAAGATGTTCATCAGGATCAAACGTGAATCCTGATTCAATCGGATTGAAGCCTGTCTCCAGTCTGTTCACGTAGTCTGGAGTCTTTGTCGTATTACGGAAGAATAGACCACCGGGCTCATGAGACTGCGAACCTACGTGAGAGTAGGCTGAGACTCCGAGTCCGAGCAGATCACTGGTGACTGAAGTACGAGTCTTCTTGAAAGGGTCAACGAAGCGCTCACCCAGCACAAAGCGATTCCCGTCGATCTGACGGTATCCCATCTGTGCAAGTTCCTGCCAGATCAGCATCCGTCCGAAGAGGGTTTGCTGATCATTCTCGAAGCCCTTCTGCATGTTCGGCTCATTACGCCAGTGGCCTTGCGGTCGGTCCATGAACCTACCGTGGTACCAGGTGACGTGTGGTGGTCGTACTTGATCGATCGCTTGAAGATTCTCCCAGATCTCATCCGAAGTCCCTTTGTACAGGGACTGTATGAGATCTATATTCCAGTTGTCGAAAACTTGCGCTGCAATCATGCAGGCACGAATGGCGGTTGCCCGCTCATATCCGCGACCGGCACGAAGCAAAACTTCATTATCGAGGGATTGCACACCGAAACTGAGGCGCGTGACCCCGTGCTGTCTCAATGTTTGCAGTTTAGCGAGGCCGTCGGTAGCAGTGATGGTGAGAGGGCTGGCTTCGACGCAGATATCCGCGCCTTCAGCCACCTTAAACTTCAACCTAATCATGTCGAGCAGATCAACCAGTTGATGCGTTTCCAGCACCAGTGGTGTTCCGCCACCGATATAGATTGATGTGATAGTCGTACCAGTCGTACCGAGTTCATGCGCCCAACTGTTCATCTCGATGTTTAGTGCGTGCATATATCCGGACACTACACTCTGACGCGCAGCAGATTCGCGGTTACCACGATAGTGCTGAACGACGTAGTGGCAGAACGTACACACACTTTCACAGAACGGGATGTGGATGTACAGACTCGTGGTCTTTCCATACGTCACTGCTGGTGACTCAGTCTTTCTGAGTGCATGCAGTGGCGGGTAGGTTACCACCGAGTGACTTCCACCCATATCAGAACGTCGAACGGATATACCGGTAGCTCGAAGCGCTTCAAGAATTTTTGGAATGCCAAGTTGTGAAAGAGCATCGGTGGCGTGTGAGAACGCATCCGTTTTTTCTCTCATGATCGCCTCCTAAGCTGTTGTGAGAGTTCGCCCGAACAATACACAGAGCCACAACCTGTAGTGTTAACCGTTACACCATAGCCGCCATGTAGCGCACTGAACTCTTATACCACGGGAGACGGATTATCGATATGTTGGATTCTCTTCTACGACGCCTGATTTATGATTTGCGAGACGAGCAAGTGCAAATAAAAGAGAGGAAAGACGATTGAGATACGCACGAGTGTGTGGTGAGAGAGTTCGTAGTTCAAGCTCATGCACCGCCACCACACGACGCTCTGCACGGCGTGCAAGCGTACGTGCAACATCAAGAAGCGCAGACACTTCAGTACCTCCTGCAATGGAGAAGGACACTACGGGAGGAATCTCTCCTTCTACCGCCGCAATCAACTTCTCTACATGCGTTACCTTCACCTTCCCTACTTTCTTTGGTGCTCCCGCAACTTCTGCCTGAACGATAAAGAGTGTTTCCTGCACATCGCGAAGGATTGCGGATATTGAATATGATTTCTTTCCTACCTGGAGACTAGAATCTTG
Source organism: Parcubacteria bacterium C7867-008 (assembly GCA_001189215.1). Lineage (GTDB taxonomy): Bacteria > Patescibacteriota > Minisyncoccia > Phycocordibacterales > Phycocordibacteraceae > C7867-001. The sequence goes on along the minus strand of LFCR01000002.1, from coordinate 132,969 downwards.
CACCTGTTTTGCACGAATCTTTGCTAATCCAAGGAATGAGTTGAGTTCATCTAACGTACCAAGCGCTTCTGGCAGCTCGGTTGCTTTTGATATGCGCTGTTGATCACAACCGAATGTCTTCGTCGTACCGCCATCGCCCTTTCCTGTATACAGTGTAGGCATATGTTTTCGGTGCCCAGGAGAGGACTTGAACCTCCACGCCTTGCGGCACATCCACCTCAAGGATGCTTGTCTACCAATTTCAACACCTGGGCAGGTGTTCCCTCACGGGATTTTTCCACTATACGGAATGAAAAGATAAAAAGAAAGGGCCGCTTAGAGCGGCCCTTTCTTTTTATCAAAGCTTACGCAGCTTTCTCTTCTTCAACTGCTGGTTCCTCTGTAGGAGCATCAACTGACATTTCCTCAACAACAGGAGCTTCAGGTGTACCTACTTCCTCTTCTGCAGGAGTCATGTCTGCACCTTCTGAAGTCTGTGCTGGATCCATCTCCATTACTTCCTCGACTTCTACAGGTGCTGCTTCAGCAGGAATCTCTTCCTCCTTGAAGTCGTCGGTAGACATCTTTACCATGCGCATGTTGCGAAGCTGACGACGTACCTCACGAGCAACCTTCTCACGGATGAAGTAAAGCTTAGCGCGACGAACCTTAGAACGGCGCACGATCTCGATTTTAGAGATAAATGGAGCGAAGAGTGGGAAAATACGCTCAACACCAACACCTGAAAGGGTTGCGCGGACGGTGAACGAAGCACCTGCCTCAGTGCCGTGCTTTACAGCAATAACGAGACCTTCGAACACCTGAGTTCGGGTCTTACCCTTCTCAACAATGTTCTGGTGTACACGTACAGTGTCACCTGGGCGGATACCAAGGCTGGTGCGCTCCGCCGTCTTTACGGGAGTTATAACGGAATTCATAGTAGGCAAAATCTACCACACGGCCTGTATAAAAGCAAAACTAGACGCTTTCTCTGGACGGTATAGTATCCCTGTGGACCCATTCACGGAGTAAATCATGTCCCAAAACACCTTACTATACGCAACCAGTAATCCGGGCAAGATCCTGGAGATGCGAAGCATCCTCGAGCATCTCGGGTTCGAGGTTCTATCTCCTGAGGATCTCGGCTGCGAGACCGATGTTCAGGAGACCGGAACGAATCTTGGCCAGAACGCTGAGATCAAGGTGCGAGCATATGCCAGGGCGCTTCTAGGACATCCTGCTCTTGTTGGAAAGCGGGTCTTCATCCTCTCGGACGACACCGGCTTCTTTATCAAGGCGTTAGGTGGAGCGCCAGGTATCTTCGTTCGACGCTGGCGGGATGGTGAGACCCGCATGGGCGATGAAGAGATCATCAGCTACGCCATCGCGCAGATGATCACACTCACCGGCGAAGACCGAACCATCCAAGCGCGTACGGTTCTTGCCATGACCATACTCAACGAAGATGGCACGATCGTTGAGCCCGTCATGTTCGAAGGTTCTCTCGATGGTCACGTACTGGAACAACCAGACCAGATGCGTATTGAAGGGTTCCCGTTTGCATCCCTCATGTTTGTCGACAGTTGGGGTCTGCTCATGGGAATTGGTGAACAATTTCCTCCTCATGAAAAGGAAGACAAGCTAAATCATCGAGAACAGGCAGTTGTTAAGGCAGTGGAGTACCTGCGAGCCTTAGGGTGAGCAAGATGGCGCAAGTTCGTTTGAGGCGGCGACCACCACGGTCGTCGCCTCCCTCTTTTAAAGAAGGTCTTCAGTATTCGGAAACATTGCTATAGCAGCTTGTAGCTCTAGTGGTACGGGTGCGGTAATAGTAATTGATTCACCAGACAATAACGGTAGCTCAAGCTTGTATGCATGAAGCCCTAGTCGCTTGAAACCAAGATCGCATTTCTGGTTAGGGGCGTAGAGTGGATCGCACACGATTGGGTGGTGCACTGCCTTCAGGTGCACACGAATCTGATGGGTGCGTCCGGTCTGTGGCATCGCTTTGATAAGAGAGTGTGTGCCAATGTCCCCCACCACTTGATAATGCGTGATTGCGTCACGGCGTAATCCTTTCGAACCACGCTGTGCGGAACGCAAACGGAAGTCTGTGGCAGAACGCCCGATAGGGAGATTGATGGTTCCCTTCTCTTCTTTCATTGTTCCGTACACAAACGCAAGATAGGTTTTCTGTATTGAATGTTCCTGGAATGCTTCTTTATAGAAAGCGTGCGCTTCGGGAGTCTTGGTGAGAATCATCACACCTGAAGTGTCGCGGTCCAGACGATGCACGATACCTGCACGAAGTATCTCAGTACCATTCTGCAGGCGCTGTGTTTCCCCCACCTCTGCAGAGGCTGGATAGTGCTTAGCAAACCAGTCACTAACGGTTTCATCTGTAGAATGACCATCCGGATGTGTCATCACACCGATCGGCTTATCTATTGCCACAATGGCGTCGTCTTCATAAATAACGGGGAGATTCATATCGGTACCCTAGCACATACTTCAAAAAAACCCTGGTATGCGGTATGGTAGCTGGTAGGCGGGCTTAGCTCAGTTGGTAGAGCACTCGATTTACACTCGAATGGTCGGGGGTTCAAGTCCCTCAGCCCGCACTAGAAAGAAAACACCCAGGAGTACTCCTGGGTGTTTTCTTTTGTGGAAAAGAAAAAGAGGGCTAGTCGCAAGCGACTGCCCTCCTTTCTCGTGTAGCGGTGTCCGATCTACGAGAGGAATATCGTGTCATCATCTCCGATCGGCGGGTAGTTGAAGCCGAGCAGACCAAGTCGGGTGTTTGGATTCATCGAGGTGAACCCGTGCAGCGCGCCCTTCGGAAGAGTGATGACCTGATTCTGGTAGATTCTGTTCCACCGACGATTCAGTTCAAACCAGCCCTGGCCCATGGAGTCCGGCAGTACAACCAGCGTGATGTCACTCTTCATGTGTCTGTGTATGGGAATGTTGTCGACATCGACGAGATCGATCTCGATACCATCCAAAGAATTCCTGGTCAGTTGGGCAAGCGTATCAGCGAAGGGAGTGCCAGCCAATGAGGCATATCGAAACCCTTCTTCCGCGTGCCAAGAAGCATCTTCCGCGGCCATGAGCAATCCATGCCGTACAAGCTGATTCTTGCCGACAAAAAGGCTCGCAGTACGATCTGCGATATCTTGAAGCCTATCGAGCGTGACCATTCTTAACCCCTTTCAACGGGTAACAGGTGAAAACGTCTGGATGGATTCAAACACTCTATTGAAAATCGGTCAATGGTGCCCCCACCAGGAATCGAACCTAGATCAAGAGCTTAGAAGTCTCCTGCTCTATCCATTGAGCTATAGGGGCACTTCAACACTAGCACTAGGGGCACTAGATACGGAAGGGTCTACAAAATGAGTGTTCTTGTAGTCAGTTTCTTTTATCGCTCTCGCTTCGAACAATGCCTGCACAGAATCAATGGATGCGGGGTTAAGTGGCGCGGGTGCAGAGGCGTTTCCTATTGCATCACCTTTGGTTACACGATCAAAGAGCCATACATTCCAAGCAAGGCTCGCAAGAAGAAGTACTACAAAAATAGTGACGAGTATAAACCAATCGCGTGATGGGTTAAGACGGTCGCCATACTTAAATGCACCGGCAGAGTTCTTTGAGAATTTAGGAAGGGTCAGTTTCATGATGCTGGTTTTACAGGTGGTTTTGCTGCTACCGGTCCGGTACCCACCCTCAGTGTTACCGCTGCGGACCAACCAGATTCTCCACTTCTATCAAAAGAAAGGTTTGAGAGCGAAACATCGTATGGTGCGTATTCAAATGCTCCAAGGGTACGAAGTACGGCATCGAAGCTGCCGGTAATACGAATGGAGAGCGTGAGATGTCCCTGCCCTGAGCTAACAGGGTCTGCACCCACAGACACCACATCCACTTTAGAACCAAGTGCTGCACCGGTACTGCCCAAGCTACCGAGAAACGGCACCACATCATTTGGTGATATGAAGTGTGAGGAGACAGCGGTCTCATTCAGAGCGAGTGCAGCAAGAGCTGCTTTTGCCTCAGCGATGCGTGACGCATCTTGGCTCTTTGTTTCAATTTCTGTAGCAAGTGCACGAGCTTTAGCATTCTCAGTATCAACCATTACGAACCAGACTCCGTACGCTCCTACTGCAATGAGCAGGAGTATGCCAGCTATGATGAGGTGTGTTAGAGGCTTTTTCATGGCTTTAGAGTTCCCGTAAGGGTGATGGTGAATGGAATCTCAACTTCCTTTGCATAGGCACTGATTGGGAGATCAGCATTCGTAACAAACGGAAGTTGCCCAAGAGCTAATGCATATGCTCGTAGTGTATCTCTTGAGGCAGCAACACCTGAAAGTGTCATACGTGCACTATCTTTAGCACCAGCAGGTGCATACGTGAAACCAGAGAGTTGAATACCTCCCCGTGGAACTTCAAGAAGTCTGCGCACCACGTCACTCGCAGCCGTAGTGGTAGCAAGGCGATTTAGATACGTTACGTTATCGGTAAGACTTGATAGACGCGCACGAACCTCCTTCTCTTCTGACGTCTGAAGGCTCGCATCGAGACCTGCGAGCTGCTTTGTCTGCCTCACTGTTTCTGTATGTGCATACATGTAGCTTGGTACCAGTAGCAGACCATGAATCACAATAAGTACGATAAACATGAACAATGCAAATGCTGCGACACGCAGAAGATAATCACGCTTAAACGCTTTTGCATGTGAACGCGTAAGAAGATTAGTGAGTTCAGTCGACATGTTCTCGTAGTGCGAGCCCTACTGCAGTGCCATAGGCTAGTGATTCCATGTAATCAATTGGGGGTAACCACTCGTCACGTGATGCGAGGTTCTTGAATATATCCCCAAGTTCAACCGGAATCTTGAGTGAGGCACCAAGATACTCTGGAAGACCGCGTACCGTTGCATTACCTCCGACTAGAATCGCGCGGGTTACCGGCTCATGCGCAGGAATCTGTCCTGCCCTACTCTGCCAGTAATCAAGACGCCGAACGATCTCTTCGCGAATAACCGATACGGTTGAAAGCATTGCTGCCTGGTACTCCGCATTCTCTGCACCTGCCACCAAACCTTGTTCTGCTTTCACACGCTTTGCTTCTTCCTCGGTAACCCCAAAGTGTTTCTGTACGGCGAGAGTAAGAGCATGTCCTCCCACATCAAGTGTTGTTGCAAAACGTGGAAGTCGGTGAGACACCACTAGAAGTTTGGTTGTGGTCTTACCAATATCAATAACCATTACGGTTTCTGTGTCTCCGTGTGGAAGGATCGCTCGTGGAAGCGCAAACGTTTCACTTTCAAGTGCGCGCACCTCGATGCCCGCATCTTCAAATACTTGCACCGCAGCATCTGCAACACGGCGTGCGTATCCAATACCAACCACGTGCACCTCATCACCCTTCACGGTGAGTGGTGCAACATCAAATGCCACTTCAGCAGGAGGGAGCGGTACATACTCATCAAGATGCTGTTCAACGCTGGTGCGCCAGAACTTTCTGCTTTTCCCTGTTGCGTCAGCTTCGAATAGATACCCGCGCGCTTCTGGGAGCGTGATATTTGCTCGGCGTATACCGTGACGTGCGGCAACTACTGCCAAGGCTTTTGTGAGGGTGACGTGATCTGCAATCTCACCGTTCTGAATCACTCCAGCAGGAAGACGTTCTTCAGATATCGCTGATACCTCAAGTCCATGGAGGCGCTCTTTAAGCATTACCGTCTTAATACCACTCGCTGATATATCCATCCCTGCAGTGGGTAGCGCAAGATAATCCGGAGGAGCGAACTCAATACGTGCGAAGTGTGCAAGCGAATGCTTCATTACCGCCTAGTATAGCGCGCCGAGTGGACAGTTGGCACAACGTTATACCTACAAATATGAATTAGTGTGCGGCAGTACCGGGCGGTACTTCACGATCTGGGGTTACAAACGCAAACGTATCCCCTTCTCCAACAGCAAAGAGCATACCGTTAGACTCTAGACCTTTAATGGTGCGTGGCTTCAAGTTTGTAACAAATGCGAGTTGTCTACCAACCAATGATTCTGGTGTCTCAACATACATAGCGATACCCGAAACAATCTGACGGGGTCCAGCAGGTTCATTGAAATCCACGGTGAGACGAAGAAGTTTGTCTGTGTCCTCAACTCGTTCAGCCGTACGGACCACACCCATCTTCACTTCAATCTTGAGAAAATCATCTATTGAAATCTGTGGCTTGCTAGTAGGAACTTCTTCAACAAGTGTGGGTGCAGGTGTGCGGGAAAGAAAACTTGTGAGGATAAGTGCTGCTGCTGAGGAATCAACAATTGAATGTCCGTTCGTACGTACTCCTTCAAAATCTCTACGGGCTTCTTGGGTGGTTAGCATCTCAGGCTCGAAGTGCACGGGGGTACCTGCTTCAACAAGACGCGTAGCAAATGCACGTGCCTCCTGCGCTACGGGATTCTCTGCTCCAGAGAAATCTCGGGACTCCCCCATCACCACTGCTTCAACCTTTTCCTTGGCAATTAGATGTACAATCACGTCGAACAGGCGTGTGTCATTGGGCATAACACTGTGTGGAAATCCCATAGAACCCCCATCGTCTGAGAGGGCCAGACCCACTTTCTTGGTGCCGTAATCTATGCCGAGATATTTCATATAGGTATCCTAGCAAACACACCTGTTCTCCACCACGCACTCAAGTACTGGATTTAGAACACAGATGAGGGTAGTATGCGCGTACCACGTTCATACGTGGAAGATACGGAGGGGTGGCAGAGTGGTCGATTGCACCTGTCTTGAAAACAGGAGTCTCTTTACGGGGACCGAGAGTTCGAATCTCTCCCCCTCCGCACAAACATAGTGCTACATACACATGCGCGCGCTTCAAGAGCGCGCGCAGTGCTATCATACGAACATGCCTCACACGCCTCTATTCGAGTGGTTTGGAATGGAATACGTGTTCGAAGAGAAAGGAGCAGATTGGTACTGGGCACTCGGTATCATTGCAATTGCTGCAGCAGTTGCCTGCATTCTCTTTAACAACCTCTTACTCGGTCTGCTTGTTATTGCAGCAGCAGGAGCACTTGGTCTATCTGCAGCGAAGCACCCACGCACCCACCGCTTCGCTATTTATGATACTGGCGTGGGTATAGACAATAGTTTGTACCTCTATAAGGACATGGTGGACTTCTCAGTACTTGAATACATAGACAATGCACTCCCTCCTGCTCTCTCCATAAAGACGAATCACTTCTTTGCGCCACACATCTATATACCGATCATCGATCATGATCCTCTTGAGGTATATGAGTATGTCTCACAACATCTTCCAGAGGGCATGCATGAAAACTCATTGATCGATCGCATCACGCACCTGCTCCGTCATTAATTCTTGCAAATAGGGCTCTCAGACGATACAGTCAGCACGGGACGAACATTTTTTGTTTGTCTCTCACTGCTCCCGTCGTTCAATGGATAGGACATATCCTTGCGGAGGATACGATGTAGGTTCGATTCCTGCCGGGAGCACCAAATCACACACCCCATAGTGAACGTAGGGTAAACCGTACATATGCGGTGCTATAGTCGTGATATGGAACCAACACTTGAACCGATCGAACAGCCTGTTTCTCCTGAAATTCAGACACCTCCTCTTAGCAAACGTGTTTTGGTTATTCGTGTGGTGGCAATCGCTGTAGTACTAATCGTGCTTGGCATTGGCGCATACGTTGCGGTCCAGATGCGAGGTTCTTCTCCTATAGTTAGCGTACCTATAGAAGTTCCAACAGGTGTCCGTCCTCCTAGAGAGATTTCTACGGGTGATGAGAACTACATCCCATATGATGCTGCAATAGCAGCGACAGAACTCGTTCGAGTGCAGGCACTCCTCGCAAAAGAACCGTTTCCTGTTAGCTCAGACCGATACGGCATTTTCATGGAAACATACGTTGATCCTGAATATCCGTCACATCTTGGCGAATATATTTCATACTTCGAAGATGGAATTATCCCTTCAGGGAAATATGCTGGGTATCATCTTGTGATCGCAGAGTATCCCTCAGATGGTCCTGAATTGCCTTCCTACTACACATTTGCAACGAAGGACTATAAGACCTTTGTTCTCCATGACGATAAACTCGGTCTGGTCCCGAATCCTGGTTTTGTTAATCCAAAGGTAGTGACCGGTGTTGATGCACTTCCGGTGCACTTCCCAGCAATTATTCCAATCAATGATGTCTTCACCCTTAGTCTTGTTCGGCAGTTCTCAACCACCACTGCATCGTTCGGCAGACAGATTCAATCTGAATTAGTTTCTGGGCTCTCGCTGTATACACTAAAGATTGATGTTGAGGATATTGTTCCCGATGAAGAGTTCAATATGTCTGAAATACCTCCGGTTGGCATAGACTTCGCGACATACACAAAGACTTTACGAGACGCAATCGGTGAGTCGACGATTCTTGTGGCTCAAGATAGTGCCGGCAATTCATTCGCCTACCATCTTAGTTTCAAAGGCTTCGAGAGCTATTTACTCCCTACTGCAACCAAACCTGCCACACCTGACGGATATCAAGATTCATACAGTGAGCTAGAAGTCTCACCTGGCAACAGTGTCCCTTCGATGTACGCAACCTATGGAAATATCTTCCCTCTTGGATGTGGTACGACAAATAGTTCGTGGAGCTACACTGTGAAAAACATTCTTGAGTCTGATCTTGTAGATACGGGTAGAAGTTGGAAAGGTGCAGAGCTATATACGTTTGCTCCAGGCAAAGGAACTTCTCTTATCCAAACTGAACACTATTTGAAGCAAACCTATGATGCGTATTCGTATGTCTCGGATACGTTTACTCCTGAGGGCACGCGCGTAATTGCTGACCCAATACGCGTGCCAACTGAATACGAAAAGTATGCTCAACAGAATCCAATCATGTTCTTCAAGGATCCATGGGGACGATGGGTGGGAATTGCTGAGCATACGTATCTTGGTGGGGGTGGTTGCGGTAAGCCGGTGGTGTATCTCTACCCAGAGACCCCAACCAAGGTAACACTCTCCTTCCCTCGCCTTCCTTCATTCCATGTTGATATTCCGAGCTATCACAACGGTTGGAATGTTCTCGCACATCCAGATGGCTCACTCACAGACCTTCAGTCTGAGTACACGGATTGTGCTGCGCTAGACACCAACAGGATTGGTTCTGAGTATGCAAAAGATGCCTGCAAGACAAAGACATACCCATATATCTACTGGTCTGGTCATGCAAACGGAACCTATCCAATCGAAAAGAAAGGGTTTGTGGTCACTCGTGATGAGTTGGATACGGTTATGAGTACTGAACTCAATAAGATTGGACTCACTGCAAAAGAATCGGATGATATGCGTTCATTCTGGGTCCCCAAGCTTCTTGAAACAAAGAGTCCGTTCTATCGCCTTTCCTTCTTCACTACCGAACAAATGAATCGATTCATTCCTATGACGGTATCTCCTCGTCCACAGAGCACACTGCGTGTGTTCCTAGACTGGAGTCCCCTTTCGGAGAAACCATCCTCTCTTCCCGAACCACAATCATTCAAACCGTTCGCACGTTCTGGATTCACCTTGGTTGAATGGGGCGGACTTGAGCGATAGCCAAAAGAAAACAGCCCGGGGCATTGCCCCGGGCTGTTTTCTTTTGGCTTATGCCTTTACGGTTGCGCGCTTAAGAGCTAGTGCAAGACGAGACTTCTTGCGAGACGCGGTGTTCTTCTTGATGATGCCGCGCTTTGCTGCTTTATCGATAGCCTTGTATGCCTCAGAAAGTGAAGTAGCAACATCAGCAGTGTTAAGAGCGATCTGCTTACGAGCTTCCTTAGTGGTGCTGGTAAGGACGCGCTTGCGACGTACGTTGAATACGCGCTTCTTAAGGGACGCGCGGTGTGCCTTCTTTGCGTTTGCGGTGATTGCCATAGGTGAGGAGATAGTACGCTATATCGTCTCGGTACGCAAATGGTACGATACCTTATATGATTCGCGAGCTCAGTGGAGTGGTTATAGGAAACGAACCAGGAGGGGCCATTGTGGAGGTGGCTGGTTTCGGTATCTTTGTTCACCTATCGGCCAATGACATGCTCGCCCCTGGAGATCAGGTTCGTCTAAAGACCTATATGGCATTTAAGCAGGACGGTGTGGAATTATATGGGTTCTCTACGGAAGAAGACCGTCACTTCTTCGAACAGCTACTAACGGTTTCTGGAGTGGGTCCTAAGACCGCTCTCTCCATATTCTCTCGTGCATCTCGTGAATCACTTGAAACAGCAATTGCTACACGTGACGTTTCATACCTCACTCGTGTGGTGGGGCTTGGGAAGAAGGCTGCAGAGAAACTGGTAGTTGAACTTTCAGAGAAAGTGACCGCAACCGATGCAAAGCATGACGATGCTGATTCAGAAGTATTTGATACACTCGTCGCGCTTGGGTACACGGATCGTGAGGCACGTGTTGCGGTTGGAAATGTACCAATGCATATTACGGGTCGTGATGCGCGCCTCAAGGCTGCACTTGCTGGTAAGTCACGTTGATATGGGAGCACTTAAACGATTGGTAGAACGCATACTTCCACGCTCGTTATATCGAGCACTTCTTATTCCCTATCACGTGGGCTGGTCTCTATGCAGTGCGATTCGATATGGATTCCCTGCAAAGAAACTTGTGGTGATTGGTGTTACAGGAACTAAAGGAAAGTCTTCTGTAACAGAGATGCTTTCTGCCATTCTTGAAGAGGCTGGGTATACCGTAGCGGTATCAAGTACGATTCATTTCAAGACCGGTAAAACAACTCGGCCAAACAAATTCAAGATGACTCTTCCTGGTCGTGGATTCATTCAGAAACTTCTCGCTGAAGCAGTACGTGATGGCGCCACTCATGCAGTGATTGAACTCACCAGCGAATCTGCATTGCAGTATCGTCATTTGTTTCTATCTCTCGACGCGCTTGTGTTCACCAATCTTGAAAAGGAGCACATCGAGTCTCATGGCAGCATGGAGAAATATTTCCAGGCAAAGTTCAGACTCGGAACGGCACTCGCACGATCTTCAAAGAGACCGCGAGCAATCATTGCAAATAGCGAAGGTGAATATGGTCGCAGGTTCTTGAAACTTCAGGTTGAACGCTCCATTGCCTTTGCATTAAGTGACGCAGAGAATCTTGTCTTAACGGATCAATCCACAAGCTTTGAGTTTGATAACACACACGTATCTCTTCCCCACCCTGGTGCATTTAGTGCACGTAACGCACTCGCAGCTATTAAAGCTGCTGCATTTGTTGGTGTGCCGGTTCCGGTGAGTGCAAAAGCACTCGGAAATCTCGGACGTATCGCGGGACGTGCAGAACGTATTGAACGAGGACAGGACTTCCTTGCCGTTGTTGATTACGCACATACTCCTGATTCTTTGTTAGCGCTGTATCAGGCATATCCTGAACGTCGGAAAGTGTGCGTACTTGGAAATACGGGTGGCGGTCGCGATACGTGGAAACGTCCAGAGATGGGGCGTATTGCAGATGAGTACTGTGATGAAGTGATTCTTGCCAATGAAGACCCATATGATGAGGATCCTCAGGCCATCATGGATGCTATGGCAGCGGGCATGAAGCGCAGTCCAACTATCATCATGGATCGTCGTGAAGCTATCCACGAAGCACTATCTCGTGCACGCGGTGGTGATGCTGTACTAGTCACTGGCAAAGGAACTGATCCATACATCATGGAGGCAAATGGCAAGAAAACACCATGGAGTGATGCACAAGTAGTGGCAGAAGAACTCGAGAAGCTCCTGCTATCATAGGCGCATGAGCGACGGAGCATTTATTCTTGGATTCTTCCTCTTCTTCTTTGTGGTTTGGATCGCTAGTGGTGGTCCCAATCACCCTATCTCCTTTGCAGGACCATATATAACACCCATCACTACGGTTGGAACCGTGCAGGAAGGATACGGGGATATAAATGATTTCAATACCGCAGGTGCGCGTTCCGACCTTTTTAGTATTCAGAACTCAATCTTCAATTTAAAGAAGGATGTGCGTGATGCAAAACTTTTTGGCGAAGCATCTCCGTATAAAGGAATGGTGACCATAAGCTGGGGTAGCAACGTGGGTGCAACAGATCCTGATGATGAATATATAACCATTAAAGCTGGGTACAATGCAGAGCCAAATATAAATATCTCAGGGTGGCAGCTTGTTGCGGTATCAAATGACCGTACCGCAACTATTCCATTTGGACAGGAGCTGCTTTCAAAAACAAGCAATGCAACTGCACCAATTATTCTCCATCCAAATGATTCAGCGATCATTGTCACTGGTGAATCACCTGTTGGTGTTTCTTTCCGAGAGAATCAGTGCGTTGGATACTACACTCAGAACAAATCATTCTCACCTTCCCTTTCTCAGAGCTGTCCTGATCCACAAGATGATTTTGAACAGTTTTACTCGGGGAATGAGTATAAAGATGGTGGATGTGAGGAGTTTATCTCGAACGTAGATCGTTGCAGTGTTCCGAACGAAGGTGGTAAGCGGCTTTCATCCTCATGTTATCGATTTATCGACACGTATCTCAACTATCAAGGCTGTCTAAATACTCATCGAGGGGATCAGCGCTTCTGGGGCAACTCTTGGCGCATCTATCTTGGCCGTGGATCACTCACCAAGAACCACGACGAGTCTCGTAAATACGGAGAGTTGTGGAAGAGTTCAAAAGAAGCCATAAAGCTACTCGATCAGAACGGAAAGACGGTAGACCTATATCAGTATTAACGGTATAACAAAGCGTGCGTGTGCAATCATCCGCCTATAGCTCAGTTGGTAGAGCAGCTCCCTTTTAAGGAGACGGTCCCAGGTTCGAGCCCTGGTAGGCGGACCAATATTTGACTTATTTATCTATTGTGCTATTCTAATTATGAATAGCCCCTTAACGTTTCAACTAATTCTGGAGACATAGACGTGAAAAAGCTTCTTCTCGCCTGCTTGCCCTGTATTTTGGCTCTGTCAGGTTGTGACAAGCCGGGGTTGGTCAAAGAGCAATCCAGCAACACGCAAATTTCCGTAAGCCTGCTGTTCGAGCATGACGGCTGCAAAGTTTACCGCTTCGGTGACGGAGGACACAGCGTTTACTACAGCAAGTGCCTGCAGCCAAGCCAGACATCCTGGAATGAGCCGACGATCTCGGGGAAGGCGACAACCTCTACGCCCCGCGAAGTCAGCACGTCGCTAGTACCAAAATAGACATTTTGCCCGCCTGATCGAAGCTCGCCTGAGCAACATCGGGCGGCTTCTTTTTATACAAGAGTGGATAAAGCGCGCGAAGCTAGCACTGCAAAAGAAAAGCTTGACGCGTTCAAAGCACAAGCCAAGCCCTTGGAGGAGAAGAAAGAAATTATTGATACCAACCTCCGGCGTCGTGCGTAAAGGCTATACGTGAAGCGAGAGCGCGAAACGTTCCAATGAAAGGTTTAGTGGGAGGTCTCCTGATCGTGAATCTGAAAGTAGTTCGATAAGATCACGCGAAAGTATTCGTGCTTCCTCATGAGTCCACACACGCTTCCCTTTCTGCATAATGTCCCGTGCTTTCCAGTGCAGTAGTCCATGAATCATTTCAGGCGCATCACCAACACGCCGAGCTTTCTCTATTTCTTGCCAGAGTTTTGCACCATTCTTCTCACCAAGTGCGTTTACGAGTCCGCTATTAAATCCACGTGCTACTTTTTTCTCCGTTACGTTAACTTCGAATACTTTAGCAGCATGCGGTTCTATTTTCTTTAATCGTGTTGCGAGAAGTTTTGGTGCAAGTATGGCAACCGCATTAGGAGATGTTGCGAGTTCAGCAAGTGATTCAAGAACTGCTTCCCCGGCTGCACTTTCTGAGAAAGGGTCATCGATCAGGATAAGGGTTTTAGAAAAGAATAGACCTTGTGTTGAAAGTGCTTCTTGTAAGGCTTCAGGTGAAACTGACGACGCGTCCAATCTTGCGTAGTACGCATCTGGTGCTTTTGCATGAGTAGCTGCCACCCACTGGAATGCCTTGGCGCGTACTTTATTTGTATCTGAGCCGTGGAAAAGATATATCACCTTCGTATTGTATCTCGAACGTGTTGAAGGCGCCCGGTGAGGAGCGCCTTCTAATAGTTGCGGGATCTCATCCTAGCCGTGGATTTTGAGCCAGAGGCCCACAAACCCGACGCCGACGAAACCCCACATTGCCAAAGCCAGCAGCAGCGGGACCACAACTCTTGGCCAGAGCGGGGCATGCGAAGCTTGATTCGAGACAGGAACTGACGTCATAAATCACCCCCGAACAAGTGTTAACACCAAAGATAATGATACTCCTGTCCTAGAAAAGGACTAGTCTAGAGCCTGCATATCTCCCCAGTTCTTCCCTATCTTCGGTTGGGCTAGTAGGGGTATACCAAGTGTCTGATCTTCGGGTACTACCGTCTCCATAATTTCACGAATCTTCTGCGCCAGTTCACGACTACGCGATTCACGTATCTCAAACACTAGTTCGTCATGTACCTGAAGAAGCATGTGCGCGTCTTCCAAAGCGTTCTCATCAGTGAGCATTTGTTGTATGCGCACCATCGCAATCTTTATGATGTCCGCCTGTGTTCCTTGTATTGGTGCGTTAATCGCCATGCGCTCTGCTTGTGCACGTACAAATGGAAGTGAAGATTTAATACCCGAGAATTCTCGACGACGACCAAACAATGTTTCAGTGAAACCTTGGCGTCGTGCAGCACCGCGTGTCTCTTCAAGATATTCTGCGAGACGATTGAAGGTACGGAAATAATCCTCGTAGAATTGCTGTGCTTCACTAGTGCTCGTGCCGAGTTGCGCCTTAAGGGCATTAACGCCCATGCCGTATAGAATGCCGAAGTTAATGATCTTTGCACGGCGTCGCATTTCAGGATCTACATTCTCAGGTATTACTCCGAAGACTGCAGCAGCAACTTCACGATGCACATCTCTACCTGAACGGAAGATATCACCAAGCTTCTCATCACCTGAAAGTATTGCAGCAAGACGTAGTTCTATCTGGGAGTAGTCGAGACCAATGAGTTCAAATCCTTTTGGTGCAATGAATGCGTGACGAATCGCACGGCCACGCTCGGTACGTATCGGAATGTTTTGAATACTTGGGTTTGTGGTTGCCATGCGGCCAGTAACGGCACCGGTCTGTATGAATTGGGGGTGGATTCGACCCTCAGCATCTAGAAGTGGTGGGATGTTATCTATATAGGTACCCAGAAGTTTCTGTATCTGACGGTATTCAAGAATATCTTCAATAATGGGGTGGTGTTCGCGTAGCTTCTCAAGTTCTGATTCTTTAGTAGAACGCTGCCCTGTTGAAGTCTTCTTCTGGGCCTTAGATCCAGGTGCCTTGAGTTGCAGTTCATCAAAGAGAACATCACCGAGTTGTTTTGGTGAGCTGATATTGAACTCGTGACCCACCACTTTGAAAATACGTTTCTCCACTGCTTCAAGTTCTTTACGATATGTTTTCCCGAGTGTTCCTAGCGCCTCTTGATCAATAAGCACACCATGTGCTTCCATTGCTCGGAGTACCGGCACTAGTGGTTTTTCTATGTTCTGATATACCTCATCTAACTGACCAGTAGTATCAATCTTTGTTTGGAGTGTTTTATATGCAGCATCGAATGTCTGTGCTTTTGTGTACGCGAGAATGTCATCCAGTGTTGGGTTGGTGAGATCTGAAGCAAGGAGCCACACCATCACCTGTGCTTCTTGAAGTCGTGTTGGGTCTATATCTTTCTCCTCTACCAGTACTTCAGGGTCTGTTTCTTCAACAGACCCGTCTCCCTTCTCAAAGAGTGCACGTGCACGACCACGCAGTGTACGGAATCCAAGCTCATCAAAGAGTGCAAGTACTTTTGGAAGTACGCTGCCGTCTTGCCACACAGCTTCCGGGAGACGGAATACGATTGGTGCATCAATACGAATAGTGGTGAGCATCTTTGAGAAGAGTGCATCTTCTTCGTACTCCTTAAGAAGTGCAACGATACGCGGTTTGATTCCTTGCTCAGTGAACAATGCTTCGTTCTTCTTTAGCTTTTTATAAATATCTTCAATTGTTCCAAACTTCTGAATCAATTCAGTTGCGGTCTTTTCACCAACTCCCGGGATACCAATGATGTTATCGGACGGATCTCCGCGCAGGCCCTTATAATCCGCGACCATCTTTGGTGCGAATCCATAACGTTCTTCTACAGATTTCTCATCGTAGATTATGGTGTCGTTTATTCCCTTCTTGAGGGTGTATACCTTTACACGCCCCTTCTCGATAAGCTGAAGTGTGTCCATATCTCCAGACGCAATGATGATTTCAAGATCCTTCTGGTCACGAGTAAGCTCGCAAATAGTGCCGAGCATATCATCTGCTTCAAATCCTTCCTTCTCATAGATGGGTATTGAAAATGCTTCAAACACTTTGCGTGATGTGTTGAGTTGCTTTGCAAGCGCATCGTCTAGGGATACTCGTGTTCCTTTATACGCGTCATAGGCTTCATGACGGAATGTTGCTTTTGGAAGATCGTAACAAGACGCAAGATAGTCTGGTTTAAGATCTTGAATGATACGCAGGAGCATGGAAGACAATCCGTATAGTGCGCCTGTTGGTTCACCTGTCGGAGAAGTGAAGTCTGGAAGCGCATGATACGCACGATGAATAATTGCGTGCGCATCTAAGAGTACAAGTCTCTTTTTCTTCTCAACTTTCTTTGTGGGTGCTTTAGGCATATATGATGTCTCGAGTATTCCCCTCACCAACAGCGAGTTTGATTTGATACTGTGCAGTTCGTACCGCCTCATATACATGCTCTGGCCACTCAAGAACAATTAGGTTCTTCGGGTCTCGCATAAACTCATGGAAGCCAAGTGGATTGAGCATTGGAGCTTCCTCCAGACGATATGCATCTATATGTATGAGTCTTTCAAATCCTTGTGCTGCTTTTTTGGGAAGTTCGTATATCTTCTCGAGTACGAACGTCGGGCTGGTGATTGATTCTGTTATTCCAAGTGCACGAGCAAGACCTTGGGTGAAAGAGGTCTTCCCTGCTCCTAGTTCTCCTGAAAGGGTAACGAGTGTAGCGAACTCAGTATTTGGTGAGAGTGTTTTTGCAAACTCTGCAGCCTCTGCTTGCAGTGCTTCAAGATCTCCAAGGTTCTTCGGCGCAGAATCCATAGTATAGAAATTGTACTCTTGAATAGAAAAAGTGCCCGTCCCCCTGTGATAGGAGAAACGGGCACCTTGAGTTTCGAACCATGCGGTTCAGTATTGCTGTCAGCAGCCCCTGGTGAAGGCGCGTCCGCCGTTCTGGCGATACTCGCCATTGCGGCTGCAGACGCTCGGGCCGTCCCACGAACTCGGGCGATACTCGTGATAGGGTCGCCCAGAACCGTAGTTCCAGGCGCTCCCGAAGTAGAAGCCGAAGCCGATGTCGCCCGGGCCGCGGAATTGGCCCGGATAGCTGACACCGTAAGCCGGCCCGTACCGCGAGTGCATGTCACGGACATACTTCTCGCTGGCGCATGCGATCCGATATCCGCCACCCGGTTCCATCAAAACGATGGGGACAGGGTTCTTGCGGTCGAACCGACAGGGGTCCGGGGTGCTCAACTGCTGTTGAACTTCCTCGGGCTTCCAGTTCGGTCCGCGGATCTTGGTGTTGATCCACTTGCAGGTCTGCCCGCCGACTACGCACTCGGTCGGGCTCTTCTGGTAGTACGGATCGTATTTCCCGTTATATTGGGGTTCTTGATCCGAACGCAGCGTGCAGAACGGTCGGTCGGTGAAGCAGAGCTCATCGACGACCGAGGTCTGCACGGCCGGTGTGGCAGCGACAAGTTGCTGCTGCGTCACCTTCCCTTGGACCGCCGAGGCGTCGAAGATGAAGTAGTCGCAGTTGTACTTTTCGCCGAACCAGCTCGTCTTGATCTCCCAGTCGCCGTCCGCATTGGTCTTGCAACCAAAGAGGTTCACCTTGCCGGCCGCGGGCGTCGGGGGAAGGTTGCGGGCGCTCGGGCGCGGCATATCGCCGGGTTGCCGGATCTTCTCGTAGTACCAGGTGTTGGAAGCGTGATCGCCCGCCAGTGCCTGGCCAGCGCCGAAGACGCTGATAGTCGCAATAATTGAGGCCATAAAGGCCGATCGAAAGGTCATTGCTCGGTCTCCTCGAGATTCGAGTGGTTTTTGTTCAGATTCAAATATACCCCATAAATATATAAAAGTCAATAGGGGTTATGGGCCGTAAGGTGGTGCTATTATTCGGGTATTCACCTATATGCCTGCTCATTTTGATACCGATGCTGAGAATGAAAAACTTGCCCACCTTCGTGAGCAGGAGGAGGAAGACCTGACCCGCATCCTCTCGGAAAAGTATGGTATTCCATACACGGATCTATCCCTTATTCCCATAAATGCCGATGCGCTCCGCGTCATACCAGAAGCTGATGCACGCAGCGCACAGGCTGTTGCCTTTGATAAAAACGGTAAGCATATATCTATTGCACTACGCAGTGTTGAACTTGATGCCGCTCGTACGCTTCTTACCGAGCTTGATGCACAAGGATATATCATTGAGCAATTCCTTATTTCAGAACGTAGTCTTGCGCTTGGACTTGCTAAATATAAAGAGCTTTCATACGCAGAGCAGGACAGGGAGGGTACCTTTACGATCAATAGCGCAGAAGACACTTCCCTCTCTACGGTTGCCGGACTTAAGACTCAGCTGGACCAGATACTCAGTGCAAAAAATACTGCACAGGTGTCTCATGTGTTTGAAGAAGTACTATCAGCTGCACTCGCAATGAAAGCATCAGACATTCACTTTGAACCAGAAGAGAATGTTGCTCGTATGCGTATGCGTCTTGATGGACAGCTGACTGATGCGTATTCATTCGATCCACACGTCTATCGCCTTCTCGAATCACGTATAAAGATTCTTTCAGGTCTTAAGTTGAATGTGGTGAGTCGTGCACAAGATGGTCGCTTCACTGTCGCTGTGCGCGGGACAGAGATTGAAATACGTACATCAATTATTCCTGGTAACTACGGTGAGTCTATTGTGATGCGTATTCTTGATCCGAATGCGATTAATCATTCATTCGGTGATCTTGGTATTCATCCGAAACTCCTTGCTCGTTTGGCAACAGAGATTCATCGCCCAAACGGCATGCTTCTTACCACTGGACCTACCGGCTCTGGTAAGACCACAACGCTCTATACATTCCTACAGGAAGTACACACCCCAGAAACAAAAATCATTACCATTGAAGACCCGGTTGAATATCACCTTCCCGGTATTGTGCAGACTCAAACCGATGGTACTGATTACACCTTTGCCGCAGGTCTTCGTTCTATTCTTAGACAAGACCCTGATGTGATCATGGTGGGAGAAATTCGTGATGCAGAAGTGGCAGAAGTTGCAGTGCAGGCAGCGCTCACCGGACACTTTGTGTTCACCACACTTCACACCAACGATGCCGCAGGTGCATTCCCTCGCTTGTTCGATCTTGGTATCGACCCTAAAACAATTCCATCAGCGGTCTCTGTTGCTATGGCACAGCGCCTCATTCGTACACTTAATCCTGAGACGCGCACTATGCGTCCCACCACAGAAGAAGAGAAACAACTTATCACTCATGTATTCTCTACACTTGCTGACAAGACACTTGTTCCAGCAGCTATTGAACAAGTTGGCGCAGAAGGTCCTAATGGCACAGGGTACAAGGGTCGTGTTGGTGTATACGAGGCAATCTTTATGGATGACGAGCTTGCAGAGTTCTTGCGCAGTGCACCGTCTGCGAGTGATATAGCAAAGCAAGCAACGCGTCAGGGATATCTGACTATGGCTCAAGACGGCATTATAAAAGCATTAGCAGGACAGACTACTCTTGAAGAAGTATTCCGAGTGGTTGATCCACCTCGTTTCTAAAAGAAAAACACCGCTTCGTTTGAAGCGGTGTTTTTCTTTTCCTGCACACTACCCTCCAGGCACTCCGTCCTATAAATAGGACGGTGGTCGAAACGCCTGAGGGGATATCCAGCGCGCTCACTACGAGGTGAGAACCAGATAAGCCTTGGGGAGTCGCCCGAAGCCGTCAAGCCTTGCCTAGAGGGTGGTATGCGGGAACAAAAAGAAATTACCTTGCGCGAGGCAAGGTACTTATGAGGCCAACCCTCATGTGATACAATGCTAGCACACAGTGTTTTTATGTCAAGTACCCCCAACGAAACCGACCTTCCTATCAAGCTTCGAGACCAGGCGCTCGATGCAGCACTTCGTCCCTCTGTTTGGGATGAATATGTGGGTCAGGGGCATGTGAAGGACAATGTACATATCGTTTTAGAGGCTGCAAAGATGCGTGGAGACATGCCGGAACATATTTTGTTCTATGGACCTCCAGGAGTTGGTAAGACCACACTTGCACACCTTATAGGAAAATCACTTGAGGCTCCTGTTAAGACCACATCAGGGGTTGCGATTGAGCGCGCGGGAGATCTTGCAGCCATTCTCACCAATCTTGAACCAGGTACTGTTCTCTTTATCGATGAGATTCATCAACTCTCTAGCAAGATTGAAGAACTTCTCTATCCCGCTCTTGAATCTGGGTCACTCGATATTATTTTAGGCAAAGGGCCAAGTGCACGCACTGTTGAACTTTCACTTCCTCCATTTACTCTCGTTGGCGCAACCACACGAGTAGCACAACTTTCAGGACCTCTACGTTCTCGGTTCGGTGGCGGCGTATATCAACTTGATTTCTATTCAGACGAAGATCTTCGTGCCATTGTTTCTCGTTCCGCTTCCCTACTCGCCATGGATATTGATGATGGTGTCGTGGATATGATTGCTGCACGCAGTCGTGCAACACCTCGTGTTGCCAATGCTCTTCTTAAACGTGTGCGTGATTACGCACAGGTACACAATCTCCCTCTTACGAAAGCCGTTTGTGACAAGGCATGCACCTTGTTTGGTATTGATACGCTTGGTCTCACCAAAGACGATCGCCGCTATCTTGAGACACTTCGTGATTCATTTAAAGGAGGTCCTGCTGGAGTTCGTGCACTTGCAAGTGCCCTACATGAAGATAGTGATACGGTTGAGAATCTCTATGAGCCTTATCTTCTACGTCTTGGATTTATTGAACGATCTTCTCGTGGACGTATTCTTACACCAAAAGGAAAAGAGTATTTGGGTAACTAGATAAAAAGAATGCCACCGCTTGAGGTGGGTGGCAGACCTTTAGGAACTACAGTGACTTGGGTGCGAAGGAATACTTCCCTATAACCACCTTCTCTCCTTCTTCATTGCGTCGAACCAGAACGAGTTCACTTGGTTGGGCGTTGAAACCGTTCTTGAACACAGCGGTTGGTGTATCAGAAATGTGCGGCCGATACCCCGCACCAACCCACTGCAACTTCGGGATAATACCCATCTGCGCCAAGGTTACGAGTAGTGTAGTGTGAAGAAACTTTAAGTTGTCGGTGGGCGTAAGCACGCACACCGGTACGTTGTTGTTTGGACCGAAAAACTCGCGGCCTTGAGCGATGAGTTGAATGGGGAACAGCTCTTCCCTTTCAACCACCCATTCCAACAGATCATCGATTGGCATGAACCGGTTGGAAGCAAACCACGGCATAAGGGTGCAGTGGGCAGGGAGCATCTGGTCGGCGGGATAAAGATCGCGCTCGCCGAACGGCTCGATTGGTATAATGATTAGGTAATCCATGCTCCTTCGAGCCTCCGTGTTGGTTTCCTGGCGCAGTATACAGGCGCCACTATATAAATCTACTTCCTACAAACCGCTTCAATATTATTGCCGTCTGGGCGATGTTGGAACTTTCATTCTTTTATAAAATAAGAGCCGTCCAAGCATGGACGGCATCATTTATGCGCAAAAGAATCGTTAAAGAACGGTTGGCAGTGGAGCTGGGGATCGAACCCAGGAATTCTGCTTGAAAAGCAGCGCTCTTACCAGTTATAGCTACCCCACCTCAACCGATTCATACTTTACAGGTTATTCAACCTGAAGCAAGTTCTAGGATTTGTATTGCTTGCTAGGGATCGAACTTTGGGCACCTCAATCATTTTTGATATAGTTAATTCATGTCAGGACACAGTAAATGGTCACAGATCAAACATCAGAAAGGTGCTGCAGATGCAGCTAAATCAAAGACCTTTTCTCGCCTTGGAAAGTTCATAACCATTGAATCCAAGAAGGCTAATGGGAATCTTTCTTCACCCAGCCTTATTTCAGCTATAGACCGTGCAAAGGCAGCGAATATGCCGAAGGATACGATTGAACGAGCAATTGCTAAGGGCAACTCGAAGGAAGCGGGTGATCTTGATGCGGTCTCGTACGAATTCTATGGACCGGGGGGCTCAGCGCTCATTGTCTCTGCCCTCACAGACAACAAGAACCGCACTACTCAAGAAGTGAAACACCTCCTTTCGAAGAATGGGTATGAACTTGGTACCCCAGGTAGTGCCTTGTGGGCATTCACCAAGAGTCCGAATGGCAGGTATACACCAAACGAACCACTTATGGATGTTGTTGGAGACGATGAAACAAAACTCACAACAATCCTTCAGATTCTTGATGATTATGAGGACGTGCAGGAAGTCGTAACGAATGCACGTGGGTATGAAAGCACTGAAGAATAAGCTTCGGCGGGTACTAGCAATTGATCCTGGGTACGACAG
The DNA here is from genome assembly GCA_001189215.1 of Parcubacteria bacterium C7867-008. Taxonomy (GTDB): domain Bacteria; phylum Patescibacteriota; class Minisyncoccia; order Phycocordibacterales; family Phycocordibacteraceae; genus C7867-001. The sequence continues at coordinate 110,223 of LFCR01000002.1, read as the reverse complement.
ATTAGGTATTGCGGTGCTTGAAGGAGATGCGAGTAAGCCAATACACGTATGGAGTGATTGTGTGATTCCACCAAAAGGTAAGAAGGAGTCTCGTTTAGCTGTTGTCTATAAAGCAACGGCAGATGCAATACAAGAATACAATCCAGATATTCTTGCACTTGAGACACTCTTCTTTAGTTCAAACAAAACAACTGCTATTGGTGTGGCGGAAGCACGTGGAGCGGTACTGGCCGCAGCAGGCGCTGCAGAGATTCCTCTTCAAGAATACGCACCACAACAAGTGAAGCTCGCTGTTACTGGGTATGGCGCTTCAGACAAAGCAGCTATTGCTCGAATGATCCCCCATCTAATCACCCTTCCCCCGAAGAAGCGCCTTGATGATGAGCTAGACGCCATTGCTCTTGGTATTGCTGGTCTGGCTGATCGTAGAACATAATCTCTTTATTGCCTTTTCATTAAGGCATCATTTACTGCATTGCATTATGCTCATTTGCAGGAGAGAACTAAATAAAAGTATTGGTCTTATCCACACGCTTGCACTAAGACTCTTGCAAAAGATCCCAAGGTTTACGACTATACAGAGGCTGACCGGAACAAACCGGTACATGAACAGATTTAAATGTAGCTACTATGCACGACGAAGATGAAATGGTGGAAGGTGAGGAAGGGGTAATTGATCCAGCACTTATTGAAGAGGAGGAGGACGTCATTGATGCTCCAGTTATCCCTGGAGAGGATGATGATGAGCTCGATGAGGAAGATCCTGAAGCACACGGTATGCGTGTTCAGGATGACGACGAAGCTCCTGTAACGGACTTCTAAGAGAGACTTTTTCTCAAAATAAGACCCTGTCTGGTACGCCAGACAGGGTCTTATTTGTGCTACTATCAGGCCATGTCACGTCGTCACACACGTTCATCTTCGCGCACTAGAAGTATCAGGGAAGTCTTCCAAGATCCTCACCCTCTCCTCAAAGCATCCTTTATTATGGCCGGTATTGCTCTGTTTATTATGGGCACCGGTATTCTTTGGGTGGCTCTTACTCCAATCCCCGCGCTTAACTCATTTGATTCAAGAAAGGTGGCTCAGTCCACAAAACTCTATGATCGCACTGGAAAGACAGTTCTCTACGACCTAAACCATGATGTGAAGCGTAATGTGGTACCGCTTGCAGATATTTCTCCATACCTCCAACAAGCAACCATTTCTATTGAAGACTCAGACTTTTATAAGCATGGGGGTATTTCATTCACCGGTATCGCACGTTCTATATATAAGGACATTACTCAACTCTCCTTCGCGCAAGGTGGTTCAACTATCACACAGCAGGTGGTGAAGAATACGATTCTTTCAGGACAGAAGTCTATTACCCGTAAGGTGCAAGAGTGGATTCTGGCTATTAAGTTTGAGCAACGATATACCAAGGAGGAAATTCTTGAGTTCTATTTCAACGTAGCCCCCTACGGAGGAACTATGTATGGCGCTGAAGTAGCTAGTCGCACATTCTTTGGGAAGTCTGCAAAGGATCTAGATATTGCAGAAGCTGCATACATGGCAGCTATCCCGCAGCTACCTACCTACTACTCTCCGTACGGCAACAATCGCGCATCACTTGATGTACGCAAGAACCTTGTTCTAAAGCGCATGAAGGAACTCGGCTATATAACTGACGAGCAGTATCAGCAAGCAAAGGATGAGGTGGTCGTGTTTAGTCGCCAGCAGAACAATACGATTCTTGCGCCTCACTTTGTCTTCTATATTGAGCAGTATCTTGAAAACAAGTATGGTTCCGATGTTGCAACACAAGGTCTTAATGTCCTCACTACCATCGATGCTGATCTGCAGCACCAAGCAGAAACGACGGTTAATCAGTACGCGCTTATTAATGAAAAGAAGTTCAATGCAAGTAACGCAGCGTTAGTGGCTATTGATCCAAAGACGGGACAGATCCTCGCCATGGTTGGTTCACGAGATTACTTCGACAAGAACATCGATGGTAACTACAACATTGCGCTTGCTGAACGTCAGCCAGGTTCGTCGTTCAAACCATTCGTATACGCAGCAGCTCTTCAGAAGGGATACACACCTCTCACTTCCGTGTTCGACCTCCCTACTCAGTTCTCAACCACCTGTTCACCATCAGATAACTTCAATGGTACGGCACCGTGTTACGCACCGGGTAATTATGATGGAAAGTTCCGTGGTCCGATGACCTTCACTACCGCACTCGCACAATCTATTAACGTTCCTGCCGTTAAAGCGATGTACCTTACTGGTATTCCTAATGTTCTCACTCTCGCAAAAGACATGGGTATCTCAACGCTCGGAAAACCATCAGATTATGGTCTCTCACTAGCGCTTGGTGCTGCTGAAGTACGTCTCCTTGATCTTGTTGGTGCATATGGGGCATTCGCTAACGACGGTAAACTCAACACCCCAACCGGTATCCTTCGCATCACGGACAAGACAGGTAAGACACTTGAAGAATATAAGGAAGATACGAAACAGGTTATTGCTCCTGAGATTGCACATGGTATTTCCTCTATGCTTTCAAATAATCAGGCACGTCAACCTGAGTATCCTCCTGTGAATCCATTCACCTTCCCCGGCTACGATGTGGCTGCTAAGACCGGTACCACTAACGAATCACGTGATGCATGGACCGTTGGATACACTCCATCGATTGCTATTGGTGTTTGGGCAGGGAACAACGACAATACTCCGATGGTGAAGGAGATCGCCGGATACATTGTTGCTCCTATGTGGCATGAGGTTATGAACTTCGCACTTAACAAGTACCCAAACGAAGTATTCCCTGAACCTCCTGCAATTGCAGATAGTGCGCCTGCAGCACTCCGTGGTATCTACACCGATGGTTCTTCTATGCACGACATCTTGTACTGGGTGAACAAGAACAATCCTATGGGGGGCGGCAGCTCAGTGGGCGATGCACAGTATGCATACTGGGAATACCCTATCGGCAACTGGATTGCTGGTGGCGCACAACTTGCACCAACAGTTCAAGGCGGGACTTCAACCCCAGCAGTTGGTATCGATGGAACAGATATTGGAGGACAGTAGAAACAAATAAAATAACAGCGGACATTTAGTCCGCTGTTATTTTATTGTTGTAACTCTTATATCTCGTCTCTTAAGTATTTCTATAATCTCTTCTGTCCTCAACTTTATTACCGACTTAACCACTGGAGGTACCGCAAGTACCAAATCCGCATCTTTATATTTCACTTGTTTAGGTTCAATCGTGATATTTAGTAGAGTACTCAACTCCTCAGCAATGGCATGTCGTATTTGTGCGTCTCGTACACCAGGTACTTTGTGATTTAGTAGTAGATCTGCAAGGCTTTTCATACCAATGAATATGTAGTTCTTAATCGAATATGATTTGGCTTCCAATAAGATAATACCCATACGGCCCTTGTTCTGATTGCGCGTCAGGAAATAAACCATATTTATAGCTGTGATACTGGTCATGCGCGTAATCAGCCTGAGTAGTTGAAATCTTGAATGTCGTTGGATCTGCACCAGGTATAGTCGTAACCGATTGGTAAAGTGAATTCTGAAAAACGTAATTACTATCTTTTGCAACAATTGTTTTTAAACCCTTCCCTTGTTTAATAACAGAAAACGTTGCTGGATCAGCATTTGGTACAATCTTTCCATAAAAATATACATTCTTTGTATCGCGACTGAAGTGTGATCCTATATATTCAAGATTTGGCGGAACAGCAGTATTTTCTGTTGAATGATTAGATACAAACGATATATTATCCAGAACATCATTTCCATTAATACTGCTTTTCGTGTAGTAAGAGATCTCTAAACCCCCGCGGGTTGTAAACACGACATAGAGATTGTGTGTTGGATCTTCTTTGTTTTTGTACATATGTACATTCGATCCGAGTGCAGGCAACGTACGTATTACACCCTTTACCATAGTTCCGTCTAACAATGCTTCTTCTTCAACTTCATCCGGGCCAGTTACGTATCTTGATGACTTTATAAGTCTTATATCGTAACGATCACTTGAATCAGTTTTTGAATATACCGCTAGACTTCCGTACCCTCCATCTTTACTTCCTTCAAACGAAGTCCATCCTTTTGGAATAGGAATATTAAAATCACCATAGGTATGGTATTCCCATTCGGTTTTTTGTTTCACTTCTGGAATTTTAGGTGAAGTAGTTGAAACTATGTTTGTATTCTCATTAGCATCGTTACAGCCAACAAATCTACAGTCTGTTGATAGTTTTTGATACAAAAAATACCCAACAGCACTACATACAGCAACAAGAACCAGAGCGATCAAAAAAATGGGTCTGGTTTCCTTCATGGATTTATTCTACTTCACAGAGTGTGGGAAAAACGCACTACTGATTCATCGGCATTACAAGATACAAGAACGTATTGTCTCCTATCCCTTTAATGATCAACGGGCGCCCTATACCTGCTGCAGATAGTGAAAGATTCTCTGAACTAACGAGAGATAGTGGTGCTGCTAGATAGCGATGATTGAATGAAAGCTCAATAGCTTCACCAGAAAGTGATGCAGGAACACTTTCAGAAGACTCTCCAACATCACTATTACGTGCAGAGAACGCAATCTTCTTATCTGCAGTAGCGAACCCAACACGAATCTTCTGGAAAGAGTCTGAAAAGATTGCAGTACGACGTAGTACAGCTTCAAAGTCCTTACGAAGCAATGTTGCTTCAGATACAAACTGTTTAGGAATGATCTGTGTGTAGTCAGGGTATGGAACCGTTACAAGACGGGTCGTAACAATACCGCCTGGCCAGGAGAATGCGCACTGGTGTTCATCAATAAGTACCTCCACATCGGTATCGGGAAGTGTCTGTACGATATCAATCGCATTCTTTGCAGGGATAAGTATAGAAAATGGGGCCACAGACCCTGTTACGGAAATCTTTTTCTCAGCAAGACGGAACGAATCAGTAGCAACAGCCTTAACAAAACCTCCTTCAGCCGAGAGAAGAACACTAGCCAGCTCAGGACGCACTGTAGAAGGTGACGCACAACCAGCAACAGTGAGTACGAGTGTACGAATAGATACTCCTGGAAGCGTAAATTTAGCCGTAGGAGCTTCAGGGAATGGGAGTGTGGGGAAATCTTCGTAGGCAAGGGTCTTAAGCGCGCTACGCCCCGCAGAGGAGGAGATAAGGACGGTGTCGCCCGTGTGCTCTAGTTTGATTGTTCCTGTTCCTGAGAATGAGTTAGTTATTTCACGAAGCGTAACCGCAGGAAGAGCCACCACCCCCGGCTGCTCAATAGTCCCACCCATCTTGAAATCAATACCCGTCTCAAGATTCGTTGCACGAAGCTTGATACCATCATCACCGGCAACAATAGCGATGCCTGCGAGTACCGGTAATGTTGCAGACTTTCTCTCAGCAAATCGAGACACGCGACTTACTGCTTCAGAGAATTCTTTTTTTTCTATATTGATAATCATGATTCTTTATTATTAGGGGTGTGGACACTGGGGAAAGAGCGATATCTCTAGTATATACGGTCCCAAACGCTTACGCAGGTTTCATTCAAGCTGTGTGAAAGGCGCGGAGAACTACTGGGGATAGTGCGGAGTGTGGTTGGTAGGTGGGGAAAATTATACGTCTGTCAGATACTTCTCCACATAGTTCTTCCCTACTCTATCTCCAGGATCTCCACAGGAAATCCCCAGACTTTATTCACAACTAGACTAACAAGGTACGAATATCCTGAATCTCTTTTGCGAGCTCAGTATCTTCTGCGACTTCTCTCTTAACCTTTTCGCAGGAGTGAATGACGGTGGTGTGGTCTCTACCACCGAGTTTAGAGCCAATAGTTGGGTATGAAACACTAAAGTCTTCACGAAGAATGTACATAATCACCTGGCGTGGACGTACTACTTCCCTTCTACGAGTCTTCTCATAGATACTTTCCTCCTCAATACCGTAGAACTCAGCAATCTTAGAGACCACATGCTTAACCGATACTGTTTTAGAAGGGCGAGAGAAGGAACGAAGAGACTGACGAACCTCTGCAATGTCTGGTGGAATACCTTTCACTTGTGTATGGCAGACCACTGAATTGAGTACGCCCTCCAGTTCTCGAATAGACCCTGTTACTGAAGTAGCGATATATTCAGCCACTTCATCAGAAAGCGTAATACCGTTCATTGCAGCCTTCTTTCGTACGATAGCGATACGAGACTCGTTGTCTGGTTCACCAATATCAACGGTCATGCCAGATACGAAGCGTCCACGAAGACGGTCTGCAATGTCTGGAATAGCGATAGGTGCACGATCTGAGGAGAATACAATCTGCTTGTTGTTGTCGTAGAGCGTGTTGAAGAGATGGAAGAGTTCTTCCTGCATCTTCTCCTTACGAGAAAGGAACTGCACATCGTCCATGATCAGAAGATCATACTGACGATACTTCTCCTTAAAACGGTTTGCGGTTCCCTGCTGGAGTGAATCGGTATAGTCAGTACCGAACTTCTCAGATGTTAGGTAGAACACCTTACGATTTGGATACTGTTTCTTGTACTGGTTACCAATAGACTGAATAAGGTGAGTCTTTCCACGTCCGGTATCACCATAAATAAAGAGCGGGTTGTATGTTATACCAGGGCGCGCAATGGCTGCCATCGCAGCGGTATGAGCTAACTCATTAAATGAACCCACCACGAAGGTATCAAACGTATATCGAGGGTTTAGATTATCGCTCTTGTTGATATAGAACTCATTGAGAGGAAGTTCAGGTGTTGGCTCACGACGACTACGCTGTTCCTTTGGTTTACGAGCAATATCTTTTACGATTTGATACTCAATATTACGGAACTCAATAGATACATCACGCACTATCTTAAGAAGAAGGGTGTGAAAATGCTTTTGATACCAGTCTTTGAAGAAGGGGCTCTGAACACCAATGTATACAATGCCATCCTCTATCTTTACGATGCTGCTCGACTTGAACCAGGTGTTGAAATTAGCTGCAGATATAGATAACTCGACCTGCATCAGAATGTATTCCCAAAGTTCATGTGGATCAGAGCGATTCATGTACGCTCATTGTATACAGGCCTGTGGATAACCACAAAGATAGGGCTTTTCTTGCACGCCAGAGCGCAACCTGTTAGTATCCTGTGTATAACTTCCTATGCCTAAGCGCACCTACCAGCCAAAGAAGCGTAAGCGCGCACGAACCCACGGTTTCCGTGCTCGTTCAGCTACCCCTACCGGACGTCGTGTGCTCCTCGCACGTCGCCGTAAGGGCCGTGCCAGCCTTACTGTCTCTAAGAAAGTACGCTAATGCTTTCACGCTCCAACCGCCTCCCTAGGGCCGGTTTTGAGCAGAATACCGGCCTGCGACGTACCGCTAGCCGGTATTTTTCTATGGCCTACATACAATCTGCCCCTATTTCAGGGGGTGCGGTGGTGGTTTCTAAGAAGGTAGCCAAGAAATCAGTGGACCGGCATCAGCTTAAGCGCCGTATTAAGGCCATAACCAAGCCTTGGTGTGTGTCTGGGAGGGTAATAATCATTCATGCACGACCCGGGGCAGCCGAACTCCCTTTCTCTGAAATGGAGGTGGAACTTACTACACTCTTACAACAATCCTTCCCTTCCGGTACTATGGAACCTACATGATCGGCAATCTATTCCACACCTACTTATTTGTTCCTATTTATAATCTCCTTATTGCGCTCGTGGATGTACTCCCGGGCGGTGATTTGGGTCTGGCGGTGATCATTGTAACGATCATTGTTAAGCTCGCTATCCTCCCTCTTACGGTCTCTGCTCTACGAACTTCTCGAGCAATGCAGGTTATACAGCCTAAATTCAAGGAACTACAGGAGAAATACAAGGATGATAAGGAAACTCAGGCAAAAGAGACGTTTGCACTCTATAAGAAGTACAAGATCAATCCTTTTTCGAGTATTCTTGCGCTGCTTATCCAGCTTCCTGTTGTTATTGCACTGTATCTTGTGTTCCAGCGTGAGCTCGTTGGGGTTGATACTGCCCTGCTCTACTCATTTGTTGCCGTTCCTGAAACCGTTTCCTTCTTGTTCCTCGGCTTCTTTACTCTCACGAGTCACAACGTGATACTTGCCGTTGTTGCGGCAGGAACTCAATTCCTTCAGGCTAAGTACGCTATGCCTATTCCAAAGGTTGGAAAGAACGCGACCACATCAGAACAGTTCAATCGCACTATGGCTATTCAGATGCGATATCTATTACCGGTCTTCATAGGTGGTATTGCATATGTATCTTCTGGAGCAATTGCACTCTATTTCATCACCACAAGCCTATTCACTCTTGCTCAAGAACTTCTTATACGGAAACTACCCCAAGTGGTACTTGAAGAAGAAAAAACCGCTTAGAGCGGTTTTTTCTTAACTCCTACTAGAGATCGTATAACCAAAGCGAGCCCGTCCTCTTGTCGGTGAACACAAGCACATCTTCTTTAGGGTCTGTGGTGAGAGCAACGGCATCAATAGAGGTCTTCGCTACTTGCGTTGGATCAATCACAAGAGTAGCGACACGAGCGGTCATATCAATACGCCAGATACGATCTGAGAAGGTGGTAGCACCTTGGTACCAATCTTCAGGTATTGCTGAGCCACTCAGTGTGGTTGGAACGCCACAATATACGGTTACCTCGCTTGCCCACACACACTTCTCACTAAGAGTAGCGAGTGGAAGTGCTGTTGCGTTTCGATTCGCAAGATCGATAACTGCGAGGTACGTAACTCCGCCACTTACATAATTATAAAGAAGAGACTTTCCTGAAGGACTTGGAAGGAGTGAGAGGCCACGTAATGGACCAAGTACACGATTAAATGAACCGTTGGTTATCTGGAAGCCGTATCCATCGGTCTGGCTTGAGGCCTTTGTGTGTGCAAAGTACGTACCAGTTGAAGGATAGACGATGAGAGATGAAATAAGAGACGTGAAGAGTGTCTTCGCTCCAGTACTGTCTGCTTTAGCAATAGTGCCTACACTACCACCTGTGCTCGTAACGAGCGTAAAGAGGCCGGTGGAACCAACAACAGTCGCTTGAGAAAGATCTTGTTCGATAAAGTAACCCCCTTCTCCATTCTCTGGAAGTGCATAGGTGGCAATATGTTCTCCAGACTCTGAGTCACTGGTGATGAAACGTGCATATACGAGTGAGCCATCAGGAACCCATGATGCTTCTTGAATACCTGGCAGTGTCTTATTTGAAATACGAGTGAGGGTACGAGCATGCGTCACATAGCTGTATATGTTCCCACTTGCGCGATCAATGAACCGTACCGCCACGTCAGGAACCAGTGGTGTGCTACTGCTCGTGGTGCTTACACCACCCGTAACGTCAGGAATCATTACATCAACGGCTGCTACGCCAAGTGCTACGGGGCCTTCAGTGATGCGTACAAAGTTAGGACCAACTACCGTACCTGCTCCCTGCCCTTCTATTAATGAGCCAGAACCATCAATATTTCCAGCACCTGTGTTGCCGAATGGATCTGTGTCAATTATTAGTTCACTTGGTTTAGAAGCAAAAAAGAAGAAATAGACTGCAACTGCAATACCAAGTATGACTATGATTGCTGCGGCGATGATGAGAATGCGTCGAGTCATAATTTGGTACTAAATTTTAGGAGTTGTGGAAGCAGTGCCCTTTGGAATAGCGCAGCATTTTGCTCCTGCTGCACTCCCCCTGCAACACTTAGCATCTATCTGCTTATACCCCGCTCCCGTGTTGCAGCTTTGTTCAGCGCCAATAGCACTTGGAGTTGGATATGCCTCACAACCAGCAACAGGAGTCGTAGATGATGCGGAACTTCCCCCTGCACCCCCACCCCCTCCATCTGTTGCACCAGACTTCAGCTGACTGAAATCAAGACTAATATCAAGAATCTTTGGATTGATAATGCTAAACACAATGTATGGAGAAAGAACGAGAACGAGTCCGATAATTGCATTAGATATACGTGCCTTAGCCTTCTTGTTTGCAGAGATACTGTCACTGCTATTCATGATTGAGAACCCTGCACGACTGATCTCAATCACTGCCAAGATTGCCGCTCCCCCAATAAGGAACTTATAAATATTATTTATGAATGCGGGTAGTGTTGGCGATCCAACAACATCTTGAATACCAGGAAGACTCGTGAGAGGAACGAAGGAGTCATCCGCGAATACGAGAGATGGTACTGAAATAAGTACCGCACTAAGGAGGAAGTAAGATGCTGAAATTAGAGTGGTGCGTTTCATAGCTATAGGCCAAATATACCAAGGGACTTCTTCTCACCGAAGTTAATGTTGAGAGAGCTGTTAGCAATCACCCCTGACGCAGTCTGTTTTGCATTGAAACCAACAAGTGCTGTTCCGGTCCCTGAACCACTTGAACGCACCGTAATATCCTTACCTGATTGACTCTGGTTACCGTTAACCGTCCAGTTCATGAGTGGGATGCCGGAGAAGTAATATGGAACAGCACGGAATGTCTGTTCCTCACTAGTCATAGTTATTTTTGCAGGCAGTGCGTAATTAAAGAGTGGACCAAGTAGGGGGTCGTTTTGGTAGATACGAATAACAGGAACGGTTGGAGAGATGAATGCCGTTGCCTCAGCAACGATACTACTGTCTTGTGTAGCAACAGTTACACGAATAGTGGTATCTCGATAGCGTACCGGCGCAGTTGCGGTAAGGACAGACTTGCCGATACCCGAATTATCCTGAAGGACCTGACTACCGTTGCGCCAGGTATATACAAGGCTCGATGCGGGAATTGGTGCCCCAGATGTGGTGCGGAGATCTGGAAGTGCAACTAAACGAAGCAGTCCTTCAGAAGAAACAAGAGATGCTCCTCGATAGAATGGATGGTTTACCGATACAGGCTCGACAATAAGTGCCACATCTGCAGGGCGAATGGTTATTTCTTTCGTATATGTCTGGCCATTATTCACGGCAGTTACCGTAACAACAGTCCTGACACCAGCGGCACCAGCTTGTATTTGTACGGGTGCGGTACCGCTCCCCTTTTCAATCAGTACTCCGTTCACAGATACACTGACCGTGCTGGCACTTAGATCTATAAGGTTACTTTGAGGACTTATCGTAACTGCTTCGTATGGACGTGGGAAATCAGGACTTATAGAAACCATCAAAGGGTCCTGACCAATTTCAGCAGTCTGTGCGTGTACAGGTGTGCCGCTTAGACCAATAAGAAGTGCTGCCAGTACTACGAAACCTGCTTTCATGATAGGTACAGTATAACGCGTCTATACCAGTACGAAGCTAAGCAGCTCGGGATAGGTTCCGTCGAACATTATCATTAGCTGCTTGTGTTGCTGCCTGCATTTTGTGCTCCTCTTCCGCCACCTCCTTATTGTGCATACGAAATGTAGTAACGGTCAGAATGAGGAGATCTGGAGCAATGTTCCCTATTACTGGTATGGCGCCAATAATCCCTGTTATAAGGGCTTTGGCCATCTTTTGATCCGAATTCTTCCCCCCGAGATAGCTTGGCCCGAGCTTTATTAGAAAATAGAGTGTTAATGAAACGTACGCGGCAAACCAAACAAAGTTACCAATTACAGGGATAAGACCAATGGTATCTGCAAGGAATGAAGCGCCAATCATCAAATGCTGTTCCGTGTTGTCGATAGGCTGTGCTGCCATATCGGATTAGGCAGACTCCTGCCGTGATTTTTCACGCTGTATCTGAAGTAGCTGGGACGGGTCTGAGGTTATGATCTGGTCTTCTGTATAGGAAGCAACAACTTTAATTGCTGCGTGCTTAAGGCCGGCAAAGAAGAGACCCTCACCCACTCCAGACTCAAGCAGAAGGAATTTCTCCTCATCTGTCAGATTAAATGTTTGCTGTAGTACATCTACCGTTGTTGGAGATTGTTTGAGCAGAAGCTGCATAGAGGAGTTGGTAAGAATTGGCTTACCGTATGGACTGCGAAGGAAGTCCTCAACGTCCTGGGTGATAGTTGAGAGACCAAGGAAGTATTTACGTCCGCGTTTCGCAATACTGAAGAGGAATGATGCGGTATCTTCAGACTTCATCATCCACCATGCCTCATCAATGATAAGAAGGCGTTTCTTAAGTTCGTGGCGTACGGCATTCCAGATGAAGTGCGTAACGATATACATCGCCACTGGTTTAAGCTCATCTTCCATGTCTCGCACCGAAAACACCACAAACTGATTCTTGATATCAACGTTCGTTGGTTGATTGAGGAATCCAGACCACGTGCCGCGGGTGTACTTAGAGAGGCGCTGTACGAGTGATGTTGAACCCTCCATACCAGAAAGTACGTTCTCAAAGTCTGAAAGTAGTGGTGGCTCTACACCGGTGAAATCTGCATCCCCACTAATATCTTTGAGCGCATAGGTTTCAGAGATAGCACGATCGATAATTGCATCTTCTTCAGGACTGAGACCACCAAGCATGATGCGGAAGAGCCCAACCAAATTGATGATTGTGCTGCGAAGAATATCTGAAGGGTTTTCATCCTCCTTAACCGGCGGAAGATCAAATGGGTTGATATGGTTCTCGCTTGAAAGAGAAATATTGAATACCCTACCACCGGTAGCCTGTGCGAGGTTGTCGTATTCACGCTCAGGATCAATAACGATAACGTCTGTTTCAAACATGAGTGAACGGAGAATCTCAAGCTTCACGGCATAGGACTTTCCAGAGCCAGACTTTGCGAACACAACCGAGTTGTAGTTCTCAAGTGAGAAACGATCGAAAAGAATAAGTGATGAGTTGTGGCGGTTTATACCGTACAGGATTCCTCGATCGCTTGAGAGATCAAAAGAGACGAATGGGAAGATAGAAGAAAGCGGTGCAGAGTTGAGCTTGTTTGTTACGTTCAACTGGTCTAAGGCAAGTGGTAGCGTGGTACGGAACCCTTGCTCCTGCTGGAAGAGCGCAGGCTTGGTGTATACGAGTTTTGAATCAAGAATGCCGCGAAGATCTCCTTCAACCTTATCAAGCTCCTCCTTACTTGAAGCGTACATGGTTATGTACAAACCAACCTCAAACAGATGTTCCTGGGCTTGTTGTAGGTTGTCTCGGAGGTTTTCAAGGTCTTGGTATGCCGTATCAAGCATTGGATCACGCACAAGACCCTTTGCTTCCCTTTCTGAAATCTGGCTCTGCACTTCAGCTACCTTCCTCTGGAAGTTATGGAGCGCATCTGCGGTATCAATAGGGCTAACGAATATAGAAACATCAAACACCTTATCGAGATTGATTATGGGGGTGAACCAGCTGTCCGTAAGGAAGCGTGGATATGAAATGGTATAGAACGATCGTGCCACCTTTTCTCCAAGCTCAAGCTCGCGTGAGCCAACCTTAAGTGCTGCGGGTGCGATCGTGTCTGCAAGATCGAGTGTGCCCTGTGCATAAATATCCTTAGGCAACACTGGCGCCATTGCCGGTGCCTCATCTTTCTTGTTGTTGTTGAAGAAATCAAGTAGTGCCATAGATTATGCGGTGAATGAGATTGGATTATCCATCTCGCCTAGATTGAATGAACGGTATAGAAGTTCGATGATCTCTTCTGTACCAAGTGGAATTGCGCGTAGACCTGAACTGCCAAGACCGCCAGCCACGAGTGCCATACGTTGTTCAAGCTGCACTCGACCCTCCTCGAAGCCCTGATCAGCAACGGGTTCTGCACTTGGCGTCTTCCCTATTCCTGCAAATGCTCCCTTAACAGAAACGGCTGCACTGCTTACAGAATACGGAACCACCACATAGAAGGTCTTTGTCATGATTTCTGAACCTTCAATAAAGGTTCGAATAAAGTTTATGTATTCACGTAGTTGAGTGCGCATGAGTTCACTCGATTGGTGCTGAAGACGTTCACCTAGGAGATTAAGATACGGACGAATGTCAGTTTTACGGGAATGCACCACAATCTGCACGGTGAAATCGAGCGTGTTAAGGAAGTTCTGGAACCCACCAATTATTGCGCGCTGCTCGTCCTCTGACTTAAGTGCGAAGTTAAGAGAAGAACACATCAAGATGCCACGATAGCCCCCCTCTTTCAGGATGACTACACCACTGCGTACTTCTGATACAGGTACAAAATCTTGAGCTGGTTTAGATGCAGGCATACAGTAACTATAACGTTAGTAGGTATCAGGTGTCTTATTGTGATCCTTGATATCTAGAGACCACGCAAGTTCTTTCAAACGATCACTTGAAACACCTAACTTTTGTCTATCCACTTGTGTGGGCGCAGCAACTTGCACAATTGCAGGAGTTTCAGACTTCTTCTCAACTTTCTTCCAAAGATAAAGACGCTCCTTAGTGTAGTAGTTGAATCCTGCCTCCATGATATCCAAGAAGGACTTGTTATTTACTTTGTAGAATGCGAGTGCCCCGGTGATCCCTGCAATAGGAAGTACAAGTATGAGAGCAAAGATAAGGGGAACATATACAAGAATTGCAGCACTTAACCCTACTCCGCCTGCAACGAAGATGAATTGTCGAAGAGTGAAAGGACCAAATATCTTATCTTCGACTTCAATAAACTGAGGAACCTGATACTCCATTACCTTGAGTATATCAGTTCCCTACTGAGGGACCTCACGATACGGATCCACACTGTACTCTTTTATGATTGGATTCGCTGGACCCGTTGATACGGATGCTGGTGTTTGCTGCTGCCATGGATACGCTGCTGGTTCTGTTGGGAGATTGTGCGGTACGGGTGCTGAAGATGGAGGTAACGGAGGCGTTGATGCTGTGTGCTGTGGTGGGACCGCAACAGATAATGGTGCTGAAGGTGCGGGCATGGTTGGAGCCGGTGGCATAGATGGTATTGGAGCAATAGGCACGCCGGTTGGAGCCGGATGAATACTTGGTGCAGCAAGAGTATTTGGTACAGATGATGTCTGGAATGAACGTGCTGGGGAGTTTGGCTGCCAAGATATCTGAGGAGGAACGTCTGGACGTACAGGATGAGGATGCTCAACAGCCTCTTTAATCATCTCAATATCGTGAGCCATAGTTCGTACTCCAGGCTGCACTGCCTCTGTTGGCGGACTATATATAGGTGTCGCTCCTGGCGACGGTGGAATATAGGCAGGAATTTGTGGTACTGGGGGTGGAACTGGAGCAGCAGCTGGCATTGGTCCTTGAACCGGAATAACAGGCATGCTTTTAGGTACTGGCGCAAATGGTGTCGGAGTAGGGGTTGGTTCTGTTGGAACAGGGCCAAGTGCAGGATTAAAGGTTGGAATGCTTGCGACCAGTGGTGCTGGGGCGGTAACAGCTGGTTTTGGAAGGACTGGAGCAGCAACTACAGGAGGTTGCACAGGCTTTGGAACAATTGGTGCAGACATTACTGTTGGTTGTATCGGCTTTGGAGTAACCGGAGCAACTACTACCGGCGGCGGTACTGGTTTTGGCGCTGGTGCGGGCGTGGCTGGTGGCGTGTACGTACGCTCAGCATTCTGAAGGCGCTTAAACACACGTTCATTTAGATCAAGGGTTATTCCCTGAACGGTAGCTTCTGGTATTTGTGCCTGACGAAGTTGTTGTACAAACTCTTCAGGAGTGTAGATTCCCATGAGCATATAGATATATGCATCAGAGAATACTCCTGCCTGATCAGCGTGCAGTTTATATTTTGTACTTAATTCAATTGATACGGCGTCGCGCTCAGGACTTCTAAGAAAGTTCTGAACAGGAACAGGAAGGTCTGCCATGAGAATGGCAGCCTTCTGTTGTGGATTGAGCTCATCAATGTTGATCTCTTCTTCTCCCATTACTCTTAGTATCGCGCGTGAGTGGAATAATTACCACTACTCCACGGTGACTTTAGTTACGGAGTTGGGGGTGTAGGAGGGGGTGGTGGAGAACCAGGAGCTGGCGGTGCTGCTGGAGGAGGAGTGTTTGCTTCAAGAGCCTTAATTGCTTCGAGAAGTGCTTTCTCTGGAGACTTCTTCTTGTTGTCAGTCTTAATTTTTCGAGCTGCTTCACGACTGCTATACCCACCGTACCAATCATTCTTAAGTCCTTCGGCATACTTTTCTTGTTTAGTCTTCGGATCAATCTCCTTGAGTCTCTTATCGATTCCATCAAGTTTCGCTTTGTATGCCGTCTCGCTTGCTGCACTCTCTGCACTGATGCTTGCGAGATCCCCATCAACCACAGCGATTTGAGCCTCGTATTGAGAAAGCTCAGTAGTCTTTGCATCCCTAAGTGCATTGAGTTTGGTTTCAACATCAACAAACTCTGCACGCTGCTTCTGAAGCGCTTTGACTTTGTTTTCAGCATCCATCCACTCTGTAGTCTGTCCTGTTGCTTGGAAGCGTTGCGCTTTAAGTTTTTCAATAGCGATTTCTGTATCAAGACGAGATACCTCTGCCCCACCAGCATTTGCTACTGCCTTGCTTTCAAGAGCAGCAATCTCGGTATTAAGCTGTTGCTCGCGAGGAGCCCAAGTGTCTTTGATTTGTTTCTTAGTTGCTTCAGCGGCTGCTCTTCGTGTGTTGGTGTCGACAACAGAAACGGCCTGCTCACCTGCAGCAGTCTCTTTTGCAGCACCAAGTTTCTCTTTCTCTATCTTCTGGCTCTCACTCATTTCAAGAGACTTTGCGTATGCAGTCTTCTTATCGATATCTTTCTTTTCTATTGCGGCAAAGCCACCAGATGCAGTTTTACCTGGAGTGCCAAAGTCAATCTTAGTTTTCTTAGAAGCTTGAGCTGCAATCTTCGTTTTACGGAAGTCATAACTTGCCTTCCCGCCCCGGTCAGCAACTCCTGCCAGTATGCGACCAGCCCCTGTTGCGCCCCAGCTCTGTGAGCGTATGGTGCGGGCGGCTGCCAATGAACCAGCACCGATAGTTCTTCTTCCAACAAATCCAGCGGTACCGAATGTTGCTCCACCTACCACCTTCCCTGCTGTATTGATCGCATAGTCTGCTCCCATGGCGCCAAACTTCTTTGCAGCCATAAGTGACGCAACGAGACCGCCAATGATCAGCATGAACACCATAATGATGCCCATTTCCGATGTGCCCTGCGCTAGCAGCGCTGAGGCGAGGCCCTTATTCGTAGTCCCTGCAGCAAACCCTTCGGTTACTTTTAGCGTTATAAGGATGAACAGGAACAGTAGAGGAGCAAAGAATGCTTGATGTATAAGTGCATTCCACCACTGTGTTGCATACTTTTTAAGTGGAGGAATAGCCATTCCAGCAAAACCAATGGGAGAGATAATTATCAAACCTGTTAGTGTAACTGCTCTGAATGCCAGCATTATTGCAGCAGCAAAGAGTACAACGCTACCAATTATGGCGAATGCAGCCAACCCAAAAATGATACTAAGTTTGTTGGCCTTTTTGGAATAGCTGTCAGTTGGGACATTGTTTAGAGTTGAAAGCCCGGTTGCCTCCATTATGGTTCCTCCAAGGCCCACGTTAATATCACACGCCTCCGAATAACATGGATTAGTGTTTGCTTGTGCGTATATTGCTGATGTAAGCACGTTAGATGTATCAATAACCGCTTCAGCAGCAAAGAGACTAAAGTTCAGAAGAACTGCAAAGACTATGAGCATTGGAATTGCTTTTTTGTCTGGGAGTTTATTCGTATCCAAAATAGTACCGAGCCCCATCAGAACAAACCCGAACAACAGCACCAGGTTTCCAAGATCACGCAGTATTCCCCATGAGGTTAATAGACCCTGCGAGTTACCAACAAGTGTTGAGAACTGGAATACCGTTTTAACTATTACAAAGTTGAGAAGGACTCCAGAGAGAGCCAGTATAAAGTTTGCAAAACCACCCACGGCGTTCCCCACTGCATTAAGAAGACAGTTTCCAAAATCTTTGGCACAACTACCAATGTCTCCTACAGCTGCAGCTCCATCCTTTATCTTATCGCCAAGACTTTCTGATGTTTTAGCAGGTTGCCCAGCGGCAGTAGGAGCAGCCGTAGGAGCAGGTGTTGCTGCGGCTGGAGTAACAGGCTTTGTTGGTGCAGGTTGTTGGGCGTGTACAGGTACCCCGGGGAGTACTAGTACTACAAATAAAACTGCAACGAGTACCGAGCGAAGCATCAGGGATGTAATTCGCATAGGGTTATCGCTTACTTCCGCAAGTTGCTGTGAGTTTCTTGTATAGAGTACCCTCTGAATCACTTGCCTGTGTCTGTGCCTCAACCTGCTCACCAGCAGTAATAAACGTACCTGATGAAGTAAGTTCTTGGAATTCAGCAGAGACTGAGGTGAGTGCTGCTGAGGAGTTAGTTGAGTTCTGAGCGGCCGATATCTTTGCACTGATCTTGTCGAGTGCAGATAGTGCAGCAGATGCTTTTTCAAGTCCTGCTTTAGATCGTTCAACCGCATCAAGAACTACACTGTCGTCAACACAGCTTCCTGCATCTTCTGCAGCAGACTGCACTGTTTGCCAATCCCTCTGATAGGTCTTTGTCCGTGTTTGCTCGTCTCTAACGTTCTTAATGAAACCATTTGCGAGGCTAGTTGAGTTTTGAGAGTACTGATCAGGGTCAGTTGCTTCATCTAAGTATGAGCTACCACCCCCTGGGCGAGGCTGTGAGGCTCCGGAAAGACCCGTACCACCAAGTATTTGTCCAACAAGCTGACCCGCAAGTGCACCGATAATCTCATTGAATGAGTCGGCGAGTTCAAGCTGACGAAGTGGGGATGATGCGGTGATACCAAGAGTGCTTTCAATAACCGATCCAGGAGTTTTAATCTCATAAGAAAGACAGCTATCTTTCTTTTGCAGAGAGGTAGGAGTGCCTGCAGGCTGCTTTACGAGACAGTTACCGCGCCAAGACATGAATCCTTTGCCCCATGTAAGTTCGTGGAGACGGTTTACACGGAAGTCTTCAACCTTTCTCGCAAGTGAATCCTGTCCTGCGCGGTATGCACCAAGTGGTGTGTTCTCATCCTGTGCCATTGCGGCAAACATTGCGTCAAAACCACCCTTCGCAAAGTGACCATTAACGAAAGCAGCAGGATCATCGCTATAGCGATCTAGATCGTAGTTGCTTCCGTAGAATCCACCCGTTGTGCGGTAGTAGTTGTCACGAAGTGCTTGGGTCACCTGGTCTTTGAATGGAGAGCGTACATCTACACCCGTATTATCTTGAAGTGAGTCAAAAAAGTCGTCAGCAACCGTATCCCCGAGTTCCTGAAGATTCTGCTTAAGGTCTCCAACGAATGCAGGGGAGCCTTGGAAACCTGAGTTAATCCAGTTCACCACGCTACGAGTGAGAGATTGAACTGCTACTTTTGCTACAGTCCATGCGAGACCATCAAGAATAGGACGGATATGTGCATCAAAGAAGTTACCTTCTGCGCTTGTTGCCGCACTTACATTAAGTGGAGTAAGTGCAATAAGAACCGCAGCATCGGTAACAGGAAGTTGGGCACTCGCTCTCGGTGTACTAAATGAGAATGGTGCAAAGGTAAGACTTAAGACAAGTGCAAAACACATTCCAGCAGTCGCTATACGTGGGAGGCGGTTTGTACTCATGGCTGTTCTCCTGCGGCACGTACCACTTTTAGAATAAGTGCACCTGGCATTCCATCGCTTGGCTCCCCACTCTCAGCAATAACTCCACGACCAGTTGTAAGGAGAGAAAGCATAAGCGTATGTACAGTTGGTTGTAGGAGCGAGAGAGACCCTAGAACCGCGAGGGGATCATCTTCATATTTTGTTACTGCTTTTGTTGAGCGCGCGAGCGTGTCAAAAGACTGAATCAGTGCGAGGTGTTCCGATGCGAGTTGCGGAGGCACGGTAACAGATAGAAGGTCTTTTGTTATTCCAGAGTATGCCTTACTAAGGCCAACAAGTTTCTTGTATGCAGCAGGATCGCTGTCTTCCAAGAATCCTTGCATAAGTGTTACCGGATCACTCGCATCAGGGGGTACATCATTCTGACGTACAACCTGTTCGATACTCTCCGCATACTCTGTGATTGTTACATCAGAAGATGTGCGTACTGATACGGGGGTATAGGTTGAAATGAGTACTGTGCTTGCCTTTTGACTGTACTGAGCAAGAAGTTTTGCAATGAGTGCATCCTTATCTTCCTCAGAAAGTTGGCCACCGTTAGATGCAGCAACATATTCTTGGAAAAACTGTCTTCCAAACTCGTCCGTAATACTGCCTGGTGCCGGATCTTTCCCAGGAACATCAGCAGCAGTATCAGGAGTATCTAGTGCTGGATCAACTGGCACCACCGCAGACGTCTTTGGGGTAACGAGACCTTTGTTTACTGCTTCGTTATCAGTGAGCGTCTTATCAAATGAGTGCGCATTGTTAGGGTCAGTACCGTAGAGTGCTTCCTGCCAGTCTGGAAGTGCATCGCCATCACTATCTTTTGCTGCGTATGCCTTAAGGAGTGATTCAGTAGACTGCGCGTCTGCAACTCGACTCCTAAGAAAATCTATAGGACCAGACGTAACGTATGCGCCAACAATAAGCACTAGTGATAGTGCTGATGCTGCGATGATGCGGATTGATCGAGCAGACAACGCCATAATTGCTTGATAAATAGTACCATGATCAGCACGTGAAGCAGGGCGCAACTATATATGGTGTGTATACGTTATGAACTGTTTGAAAGTGATTGTGTAAGTAGCTTCCAATCTTCAAGTGAAAGATCTTCCGGACGAATGTTTTTGTCCAGTGAGGCTGCATCAAATGCGGACGTAACCTGTTCAACAGATGCCACATCCTCAAGATTCTTCGCTAAGCGCTTACGCTTGTGTGCAAATCCCGCTCGTATAACGGAAAAGAAGTAATTCTCCTTACTTTTATCTGAAAATGCTTCAGAATCTATATTTCGTATAGCTAAAACTGCCGAATCAACGTTCGGTGCAGGCCGAAATGCGCCCCGGGGCACGGTAAAACAGTACTCTGGGGTGCCAAACACCCTCACCGAGAGCGAAAGAAGACTCTCTTTCTTGCTTCGTGCAATACGCTCTGCCACCTCTTTCTGTACCAAAAGAGTCATAGAACGGGGCTGGTGTCCGGCGGTAAGGAAGGAACGAATGATTTCCCCCGTTATGTAATAAGGAATGTTTGCCACCAAGTGGTATTCCCCTTCTATGATGCTTGGATCGAAGTTTCGTATATCCGCATGCACAATCTTCAATTGCTTCGATGCTATTTCTGGAGCAAAGGTCTCTTCAAGCTCAGGTGCGAGCGTGTCGTCTGCTTCCACTGCAACGACTTTTAGATTCTGGGCAAGGAGTGCGCGGGTAAGCATACCGGTACCGGGACCAATTTCGAGTACGAGTGCTCCTTCCGGTAATTTGGCTGCTTGCACGATACGCTCCGCCGTCTGAGCGTGCATGAGAAAGTTCTGTCCGAGTGATTTCTTAGCAAACATACTTATGCTTCTATGATAGCCTCTGGACCGAACGGACCCGCATCAACGAAGTGCGTGAGTTCAGGATCAATATCACGAATGAATTGTGATGGTTCAGACATGAAGTCTGTTCCATAGATACGACGTATGCGAGCGAGCGTAAGGAAGAGTCGTTTCTTTGCACGAGTGATTGCAACATAAAAGAGTCGACGTTCTTCTTCCTCGTCACGCTCTTCTTCCCCACCCATACCTTCATGTGGGAAGAGTCCTTCTTCGAGTCCCGTAACAAACACTGCATCGAACTCAAGTCCCTTTGCTGCGTGCACGGTCATGAGTGTTACTCCTGGTTTCTTTTCTTTGCGCTCTCCTTCAGGACGATCCATCTCATCTTGATCACCCGCGAGTGCGGCTTCTGCAAGGAATGCAGCAATACCATCGAGACCCGGTATTTCATCATGGCGACTCGCTAGTGTTGCAAGTTCTTTTACGTTCTCAAGACGTTCCTGTCCTTCCTCACCTTCCTTTAATAACGAAGATTCAATGCCACTCTTTTCAATAACAAGTTTTACAAACACAGACGGTAGTGCGGTCTGTGCAAGTTCACGTAGTGAGGCAACCACTGCTTCAAAGGTGTCTACTTTCGCTTTATCTCCTGCGCGTAGTTCATCACGCTTCCCTGCCACAAGTTTTCCAAGTGTTACTTTGCCTATCCCACGAGGTGGTGACTGCACTGCACGCATGCGATCTGATTCGCGATCTGGATCAAGCGCGAGTCGTATCCAGGCGAGTGTGTCTTTAACTTCTTTACGGTCAAAAAAGCGCGTACCTAGAAGCTTATATGGCACAGAGCATGCCAAGAACGCTTCTTCTAGTGTGCGGCTCTGGAAGTTAGTTCTATAGAGAACCGCAATCTCTTCAGGCGTTGTACCGCGCTCAATCAATCGACGTGCTTCACGTGCGACCCACAATGCCTCACCTTCTGCAGTGGCTGCAGGGTGGATTGTAATGCGATCACCTTTCATGTTGTTTGTGATTGCGTGTTTATCTTTTCGATTCTTGTTACGTTCGATGATTTGATTTGATGCTTCAACGATAGTCGCTGTGGATCGGTAGTTATGTTCGAGCACAATATGTTTTGCACCAGGATAGGTTTCTTCGAACTTTAAAAGATTATCGATCGTTGCCCCACGCCACGTGTAAATGGATTGATCGATATCACCCACAACAAATATATTCTTACGATCACCCGCAATATAGTGTGCAAGTTTTCCTTGCAGCTCATTTGTGTCTTGATACTCATCTATATGTAAATGTGAGAATCGTTCCTGCACGCGTGCGCGCACATCGAGATGATCACGTAACAGATGTACTGGAAGCACAATGAGATCATCAAAGTCGAGTGCCTTTTCTTTCTTAAGTGTTTCATCGTAGCGTGCCCATACGTCTACCGTTATGCGTGAACGAAAACTTTCTCGGCCATGTTTCTCACGAAATGCAGATAGTGTTTGTCCCTCACTCTTTGCTTTTGATATGCGAGACAGTATTGCAGCAGGCGGTACCTCTTTAGGATCAACATCAAGCGCTTTAAGTGCTTCTCGTATCGCACTCTTCGAATCATCACGATCATAAATAGTGAAGTGACGGGATACGCCAATAACAGAACCGTACGTTTGAAGCAGTTCCCTACCTAGACCATGGAAGGTGGCTACAAACGGTAGCGGTGTGTCTGGAAGTTTGGCGTGGAGGCGTTCGCGCATCTCACGAGCAGCTTTGTTGGTGAATGTAACAGCAAGAATCTTATCTGCAGGTACGCCTTGGCGCATTAAATGGTATATGCGGGTGGTGAGTACTGAGGTTTTGCCAGATCCTGCTCCCGCAAGCACTGAAACCGGCCCATTGGTAGCAAGAACCGCCTCTTTCTGGCGTGGGTTTAGATGTGAAACGTACTCAGGCTGCAGGTGATCCATCAATGCACTATAGCAAAGACGCTCTCCCCACCTATAATAGGTCATTATTTTGACTTTCTGTCACAATTCATGCCTTATTCACCTTCTCAACAGGTACCTTGTCAACCCGTTGACCGAGCCTTCGAGGGCGGTATACTTACCGGGTTGATAGACATGGATGTACTCAAGAGATGGCCTAGGTAAGCCATTTTTGTATTCTGAAGTTTGACTGAAGTTCCCCTCACCACGTATTTCATTCCTCATTGATTCTTCTGATAAGGAGCCTTCGGGCACAAGTCAGAACTCATACGCAGCATCCCTTCTGGTGATCGTCCTGATTGCCGCTGGAATAGGCGCATATTTCCTTCCACGCCCAGTAGGGGCGTTCTGGCCTTTTAGGAAAGTAAGCGCTGATGAGGTGTCACAACCTATTCTGCATGACCCTACCCTCGAACTCCTTGAGGCTGCGGTAAACACCGATCCAAACCCTACCAAGGGTGGTGTTGAGCTCGCGCTCTCAAACGACTCTGCCCTTATGGCAAGCAGTGGTCCTGAAGGCACTCTTCCTGATGCAAGTGGTTCTTCAGCAACTGCTGCAGACCCTAAGGGCAGTATTTCCGTATATGTAGTTAAAGAAGGTGATTCCCTTTCAAAGATTGCTCAATCCTTTGGTGTTTCAACCAACACAATCCTTTGGGCCAACAATCTAACGATTAAGAGCACCATTCGTCCGGGTATGTCTCTTGTTATTCTCCCTACGTCGGGAATAAAGCATACGGTAGCTAAGGGTGAGACACTTGCTTCGATAGCTAAGAAATTTAATGCTGATACGCAAGAAATCGCTACATTCAATGGTCTTGGTACTGATGCAAGCCTCCAGGCAGATTCTCAGATAATTATTCCAGGTGGTGAAATAAGTGCTGTAGCGACCAAGGCTCCTGCAAAAACTACGACCAAAACCACCACAACCAAGACAACGACTACCGCAAAGGCTACAACATCGGTAAGTGCTGGCTCTGGATACTTCACTAATCCTGTTCCAGGAGCACTTCTTACCCAGGGAGTACACGGAAACAATGGTGTGGACCTCGGTGCGCCATCAGGAACTCCTATTTATGCAGCAGCTGGAGGCACCGTGATCATTTCTAAGGCTGATGCAGCGTGGAACGGTGGATATGGCAGTTATGTGGTTATCTCTCACGCAAACGGCTCACAAACTCTCTACGCACACATGAGTAAGGATGTGTCATCTGTTGGCGAGAAGGTTTCAGCCGGAGAACTTATCGGCTATGTAGGCGCTACAGGTGAGGCAACCGGTAATCACCTCCACTTTGAAGTTCGTAGCGCAAAGAATCCTTTCTCTGGTTGTAAGGTGATGACACACTGTTCACTTAAGTAAGAAACAATAGTAAAAGGCCCTCGCACTGCGAGGGCCTTTTACTATTTCTCTCTAACCAAGAAGGGTTTTCTTCTTTTCCTGGAACTCTTCTTCTGTTATCACTCCTTTGTCCCGAAGTGCTGCGTACTTTTCGAGTTCTGAAGTGGTATCAGGTTTATGGCCTGTTGTTTCTGGCTCCCAGACACTAACCTCAAGGCCCTCTGCATCCTTAAAGGATCCAACGGCAATAATTATGAGGTCTATAAATACCCAAATACCAGAGATGACTGCACCGAAGAATGTAAGTGTGAGGATTAGCTGTGCTATACCAGTCTTAATCTTTCCTACATAGAATCGGTGTGCACCGAACATACCAACTACGAGCACCAGTATCAGTGCAATGAGGCGTGATTTCTTAGATGGATTAGGCATTGAGATGTGTCTTACAGGTAGTAGCTGCGGGGTCTGCATTCAAGCGATCCTCCTCGATCTCTTCACCTGAAATAGAACATACTCCATACGTATTTGTGTCGATGCGATCAATCGCAGCTGCAACTTGGTTATAACGGATCTCGAGATCCTTAAGAATGGCCGTGTTGTCTTCAAAATGCGTTATAAGATCTGCACGGTCTGTAGGATCAGACTCCTGACCTACTTCCTGTGGAACAGGCTCCCAATCCATAGGGTTCGTAGGATTGCGTCTACCAACACTTAGAAGCTCTTTCTCAAGCTTTGCTTTCTCTTCTTCAAGGCGCGAACGGTACGTGGTTGTATCAATCATGGCGCCATTCTAGCACACGGGTTTATTCCCCGTCTGCAGTGCCTAGACGGATGAGTATGCTTGAGAATGCTGCTTCGTCACGAGCGATAATAAGTGTCTGTTTATCGCGGTACCCGTAGATAAGGATTGTTTTCCCAGAGTCGTCTTTAAGTATGCGAACATCGTGGTTTGCTACGGATGAGTCACTAAATCGAGGGGAGCTGGTAACTCGAGGGGTACTGGTTGAAATAGGTGCTTCTTGGTAGGCAGGATACAAGACTGAAAGATCGGTAGCGATCTTCGGTTCCCAACCAAGCATGCCAGCGAAGGTGCGCTCGTAGGAGGTCACATCGAGTATAAAGAATGCCGCATTGGATTCCCCTGCCTGTACGATACCGAAAGTACTTTCGTCACTAATGTTGCGAAGAAGAATGTCTGGAGCACTCTGGAACATTTTCTTAATAGTCTGTCCTCCTGGTTGCGGTGCGGTTATGACACCACTCTTTCCGTCAGTTGATGTTACTGCGTAAGTGACAACAACATTTCCCTTAACAGAAGGCCCTTGTCCTAGTGCAGCAAGCGCAAGCAATAGCTCGTCACCCATCTCACCGTTTATTTCTACCTTCTCATCCGCAAAGATGAGTGATGAAACAACAAATGGAACACCAGTACTTGGTGTACGAAGCGCAACGAACCAGTATGTGCCTCCCGCAATGCCTATCGTAAAGATAACCAGTGCAATACCACCAAGGATAAATTGAACGTTTCTTTTCTTTGATGATGTAACTGCTGGTCTCGGTTCATGAGCAAGATTCTCTTTACTATCGCTCTGCGCAGCTAGTACTGAGAACGTAGTGGCCTTCTTATCATCGATGTGATCAGAGAAATCACTCTTGAAGGTGTGAATGTTTGATGGTGAGGGATCGCTCTCAACTCCTTTTGTTCCGTGATGGCCAAAGAACGTGAATGCTTGTTTGTGTGTTTTATGAGGTGCAGGTGGTGGTACAGGAATTGGTGGCGTTGATGGAGCAATATAAACCGGAGGCGCCGGAGTGGGTATTCGAGGAGGTGGAGGTGGCGGAAGCGGAATTGTTGTATAGGTTGGTGCTGGAGCATGGATTTCATGTTCATCGTCTCCCCTTCCTACCTTCGCACGCAAGCGCGTGAGGATTTCATCACGACGCACTTCACGATTAGAGAGATCAGGACTGCTTCCTGAATTTAAGTTTGCTACCGTGTCACTTGCGCCAACACTGATAACTTCTTGCGGGAACTCACGAGGGGATGCGTTGTTGAAGGATTGGGTTGGATCAACCGTTGGCAATACCACACCAGGTTCTGGAGTGTCTCTATGTACCGCTACAGGTTGCTTACCCGTAAGGCGTGCCACATCCTTCGCATAGGTACGAATAAACGGAGTGGGGTCTGATGAAGTATCTGAATGTGTTGCTGCAGGATCGTCAGCCATAGCTAGATATCATTGTACACGGCGCACGGCCCAAAGAGCCGTGCGCCGTGTGAGTATGCGGGTATGTTATCCGCGTCCGCCAATGAGAAACTTCTTTGGATTGTCACACATATCGGTGAACGCGTGTGCCGCTTCCTTAAGTTTTTGAGATGAAGATTTTCCAAATGAAACAACTTCAACCTGACAACCCATATTCATATCGAGATATTCGATGAGGGGAACAAAGTCTCCGTCACCTGTTGCAAGGATAATAGTGTCGAGTTTTGGAGCGAGTTTAACTGCATCAATGGCAAGACCAACGTCCCAGTCTGCCTTTTTGGCACCATCTGAGAACACTTGAAGACCTTTAACCTTCGTTTCAATACCGATCTTTGTGAGAGCGTCAAAGAAATTACTCTCTTCACCGCTTTCAGTGCTTATAACGTATGCAATTGCACGCACGAGGATACGATCCCCCACTGCTTCTGCAAGAACATTCGCGAAATTAACACGAGATTTATAAAGATGCTTTGCGCTGTGATATAGATTCTGAGTATCTATAAATACTCCTACCCGTTGTGCGGGGTGTTTGATTACTGCCATATAAATTTGTTAGAGATGCGCGGGCGCGCAGATTCTTATTAAAAAGTGGTAGCGCGTATCGCTACTACATTGATTTTACCACTTCACTGCTACGAAAAAGGAAATGGCGGGGATTTCCCGCCAGTGTCCTTACTTCTTGAGACCGAGCTTCTTGATGATTGAAGTGTACTGACGCTTGTTGTTCTTCTCTAGGTAGCGAAGATGTGAGCGACGGTCTGCAACCATTTGAAGAAGACCACGACGACTATGAAAATCCTTCTGATTCTTCTTAAGGTGGGTTGTTAGCTCCTCTATTTTGCGAGAAAGCATAGCAACCTGAACCGACGCAGAGCCGGTATCTAGATCATGAAGGGCCGCGTTCTTGATTACTGCGGTCTTTACTCGTTTCGTAAGCATTGAATGTATCCTACCACACCTTGATTAATCGCGCAAGTGTGTCCTTACTCTCCCCACCCCAATCCAGCCTGTAAGACACTGTGTCGTACAATATACGTACCCTATGAATATTGAGGAATGGAAGCGTCAGTTCTTGGAATATACGGAAATCGAGCGTGGTCGGGCAGTTAAAACTATTGAGAACTATGACCACTATCTAAGCCGTTTCTTTGACCAAATGGGCATAAAAGAGGTTTCCGACATAACAGAAGAGAAAATTCGTGAATTCCGTCTCTGGTTGAATCGCCAGCCAGGTGTTTCAGGGACAATGAAACGCCGTACCCAGAATTATTACCTCATTGCGCTCCGGGCATTCCTTAAATTCCTTCGGAAACGTGGCATTGAAGGCCTATCTCCTGAACGTATTGAGCTCGCCAAGGTTCCGGAGCGCCATTTGGACCTGATCTCACCTACCGAACTTGATCGGTTACTCACCTCTGCCAGTGGCACGGATGAGAAATCACTTAGAGATAAGGCCATTCTTGAGCTCCTCTTCTCCACCGGACTACGTGTTTCTGAGCTTTGCTCTTTAAATACAGACCTCGATCTTTCACGAGACGACTTCCCTATCCGGGGTAAAGGAGAAAAGGTGCGTGTGGTATTTCTCTCTGACGAAGCTAAAGCAGCGATCCAAGCCTATCTGAAGGCACGTAAGGATATGGACGAGGCATTATTTGTGAATATGCCCCCAATGCTGAGCAAAGACCCAGAAAAGGTCTCCAAGCGCACCCCTACCCGACTTACCCCACGCTCCATTGAACGAATGATAAAGATTTATGCAGCTAAGGCAGGTATCACTAAGAAAGTGACTCCACACGTCATGCGCCACTCATTTGCGACTGATCTCCTAAATAACGGAGCAGATATACGTTCCGTGCAGCAAATGCTGGGACACGCTTCCATAAATACTACCCAGATATACACGCATGTCACCGATGCTCACCTACGTGAGGTACATAAGAAGTTTCACTCGCGTCGTAAGGGATAGGTATCGTACAATATTCGAATGAAGATTGTCTCGTGGAATGTTAATGGCCTTCGTGCAGTTGAGCGTAATGGGTACTGGGAACCCTTTCTTAAGGCAGTTAAACCAGATATATTCTGTTTCCAAGAAGTTAAAGCAGAGCCAGAGCAGCTCCCTGAAAATGTCCTTAATTTAGGGGGGTTCTCAGCATTCTTCTCTCCCTGCAAGATAAAGAAAGGCTATAGCGGAGTAGCAATATACTCACGAATTGAACCACTCTCTGTCATATATGGGATGGGAATTAAAGAGTTTGATGACGAAGGCCGTCTGATTGGCGCAGAATATGAAGATTTCTGGCTCCTTAATATCTACTTCCCTAACGGTGGACGTGGCCCAGAGCGTCTAGACTTCAAGCTGCGATATTACGAGGACTTTCTGGCTTTCTGTGAAGGACTTAGAAAATCAAAGCCCGTTGTGTTCTGTGGGGATGTAAACACCGCACACTTCCCTATTGATTTGGCTCGCCCAAAGGAAAACGAGAAAACTACAGGATTCCTAGAGATTGAACGTAAATGGCTTGATGAGGTTATTGAGGCGGGATACGTAGATACTTTCAGACACTTCCACCCACAGCAGGCAGATGCGTATACATACTGGGATACTCTCACCCGTGCTCGGGAGCGAAATGTAGGTTGGCGTATCGATTATTTCTTTGTATCTAAGGAATTTGTTAAGCACATAAAGAAAGCTGAAATCCATTCAGCGGTATATGGTTCAGATCACTGCCCTCTTTCAATAACGCTCTAGGTACTACATATAAAGGACATTTATATAAGTTATCCACTCCTGTGTCCTTTACGATGTCCTTTATGGATATATGATACGTAAGGACGAGACGGCAAAGACCTGCGAAGGGATTGCCGAATCTCGATTCGGTAGTTCTTTTGGAGCTCTTTGTGCTCAAACATCATAGGCGCTGTCACCTGAAAGCTGATCGACCAACATAATCGGGATGTATTCCCTGAATAATAAATGGGTCAGATTCGGAAGTTTCACGTGAAAACGCATTCTTTTAAGTTAGCCAGGGAAATTTCTCCTTGAAGACGTTCACCAAATGCCCAACCCCAACCTTGTCTTCAGACCTGGTTGACCGCAACAGAGACCCCTACGGGTCTCTAGTTATTTATATACCTTAGGTTCCACACGAAACACCCTAAATATTTATATTTAAGGCTATATAAGCCCGTTTCACGTGAAAACTATGCTACTCCGTGTTTCTCAAGTATCTTCTGCAGTTCCTCAGATTCTTTCTCCTCTCGCTTTTTCTTACCTGAATCCCCCAATTCCTTAAGTTTTTCAGTGGATAGAGCCATTAGCTCCTTAGTCTTAATATCAAGATACTCCTCAGTATTTCGAGCCGGGTTCTCCAAAACATCCTCCAAAAGGGCGTTTAATATCCATCCAAGCTCAGGACTTGGTTTCATGTGAAACTTATTCATAAGTCTTGAGCCATCTGTTTTAAGCATTCCTACAGAAATTGGGTCTCTAAGTGCTTCCTCAACCATTGCTTTATATTTACGGAACCTAAAAGGCTGTTCCTTAGGTCGTCCAGTGCCAATACGGTCACAAATACGGAGGTTTAGAAGATCCCAGATGTTTTTCTCGCCAACATTACGAATCATTCGACGAACAGCTGAAAGAGTAATCTGGTCAGGGTCTGAGAAGAACATGTGCCAACGCACTAATTTCGATACTTTTTCGATGGTTTCACGTGAAAACCTCATATTTTCAAGCGCTTTTCTTGTTGTACGGGCACCAACCACTTCGTGGCCGTGGAAGGTCCAGTCCTTCTTATCATCGGACCAACGACGTGTTTCAGGCTTTGAAACATCATGAAATACAGCCGAAAGCCTTAATTCAAGAGGCCAGTCTTTATCTGCTGCGTGCTGCAAGGCACGCATAAGATGACCGAACACGTCATAGCTGTGTGCTTGGTTCTGTTCTATACCAATACCTTTGGTTAGCTCAGGGGCGATATACTCAAGGATTCCAAGCTGCTGAGCCAATACAAGGGCCTGCATAGGCTGTTTAGACTCAAGAATACGTACAAACTCATCCCGTATTCTTTCACGTGAAACATGCTTAAGATTAGGACCTTTTTCCAATATTGCTGCAGCAGTATCCGCATCTAAGGCAAATTCAAGTTCAGCAACTAAACGCACTGCTCGCATAAGACGCAGGGCATCTTCTTCAAACCGATCAGCTGCGATACCCACCGTACGTAGTACTTTTAGCTCAATGTCCTTTTGTCCTTGATACGGATCTACGATTTGTCCTTTAGATTCATCGTAGGCAATAGCGTTTACCGAGAAGTCTCGGCGCGCAAGGTCTTCTTCCAAACTATCCCCAAATGCCACAGCATCAGGACGGCGTTTATCTGAATATCCAGTCTCTGTGCGGTAGGGGGTTACTTCAATGACTGCCAACCGATCGTCTTCAGACTCTGTCTTTATTCCCACCGTCCCAAAGTCGTTCTCGTAGAAGGATTCAGGAAATAGACGCTGAATATCTTCAGGCTTTGCATCAGTAGTTAGATCCCAGTCTTTAGGGGTTCGATCAAGCAAAAGGTCTCGTACACAGCCACCGACCAAATAGGCCTCATAGCCGCCTGCTCTAAGGCCTTCAGCTACTGTTCGCACCTCACTTGGAACGCGCATGTTCATTACAAAAATACTAGTATGCTACTCGCCATTCTCCTAGCTCTATCGTAGTATGCAAAGGCAAGAACGCTCTCGTGGTGAAATGGATATCATTACTGACTTCGGATCAGTCGTTCCAGGTTCGAGTCCTGGCGGGAGCACAATAGAGAATACGGTATAGTAGGGAAATGAACTCAGCCATTCGCGCATTCGCGCTTCCAGTTATTGTCTCAATTGCAATCCTTGCCGGAGTGTTTTGGTGGGGTGGTCCGGAGGCATTTTTCATTGCGACACTGCTCGTAATACTCGAAGTAACACTGTCTTTCGATAATGCGGTGGTAAATGCAAAGATCCTCGCGAACATGGATGAGAAGTGGCAGAAGCGCTTCCTAACGTGGGGAATACTTGTTGCGGTTTTTGGTACACGATTTGTGCTACCAATTCTCATCGTGAGTGCCAGCGTCGGTGCGTCACCATGGATGATCGCTCAGCTTGCAGCTTTCAATCCAAATGAATATGGACATCTACTTGAGGGCGCTCGGCATGCAATCTCTGCATTCGGAGGCATCTTCCTGCTCATGGTTTCACTCAAGTACTTCTTTAGTGTTGGAAAGGACATCCACTGGATACGTTCTATTGAGCGCATTGTGGCAGGGTGGGGAAAGATTGAGGCAATAGAGATCGGAATAAGTCTTGTGGTGCTTATTGTGCTTGCGTTGCTTATGCCAGATCATTCAGCTAATGTTCTTCTTGCTGGTGTTGTTGGCATTGTGCTGTTCATTGTTATTCAGGGTGTTGCAAACTCTTTCACAAAGGGCGCAGAGAAGTCTATTGGGGCGGGGAGTGCAGCCCTCTTCGTATACCTCAACATACTCGATGCGGCTTTCTCTCTAGATGGTGTGGTTGGTGCTTTTGCCCTCACCAATGAGCTTCTTCTCATCGTTGTTGGTCTCGGTATCGGTGCATACTTCGTACGATCCCTTACGGTCTATCTGGTGCGTCGTAAGACACTTGATGCTCTCGTATACCTTGAACACGGCGCACACTGGGCTATTTTGGCACTTGCTATAGCCATGCTCACCAGCATCTTTGTGGAAGTACCTGAAATCATTACAGGTTCAGCAGGACTTATCTTCGTTGGTGCTGCATACTACTCATCTTTACGCCTCGCCAAGAAGACAAAGTAGGGAAGGGGTGTTATTATCGGCCCTGTAGCGGATATGGTTTAGTGGTAAAACGCGTCCTTGCCAAGGACGAGTCGGGAGTTCGATTCTCCCTATCCGCACCAGGTAAAATCAAAAAGACGGTCCTGAGACCGTCTTTTTGATTTGTGTATAACTGTGGACAACGTGGGGGACAGTGGGGATAAAGGACAGTATCTCCAGGAATGATTTATAAGATTTCCAAGAAATCATTAATATTTAGGCTGTATTATTTAAGGTCGTGAATATGAAGACTTCTTCACATAAAGACATTACTAATGGCGAAGAGAAGTGGTTATGTGAATATCTTTACATGCCACTTTAATGGTTAAAATTCAGACACCGTTAACTGGGTGGGCTAAAATCAAAAATCTGGTAGGATGCATTTACATAGGACATGTCCTCGCGCAGTCCTTTCGTTCATACGGGGTGTCGTATACCGGTAGTACGACTGGTTTGGGACCAGTTAGACGGGGTTCAATTCCCCGCACCCCGACAAATTAAGGTTCGATCCCTAGTCTCCCAGCAATCATTTGTATAAAAAGAAGCCGCCCGGAGAAGCGATGGATTTCTCCGGGCTTCTTCAGGCGGTAGGTGTTCAGGAAACTTGGGACATTAGCTTGGTGTCGCAATCGATGACACCGGCATGGCCTTTCGGAATGTGCACCTCGCGTATCGCTGTCTTGAAGACGAGGTTGGCGAATTTGATGGGCAGCCGTTCGACGAACTCCATGTGAGTGACGAGAATGAGAACGTCATACTCCTTCGCCCACTCCATGATCTGCAAGACCATGGCGTGTGTATCCGGATAGTGACCCACGCCGTCACCCCCAGACCAGAGCTCAAGATGTTCCTCGCAGGGAACGTCCAGAGCGTCTGCAAGGATTGCTGCACTGGCGGTGGCCCGGGGTGCAGATGATGTGTGCAGTACGGCCCGCTGACCACCAATCAACGCCTTTAGCTTAGTTGCAAGTACAGACATCTGCTGGCGACCTTCATCGTTCAGGAGATGTTGGCCGTCTACCGTGCTGTATTCCCCATGACGCACAAGGACGAGTTTTTGCATGCTGGTTCCCCTCAAATAAGTCTAGACAGAACGTACCATACGGTGCAGAAAGGTTCCAACATCGTCCCAGACTGCCAGCAAGGATGCTACTATCTAAATATGTTACTCGGCTTTGGATTTCTCGCGTTTGCCGTTGGCGGGCCTATTGCTTTCATAGTGCTAAACATAATGGAAAGACTTCCTGCAACACAGGTTGCTGCAAAACAAAAATCATACCGTTTATTGATATTACTTGTTTCACTAGTAGCAGGTGGAGTGATATTTATCCTATTGTTGAATTTTTCTGATCCGATTTACTGTTTGTTCGCGCCGTTTCTCATGCTGCCTTTCCTGCTTATGAAGAGCCCGAATACATAAAAAGGTTCCAACATCGTCCCAGACTGCCAGCAATATATAAAGAGAAAAGCCTACTCGTACGTATTGTACTTTCAGCTTCTCGAATTATCTGTTCAGTTCACCAGCAGCCATAATCAGTGACATTCTTTTCCTGGCCACATGCGCAGCTGACCTTGCACACATTTCCCAGAGTCGTCTTGGAAAAATTGAACGACCACCTACCACCGATCGCCGTGTCCGTGTCGCGGATACGGCACTCAGTGTCATGGGTCTTCATCCATTCCTTGCATGTAGCTTGTTCAACCTCGGTCAGAGAGAAGCTGAAGTTGTTCTCGTGAGCTTCTTCGAGATCACGAATGGCACCTGCCTCGTCTGGCCTTACTTCTCGCGTCTCATGCTCTTTGGACATACGTATCTCCTCTTAAGAGTTTGGTGGGGACATTCTGGACAGAACCTAGCATATATTGCAGAAAGGTTCCAACATTGTCCCAGACTGCCAACTATTATAAAAGGAAACCGCCCTAAGGCGGTCTCTGAGTGAGTTCAAATATCATGCCAGACAACCTTAAGATTGTTCTTTTCGAGCATCTGCCCAAACGGTTTCATTGTTTGTTCGAGAACATGGTATTGCCAGCGTGGTGCCCCATCTCGTGTTCCGGTGCGGACTGATATCCCCTCTGCAAGCATTCGAGCCAACAGCGCCTGTGCCGGTCTCTCATCAAGTGCGCCAGGCCATGCTTCCAGCATTAGTATTGAAGGCGGATCATCCGTGGTGAAACGGGTGAATAGTGTATTGCACACCACACCTACCTTATCCGGACGTTCGTCATCGTTTCCAATGTCGTTAACTGCCCAGGCGCAGAAATATGAACCGCACGCACGGGGCCGCGATGGGTAGATTCCGCAACCCGCTTCACTGCATGAAGTGCAAGTACTGAACTCCCATTTCTGTATTTCTCCGACTGCATGTGTGTAGCAACAGGCAGAGCATCCCTCACATGAACGGATGCTCGCCTCAGCTTCGTCGCTCATGTGTTTCTCCAGTGCAAATCTGGACAGAACCTAGCATAAATTGCAGAAAGGTTCCAACATCTTCCCAGACTGCCAGCACTGATATAATCCAGCCATGAGTCTTTGGAAGAACTGGAAGGATTTTTACGAACTAACTAAAGATAAGCCTCCGCGACGTTTAATCGTCCAAGCGATGCCACATGTTCAACAAAAAGAATCTGCACTTGATCTCGGCGCAGGTGCTTTGAATGACAGTATCTATCTTCTTGGTGAGGGCTTTGCACATGTAACTGCCGAGGATGCTGAACCACTGGCGACAGAAATTGCAGATAAACTTCCAGCAGATAAATTTACATACGTCGTTGAGAAAATGGAGTCATTTACGTTTCGTGCTAAAGAATATGATCTCGTAAATGCACAATATACCCTTCCATTCCTGCACCCTGATCAATTTGAAAAAGTATGGTCTGAAATCATTAGATCATTAAAGACTGGTGGAATTTTCACGGGCCAATTCTTTGGAGACCGAGATGAGTGGCAGGGAAAGGACACAATGACCTTTCATACCCGTGCTGAAGCTGAAAAGCTTTTGGAAAAGCTAACGGTACTTGAATTTGAGGAGGAAGAGGTAGATAAGCCTACAGCCGCGGGAATAATGAAACATTGGCATGTGTTTCATTTCATCGCCAGAGTGAAATAGGTTCCAACATCGTCCCAGGCTGCCACCCCTGCCTAAAGGTATCGAACTTTATAAAAGAAAAAGGCCGCACCGTGAGGTAGCGACCTTGTTGCGAGACTCCGTAGAGTTTCGCGTTGTTTTGATGAGCGGACCGATAGCAGCCCTAGGATGCAGTCAATCGCTTTTTAACGTTCCTGTAGTGCTTAGACTAAACAATTACACGTCTCAAACTTTGCTTGGTTTCCCAAGCGGTATCAACGTAGTGCCTATTTCTTTACGCTACTGGTAGCAAAGTCCAATCGAGGCTTTTCGGCGCGTCTTTCCTAGGGAAAGTGCCTAAGGCAGGTCGGCATCGAGTGCCTCCGACCCATAGCTATAATCTCACAGTACTCATTTGTTGTCAAGTGCCAGTAAAGTTCTAGCGTCGACCCAGACTGCGGTAATTTATGAAAGGTCCTTTCAATACAGACTTCATTGAATTATCGGTTTTGCGCAGTACTATTTAATACACATGAAAATATATTCCTGGAACGTTTATTGCTACAACACTAAGTTCAAGGAAATGTGCAAGTTTATTGATAATCTGGATTTTGATGTGCTCTGCTTGCAAGAAGTAACACCAGAACTTCTCGCATATATTAAGAAGATGCCCTTTCATCTTACCTATCATGTAGATGTAATACGATTGATGTCTGATAAAAGACAAGAAAAGAATTATGTAGCAATACTTTCAAAACATTCGATTGCCAATCAAGGAACTTTGCAATTCTTCGATTTCGGATTTCCACTACATACACGGCTGTTCATAGGATTTATGCGCATGTTTCAGTGGTCTTTTGTAACAGAGCGCGGTGCCGTGTATGCAGATATTGATTTAGGTAACGGTGTTCTGACAAGAATATTCTCAGTGCACTTAACGCTCTGGGGCCCACACAATCGTGCACAGGAGTTCGAAGCAGTAGTGGGGCACATCCAGCCAGAGCTACCAGCAATTGTGTGTGGAGATTTCAATGTGATTGAATACGGTCCAATGAAGATACTTAACTGGCTGCTTGGCGCACCTCTGTCACAAGCGGTACCGTGGTACCCAGAACGTGATTTGTTTGAAGAACGATTTGAAGGTGTGAAACTTAAGAATCCTTTGAAAGGGAAAGTGACACACAATTTCTCACGGTCACAACTTGATCATATTCTTCTTTCAGATGGGGTTAAGGCGTGCAGAGCGTGGGTACACCCAGAACTTCATGGTTCAGATCACAATCCTGTTGGGGTTGAGATTGAAACCTGATTGGTGATACGGTTTACCTTTACGAGCATGGCCCCGAGTTTTGTGGCGTCAGACGCATAATCGCTCACCAGAGATTTTCTATCTGTAGAAAGGAATGAGTCTATAGACTCACCAGTCTCTTCACGGAATGCGCTTTGCAGGTAAGTGTTTGTGATAGCACGCAGATCGCGATCGTTTAGGTTTGCTGCGTTAGAACGTGAGGTGATCAGCCCAACTAATTGCGCGTCTTCGTTCACTGCACCTCCTCCTGAAGACCCTTCTTGTGCAGCAGCCCCGCCACCAAGAGATATCAGATCAACCATCTGAGAACCAAAGGTGAGACGATCTTTAACGGATGCGAATACGAGGGTGGGGAATATGCCAGAACGGATAGTTTCTGTACTTAGAAACTCAGCACCATACGAACCTATAACAACACCCTGTTTGAGAGTTGGTGTGTTGTTAGCTAGTGAAACAGAAGGGAAGCTGGCTGGCAGGGGAGTCTTGGTGGCTGTTTCAGTTATGGCAAGCAGTGCAAAGTCATCCTCACCCGTTCCACGGGGATCAGAAGAGGAAAGTAGTTTCGAATTACGATCAATCCAGTCCTGTGAAACATATATAGGTTTAGCAAAATACGCAGAAGCAGCTGGACTACCAGTACGTACCACACACGTAAGGAGATCAGGACGTGCAGCTGCAATCAATTCATACTGCGCAACGTGTGCCACGGTCAAAATAATGCCACGTGAGTCGATAATGACACCGGTACCAGAGATACCTCGTAGCCCTGTACCTGCTTTGTTTGGGATACAGACAATATTTACGATTGCACTGCGTAGTTTAGGGAGCGCAAGGCCAAGCTTCGTTTCTGTGTTCACTGGTGCCACAACTTTTGGCGCAACAGGTTTCACGGCCTTTACTGGAGCCTTCTTGCTTGTAGTGGTCGTTCCAACGTTGGGAGCAAAGGGAATTGTTGTAGTCGCCAGTGGTGGTTGCAGTTCCTTCACCTTCTGTTGAAGAACGAACAGCTGACGAAACAGTTCCACGATACTGGATGTGTCGTAGATCGTGGAACCAGCTGCAGCAGTGAGTGTTGCTATAGGAATTGGCTTCTGGCTATTTGGTACGAATACTAGATACGCAGCCCCTGCACTGAATACCAGCGCAGCAACCATCCCTAGAACTACCACTTTCATAGCTGTAGGGTACAACAGAACGTTCAAAAAGATAGGTTAAGGAATATTTGATTTTCTCCTTATCAAGTATTGATCACTGAATTGTTACGCTACCTCTACAGCGTATGCATAATCTGCCAACACGTGAAACTGCAATTGATTTACGAAAACAGGGATATTCATATCTGTATATTTCGAAGGAGTTAGGTATACCTAAAAGCACTCTAAGTAATTGGCTGAGTAAAGTTCCATATAAACCAAATGAAGAAGTCATTAAACTCTATGGAAAAGCGAGAGCAGCTGCGGGAGAAAAACGAGCACAAGTACTCAAAACGGAGCTAAATGAATTACGCGAGACTGTTTTAGTGGAAATTGGTGAAATAACCAATAGAGATTTATTCATATTTGGACTCGCGATCTACTTAGGTGAAGGGTCAAAAACAAATGGAATAGTCGCTGTAAGTAATTCAAACCCTGAGGTAATGCGTTGTATGGTGGCTTGGTTCAGATTGTTGGGAGTTGAGACTGATCAATTTACGGCTCGTATGTATATATATCCTGATCTAGATAACTCTCAATGTTTGCAATTTTGGTCTCAAGCGACTACGATTCCAGAGTCCCAGTTCCAAAAGACTATTCTTGATCTAAGAAGCAAAAAGAAGAACAGGACATTTAAAAAGCTTCCATTTGGAACCCTGCATATAAATGTACGGGCTCGTGGAAGAAAGGAATTCGGGGTAAGATTCGCGAGAAAGATTCAGGTTTGGAGTGAGGTAGCGTTAGAGAAAATAAAAGAGCGGGATTAGTTTAATGGTAAAATGGCTCTCTTCCAAAGAGCAGACAGGAGTTCGATTCTCCTATCCCGCACAAATTTACTACAGTGCGTTACGGTAACTATTTAGCCACATTCCAAAGCACTTCGAATAGTGCTCGCTGACTTAATACAGCAGCTTGATTGCGTACACGAACTGTTACGATCTCGGGTTCGTAGATATTAAAACTTACGCTTTCGGGGCGTATACAAACATTAACGATGTTACCGATACCCGGTATGGCACGTGATTCATTCTGTATAACGCTAATCTCTTTATTGTGTCGAACATCTTCATCAGTACCGATATAGCGTAGTTTAATTTGCTTCTCTTTACGCAGCTGCTCCCATTCCTCAATACGGCCTTCAAAAAGTTGAACAAAGCTCATGCCAGCCCCTCCAACGATATCTAGATAATCACCCCTCTTTGCTTCAGTAATCATTTTGAATTCACTCTCAATGGCTGCTTTGCTGCCGCGTATAATTTCAACGAAACCAGCAGGGGAGTGATCGTACAGCTTCATAAGCGCTTGTACGCCATCAATAGTTTCTAGGCGCTGCTTTTCTACATCTTGAAGCAATCTATCTGGGCTAGTGGCCAAATACTTAATTGCTCTCTTCTCACCAGATGTACTAATGAGTCTGCGTTCTTCCAGTTCATATAGTGCGTCGTATACGTACTGTCGATGAAGAGAGGTTCTAATGATAAGTGCTTTCGGACTAAGTGCAGAACCGGCTTCGAGAAGCGTTACATATACACTTGCTGCTTTAGCAGAAAGACCAACCTTTAAAGCATTTTCCAGATGATTCTGATTTTTAACAGTCATATATTTATGACTATATTATCTAATAAATCATTAAATATCAATGTATTTAGTCATTTATATATATGAATATACTAATGACTATAAATTGACTTTTCTGAAAACTAAAGTTAAATTTGGGCCATGAACGAAAAAGAATATCTTACCGCTCTCGATGATGATCAGATTCACCTAACCACACGTCCATACTTGAATAAGGTTAATACACATACTGCCCCATACGACGTAACAGTATTTGGCGAGGAAATTACTGTACTACCTGGTGTAATGTCGCCCAAGTACGACTGGGCAGGTGTGTACATGATTGATTACATCCCAAAAGACTTTTCAGGGCAGAATGTACTTGAGCTAGGTC
The DNA here is from genome assembly GCA_001189215.1 of Parcubacteria bacterium C7867-008. Lineage (GTDB taxonomy): Bacteria > Patescibacteriota > Minisyncoccia > Phycocordibacterales > Phycocordibacteraceae > C7867-001. Next base: position 69,877 of record LFCR01000002.1, on the reverse strand, counting down.
CTGGGTCTGGTCTCGTTTCAGTGTTTGTTGGTCTGCGTGGTGCAAAATCTATCACTGCAGCTGATATTAATCCTGCGGCTATTGAAAATACTAAGATTAACTTTGAGAAATTTAAGCTCACAAATGCTGTGGCTGTGGTTTCAGATGTGTTCTCAAACGTTCCAAAGATTGCATATGATTCGATCATATTTAATCTTCCATACCATAACGGTGTTCCAGCAAATGATCTCGAGAAGGGTGTTATAGATGCTGATTACTACGCCATGGAAACCCTTCTAGCAGAGGTTAAACATTTCCTTAAGGAAGATGGCAAATTGTATCTAGGTTTCTCACAGTCCGGAGATGTTGTTCGCTTTAAGAAAGCACTTGAAACAAACAACCTTAAGATAGATGACTTTGAAGAAAAGAATGACTGGAATGATCCTGCATACAGTGGCCCAGACTTTAACTACAACTGTCAGGTGTATACGTGTTCTCTAAAGAAGGGTTCGTAACCAGGTACTCATGAACATACCTGTTTCATGGAAAGAGGCTGATCTGCAAGTAGTACAGCGTGTACTAGAACGTATTTCGTCTGATACTTCTGTTGGATATCACAAGATACCGGTAGCTAATGCTAATGCGCTTCAGGTATTCCTTGCAAAGAAGCGTGGGAAGGTTCTTGTCGCTGAATATTGCAAAGGTGTAGAAGTTGTTAACGATGGAGTACTAACAGCTTGTGATATTGATTCTAATCCAGACCTACAATATGCGCATGTCCCACTTGGGGTGGTGCTAAGAGGAAATATTGTTGTGTTAAAAGCAGGAAAGGGGACTAAGACTCTCGGACCAGGAGATTTCATTGGACTATTCGAAACAAGTGACTGGCTTTTAACTAAGCGTTCTCGCCAAATAGGAGAGTGGACACTAATTGCAGACACGGAGTGCGATGTTATGTACTTTGGTTCGTCCCTACTCCAAGAGGAAACAGCACAAGCTTCTGAATTCAGAAACTACTTCATAGCATTGGCACGAGCAGATCACGTACCACAGCCCATTAGTTCTCTCCCTCTGCTTGATTGGGCAGCGGATCATACAACACGATCAAGACTTCCTGATTGCGCAATTATTGTGCATACCCACTTACTGCCCAATAGCTCTCCATTCTTTAGACATCTTTCACATCTCGTAGCGCCTGGGCGTATATATATTCTTGAAAAGCCATACTCAACCATACGCTCAGTATTTAATGATCTTGTTAGATCTGGATACGACGTAACGAAAGTGCATATGGAGGCAGGTATGCCGTATGAATTCGCTACACAGAAAAGTATTGAAGTGTTGTGGAGGAAGGTTATTGAGAGCCAAAAGAAGTACCGTTTTAAGAAGCTTCTAATTGTGGATGATGGTGGAGATCTCTGGCACTCAATACCCTGGAAGGAGTTAGAGGGAGTACAAATTGTTGGTGTTGAACAAACTCAACGAGGGATCACTCGTGTTGAGGGAAGCACCATAAAGACTCCACCAATAATTAGCGTTGCTTCTTCGGGTATTAAGAAGTTGATTGAATCCGAATTCATTGGAATCTCTGTTGTTAAGAAACTAAATGAACTAGGTGCTATTTCTGATTCAAAACAGATAGGCATTCTAGGTGTAGGTAGTATTGGTGGAGCAGTGCAAAGAGCGCTTACTGCAATGGGAAGAACCGTACTTTGTTATGACCCAACCTATCACTCAAGTGACTCGGTACCAGAGAATTCCATAAGCTCAATTGATGTACTTCTAAACAAGTGCGATTTAATAGTCGGAACCGTGGGTACTGATTCAATTGTTGGTACTGCCCTTGAACGTGTTTCAGGCTCTAAAGTTCTTGTGAGTGCATCCTCTGCAGATGTGGAGTTTGGATCGTTACTCAAACTAGCTGAACCAACTTCAGATGTTTATGGCACCCAAATCGTTACGGTTCACGATGATTTAGATCTAAAAATACTTAATGGTGGCTATCCCATTAACTTTGATCGCATCAAAGATTCAACACCAGATGAAGATATTGTTCTTACTCGCTGTCTATTGTATATCGGTGCCATGCAGGCTGCACATCTTCTCTCGATTGGTGAACAGACGCCGGGTATCTATGATTTAGATAAGATGTCGCAGAAACATCTGCTAGAGCGATGGGTTGAATATAAGAAAGAGCTTGCACAAATGCATCACGTTAAAGAGGAACACATGGTTAGTATTGTTGCCCACTCCTCACTTCAGAACGCTAAGGAGACACCGACTGTCTGGGAGGATTAATTAAGGTATTTGAAACGTTTGTTCGCGAACCTTCTTATGCTCAACACTTCCATATTCAGATTCATTAGTAAAAATAGACACGGCAAAAGAACTTTCCGTTTGGATTACTTCTGGTTTAGGTAAAAGACCGTCGCTAGGCTCGTAGGTTTCATCAGCACCCAAGAGTGAATTTGGTAGTTCGATACTAAATCCTTGGTCCAGTTTTAGGTACGCTATACGCTTTGAAAATATGTAGACAATAGTGTCACGGGTTTGGAATGAATAGCCTGTTTCAAGTCCGTGCACGGTTCTCTTTTTTAGATCAATCACATAATCGCGTGGGAATAATGAGGTTGCTGGATAGTATCGCATTACGACGTATGTATGGCCGACGCCAAGAAGGGTATAGCCATCTCGATTCTCTTCGCTCGCATGGTTAAACTTTTGCAGGAGAGAAAACGCTACATCTTTAATTTGCTGTTGCTGTGGAGTTAATGTCCCTTTGCCGTACGTACTGTTATCAGGAAGAAATTGCACTGTAACAGTAGTTAAATCTACTCCAGAATTATTTTGAGCGAAGTAGAAAACACCTAAAATAAGCACAATAGTCGTCAGGATGCCAACAATATAGACCTTCTTCATGAGGGTAGGGTATCACGAGTTTTGGTATGGTGTTCGATTGATTTTCAGATACACCGGCGTACCCTTTATGTATGGAACCTCTTGCAGCACGTCTCAGGCCTAAGACTCTTGATGAGTTCGTGGGCCAAGAGCATTTGGTAGGAGAAGGGAAGCCGATACGAGTTGCAATAGAGAAGAGACATCGATTCTCGTTCCTGTTGTGGGGCCCTCCAGGGACCGGTAAGACGACCATTGCACGCATCTATGCCAAAGCATTAGATGCAGATCTATACGAGCTCTCAGCCGTTTCTGCGGGGAAGGAAGACATTCGTCAGATAGTAGATGGAGCAGCAAAGGGTAGGGGAGGGAAGAACACATTTCAAGAACCGTTCTCGGATGATGTGTTCGCACCTGAGCGCCCAAAAGTATTGTTTCTAGATGAGATACATCGGTTTAATAAAAGTCAGCAAGACTTTCTTCTTCCGTATGTTGAAAGTGGGAAGCTAACACTTATTGGTGCAACCACAGAAAACCCTTCCTTCGAAGTGATACCTGCACTCCTGTCTCGTTGCAGAGTGTTTGTACTAGAACCACTTTCAGAAGAATCATTACGAGCTATTGTGAAGCGCGCCAAACTAAAGCTCGGCAGGGATGCATTTGAATGGTTGATGGGATATGCGAATGGGGACGCACGGCGTGCCCTTACTCTCCTAGACAGCACCACCAGTCTCTATGGAAAGATAACCGTTGACACTCTTAATAAAGCACTAGAATCTCCGCATCTTCGCTACGACAAAAAGGGTGACGAACACTACGACACTATCAGTGCATTCATAAAAAGCATGCGCGCGTCCCAACCAGATGCTGCTGTGTATTATCTAGCACGCATGGTTGAAGCAGGTGAAGACCCACTCTTTATCGCGCGCAGGATGGTTATCTTCGCTTCAGAAGATATAGGCGTGGCACAACCAACAGCACTAGTGGTGGCTAATGCAGTGTTTAGAGCATGCGAAGTAATTGGATATCCAGAATGTGCAATAAATCTTGCTCATGGTGTTGCATACCTAGCTCAAGCAAAGAAAGATCGTTCTGCATACGATGCACTACGCGCTGCACAAGCAGATATAAAGAAGATGGGTAATCTTCCGGTACCAAAACACATCCGTAATGCACCCACGAAGCTTATGAAAGATCTTGAGTACGGTAAGGGGTATGAGATGTATGACGAAGAGAGTTATTTGCCTGAGAAATTAAAGAAGAGGAAGTATTTTGAATAAAACAAAGCCGCGCTGACTAGCAGCGCGGCAGCTCAATTGAGCTTAGATTTACGTGTGGCAATGACACCTTGTCGATCTTTTGCCACCAGTGCGGCCCATTCAGGATCTGCTGCATAATCAGCAGCTCGTCCTTCCTGCAAGTATGTAAGGAGTTCCTGGCAGCCAGTGCAGACTTTTAGGTGCTCTTGGATTCGCTCCAATGGTTCACCCACCAAGATCTCACAAACATACTGACAAAGGAGGCCATCAAGTTCCTCGCACGGATCTTTACTCATGTCCAACACCCTCTAGAAACTGCGCGAGGCGCCGATCGAGAAGACAGAATCAGTACGATCTGTATTCTCCCAACCAACGTTGATAGATGTGCTCTTCGAGATTTTGTTCGAGAGCGTAGCGGATGAACGCCACACAGAGTAGTGTCTGGAGCTTCTGGACTTACGGATCTCTGCGTTGAACGATGTGCGCTCATTTAACTGTACGGATATACGTCCGCCACCTTGAAGAAGAGTTTCGCTTGGCAGAGTTTTCACTCCAACGATCTGAACAACACGTATTAGCGGAGAGATCGTCACACCCGCAAGAGAAATCGGAACAGATGCATCAGCATAGAACTCAGCGATATCATCTTTCGGTTTCGTGAGCGAGTGACCCAGGTTTACGAAGTAGTACTGACCAGACAGTTGAATTTTCACTGGCCCGTACTGGTCGTCGTAGAAGCCAGAGAAATCGACTTCATGAGCAGTCTTTTGTTGCGGACCGGTACTTAAGAAGATGTCACTGGAAAGCTTTCCGCAGGTGCGAGTATATCCACCCTGTGCCACCGGTTGATCGGATGCTGTCACACCGACATCCTTCAGAATGTAGCCAGTAGCGACTTTGCCGTAGATCGTGTTGCTGCATTCGGCAAATGCCGAGGGTGCAAGCAGGATTGTGATGATCGTGGTGGCGATAGCGATGATACCTTGCGTACGCATGATCGGACCCTCCTGGGGTTTGGTGATGAAAGGTTCAAGTTTCCTATCAGACGCAGAAGTGTTTCAGCGTCTGAATGGGAAGGGCGACCTACGTCGCCCTCTTCTGGCTCCTTCTTTTGAGTTGCCTTAGAGCCAGCCAGAAGCAGAGGGCACTCACAAAGAGAAAGATCAGCGCGGAGATAGGCCCCATGATCAGTTGAAGCATTACGTGTTTCTGCACACCTTCAGTCCAGAAGCAGAACCCGCATATGCCTGAAAATGTGAACATCATGAAACTCAGCCAGAGCTTGTGAATCACCGTGGTGGTTTCGTCTTCTTCCAGCTCATTCATTTAAATTGCTCCTATTGATTTCTGATCGAATCATGTCATAAAAGTAACATCGGTCAACAAATGTCGGACATTTGTTGACAAACATTAGACAACAGATATGCTTTTGGAATGGACGAGAAACTACTTGAATCGCTTAATTTAAATGACAGCGAATTGGCTCTATACCAAGCTATTCTTCAAAATGGCCCGTTGGCACCAGCAGGTCTTGCTAAGGCGGCGCAGATGAAACGCACTACAGCATATAGCGTTGCACGTTCGTTAGTAGAGAAGGGTTTACTTACGGAAGACTCAACACGAAGACCTCGTGTGTTTATGCCATCAACTCCTGACGAGATCATTGGACTTATTGAAGGTGAGAGACAAAAGCTGGTCCTTAAGGAGGAGACATTAAAGAAAGTAGCAGCTGAGCTTTCCAAGATTTCAGCTAAGACTGCGTATCCGGTCCCAACCGTTCGATTTATTGAAGAATCAAAGATATCTTCTTTTCTCCATCAACAAGCAGAAGTCTGGGATGCTAACTTGCTCGCTACCGATGAGCGCACCTGGTGGGGATTCCAAGACCATACTTTTGTTGAACACTACAACGAATGGATAAGTTGGTACTGGCTCCGTTGGCCAGAAGGTATTGACCTTAAGCTGTTAAGTAATCGTGCGCCAATTGAAGTCCAATTTGCTAAATCACGTGGACACCTTAAGAATCGAAATATTAAGTTCTGGGGAGAGGCAGCTGACTTCCTCTCCACCACGTGGATTGTGGGAGACTATCTAATCATGATTAATACCCGTACAAAACCGTTTTACCTTGTTGAAATCCATGACAAGCTCATGGCGCATGATCAACGGGAGGTGTTTAAGAATCTTTGGCCACTCGTGTAGATAAAAGGAAAAGCCCCGCTTAGCGGGGCTTTTCCTTTTAGAACTCACCTGTGCGAGGGTTACGTGCCATACGTGCAGCACGAGGCTTTGCACGGAAAATGCCGAGACCTGCAATCGATACTTCGTCACCAGCCTTGAGGCCACCTACGATGCTTTCGATAACCATCTCTACAGCGCGCTCTGCATCAGCTTTCGTTCCGCCGAGCACATCCTGCACCTTCATCACGATATCTGCCTTGTTCATACGAATCTATTGGGGTTTAGGGCTAAGTCCTCCAAGGGAGGTCTGTGCGGAAAGTATAGAAAATGAGGGATATAACGCAATAGGCTAGGAAATATAAGGGGGATAGCGAAAAATCACCCATAAGGGTGATTTTTATAGAATCTGTCAAGTGTGGTTAGCGTGCGAATTCAACCACACGGTTCTCACGAATCACATTCACTTTAATTTCTCCCGGATATTTAAGCTCTTCTTGAATACGTGCAGCAATTTCTCGCGCAAGTTTATGTGTTTCAAGGTCTGATACCTTACCTGGATTAACAAAGATACGTATTTCACGTCCTGCTTGTATCGCATACACCTTCTCAACACCTTCAAATCCCTTTGCTATGCGCTCAAGATCACCAAGACGCTCTAGATACCGCTCAATGGTGTCTCTGCGTGCACCTGGGCGACTTGCAGAGATGCTATCTGCAACCTGCACGATGATTGACTCAGGTGTTTCATACGGATATTCCTCATGATGTGCCTGCATCGCCTGAATAACCTTCTTGTCTACACCGAACTTCTCAAGGATACGGCGACCAATCTCAACATGAGTGCCTTGTACCTCATGATCTACGGCTTTTCCAATGTCATGAAGGAGAGCACCAGTGCGTGCAACCTCAGCATCTGCATCAAGTTCTGCTGCGAGCATGCCAGCAATGTGTGCCATTTCAATAGAGTGCTGTAGGACGTTCTGTCCGTAGCTGGTACGGAAGTGCAGACGACCGAGAAGGGTAATAAGGCGTGAGTCGAGACCAACAATGCCAACCTCATACGCTGCTTCCTCACCCTTTTGCTTAATGATGGTCTCAACTTCCTGCTTTGCCTTCTCAACGATCTCCTCAATCTTTGCAGGCTGGATACGGCCATCTTCGATAAGGCGTTCAAGCGCTATCTTGGCGATATGGCGACGTAGCGGATCAAAGGAAGAAAGAGTAATACGGTCTGGTGCTTCATCGATGATGACGTCTACACCGGTAGCGCGTTCAAAGGCCTTTATGTTACGGCCCTCTTTGCCGATAACCTTTCCTTTGAGTTCTTCTGAGGGGAGTTGCACAGACAGTGTCATCACCTCTGTGTTCACTGCATTGCCCATGCGATGAATGGCGGTGAGAAGAATGCCACGTGCAGTTTCTTCAATACGCTCACGGCCGTTAGTCTCAAGCTTCTGAATACGTGCGAGAATCGCTTTCTCATGCAATTGCTCTATGTTACTCAATAGTTTTGTACGAGCCTCTTCTTCAGAAAGTTCCGCAATACGTGCAAGTTCTGCCTGTTCGCTTTGAATAAGTGCTGCAGCCTCTCGTTTCAGGTTTGCTGCTTCATTCTCACGCATCTTCACCTGCTCACTTAGTTCAGAAAGACCCTGTTCGCGCTCATCAAGAAACTCTTCACGCTTTGAAAGGCGATTAGCATAGGACTCTATACGAGTTTCACGCTCTTTAAGGGGAGCGGTAGCTTCTTTTTCTATTTCTTCACCACGAGCTTCAGCTTCAGCGATGATACGACTGGCACGCTCCTTCGCTTCGAGCATACGCTGCTTCACTTCAAGCTCGAGAGAACCACGTTGTCCCAGTGCGATAAGGAGACGCAAGACATAGCCAAGCGCGATACCTGCTGTGCCTGAAATGGCCAGCAGAATCAATACTAATTTTATAGACATATACATTCAGTCCTTCGTAGGTCGTGCCCAATAGGTCTACAAAGGGTTAGGGATCAAATAAGAGGGAACAGGTGCACCTTACTACGCTTCACGGGTTCGGTAAAACTGTAGGATACTTTGGTCTTCATCTGGCATGAGAGGGAGTTCCAATGCTTCTTCAAGCGATACCCAACGATACCCTTGGTGTGCAGCCTCCTCTACTTGTACTTCATACGGGTTCGACAGGGTATGACCAAAGACGTGATACACGAAATCGTATCCATCATGCGTTACGAGGAGTTCATGGGAATGGATAAAGACCTCTGGTGAAGCAACGTATCCCGTCTCTTCGAATACTTCTCGTGCAATAGCGGTCTGGATGTCTTCTTCAGGTTCCGCTTTACCTCCCGGAAGACCCCAGGTATTGCCTTGGGGTTTGTGTGCGTGGCGGTGGAGTAACAGGAACGAACCATTATGTTCTAGAACGCAGCTCACTACTTCAAACCTAGGGTTGAAGTCTGCTGGCCGCTCTAGATGGATCATACCTACTTAGTCTTGTACACCTGATCTACGATGCCGTACTTCTTCGCTTCATCAGCTGAAAGATAGAAGTCACGATCAACATCACGCGTTATCTTCTCAAGTGGTTGACCGGTTGTTTTGGCAAGGATTTTGTTGAGACGTTCACGCAGAGAGAGAATACGACGCGCGCTAATCTCAATATCAGCAGCCTGTCCTTCTGCACCACCGTGTGGCTGATGGATCATGATGTCTGCGTTTGGAAGAGCGAAACGCTTTCCTTTAGCACCTGAGGCGAGAATGATAGAACCCATAGAGGCTGCCATACCGATAGCAACGGTAGCGACATCTGGTTTTACATGGTTCATTGCGTCAACAATAGCGAGACCAGAGTGCACGTGACCACCCGGTGAGTTCACGTAGAGCCAGATATCACGCTTAGGGTCTTCTGTCTCAAGGAAGAGAAGCTGAGAAATGATGAGGTTTGCTACATCATCATCGATAGGGCCGCCAAGGAAGATGATACGGTCGCGGAGAAGGCGAGAGTATATATCGTATGCACGCTCACCGAACTGTGATTTCTCGAGCACCATAGGAACGAGCATCGAAGACGGGGAAGATGATGTTTTGGTAGCCATAATAAGGAATGGTACCAAAAAAGAAGGACTCCTGCATGCAGGAGTCCTTCTTTCGAACCAACGTGGCTATTTAACGTTTATTTCAACTGAACCGTCACTTATGAGTACCTCGGTTACATAGTGCGTAATACGAGCCTGTTCCACTGGATTTAGTTCAGCTTCACCTGTTACGGTTACCTCTTCGGTAGACTTCGCTGCTGCAATACGGGTCTCTACAGAAGTTGCGATAGTATCGCCCTCACTCATAACAAGTACGTGGTACCAAGGAAGTTTCACCGAGACATTTCCAGACGCATCAACACTCACATGCGCATTCATGGTTACAGGAATGAACCCGAAAAGTTTTCCTTTCTGTGCGTAGCTAACATTCACACCACTGGCTCGTGCTTCAACATTCTGCACTTGAGGAGTGCTTTCAACGACAATCTTTCCATATGCATCAACATCTTCTTGTGTCTTGATGTATGTGGCAGCATTTCCCTCAAGAGATGCGATAGTCTTTGCACTTGAAGCATCAACGCCACTCTCTACTACGGTACTGAGAGTCTGTCCCCCATACCCAAGATTCACATCAGCTCCTCCTGTGGTCTTAACAACGAGACCAGGCGTCTGTACGTTCACCATGGCGTCACTGGTGCTCACCATCATGTCTCCGGTATTAATGTCCACCGTGCCGTTTCCATTTACTGTACCAACACCATCCACCTTTACGGTTGCGGTGCCATTTACGGTTTTAACGGATACCCCTGGGACATCAACGTTCACTTGGTAATTGGTAACTATTGCGTGTGCGACTGGTGTTGAAGTAACAGCTAATGCAAGCGCTGCAATAACTCCTATAGATATGGATGATTTCATGGATGAAGGTAAGAAGGTAAGCGGATGAACTCCGTGCCGCTAAGTATAGCTGAACTTATTAGCTCCGGTATACTACCCAATGCATGATCAAATTCCGTAGTATCTATCAGTTTCTATTCGCCACTCTTATAACGGTTGCACTTGTTGCGCAGTTTACCTATGGCGCTAGTGTTGGGGGATTCACCACGCAATACGTTGGCCTCTTCTTTAGCTACTTCACAATTCTCAGTAACATATTGGTCGCACTCGTGTTGAGTGCTGAGGCGTTTGCAACTGTTCGTAACGGAGCATTCTCAAAACGATTTGAATGGGTTCGTGGCTTCAGTGTGTTCTGTATTGTTGCTACGGGTGTTACGTACACCTTCTTTCTGCGTGGTCCTGGCGCCATGGATCACATTGCATATGCACTTCCTTGGGCAAACATGTTATTCCATCAAATTATTCCCATTGTCGTAGCGATTGATTGGATAGTCTTCCCGCCCAAAAACAACGTGCGATGGTTCTCAATCTTGTACTGGATCATGCTCACCGCGGTATATGCAGCAGTAGTACAGATTCTTGGACTGTATACCGGTACGTATCCGTACTTCTTTCTTGATCCCGTACGTCTTGGTAGTTACGAACGAATGCTGCACGCGTGTGCAGCATTCGTGCCGTTCTTCTTGGTGTTTGGTGTTGTAATTGTTCTTGCAAACAAGATTTGTGTTCGTTTCCGAAGACGCTCTAGTTAACTGTTTCGGTTGGAACCGGTAGTGCGTCTGCTTGTTGCGCAACACGTTCGCCCCATGCGTAGAAGGCACCGATCACTACAACAGCAAGAATAAGGAAGATCACAATAAGTGCTCCCCACGACTTGTTTGTCTTTTTCATTTCAGGAGCTGCTGCTGCAGTACTTGCCGCGGGCATTACGGGAGCTTCGATAGTAACAGGGGTTGGGTTTGTGGTGTCTTCCATATATAAGAATGATGCCCCTAAGTATAGGGGCATCATTCCATAACCCAAAATGAATTGAGTTTATTTCTTCTCTGTGTAGAGCTGCTGTGCTCGTTCAAACGCTGCTTTCGCAACATCTGCGCCTTCAAACTCACCAACCTGCACCTCCTTTTTCTGAAGTTGCTTATAGGTAGCGAAGAAGTGCGCAATTTCCTTAAGGGTGTGCGCGTTTACGTCTGCAAGATCTTTTACGTCTGCAAAGCGCGGATCACCTACCGGAACAGCGATAACCTTCTCATCTGCCTCACCACCATCAATCATGTGCATGATGCCAACAGGACGGGCGGTTACGAGTAGGCCAGGGAAGAGAGGATAGGTCGTGAGAAGTACCACATCAAGTGCATCACCATCATCCCAAAGTGTCTGCGGTACAAAGCCGTAGTCGAATGGATAGTCTTGTGCAGAATGCATCACGCGATCAAGCGCGATGATACCGGTCTCCTTATCTATTTCATACTTATTCTTCGAACCCTTGTTGATCTCAATGATGACGTTCATTTCATCCTTCGAACCTGCAGGAATGTCGTGAAGAAGATTCATGTGCGTTACGCGTTATCTTTTAGGGTTTCGGTGCTTTCGTCACGAGCCTCAAGCTCATCTGAAAGAGAAGCGTTGTCTGTGAGAGCAACCTCTTCTTCCATAGGAAGCGTTGTTTCTGAAGTGTCTTCATCACCAGTAATAACTGATTCAGTCTCACCAGCATCAACGCCAGCCTCCTTGGCAGGATCATTCTCGAATGCTTCCTCAGCTTCTTCGAGTGCTGCTTCAGCCTCAACAATAGCTTCTTCACCGTTCTCGACACGTTCTACGGATGCGCCTTCATTAGTGTCTGCTTCGACTACATTGTCGCCACCTGTTGAGGCGATATCAATGTTCCAACCAGTGAGCTTCGCAGCAAGACGAACATTTTGTCCGCCGCGGCCGATTGCGAGAGACTGCTGATCATCAGAAACAGTAACAGCTGCACGATGACCTGCCTCATCAAGCTCCACTTCCATAACAGTAGCGGGTGATAGAGACTCCTTAATGTATGCTGCCTGATCCTCAGACCATTCAATGATGTCGATGCGCTCACCACCGATAGCACCCATAACGGTTGAGACACGAACACCACGCTGACCAACGAGTGAGCCAACAGGATCAACGTGCGGATCAACAGACGCGATTGCAATCTTCGTTCGGCTACCTGCCTCACGAGCAATACCCTTTACTTCAAGAGCTCCTGACGCGAGCTCAGGTACCTCCATTTCGAAGAGTTTAATGATGAACTTAGGATGTGAACGAGAGAGACGGAGGTATACGCCACGGAATCCCTCATCAACGTTATAGAGGTATGCGGAGATTCGCTCACCAGAACGGTAGCGCTCACCAGGAATTTGCTCCTCGTAGGGGATGATACCGGTTGCACGACCAAGGTCGATAAAGATCGCGCCACGCTCTACGCGCTGCACGATACCAGTAACTACCTCACCCTTCTTGTGCTCAAACTCCTCAAGCTGAGATTTCTTCTCTGCTTCGCGAATCTTCTGGATTACCACCTGCTTTGCCGTTTGTGCCGCAATGCGACCGAAGTCGTCCTGTGGCTCAAGAGGGAACACAATCTCTCCACCGAGCTCAGCATCGCGCTTAATACGCTTCGCATCCTCCAGAAGCATGTGCTTCTCGGCATCGTAGCGAGGAAGTTCACCTTCTGGTACGACCTCTTCACCTTCGTGAGGGAAGTACTGACGGATAGGTGCTTGTTCTTCAGCAGCGAGTTCGTCTTCGTCAGGGAAGCGAACGAGTGAATCGTCCACAATAGTCTTTATCTGCTCAAAGCCAACGGTGCCACTATTCATATCCACCATGGCGCGGATAACTTGACCACGCTTTCCGTACTCCTTCTTATATGCGGTAGCCATTGCACTTTCGATAGCTTCCATCATGATCTCGCGGGTGATTCCACGATCTTCAAATTCCCCGAACACAGAGTTGATTGTTTTTAGATCCAACATACCTTCGTTATTTAGTTGTACGCCCTATAAATATGATTTTCGCACACGCACGGATTTCTAAAAAGAAAGGCCCGCAAGAGCGGACATTCCAGATACCCATAACATACCATATATAGGTATTGCGTCAATAAAGGAGAAAGGGTATGGTTTCCCCAGATCAACAGAAACAGGGAATTTGTCAAATGGCTAATCAGAAGTTGTCTCCGGGCGTCACCAGAGCAGATGCCAAACGCGAAACGCGTAACAAAGTGCTCAGCGCTGCCCGGAAGCTCTTCTCCGAACGACCCTATGAGGGGACCACTATTCGGGATGTGGTCGCCACCTGTGGGATGTCTACAGGTGCCGTTTTTAACTCCTTCGGGGGCAAGGAAGAGGTTTTTGTGGTCATTTCAAAGGATGACCTTCTGGAATATGACAGTGTGGCCCGGTCACTTGATGCGTCGCAGCTGTCTCCCTCGGAGACCATCATCAGTATCCTCAGCATAGACTACGAATCTGCACGACTGAATATCCTGCGTTCGCAACTCAGTTGCGCGTACGCAGGAAGTGAAGCGGTCATGAATCTGGTCAACGAGCGTATCGCCGAAGCGGTGCGTGTGCTTGAAGAGTTTGCCACGGTCTCACCGTCAATCGGCGGTGCGATCTTGAGTATCCATTGTGATCTCTGCAGACCAGTGCCGTACACGAGTGATATGCCGGGACTCATGAGACAAGAACTTAGTGCGCGGCTGAGCCCGCTGTTCGGGTAAGCGTGTTTTCCCGACATCATCACTATGCGCGCCGCGATTTGTTTCGCGGCGCGCTATACTTTTATGTACGTACTCTATGCAAGTTGCTGAAAGCGAACTAAAAGCATTTATTCTAGACTCCGGCCTTGTTGCACGGCAGGAGGTTGAAGCTGCAGAAGCGGAAGGGAAACAACGCAAACAATCTCTCGGAGACATTCTCGTATCGCAAGGTGCGCTCACTACAGATGCACTCCGTCGTATTAAGGCTTACGTGCTTGGTATTCCGTTTGTTAATCTCAAGGATTTAAAGATTCCGCTTGAAATACTTACGCTCATTCCTGAACCAATCGCGCGTACGCACAATATTATCGGGTTCCGTAGGAATGGACAGGAACTTGAAGTGGCGATGCTCGATACCGAGGATCTACCTGCTATTGATTCCGTACGTAAGAAGACAGGTCTTAAGATTCTTCCTCGTCTTACCGATGATGACTCTATCAAGCATTCGTTGATGCAGTATCAGAAATCCTTGAAAGAGGAGTTCGGTGATCTCATTACCACTGAAGCTGGAAAACTTACTCTAGTGCGAGAAGCAGATGGTGAAGAGAAGTCTGGTGATGAACTTAAGAAGATGGCAGAAGATCTGCCTATCGTACGTATTGTTGATACCTTGCTCCGTCACGCGATCATACAGGGTGCGTCAGATATTCACATTGAACCCATGGAGATGGAGGTACTCGTTAGATATCGTATCGATGGGACGCTTCACGATGCGATGACGCTTCCAAAACAGGCAACGTCTGGTATCACCGCACGTATTAAAGTGCTCTCTAATCTAAAGCTCGATGAGAAGCGTCTTCCACAAGACGGTCGTTTCAAGATGGAGACCGATGCAGATAAGGTTTCCTTCCGTGTGTCGCTGCTCCCAACCTATTATGGAGAGAAGATTGTTATGCGTTTGCTTCGCGAGACAGGAGAAGGGTTCAGTCTCGAGTCTCTTGGATTCCACGGAGAGACCATGGAGCGCATACATGGAGCAATGAAAACCACCACCGGTATCATTCTCGTATCTGGTCCTACAGGTTCTGGTAAGACAACAACGCTGTATACGATTCTGGATATTCTCAATCAACCTGATGTAAACATCTCAACGATTGAAGATCCGATCGAGTATCAGATGAAGCGTGTGAATCAGACGCAGGTGAATCCTGCGATTGGCTTTACATTTGCCGACGGTCTGCGTGCACTTCTTCGTCAGGATCCAAACATCATCATGGTGGGTGAGATTCGCGACAAGGAGACGGCATCACTTGCTATCAATGCTGCACTTACGGGACACGTGGTACTTTCTACTATCCACACCAACTCAGCGTCCGGTGCCATCCCACGCCTTATGGATATGGGTGTTGAGCCGTTTCTCCTTGTTTCAACACTGCGGTTGATCGTGGGACAACGTCTGGTGCGACGTCTTTGCGAAGACAAGGAAACCTATACGCCAGATGCAACTGCACGTGGAAAGATTGCCACGAAAGATAAGTTTGAATCAGCACTACAGTCTCTCATTGACGAGAAACTTGTTGCAAAGGGAACAAGTATTGATCAGATTCCGTTCTTCCGCCCTAAAGCATCTGCTGAATGTGAAGATGGATACAAGAGTCGTATCGGTATTCATGAGGTATTGTCAGTCTCATCAACCATTCGTGACCTTATTATTCACAATGCTGCACCAGATGCGATTGAAGAACAGGCGCGCAAGGAAGGAATGCTCACCATGCTGGAAGATGGGTTGTATAAAGCAGCGCGCGGTGTCACTTCTTTGGAAGAAGTTCTTCGGGTTATTTCTGAATAGCGTGCACACGCGTGCTACGATAGCGATATGAAATTCCAGGTCGTAGTAAAGCAGGCCGATGGATCACAATCTAAGCGTGTTATTGAAGCGCCAACTCGTTTTGCTGTATACGAAGACATTGAGAAAGCGGGTGAGAGTGTTATTTCCGTAGAAGAAGCAAAGAGTGGTGGTCTTTCGTCACTCGGCAGTATTCAGTTTGGTCATGGTCGCATCAAGAATGAGCAGCGCATCACGTTCACGAAGAACCTTTCTGCGATGCTTTCTGCAGGCCTCACGCTTTCACGTGCGCTCTCTGTTATCGAGAGGCAGTCAAACAATAAATATCTTAAGACGATTACGACTTCGCTTGAGTCATCCGTGAAGTCAGGTCTTTCTTTCCACGAGGGACTCCAGCAGTTCCCGAAAGTATTCTCACCGCTCTTTATTGCGATGACCAAAGCAGGTGAGGAGTCAGGAAAACTCTCTGAAGCACTTAAAGTGGTGGCTCGTCAGATGGATCGATCCGAGCAACTCACCAAGAAGGTAAAGGGAGCAATGATCTATCCATCGATCATTCTCGTGGCTATCGCGATCATCGGTGTGCTCATGCTCATCTTCGTGGTACCAACACTCGCAAGCACCTTTGCCTCGTTTGGTAGCGAACTGCCCCTTGCCACACGCGTAATCATTGATATGTCTGACTTTGTGGTTAAGAATGTGATTATAGTGGTCATCGGATTTGTTGTGGTGATTGGTGGGTTTATGTCGTTCATAAAATCAAAGGTAGGTAGCGCGGTCATGCTTACGGTTGCACTGCGTATTCCTGTTATTGGTGAACTGACCCGTGAGACTATGGGTGCACGTGCTGCACGTACGCTTTCTTCACTCCTATCTTCTGGCGTTGAAATGCTATCCGCAATACAGATCGCATCTGAAGTGGTTGGAGACAATGTATTCGGCCACGTACTTGTTGAAGCAGCAGAACGCGTAAAGAAAGGTGAACCGCTTTCGGCGACATTTGAATCATATCCAAAGCTCTATCCCATCCTCTTTACCGACATGATCGCGGTGGGTGAGGAGACCGGTAAGGTATCAGACATGCTTGGACAGGTAGCTGAATACTATGAAGTGGATGTGGAAGATCGCACTAAGGATCTCTCAACCATCATCGAACCGATGCTCATGCTCTTCATTGGTGCATTCGTTGGTGTGTTCGCGCTCGCGATGATCGCTCCTATCTACTCGCTCTCGAGTGAAATTTAGTTCGCTATACAAACAGAGAACCCACTGGCGGGTGGGACTCCGCAGTGGGTTGTTGGTGGTTGTTTACCGGTATCGGCCGGTGAGGTATTCGTCACTGACGCCGGTGCAGACGCCGTGTCGGCTGAAGTAGTAGTCGCGGGCGTATTCCGCCAGATGGTATGCACCCATCACTATGGCTTTCCAGCCTTTGACCGTCATAATCGAGCGACCCATGTCTATTCCCCTGGAACAGTAAGACCTGAACATATAATACGTATAATTATATGCTTGTCAATATTTATCAGCTATCTTTTAGGCTGCATCAATGTGATACCATCAGGCCATGAGTGAAGGAGGCTTCAACGGAATACACGAAACACCTAAAGCTGCGAAACAAGTAGCAACACCTGAAACTGCAGGTGCAGAAAAGATTCCTTCCTATTTAGAAGATCCTAATGATCGTCAGGAACGTGAGAGTAAAGCATTAACTGAATCAGTTGATGTGAAGATAGCTACACTTCTTGGTGAAGGTGCACTGGAAGGTCTTGAAGGTGACGCACTACGAGAGAAGATAACAGAAGTAACTCGCGAGATTCTTCTTGATCTTGTTGAAGTGAAGTATGGTAGTCCCGAAAATCAAGACGTAAAGCTCGCATTTCATAATAGGGAACACAGTGAGTTGGTAACAGCACGGGTTGAACGATTCATACAGATAACAAATACATTTCAATCAGGGCGTATTTCGTCAGAAGAAAAAGCAAATGCAATTCTTGCAGCTGCTGGGCATGATGCAGAACATGTATTTGAACGTACGGAGAAGGGTCTCCGCAAGCGAAAGACTGGAGATGGTGAAAAGCGCAGTGCTGCGCGCATCACCACAGTAAAAGAAGCTGCAAACAATGCACTTATAAAAGCTGGTAAAGAAGCGGTATATACCGTTGATCCTGATCAGGATGTCGAAATTATTAATGTCACCATCCCAAGTTTCAGTCTGGAAGAGGGAGTAACTCAGAAACTCCTAACCAAAGAAACCCCACTCACCACACGCTATCTCGCACTCGCAGATCTTGCAGACTTTGGTATCGATGGATCAGAGAAACTTCTTAAGAGTGGACGTCAGCTCGCTATTGAAGATAACAGTAATATTATTGAAGCAATCCGATTAGGTACGGTTGGTGATAATGAAGAAGCGTATCGGCTTAAGCTGTTAGGCACCATGCAAATACAGCCAGGATTTGCAGAGAGTCGCAAAAGACATTTTCTTGATGAATTGAACGGTATTGAACCAGAGGGACTTAAAGCAGAGATCGCAAAGGAATTTAGATATTTTGAAGGGGAAGCGGATGAGCTAGATAAGCCGTTTGCTCAGTCTATACAGTTCCTAAATGCAGAAGTTGCTCGACTAGAGACCCTGCCATTTGATACCCTCATAGCCTATTTAGGAGTCCACGAATTCCTCAACAAGACCGTACAGTAGGTACTTGACATTATCCTATTATGTATGATAATAGATATTGGATGTAGTCTATACACTCCGTATAGGCACAAAACTGGAGACGAATTTGAAAGTTGTCCTCGCACTCGCTCTGAGCCTGATGCTTGCGGCAGCTCCTGTCGCAGCCAAGCAAGCTCAGTCCGCTAATCACGGCAAAGGGCACAAGACCCTCGCAGCCAAATGCGTTCCTTCCAAGGCGCGCAAGGGCCATAAGGCGGTGAAGTGTCCACCACGCCGTGTTGACCCTCTCAAGGGATCGGCTGCAGCGCTCCGGAAGCAGAACCGCGTCGCGGATCTGGCCGACTTCTCTCGACTGAATGAACGACAGCTCGCCGCGCTCAAGAAGAGCGGTGCGTTGGTCCCGATTTCAACGAATCGGGCGCTCAGGGTGGATCATCGACTCAAGAAAAAGTATCGTTACGTCCGCCCTTACGTGAACACTGCGTTACTGAACCTGAGTGGCGACTTCTACTCGACGTTCCACCACCCTCTGCAGATCAACTCTGCCGTCCGCTCCACGGAGCGACAGCAGCAGCTGGGGAGGAAGAACGGAAATGCGGCAGTGTCCAAAACAGGGCCGCGTCGATCTTCGCACCCGACCGGCGCAACGGTCGACATCGCTAAGATCGGCCTCTCGGAGCGTGAGCTTCGGTGGCTGCGAACGAAATTCAAACAGCTCGAACGACAGAACGTCGTCGAAGCAACGGAGGAACATAGGCAAAAAGTGTTCCACGTCATGTTCATTCCGCCAAAGGTGACGAGGGCTCTGTCCTCTCCCTCTGTGCGCAGGCCACCCCGACGGGTGGCCTGATTTTTTATTCTGAACCGTGTTCGATGATACCGAATATATTGCCTGCCTTATCTTTAAAGGTAGCCATCATCATGCCACCACCAACATCTTTAGCTTCTGAGTTAATAGATGCACCGCTCGCTAGGATCTTTTCTGATGCGACTTTCGTATCTACTACGCGCCAATACGTAACAGGGTAGGTTAGACCTTCTTTTGAGGCGTTTGGATCAAGACCTAATTCTGATCCATTAATATCGAAACCAACGTAATACGGTTGATCAAAATAAGGTTTTATTCCCGTAACCTCTTCCCAGAATTTCTTGTCTGCCTCTAAGTCTGTGGACGGATATATTACTGAGCGAAGTCCTTTGAACATACAAATATAGTTATTGATAGGGCAAGTATAAGCCATGAACTCTATCTGCTATGCTTCCGGTATGGATAAAACACGCGTTGAATTTCTGAGTGACGGCGTCTTTGCAATCGTTCTCACCATACTTGTTATTGATATAAAGCTACCGGAATTTGCTGGTGAAATAAGCAATCAAGAGCTACTCATGCAATTGGCTGAGTTGTGGCCGTTGTTTGCCAGCTTTGCACTGAGCTTCCTGGTTATCAGTGTGTTCTGGATCAACCACAACTATCTATTTCACACCCTTACAAAGAAAGTTGATCGTGGACTGAATCTTCTCAATCTCCTCTACCTGTTGTTTGTAGTCTTCATTCCATTTGTTGCGCATATGGTTGGTGAACACCCATACAGTTCTGTAGCTGCAATCATTTACGGCTTCACTATCTTAATAGTGAGTCTGTTAGCGAAAGCTATGTTCCTACATGTGCTAAAGCGTCCTGAGCTACATCATGAACTTTCATCACGGTTCTTGAAGCAGGCGCATATCCGTATGACACTTACTCCCGTTTCTTATATTCTCGGTATATTGTGTGCGCCATTCTTTATTGGTGGAAGCATCTTCTTCTACGTCTTCCCCATGCTCTTCAATCTTATTCCAGGAAGTATTGATGTTCTTGAACGGATGTTCCGTTTTGAACTTACGTAATTCAAGCGTCGGCGCGGTATCATAGGTGCATATGAACCGTCCGATGCGCGGAATGTCATTCGTCGACGTGATTGTCGGTACGGCACTCGTGCTCATTATATTTCTTGCGCTCTTCGGCTTACTTCGTGCATCTGTTTCAGTGGCACAACTAACGAAAGCAAAAGCTATTGCAACGGCAGTTGCAGATAGTCAGATTGAATATGTGCGTTCACTAAGCTACAGCTCGGTTGGAACGGTTGGCGGTATTCCTGCAGGTACCGTACCGCAATACTCCACAACAACGAGTAATGGAACTGCATATGGTGTTCGCACATTCATTGCGTATGAAGATGATCCTGGAGATGGTCTTGCTGGTGCTGATACTAATGGCATCATCACAGACTATAAACGTATCAAGGTAACGGTTACCTATATCGCAGGAGGAAGGAGTCGCACGGTTGATATGATTTCTAACTACAGTCCTCTGGGTATGGAGACTAGTACCGGTGGAGGTACGCTCAGACTTGTTATAGTGAACGCCATAAGTGCACCTCTGTCTGGCGCTTCGGTACGCATCGTTAACGCAAGCACTTCTCCAACAGTGGATCTGACCACATTCTCAGATGTGGACGGTATTGTGTATCTTCCGGGTGCTGCCACTTCTACGCAGTATCAGGTGTATGTTTCTAAATCTGGCTATTCTTCAGCGCAAACCTATTTGCGTGACGCGACCAACCAGAATCCAACACCAGGATATCTCACGGTTACAAAGGATATGACCACGACCAGTACATTTGCTATCGATATACTTTCTCATCTCACGGTCCGCACATATACGCCAGTCGCAACAAGTTCATATGCTGATACGTTCTCGGTAGCTGCAGGCATTACTACTTTCACCAATACAGTACTATCTGGAGGTTCTGTGGTCCTAAGCACTAGTGGTCCAGGGTACAGCCCAAGTGGCAGTGTGCTCATGACACCACTCAGTCCTCCGTATTTGTACGCATGGTCTTCAGCGAGTTCCACCACTGTTCTGCCTGCAGGAACGTCGGCAGTGGTGCATGTTGCAGATGGCACGGGAACGATTCTTCCTGATGCAGTACTTCCGGGTAATGCGGTTGGATTTACTGCGCCCGTTGATCTCTCCGTAGTTTCAACCACAACATATCCGTCACTTTCACTGATAGTTGATCTAACAACTACCGATGTACTTGCAACACCAGAGTTGCAAGACTGGGGTATTGCTTATCAGCGAGGGCCAGTTCCTGTACCAAATGTAGACTTCATGCTCTTTGGGGGAAAGACGATTGGCTCAACAGGAACAGGAGTCTCCATATATAAAACAACGATCGCCACCACTACTGGTTCAGGTGGTAGTAATACTCTGTCACTTGAGTGGGATGCATACCAGCTTGGTGTGTCTGGGTACGACACTATCGATGCTTGTAACGCGCCACCCTATACTATTTCACCAAATACCACGAGTGAGACAGCATTGTATCTTGGTCCTGCAAGCACCAACTCATTGCTTGTATCTGTGCGTGATTCAGCGGGAGCTGCCGTATCAGGAGCAACGGTAATACTCTCACGCCCCGGATTTACGGAGACCGTTACAACGAGTGCGTGCGGTGGAGCATACTTCGGTTCTATCACTGCATCGTCTGCGTACACTATTCAAAGCAGCAAGCCGGGATATAGCTCTACCAATACATCAGGAGTAAATATCCTGGGCCATACTTTCTATGCAGACTCGATCTAAAAATTCTAAAGGTCTTTCACTGGTAGAGACCATGGTGGTGCTTGCACTGCTTACTAGTATTGGTGTCGCACTCAGTGGCATGATGCAATTCTTCTACCAGAAGAATGCATTTCTACTTGAGCAGACTGCTGCGCTTGATAATGCACGTCGCTCTGTGCTGGACGCCATCCATTCAATTCGTGAGGCATCATACGGTAATGATGGGACGTATCCAATTAGTGCTGCAGCAACGTCGTCTCTGACATTCTTCAGTGATCTTGATAATGACAATTCGGTTGAAAAGGTCCGCTACTATCTTTCAAATGGAACGCTGTACCGTGGAGTGACGGATTCTGCGGGTACGCCGCCTTCCTATGCAGGACGCCCTGAAGCAACGACGACAGTTGCTGTGTACGTACGTAATGCAACGTCCAGTCCAATCTTTACGTACTATGATGATTCTGGTGTGCCGCTTTCCGCTACTTCGACCAATGTTGCAGCGGTATCAGCGGTTACAATATCTATATGGATCGATCTCAACCCGAATCGTGCACCGAATACATTCAATCTTTCGGAAACAGTAACGCTTCGTAATCTTCGCAACTAGTATGAAACGAACCACATCTTATCTTCATGGACATCCTCGTGGAGGGTACCTCATGCTGCTTGCACTCGTCTTCGGTTCAATTTTCCTTACGGTGCTAGGTTCACTCTCAAGCTTTGTACTGACTGAGAATCACGCACAGTCTGCAAGTACGGGTCGCAGTAAAGCGCTCGCTATGGCAGAAGCGGGTCTCGAGTATTACCGATGGCATCTTGCGCACTTCCCAACAGATCTTCAGAACGGTACTGGTGCACCAGGACCGTATAGTCTTCCATTCACTGATCCAGAAGGTGGTACGACTGGCACCATAACACTTGGTATTGCAGGGCATATGTCATGTGGTCAGATTAGGTCTATCGATATAACCTCAACAGGTTCACCCAATGATGGTTCAAATGTGTCACGTACGGTATATGCAAAATATGCACAGCCAACAGTCGCTGAGTATTCATATGTTCTCAACAGTAGTGACTGGGCAAGCGATGAGCGCATCATTAATGGTCCGTATCACACCAACGGAGGTGTGCGTCTCGATGGAGTAGCAAACTCATCCGTCAGTAGTTCACTTTCAACGTGGAGTTGTACTGCAAGTTTTGGGTGTTCGCCATCAGTAGTCAAACCGGGTGTGTTCGGAACGGGCCCACACCCTGAGTATTGGAGTTACCCAACACCGCAAGTAGACTTTGCCGCAATTGCTGCAGACTTCACCAGTCTCAAGACACTCGCACTTGCTGGAGGGGGTGCATTATATTTCCCGCGCACCAGTACAGGTACTACCGGTGTTAATGCAGGGAAGGGGTACCACCTCGTGTTCAACAGTGGAGGAACAGTAACGGTATATCGTGTGACAAACGAAACCAACACACCCTCTATACCAATCAGTAATCCAAGTGTTACCTCACTCCAGGCAGACTACTCACGTATTGCCACTGAAACATTGGTAAATACCTATACACTTTCTACCGACTGCGGTCTTATCTTTGTTGAAGATAATACCTGGATCGAGGGAGCGATCCCAACTTCTGTAACGGTGATTGCCGCAAATGTAACCACACCAGGTGTTAATCCAAACATCTATCTTCCAAACAACATAACCTACAGTAATCCAAGTGGTACGTCAGGACTTACCGCCATTGCTTCCAATGACGTTCTCATCCCGCCAAACTCTCCCTTTAACATGACTCTCACTGGTGTCTTCATTGCACAATCCGGTTCGTTTGGAAGAAACTTGTATCCATGCAGTAATGCACCGAATGATATTCGTGGAGCGCTCTCCATTCATGGCACCACGGTTGCTAATAAACGCAGCGACACCCTGTGGTCTTATTCAGGATTTGGCTGTAGTGGTACAAGACTATCTGGCTACGCCTCACGTATTGATGCCTTTGATCGTGCCCTGTCTACTAACCCTCCTCCATTTACGCCAATAACCTCTAGTATTTATAAGTTTGTCGACTGGCACGAGGAATAGAGGTCGCATGCTACGATTATGCGTATGCTATTCGTAGGTAACTGGAAGGCGTATATTGAATCTCCTCAAAAAGCAAAGGCACTATTTGCTGCAGCAAAGCGTGTTGCAGGACGTAAGGGTATTCGTATCGTACTAGCCCCATCTGCTCCGTATCTTGGATTGCTCGCTCCCGGTAATCGATCAAAAGTTGCTTTTGCACTACAGGATATTTCAGACTCTACCGGAGGTGCTGCAACGGGTGAGATTACTGCTGCAGCTGCACAGGCACTCGGTGCGCGGTACGTGATTGTTGGACATTCAGAGCGTCGCGCTCGTGGTGAGAATGACGATGTGGTTCGTTCAAAGACCCAGCACGTACTCGCACACGGTATGACCCCTATACTCTGCGTAGGGGAGCATGAACGAGATGCAGATGCTCAATATCTCCAATTCATACGAGCGCAAATCACGGCTGTCTTCAGTGCACTTTCTGCTAAAGAACGAACTCAAGTCATCATTGCGTATGAGCCAGTATGGGCAATTGGTCCACAAGCAACAGGTGTGATCACACCAGAAGATCTTAGTGAGATGATTCTGTATATACGAAAAGTACTTGGTGAATATCCATCCGTTAATCAAGTGCTATACGGTGGTTCTGTTGAAGCAGGAAATGCACGTTCTCTTGCTGCAGGAAGTGGTATAGACGGGTTTCTAGTAGGGAGAGCAAGTACTGACGTTCAGAATTTAACCTCACTCATAAAAGCGGTATCATAGGCGGATGAAACTCATCCTACTTGTACTCCTGGTACTTATTGTTATTAGTGTTGCTGCGTGGGCAGTGCACTTTTATATGACCGTGCAAGTTTCAAAGAAACTTATTCATAACGCAGTATCATTCCAGTTGCGTTCAGAGGATCACACAAAAACGTTTCTTATTCTTGGTGACAGTACGGCCGTAGGTGTTGGTGCTACACACCCAGAGGAATCACTCGCTGGTCGTCTCAGTACGTATGCGGACATGACGTATGTAGAGAATAATGCAAAATCTGGTGCACTGACCGCAGATCTTCCGGGACAGATTGCGCAGGCACAGCTGACTCATTACGATTTGATTCTTATTCAGATTGGTGGGAACGACATCATTCAATTCCATGATCCTAAGAAGTCTGGGATACAACTTGAAGCTGCATTGAGGCAGCTTCCCCAAGCAGAACAGGTCATTATTATTTCAGCAGGTGATGTGGGTGGTGCAACGCTATTTCCTCCCCCGGTCAGATGGATACACACGTACTTGAATAATGAACATCACAGAGAGTTTATTGCTGCAGTAGCGCGTGCTGGAATTGGTGAATATATAAACTTTGGTATTTTACCAACAACAAAAACTATTAGTGCCAGCCCAAAAATATACCTAGCAGCAGATGGGCTCCACCCTTCTTCTGAAGGATACGAACTATGGTTCGAAGATGTCTCGAAACAATTGAAGAAATAACTAGAGTGTAAGTGCGTCAATGCTGCTGGTGTAACTGCTGAGGAAAGTTGGAACTAGCAACGCTGCGCCAATAAGAGGAAGAACAAACAACACAATGGAGATAATCATGGTCCACATGAAATACTTCCGAGTCTTTTCTGTAGACACATACACCGCATCAATCTTTTGTTCAAGAGTGGTAAGTCGTGCTTCAAGTACAGGATCCATATAAGGAAAGTATAGCGTACCGTCGTGGGGTATCATGCATACATATGAGAAGTGTCCGAGACATCCCTGAACTAACTAATATTCCTGTGCTGGTACGTGCTGCATTAAATGTACCGATTGCAGATGGCAAGGTAGCTAATACCTTTCGCCTCCGTAGTGCCATTCCTACCATTGAATACCTTCGATCACGTCATGCACGAGTGATACTAATTGGTCATCTGGGAGAGAAAGGAACTGAAACGCTCGAACCAGTATGTGAGGCAATGAAAGCATTTGTGCCGCGTCTTTCGTTTTGTCCGGTTTCCACGGGGCCTGAAGCACGAGCTGCAGTTCGCGCCATGAATCCAGGTGACGTGTTGATGATGGAGAACCTCCGTCGAAGTGTAGGAGAAACTAAGAATGATCCAAAGTTTGCAGTAGCACTTGCTGAACTTGCCGATGTGTTTGTAGAAGACGCCTTTGATGTCTGTCATCGTGAACACGCGTCGGTGGTTGGGGTACCAGAACTACTTCCATCCTATGCAGGTTTATTAGTAGAAGAGGAAGTAAAACACCTAGAAAAAGCACTAACACCAGGATCTCCTTCGCTTGCGATCATTGGAGGGGCTAAGTTTGCCACAAAGGAACCAGTACTAGTTCGTCTTCTAGAGAGATATGACCGTGTATTTGTGGGTGGAGCACTCGCAAATGATTTTATGCGCGTGAGTGGTAAGACGGTAGGGTCTTCGCTTCTTTCAGCAGATGCAGATGAACGTGAAATACGTTCACTCCTTACGAATCCGCGTCTCATGCTCCCCCTTGATGAGATAACTGCCGAGCCAGGATCAACACGTAGTAGTGGACATGTCGTTGGACTTAACGAGGTACCAAAGAACGAAGCCATACTTGATGATGGACCAAAGACGGTAGCGGCACTTGCAAAGATTGCAGTGGGTGCAAAGACTATTCTCTGGAACGGACCGCTCGGTAACTATGAGAAAGGATTTGTTGATGCTACTGAAGAGCTCGCAAAAGTAATCGCACAATCTGATGCGTACTCAATTCTAGGAGGAGGTGATACGGTTGCTGCCGTAGAGAAATTGGGACTTAGTGATCGGTTCTCTTTTATTTCTACGGGTGGTGGAGCAATGTTGGACTTTCTTGCAAAGGGAACTCTCCCAGGAATTGAAGTACTTGGCTAAGTACTGATGTTGGCACGAATCTTATCTGCCACAGCTGATGCTTCGCCCGGACCATACTCAATCTTTGGCCAGAACTGAAACTCTTTCTTCGTGAAGCGAGGAATGATGTGAATGTGTAGATGAAACACCTCTTGCCCTGCGTCTACGCCGTGGTTCGATTGGATGTTAACGCCAGTGGCACCAGCGCCATCACGCACTGCTGGAGCAATCTTTCGTACTGTTTCTAGCACTGCTGCCCACGTTGCTGAGTCCACGTCGAATACGTTCTGTGTGGCTTTCTTGGGAACAACAAGTGTGTGGCCCGGGTTATTTGGCGCAATATCAAGGAACGCTAGAGTGAGTTCATCCTCATAGACGATTTCCGCAGGAATCTCACGTTTAATAATTTTCATGAAAATAGTTTCTTCCATATGCGTGAATGATACCGCGTTTTGGTACACTGTGCAGACGATGCCATCTTTCCATAAGTCCCTAGAGGGTGCGGTGCGAGATGCGCTTGGCGCCTATGACGACTTTACTGCCGGGCTACTTTCTAGACGTGGTATAGAGACACCTGAAGCTGCTGAAGCATTTCTCTCTCCTAACTACGATGCACATATTGGAGACCCAATGCATATTCTCAATATGTCTCGTGCAGCAACGCGTATTGCTAAGGCAATTGATAATCAGGAACGTATTACGGTGTGGAGTGATTATGATTGCGACGGTATACCTGGGGGTACACTCATGCACGACTTCTTTAAGAAGGCTGGTGCAAACTTTACTAACTATATTCCTCATCGACACCTCGAAGGATTTGGTCTCAATCAGATTGGAATACAGAAACTTAAAGATGAGGGTACGACACTCATCATCACGGTGGATTGTGGTATCGCTGATGTTGAGCACGTTGCGTTCGCGCAGTCTCTCGGTATTGATGTTATTGTCACAGACCATCACCTTCCACGACGAAACCAAGATGGTACCGAAGAACTTCCTCCTGCGTATGCGGTGATAGATCCTAAGCAAGAAGGAGAAACAAATATCTATCGTGATTTTTGTGGAGGAGGTCTCGCATGGAAACTCGTATGTGCTGTTCTGGCTACCGGTTTCAAAGGGCGTGATGCCATTCCTGTTGGATGGGAGAAATGGCTTCTTGATATGGCAGGACTCTCAACCATTGCAGATATGGTTCCGCTTACGGGAGAGAATCGTGTGATCGCAAAATATGGACTACTGGTGATGCGCAAGTCTCCACGAATTGGGTTACAAAAACTCTGCACTGTTGCTCGCGTGAATCAACGATTTATAACAGAAGACGATGTTGGTTTTATGATTGCTCCACGAGTGAATGCAGCATCACGCATGGGAGATCCTCGTGATGCGTTTGAATTATTTACCACCACTGATGAAGTACGTGCCGACGAACTCGCAAAAGGACTTGAGAAAGTGAACAGAAGTCGTAAAGCATCAGGCGCGGCAGTTACACGAGCAGCACGTGAACGTCTTGAACGTAAGAAGGAAGAGAATAATGGTGAGCTCCCTCCCGTGATTGCTATGGGTGATCCGGACTGGCGTCCAGGACTCCTTGGTTTGGTAGCGAACTCACTAGCCGAGGAATATGAGCGACCAGTCTTTCTTTGGGGTCGTGAAGGTTCCACGACCGCAAAGGGTTCTTGTCGTGCAGGACGTAAAGGAGTGTCTGTTGTGGAACTTATGGCACGTGCAGAAGATATATTCGTAGAGGCAGGAGGTCATGCAGCGTCAGGTGGTTTCACACTCAAGGATGATGCAGTGTTTACGTTTGAAGAGCGACTATGTACCGCATATGCAACACTGTCCCCGATATCTCTAACAGATAGCGTCTCACTAGCAGATCATGCCATCACTGCAGCTGACGAACTTTCTACACTACTCATTCGAACGGAGAAGCTTGCACCCTTTGGTATGGAGAATCCTAAACCAGTATTTGCGTTACAGGATTGTGTGGTTACGCAGGTTTCATGGTTCGGAAAGGGGGAAGAACATCTTCGCGTTCGTGTTACACGCGATGACGGATTCAATTGCACGGAGATTGAAGCAATAACATTCTTTGCGCGAAGAGAGCTCGGTAAGGACCATGAGCGCTTAGTAACAGGGAAGCCAGCTACCATACTCGGTACTCTTGAACGAGACACCTATACCCGTGGTCAGCCGGTGCGTATGCGGCTCGTTTCGATAGGGTAAACTGGTTTCATGGAATTTACGCTATACGCAGATGGTGGGTCACGCGGTAACCCAGGTCATGCAGGTGCGGGTGCAGTAGTCTTTGATACCGCTGGCAAAAGGGTAGTGGAAGTTGCTGACTATCTTGGAACTGCAACGAATAACGTTGCTGAGTACGAAGCAGTACTGCGTGGTCTCGTGAAACTACACGAGCACTATCCTGATGGATATTTTCAACACATGTCACTGCGAATTCGCATGGACAGTAAACTCGTTATTGAACAGTTGAAGGGTGCATACAAAGTGAAACACCCAAATCTTATTCCTCGGTACCTTTCAGTGAAGAATGTTCTTGCTCGTAACTTCGGTACGGTGCATTTCGAACATGTTCCACGCGAGAAGAACAAAGATGCAGATGAACTTGCTAACAAGGCAATGGATAGAAAGTCATAGTTTCTTTAGAATCCCATTACGGTAATTTGAACATCGCGCGTCTATGCTTCTGGCATGGGTGCACCGTACTTTTATGCTGCAGTAAGTGGATTCTTGTCTGGCATCTTTTTAGAATCAGTGCACTCGATACCTACTACTGTCTCAATAGTATTTCTCCTCCTAGGATTTTTCTGTGGAGTACAACTATTCACCTTCAGGAAAACTTTAGAACTTAAACATCAATATCTATTCGTGCTATGTGTTGCGTTGGTTGCGTTTGGCATTGGGACTATTCGTACCCACTACGTGCCCACCCGCATTCCATATCCATTCGCGTCACTTCTTGGTACTAAGTCTGTTGTTGAAGGGGTGATAGTTGTTCCTCCAGACACACGAGAATCTAGTAACCGGCTAACGGTTGAAATCGAACAGGGTGGAGAATCAACACGCATCATTGCAAGCGCATCTTTGCGAGACACCTATCATGTGGGAGATCGTGTTCGTGTAACAGGAACCATAAAATCACCCGAACCTTTTGATGGTGATGGAGGAAGAGTGTTTCGATACGATCAATTTCTTGCGAAAGACGGTGTGTTTGGTTTAGCGTCTCCTGCAAACGTTGAGATTGTTGGTCGTGATACGCGCCCATGGTTTGTATTTCTCCGTAGTCTTGAATATGTAAAAGATGGTTTTGTTCGTGCGATACGACAATCGATTCCTGAACCAGAGAGTGCGCTTGCTATAGGGATCCTTGCAGGGGGGAAGCAGGGATTAGGTGCACAACTCCTTGATGCGTTTACGATTACCGGGATGCTTCAGATTGTTGTGCTCTCTGGATACAACGTCATGATTGTTGCTGAAGGTGTTCTTGTTGTTTTACGAAAACTACCTAAGAAGACCGCGCTCATACTTGCTGCTCTGGTGATAGCACTTTTTGTACTTGCCGCTGGTGCAGGAACGGCAGCCGTGCGTGCGGGTATCATGGCACTCATTGCACTATTTGCTCGTGGTGCTGCTCGAACGTATGACGTACTACGTTCGCTCTTTGTTGCACTCGTACTTATGCTTCTGGTTAATCCTTCGTTACTGGTATTTGATCCCGGCCTACAACTCTCTTTTATGGCAACACTTGGGTTGATACTCGGTTCGACTCATATCGGCAATCGACTTCATTGGATTCATAACCCGACCCTTCACGAGATGGTTGCCACTACACTTGCAGCACAAGCAGCAGTACTCCCGGTCTTGTTGTACCAGAGTGGTAATCTTTCATTCGTTGCCATACCGGCAAATCTTCTTGCTATGCCCGTACTGCCTGCTGCTATGGCTGCATCGGCACTTAGTGCAGTGTGCGCATTTCTGTTCTCAAGCTATGCACCCCTGATTGCACTCATAGCTGGCGTTCCCGCATATCTACTACTCACGTATGTGATCCATATTGCTGAGATTGGTGCATCGGTACCATTTGCAAACGTCATCATTCCAGCATTCTCTGCGTGGTTACTGATCCCTACGTATGGAATTTTAGGGTGGTGGGTATGGAAGCAAAAAGAAATCGCCCCGCACACAGAGAGTGCGGGGCGATTCTATGGAACTGCGTATTAGGTTACTGCATCGAGGAAACGACCTTCTGGAACGCACCAGTTTACGTTATCAAGAAATGCTTCTACGTATGATTTCTTATCTGCAGGAACGTAATCAACCATGTATGCGTGCTCCCACATATCAAGCGCAAGTAAGATAGGGAGTCCTGCAAGCTGACCAACTTCATGATCATTGACCCAAACCGTGTGGATTGCACGACCGCGTGGATCGTAATATACGACCGTCCAACCGATACCACGCGTGCCAGCCACTTCCTTGATGTGTGCAATAAACTTTTCCCATGAACCGTAGCGGTCGGTTACTGCTTCCGTAAGCGGATGACTTGAATCCTGAGATGTCATATCTCCTTCGAATTGTTCGAAATAATACTCGTGCATACGCATGCCATCAAACTCAAATCCAAGACGGCGACGTAGTTCTGCCATAAGGTACGCGTTACCTTCAGCATCTTCTTCTCGGAGCTTCTCAATCTTCTCGGTAATAAGATTCGTGTGTTTTACATACCCCTCATAGAGAGCAAGGTGTATATCAATCTGTTTCTTGGAAAGTCCTTTAAGCTCTGGAAGGTTAAATGTTCGTGCGATGTAGGTCATGGTTCGGCTGGTTATGAGATAGATATAAGTATACGCTTTTAAAAATAAGTACAAAATAAGCCCTATATAAAAGCTTGCTGAGATCTGCAGATTCCTATCTGGCAACAAGATATACTTATGTCTATGAGCGAAGCATTACCGGAACGCCCGATTCAACACTCAGAGTCCCGTGATGTACACGTACTTATTTCAGAAGCTGGATTTAAGCTTCAAGCAATGCTCGCGCTACGTCTGTACCGACGATCGCATCCTGGTGTGCAAATGGATGAACGTGAACCCCGTGCCGTAAGTAGCGCCATTCGCGAGGAAGCGATGAGTCGTTGGCTCGATGGAGATGAGAAAACTGCGATAAATGCGAGATATCGCGCATTCCTGGAAAAGGCTGCAGAGACATCTGAGTCAATTGATCTGTCTGATGTGAATGCATTAGATGAAATACTTGATCAGCTCAATATACCGAATGAAACGGTGCACTAGCCCATGCGAATCTCCTATGGCGCGCTAGTGTGCATCATTGCAGTAGCTACTGCTATGAACGTGTTTGTGTGGCATACAGTATTTGTACACAACGATCAGTCATTACGTGTTTCGATTCTTGATGTTGGGCAGGGAGATTCAATTTTAGTACAAGGTCCCACTGGTATTCAAATGCTTATAGATGCTGGCCCCGATCGTTCGGTGTCTCGACAACTACCAAAAGAAATAGGAATACTGGATAGATCCATAGATCTCGTTGTTGAGACACACCCAGATAAAGACCATATTGCAGGACTTCCGGGAGTATTTGGTACGTATGTTATTTCATATTTCTTAAGTCCAGGTATCTCAAACGACACAGCCATCACGCATACCGTTGAAGATTCCGTTATGCGTGAACCAAATGCCAAGAGTTTTATTGCTCGTAGAGGAATGCGTATTCATCTTGGGGGTACTGCGTACGCAGATGTCTTGTACCCAGATCACGATGTGTCCAAAGGAGAAACTAATGCAGGCTCTGTGACGATGCGTGTAGTGTACGGAGATACCTCTTTTCTTTTAACTGGCGATCTTCCATCAGAACAGGAGGACTACCTTATGAGTCGGTATGGTACTGAGGGACTAGAAAGTGATGTATTAAAAGCAGGTCACCACGGATCAAAACATTCTACAGATGCTGTATGGCTTACGGCGGTGCAACCATCCATAGTCGCTATTTCAGCAGGGAAGGGAAATACATATGGACATCCAAATCCTGAAGTACTTGAACGAATACAAAGGGAAGGTGCAACTGTTTATTCGACTATTGATTCAGGAACTATTCGCTTTGTGAGTGACGGAGTAGCGGTACAAACAAAGACACAGAGATAAAGAAAAACAGCCCCAAGTAGAGGCGGTTTTTCTTTCGTTGCTCTTAGATAAGACCTGCTTTGCGAAGTGTCGCGTATGCACCGTTCTTTTTGATGGTGCGGAGCGCAGAAGTTGAAATATCAATGAGGAAGCTCTGACCGAGTTCAGGAACGAAGATATTACGCTTCTGAAGATTAGCATGACGTCGTACCTTTCCGGTTGGATTGAACTCAGTAGCACGCGTACGGTTAGAGTACCGTCCGCCTACCTGAGTAGTCTTTCCTGTAATTGCGCAGCTTCGTGCCATAGTTTCCGCATGGTACCATATCATTCTTCACATGCAACCAGAGGCCTTTTTCACCATCGCTGTCCTTATAATGTCAGTCATAATCCATGAGGTTGCTCATGCGTACGCGGCATACGCGTTGGGAGATCCAACAGCAAAGCTGGCAGGACGCCTCACACTCAATCCTATTCGTCATTTAGACCCCATTGGTTCCGTTATTCTGCCTGCTATTTTGGTTCTAACAAACTCAGGATTCTTGTTTGGTTGGGCAAAACCGGTCCCATATAACCCTTTTAATCTAAGGAATCAGCGCTACGGTGAAGCATTTGTTGCAGTAGCTGGAGTGGGCACTAACCTTCTGCTTGCAGTGTTTTTTGCACTTCTGGCTCGATTTGCCTTTGCAAACGGCATGGAATCGTTTGCCGCACTTGCCTCTATTGTTACACTCGTGAATCTCTATCTTGGCCTCTTTAATCTGATCCCTATTCCGCCGCTTGATGGGTACACTTTCCTTCGTGGACTTATTCCTCCGAAGAACGCCATGGCGTTTCTTGAATTTGAAGAACGACTTCGTCAGGGAGGTGTCATAACACTTATTGTTGTGTTGCTGGTCTTCAGTTATTTCCTTGCAGCACCGTTCTCATATTTTGTGACACATGTTTTCCGTTTCTTGATTGGTGCGTAATTACTTCCAGATACTTGAGATAAGCGACAGTATAGAACTAAGTAGTTTCAAGATTGCTGCAAGTAATTCGTAGACAAAGTCTTGTACAGGTACCAGTGCACTGGCGGTCATGCGTGAATTTCTTTTACGAGATACCGAAAGTTCGGTAGATGCTGTCAGTGGTACCACAGACGATGTGCTTGTAGTTGAAACCACTTCTTCTTTAGCAGTTTCAGCATCAGATCCAACTGGAATCTCAATACTAACGGGTGCAGGAACATGCCGTGGTGTCTCACTAATTATTAGTTCGGTACTAGATGTGCTGTGCAATGAAGAACTTTTTCCAGAATGACGTTCACCATTCTCCTCTTGAATCGGTGAAAGAACAGGGATGGTTGAAGTGGATTCGGTATCCTCAAATCCTATTGTTCCTTCAATACCGTTTGTAATCGTTAGTGATACTTCGCTACTCATACTAGTTGTTGTTTCATATGTGCTTGATGCAATGGATGTGTCTTCGCTCTGCTCTTCAATTTCAAGACTTGCAATACCTGCTTCAAATCCTCGTGCAACGATTTGGTAGGTGTCGTCCGCTACGGCAAGAATATATTTAGTTTCACCAATCTCTCCGTATGTTGTCCCAGGAATACTTTCTTCAAGTGGACCATCCACACTTTGTCCGGTGTGTCTTCCATTTCGATCATAGGCATGCAGTGTGGCTGGTCCGCGCAGCATGAAGAGTAATTTCTTTTTAGGATTTATCGTTGCTGGCTGTGTGGTGGTTATTGAGCGGGGAAGCGTAGTCTGTTTTGCAAGAAGTATATTTCCAATAAACACACGCAGTTGATCAGATTCAAGGAGGTTGGCGTGACGAATGCCTGCAAGGGATGCAAGAAGTGCTGAGCCAGACAGATCTAACCAGTAGCGTTTTACATTTGATGCTACCGGCATGAGTAGTGCACTGGGGATTGGTACCGTAGCGTCACCATCCTCTACAAATGCAGGGCGATACGCAACGACAGTCTCACCCGGAGCACCACTAGGTTTCTTGCGGTCGTAGTATTCAATTCCAGATAGTGTGTCTATGCCCCAACCACCAATCTGATATACCTGCACGCTTGGAGGTGGCGTCCACGCATCAATCACTCCATGTGTGTCGTGTGTGTATGAGAGTAGTAATGCATTTAATACATTTGGTTTCGATAGTTCACTCGGAATAGGTTTTGTTCTTCCACCTTCCTGTGCGGTGAGGAATTTAAACAGTTCACTTTCAGAATCGATAGTGCGACCATAGGCTGTTCGTTCCGCACGGTATGCATTGTTCGTAGTGAAAGCGATGAGTGGATGTAAGGCGTCACGCACCAGATCGAAATAGGAAAGTGAAGGAAGAAGGTGATAAGTACCGGGCATGTTCTCTGCTAGTGCTCGTGCGCGTGTACGCGACACATTCTTAGAACACAGTGCTCCCACTACGGCCCAAGTTGAACACCAGTCCGCAGGAAGTGCCGTACCGTATCCATGTAAAAGACCGGCAATTGATTGAGGTGCACCACTTTGGGGTGTTCCTACCAGTATCACGTTGTCTATCAATCGCGCTGTCTCTGTGGCTCCAATCTTTTCAAGCAAGGTCTTTGCAACGAGACCACCATTTGAATGGGCAACAATCGTCACTTTTCCCGTCTTCGAACGAGACGCCAGTTCACGTAGCGTTTGTACTATATACGGCGTGCTGGTTGCCTCGCTGTAGTAGATGCGTGAATCGTGCTGTGCACCTTTTGAAACAACGTCGTTGAGGGATAGTCGCCAGTCATACGCAACAGAACGCCATTCAGTCATCGCCCCAGCACTTCGAAAGGAATCCATATCCTTTGCGAATGATTCATAGAATTTAAATAACAAGACATTGTTTATTGAATCTCCCGCCTTTGTGTATATGTCTGGGCGAACACTAGTGCCATTCTCGTTTAGGTACAGATCACGCACATCCGTAGTTCCTGATGGATCCCACAGTTTTTGTTCAACACATGAGCTTTGGGTTGGTGAGCATCCATCAGTAGTTCGATATAGACGACTTCCTTCAATACCTGGAAGAAATAGAACACTCGATACACCAGTTCCATGCGGTATCTCTGGAAGAGTGGGAGTGGTTGTTCCAGATAGCGCGACCATTGGTCCAAATGCAACGGTGTCATTTCCTGCACCATCACGCATAACCAAGCGTATTGCTACATATACTGCCTCCGGATGACGATCGAGCGGATAGGAACCAAGTCGTACTGAATAATCAGTAAAAGGACCTTTTGGTAGATCAGTAAATGCTTGGACACCTTCTGCGCGCTGTTCAAGACTCCCGCTATCAATTTCGGTGTGATCAGCACCGTAGAGTACATAGCGATAGTCATAGGCATAGAGTTTTGTTTCGTTTTCATCAAGTGAACCAGATACCAGTAACGTGCCCGTTGCACCTGAGGTTGTTGCGTAACGCGTGTCATCAATACGAATGACTGCGGGCGTGTTATCAAGTTTCAATGTCTGTACCTGTATATTCTTGTTGCCATGTTCATCGATAATTGTGACGCGTAGTTTTGCAGTACCGTTTGCGTGTGTTCTAACATGTAATGCTGCTCCAAATGGATAGAGTTGTTCAGTAGGGTTATACAGTACGGGGTATTCAATTAATTCAGAGATTCCTAGTTCTGTTGCATCAATTGTTATGCTCGTGATTTTTGCGTCACTACGAACCAATCCACTTGTTTGAACGGTGTCGCCAAATTTCACTGCATCTTGGCCCCCACCAATCACCGGGTGATACCAATATGGATATGTGAAGTTGAACTCAGCATATATAGGAGGGTCAGTAGGGGGAGTTACTGCTGCCTCAGCGATACCAGGTAGGATCATTTCTAGTATCAGAGATATAAGTAGGAATGCAGACACAAGAGAACGGAAGAAGGTGGAAATGATGGTATTCATATGACCGCACTCTAGCCAAAAGGTGATATGAGGACCGTAAGAGGGAAGTAAATATTCACTGATAATTATCTGGGGATTTACGTATCCCTCCTACATTGTTAGGCTGCATGCGGATAACGTTTTCACGCTCGGCGCTGCCGGCTAATCAAAGGGTCTTAGCAATGTCAAAGAGTGCTCCCATTCTCACGTTGAACCTCGGCTCACTGACGTCCGGTGATCCTGAACGTGTTGATTTGTTCGTGGAAAGTCTTCGTAAAGCATTTGGCCAGACAGGTTTTCTCTTCCTGGAGAATCACGGCATCTCGCAACAGCTAATTGAAAAGGCGACGAGAGCAATGCATGCGTTCTTCACGCAGCTCACTCCTGAACAGCGCTCGAAGTACATTGTCCCCGGATCTCACGGCCAGATGGGATATACACCAATGAACATTGAACGCGCTGAAGGAGCGGCCACCGAAGATCTGAAACATTTCTGGCACACGCATAAGGGTGAGTGCCCGGATGTGGAAGAACTTCCTTCGTTCACCCTGACGCAACAGATGTTGTACGAGGAATTCACTCGGGTGTATCGCTTGGTCATGCAGGGTGTGGCCCTGTCGCTCGGTTTACCAGGGAATCATTTCGACTTTCTGGAGGGTGACAGCCTTACGCGAGCGCTTCATTATCCTGCACACGATAATCCGCAAGACGATGACGCCGCGATACGGCGGGGAGGGAATATTGTTGGGATGTGTGCGGCAGCGCACACGGACATCAACATGCTCACGCTGCTGCTCGCTCGAGAGCCAGGGCTCCAGCTCTGGCACGAGGGTGAGTGGATGTCTGCTCATATCACGAACCCCAATGTTCTGATCGTGAATGTGGGCGACATGCTCGAGCATTTGACCGGTGGCAGATACCGGTCTGGAAAGCACCGTGTAGTCTGCCAGCCCGGCCTCGAAAGGTTCTCTGTGCCACATTTCGGCCACGTGCGAGGCGACACCAGTATCGTTCCGTTGGCCCATCTGGGCCCTTCAGACCTGGAAATCTATCACTTTCAGACAGCGGGGGAATTTCTCCTCGACCGCTTGGCAGCGCTCGGCTTACTTTCCAAAGAGTAGGGACTCTGGCCTATTCTTATATAGTCTCCCTATCCCGCAGCGCGGGTTTTTCATTCACCACATGGCAACGCTTAATCAGCTCACAAAGAAGTCTCGCAAGCCGGTCACCCGCAAAACAAAGGTGGTGGCTCTTGGTCGTGGCTTCAATGCACTGAAGAACCGCCCTACGTTCTACGCTGCTCCATTCAAGCGTGGCGTGTGCACCAAGGTGACTACAAAGACCCCTCGCAAGCCAAACTCTGCTATCCGTAAGATCGCTCGTGTACGTCTCACGAACGGTATGGAAGTTACTGCATACATTCCAGGTGAAGGACACAACCTTCAGGAGCTCTTTAATTTTTAATCATGCGACATCCCCTAAAAAATAAGCATCCTCGCCGCCCGGACCAAGAGTACGGTTCTGAAGCAATCTCTCGCTTCATCAACACCGTAATGTGGGACGGTAAGAAGGATACTGCTCGTGCCGTTGTGTACGGAGCCCTTAACAAGATCAAGGAACAGGATCTTGATCCACTCGAAACATTTGAGACTGCGATCCGTAACGTATCACCACTCATGGAGGTTCGTTCACGTCGTGTCGGTGGTGCAAACTACCAGGTTCCACGCGAGGTACCTCAGCAGCGCCGTGTATCTCTTGCATACCGATGGCTCATCAACGCAGCACGCGCTAAGAAAGGTAAGCCTATGGCAGACAAACTTGCTGATGTAAAGAACGAAGGTGCAGCAATCAAGAAGAAGGACGACATGCACCGCATGGCAGACGCCAACAAGGCATTCGCTCACTTCGCTTGGTAATCTCCTCAATCACATAGAAACGTTAAAGCGCGCCCGGATTGGCGCGCTTTCGTTTTCCTTCAGAATCTTATTTCTTCACGAACCCATTACTGAGTAGTTCAGTTTCGAGCCGTTTAATGCAATCGTGCTTCCCGGTGTCCCTGCAGCAAGTGGTCCAACAAAGAACGTCTCCCTTCACGACGCTCCCGACGATGAGCTGCCCCTTGGGGCCGTCTGCGAACCAATTACCCCGATGTTCAGGACGAAGTCCTTCGGGTAAGGCCATCAAGTCCAAGTTGGTGATGGTAATTCCAGGAAAGCATTCGGCGAAAGAAGGCCGGCGTTCGGTGGTCACTTCGGTCATAACTGTTTCCCCGTACAAACCTCAGTGAGAGTAGCACCGTGCTGTATGGATGCAACCTGTGCGTAACCTAATTTGACTAAACAGTACTAAAATCGTATTTTCACTACAGGCAACACTAACTGGTGGGGTAGTACATGGGCGAAACTCAAAAAAGAGGTGGAACACGACCAACTCCTGAAGAGGTAAGCGCAGTTCGAGCAAAGGCTGGAAGGTCAGTTCGTCCCGAGAATCGCGCCTTTGCGAGGGACCGCGACCTTGCTGCACGAGCAAGCGCCGCAAGTCAGATCAGTCGCCGTCTGAGAATGATGGCAAATCCTTAGACAGGGCCTGATCGCTAATCAATCAACGGGGCGTCGAGTAACTTGCTCGGCGCCCCTGATTCTTGCCTTTTTACCTCTAAAAACGTATCTTATAGCTAACGCCCTGGCGGGCTTTTCCATTTATTTATCTACTTATTATATGAATCGCGATTATCCTCTCGACAAAGTGCGCAACTTCGGTATCGTCGCCCACGTGGACGCGGGTAAAACCACTACGTCTGAGCGTGTGCTTTTCTACACTGGTTCCCAGCACAAGATTGGTGAAGTGCACGATGGTGGAACCACCACCGACTGGATGGAGCAGGAACGTGAACGTGGTATCACGATCACCTCTGCTGCTATTACGTGTTTCTGGACACGTACCAATGAGAAGGACAAGAAGGATATCGCTAAGAAGTACCGCTTCAACGTGATCGACACGCCAGGACACATCGACTTTACTGCAGAAGTGAAGCGCTCCATGCGTGTGCTCGACGGCGCGATCGTCGTATTCGACGGTGTAGCTGGTGTAGAGCCACAGTCTGAAACTAACTGGCGCTATGCAGACGAAGCAGGTGTGCCTCGTGTTTGTTTCATCAACAAGCTCGACCGTACTGGCGCATCATTCGAGGATTCATACAAGTCTATTCTTGATCGTCTTTCAAAGAAGGCAGTTCGTGCACAGCTCCCTATGGGTGCAGAAGGAGACTTCGAAGGTGTTATCGATCTGCTTGGCATGAAGGCATATACCTTCACAGGCAACATGGGTGAGGATGTTATTGAAGGAGAAATTCCTGAGCAGTACAAAGCTGAAGCTGAGAAGTATCATGCTGAGTTTGTAGAGCGCATTGTTGAGAATGACGAAGCACAGATGCAGGCATACCTCGAAGGCAACGAACCATCATACGCTGAACTGCAGGCAACACTCCGTAAGGCAGTGATTGCAAACGAGATCTTCCCCGTATACACCGGTTCTGCGCTTAAGAACAAGGGTGTGCAGCTTGTGCTCGATGCGGTTGTTGATTATCTTCCATCTCCACTCGATCTTCCTCCAGTAAAGGGTATTAATCCTAAGACGGATGAAGAGATTCAGCGTAAGCCTTCTGATGAAGAGCCATTCACAGCGCTCGCTTTCAAGCTTCAGACAGACCCATTCGTGGGAGCACTTACATTCTTCCGTGTGTACGCAGGTACCGTTGCAGCTGGTTCCTATATCTACAACGCAAACACGGGTAGCAAGGAACGTATTGGACGTATCGTTCGTCTTCAGGCAGATAAGCGTGAGGAAGTTGAAAAGGTATTCACCGGAGAGATTGCAGCATTCGTAGGTCTTAAGGATACAAAGACTTCACACACCCTTTGTGATGAAGCGAATCCAATCATCCTTGAGCAGATTGTATTCCCAGAACCAGTGGTGTCTCTTCGCATTGAGCCGAAGACTAAGGCAGACCAGGAAAAGATGGGTATGGCACTCAAGAAGCTTTCGGATGAAGACCCAACCTTCAAGATCACATCTGATGAAGAAACATCAGAGACTATCATCGCAGGTATGGGTGAGCTGCACCTCGAGATTCTTGTGGACCGTATGCAACGTGAATTCAATGTTGGCGCAAACGTTGGTAAGCCGCAGGTGGCATACCGCGAAACTATCACGGGTACTGCCGATGTAGACAACAAGTACATCAAGCAGACAGGAGGTAAGGGTCAATACGGACACGTTAAGATCAAGCTCAAGCACCTTGAACCACTTGATCCAGATGCTAAAGAACTCAAGAACGTTAAGCGCGAGGACCACTTCGAATTCATCAACAACATTAAGGGAGGTGTTATTCCTCAGGAATACATCCCTGCTGTTGAGAAGGGTATTCGTGAATCACTCCATCGCGGTATTCTCGCTGGGTACCCAATCGTAGACGTATCGGTAGATCTCTACGACGGTTCGTATCACGATGTGGACTCTTCTGAAATCGCTTTCAAGATCGCAGCATCTCAGGCATTCCAGGAGGCAGCACTTAAAGCTAAGCCCGTTATCCTCGAACCGATCATGCGTGTTGAGGTGGTGGTCCCTGAACAGTTCATGGGTGATATCACCGGGAACCTTTCAGGAAAGCGTGGTGCTATCGAAGGTATGGAAGATCGTGGCATGAATAAGGTGGTTAACGCTAAGGTACCGCTCTCTGAAATGTTCGGATACACCACAACTCTTCGCTCTATGACAGAAGGTCGTGGATCTATGACTATGGAATTCGATCACTATGAGATCGTTCCAAGCAACGTTGCTCAGGAAATCATTGCAGCTCGTAAGTAAGAGATAAAATAAATCTAAAGAGAAAGGCCACTACTACAGTGGCCTTTCTCTTTAGATTTATACGCAGTGGTACAATTTCTCGTATATGAGCAGACGTGCCTCGCTCGGATTCACTCTCATTGAGCTCCTTGTGGTGATCGCCATACTTGGGACATTGGCTTCTATCGTCATGTCTGCGCTTGGTAAGGCGCGTGAAAGGGCTGCTGATGGAGCAATAAAGCAGCAACTATCTGAAATGCGAACAGCTGCACAGATCTATTTCGAAACAAACGGTGATTACTACTCTGTGTGTGACTCCACCTCGACACCTGGTGCCATGTTCGACCGGGCTGTTGGATTGAACGCAGTAAATTCAGTCTCAGCATCCTGTTATCCAAGCGGGTCACTATACAAAAAGGTTGATGCACCAGGGGTAATAACGGTTTATCAAAAGATTCCAAGCCCTGGCGTGTGGGCTGCATCGATTCCGCTCCAGCGTGGAGGATACTTCTGTGTTGATTTTGACGGAAGTGCAACAACCACTAACACAGCGCTTAGTAATATTCACTGCTAGAGATATCCCCCTTTCGAATTTTTCAGCAAAGAATAGAGAAGTACAGTGCTATGGTTAGTGCAGGTCATAGGGAGAACTGCCATGGCGGACATCCAACCTGACGCTCGTGCGGTGAGGTCACCGCAACAGCCGCAGCATTTCGAAACACTCGGCCCGCAGCAGCAGCAGCAGGGTGAAGTGCAAGGCGGCGCAACGATCTGGGGCCACAATGTTGGTCACGCACGGAGCAGCAGCTATGGTCCTGATCATCTCGCGCAACAGCGCGGAATGGGCAGGCGCGGTTCCTGATACACACGACGAGCAATAGATAGTGCTCGCGGCGGCCCCCAAAGGGCCGCCCTTCTTTCTTGCTACCTAGTGCTACTATTTCAATATATGGCAGACAAAGAACTTCTGGCACTTCTATCCAATAGACACCAACTTGGAGAAAGTGAAGAGAAGATGCTGAAGGACTTCACTGCAAAAGGGTATTCCGCGGAAGATATACATGGTGCGCTTGCAATTATTGCGTTGCAGAAATCTTCATTCGCAGTGCCATCGGGTATACATCAATCTTTTGTGCCCAGCAAAACTAATTCGAAGGGATCATTCTTTCAAATATTTCTTATACTCGTATTACTCATATCTGCTCCAGGTGCGTATGGTCTTGTAACGCGTATTGCGGTACCAGCAATAAAAGGTGAACCAGTAGCTGTTACAGATACGCTAAAAGAATATGAACTGCTGCGGGATGTGCCTTCGCTCATTCCAGTATCTGGCATTAGCCCAGTAGTGAAAGAGGAACCAGTCGCTATAGCAACTCCAAGCGCACCCAAGGGTTCTGGAAGTACAAAGCCAACTGAAACTCCAACTGTCACACCGGTAGCTACTTCTCAAACACCCACCACTTCTTCTGGACCCACAGTTACCTTTACTGCAAATCAAACAAATGTGCTGGTTGGATCAACCGTAACTCTTTCTTGGAAGACTGATAGAGCAACGTCATGTGTGGGGGCAGGCTTTGATGCTGGATACAAAACAAATGGTTCTGCAGATATATCTATAAGCAAAAATACAGTCTACGGTATTACGTGTAAGGGCACAGGAGGGAGTACTAGTAAGACAGTAGAAATTACTACCCGTGTTGGTACTCCCACTCCTACATCAACTCCCACTCCGGCGCCTACCCCTGCTCCAAGCCCTACTCCGACCCCAACTCCTACACCCACTCCTACACCTGTACCGACACCAACTCCCACGCCAACCCCTACCCCTACCCCAACGCCGGTACCAACTCCAACCCCTCCTCCTGCCCCATCCACACTCTCAGGTTCATACCAAGTGTATTCAGGATGCGAAGCGCCAGACAGGAATTATCTACGTACCCTTTATGTTGATCCAGTGGTTGGACTAGATACCGGGGATGGAACAAGAGTGCGTCCTTTCAAAACGCTGAATGCAATGATGGCAGCACGAGTAGTTAAACCCGGAGATCATATTGTGCTTATGTCAGGCAATCATCCAAAAGCGAAGATTAGCGCGAATGTAGCACCATATAACAATCCGACCGCATGGTTCTGGATAGAGTTCGAGAGCGGTGCGATCATGGATGGCTTAGAGTTTTATGATGCAAAGAAATGGATTGTAACGAAGCCTGAGATGACTTCAATAGCTACTCCAAGTGGCGTGATGGTTTATGGTGGCAATGTTTCAAACATCATAATCGCAGATGGTAATTTCTATACAGCGAAAAACAGTTCCGGTTGGAGTGTAGACAAATGGATGAATGGTACAAGAAGCGGCGTGACTCTTAAGGGAGGGCCGTGTCTATCTATACTTCGCAACCACATAAAGAATGTTCGTGGCGGCATCGGCATGAATACGGGCGTCAGTGGAGGCACAGCACCTGCGAACAGTGTAAAAGGAATAATCAAGGACAACGTCATTCAGAATTTCTCAGCAGATGGAATCGTGCCGAATGGTTCTGATATGATTGTCTCCAATAACACCATCCTTGATGAGTATGTGGATCAGTCACAGGGTGATCCTAATCA
Source organism: Parcubacteria bacterium C7867-008 (assembly GCA_001189215.1). Classification (GTDB taxonomy): domain Bacteria; phylum Patescibacteriota; class Minisyncoccia; order Phycocordibacterales; family Phycocordibacteraceae; genus C7867-001. The sequence continues at coordinate 25,344 of LFCR01000002.1, read as the reverse complement.
TGACGATGGTATCCAAGTATTCACGAATGGAGCCGTATTTAGTAACGTGGTAATCGACCACAACTGGGTGCAGGAGACTACTGATCCAAATCGGCCGCTTATAGGTGGCATGCAGGGAATCGCATCATTTGATGGCCCACTGATAAACTTTACGATAAGTAATAATGTGGTCATAACGTCGGTGTGGCACGGTCTCTCTTGGTACAACGTAAAAGATAGCGTTATAGACCACAATACGGCGGTAAACTATACCGACAATGGAAGAGCGACATGGATAGCGGTCAAGCGAAGGACGGCATCTGACCCAATCCCTTCTAACGTAGTGATGTCCAACAATTCCGCACGAGGATTTATCAATGAAGGTTCAACCCCGGAAGTAAACGACATTGTGGTACCGGATAACGTTGCGGCCTATGCCAGCTTCGATCCATCCGGCAATTCATACGATTTCTCAGCCAAGTCGGGATCCGTTCTAACTGGGACTGGTGCAGGTGTGGGTGGCGGAACGCGACCTTCAGCATTCGCACCCCAGCCTAAGGAGACGCGTCTTGCGGCGGTATTTGCTTCAGGCGCGGGAGAATTCTTCAGTCAGCTGATTCACTATCTCCTCTTTCCGTTTACGTGGCTTTTGAGCCTATTCAACCATACTTAAGAACCGGGCAAGGAGCTCATTGCTTGACCTTTAATTCTGCCTCCGGTACTTTATACATAACGCGAGATCGGCGCTCTTTTCGATATTCCTCTCCATAACGGGGCAGGGGTGGCTGGAAGGCGCTGCGCGGGTATCGCCGGAGCCTTGGTCGCCTGTCTGCCTTTTGTAAGGCGCAGGCAGGCGCGGCGGCAAATTATTTTTACCTACCAGTAACTTACAAATTCTATGGCAGCAGCAGAATTCGATCGCAGCAAGCCGCACATGAACGTAGGTACCATCGGTCACGTTGACCATGGAAAGACCACGCTCACGGCTGCTATCCTCAATGTGCTCAACCTCAACAAGGCAACAGGCTACACCGCCCGTGCTGAAGCTGTTGATGCAATTGACAACGCACCTGAAGAAAAGGCGCGCGGTATTACAATCGCTCTTCACCACTCTGAGTACGAGTCTCCAAACCGTCACTATGCGCACATCGATGCGCCAGGTCACGCTGACTACATCAAGAACATGATCACTGGTGCCGCTCAAATGGACGGTGCAGTACTCGTGGTTGCGGCAACTGACGGCGCTATGCCTCAGACCCGTGAGCACATCCTCCTTGCCAAGCAGGTTGGTGTGCCTCGTCTCATCGTCTTCCTCAACAAGGTAGATATGGTTGATGATCAGGACATGGTGGACCTCGTTGAAGAGGAAATCCGTGAGATTCTTGAGAAGCAGGGCTTCTCTAAGGACACCCCATTCATCAAGGGTTCTGGTCTCAAGGCTCTTGAAGCTACGAGCGCAGAAGATCCTTACGCTCTCAAGGTGAAGGAGCTCATCGATACGATGGACACTTACTTCCCTCAGCCAGAACGTGATCTCGACAAGCCGTTCCTTATGCCTATCGAGGACATCTTCTCTATCGAAGGTCGTGGAACCGTTATCACTGGTCGTATCGAGCGTGGAATCATCAAGGTTGGTGACGAAGTTGAAATTGTGGGCCTCCAGCCTACAGCGAAGACTACCGTTACAGGTATCGAGATGTTCAACAAGCAGCTCCAGCAGGGTGAGGCAGGCGACAACGCAGGTATCCTCCTTCGTGGTACGAAGAAGGAAGACGTGCATCGTGGTCAGGTTCTCGCTAAGACTGGTTCTGTAACACCACACACTGAGTTCGAAGCAGAGGTATACATCCTCTCTAAGGACGAAGGTGGTCGTCATACTCCATTCTTCTCAGGCTACAAGCCGCAGTTCTACGTTCGTACAACTGATGTTACTGGAGAAGTAACCCTTCCAGATGGAAAGGAAATGGTTATGCCAGGCGACACTATCACTTTCAAGGTTAAGCTCACTGCACCAATCGCACTCGAGGACAATACTCGCTTCTCGGTACGTGAAGGCGGCAAGACCGTGGGTGCTGGCGTGGTCACAAAGATCGTCGCGTAATAGCCCTCTAGATCCTTACTCGTATGGCTACCGCTACCAAAGCAAAGAAGACCGAGGCAGCACCTGGTGCTGAGCCAAAGCTTCGCATCCGCGTGCGTGCGTACGAGCATAAGATCCTCGACCTCTCGGTGAAGCAGATCATGGATACCGCAAATCGCTTCGATGCGAAGATTGTGGGCCCGGTACCGCTTCCAACTGAGATCAAGCGCTGGACCGTTAACCGCTCTACGTTCGTCCACAAAGATGCACGCGAGCAGTTCGAGATGCGCATTCATAAGCGTCTCATCGATATCCTCTCGCCAAACGCGAAGGTCATCGAAGCGCTTACGAACCTCAACCTTCCGTCTGGTGTTACCATCGACGTGAAGATGGTCTAATCGAAAGAACAGACTAAAGAAAAAGCTCGGCATACCGCCGAGCTTTTTCTTTTTGTCATACCTGATATGGTTCTTCCAGAAAGGAAACCCAACATGTCTATAAGACGATGGTTACGATTCCGCAGAGCACTTAAGCGGCGCAAGCTCATCTCAAGCCTTCGTAGAGTTAATCGCAGTATTGTAGAAGTAAGAGCTCAGCTTGCTGCTGTGCGCGACTATCGACCGACGTGTCTTGGTGGATTCGAAGACCGCATGAATGGCGAAGATCAAGTAACGGGATGGCTACGCAGGCTTGAGTGGCAGCACTATGGGCTAGCACGACGTCTGAAGATGAGCACACAGCAAGCGAGCGGGTACTTGTAGTGTGTCCGCATGAATGAGTGCACCCAGCAATGGGCGCACTTTTCTTTTTCTCGCCCCGTGATACGTTCCAAATAGATTGTTTTGGAAAGGTACTTGAATGAATAGCCCAATATGCATCGTATGTGAAGAGCCTGCAAAGGCAACGTTCCCAATCCGTCCCGCTGTCATCAGGACACGTCCAGACGGTTCCTTATGTGGTCAGGTGGGTAGTGAAACCGCGCGACTCTCAGCGGGGCGTTTGGTGAAGTTCTTCCAGTACCTCAACTACTGGGTTTCTTTCACCAAAGATCAGCTCATTGGATATTACCTGTTCCAGGACTGGGTTCCGGAAACCATGTTCGATGGGCTCCTGTTTCTCAGAGAAGGATTCAGCTCAGGAGAAGGGGAATTCTTTATCTATGATCTAGGTGGTGGTCTATTTGCGGTCAGCGACGCGTTCATCAAGACGGCTGCGCTTGAAATTCCCAGAGGCTGATGTTTCTTACTGTGAGAAGAGGTCGGACCTGCGGGACCGACCTCTCTTCATGCATTCTTTAGTGCCTCCTATGTATAGTGCTGGAGTAGCTTCGGAGATTAAATCTCATCATTTTGACCTGTTCTCCTTGGGGGACTCGAGTCAATTAATAAGCTGCCGTATGGACTACTCCCTTGGGGGTGGTCTATCTGTTTATATAAAGCAAAGTCCCGGCAGCTTGCGCTACCGGGACCGTATTTGCGTGTCAGGTGCCAGACTCATCGTCTAGCAGAGAACGGGCTTGATCTCGCCTCCATCTGGCAGGGCGCCATTGAAGGGATCGTTGCTGGCCCCGTCAGGCACAGGGAAGATCCAGGTGAACGGATCGCCCCGAATTCCCACAGACACTTTCAATAGGGCGCGTTTTCACTTTTTACATGAAATTCCTTCTCGCACGCAAAGAGCGCATGACCCAAATCTTCCAGGAGAATGGGGATGTTAAGGCTGGTACCGTCCTCAAGACGACCCCACTTACCGTTACGCAGGTTAAGACTGCGGATGGTGCTGATGGATACAATGCCATCCAGGTTGCGTTCGACGATCAGAAGGAAAGCCGCGTTTCTAAAGCAGTACTTGGCCACACCAAGGGAAAGGCGTTCAAGGTTATCAAAGAGTTCCGTGTTGAGAATCCTGCAGACTTCACGGTTGGTAGTGAGATTACTCTCGATTCATTCGCTGTAGGGGATGGAGTTACCATCGCTGGAACCAGCAAGGGTAAGGGATTTGCAGGCGGTGTGCAGCGCTACGGCTTCAAGGGAGGTCGTCGTTCACACGGTCAGAAGCACTCTGAGCGTGAAGTAGGTTCTATCGGTGGCGGTGGTCGCGCTGGCGGTCGTGTAGCTAAGGGTATGCGCATGGGTGGACGCATGGGTGGTGATCGCGTCACGGTGCCAAGCCTTAAGGTGCTTCACGTGGATGCTGCTAAGGGTGAGATCATCATCTCTGGCGCTATCCCCGGAGCACGTGGCTCCCTCGTAGAGATCATCTCTGCATAATTTTCATACGTATGGCTACTACCAAAGCAACAACCAAGAAAGCACCAGCAAAGAAGGCAGTCGCAAAGACCGCTCCAGTCGCTGCTGCGTCTAAGAAGACCGTGAGCATGGAAGCTACTATCTGGACTGCAGGAGGTGCAAAGGGAAGTACCATCACACTTCCTGAAGAGCTCTTCGGCAAGAAGTGGAATGCAGACCTCGTACACCAGGTTGTTATCGGTATGCAGGCTAATGCTCGTCCTACCGTTGCACACACTAAATTCCGCGGTGAAGTATCTGGTGGTGGTAAGAAGCCATGGAAGCAAAAGGGAACTGGACGTGCACGTCACGGATCTAACCGTTCTCCAATCTGGAAGGGTGGAGGTGTGACTCATGGCCCACGTGCTGAGAAAGATTACTCAGTGAAGATCAACAAGAAGATGCGTGTGGCAGCACTCGCAACCGTACTCTCACGCAAGTGGAAGGATGGTGAAATCATCTTCGTTGATAAGCTTGAGTTCTCTACACCAAAGACCAAGGATGCAAAGGCAATGCTTGTAGCAATTGCGAACGGTGCAGGACAGCCAACACTCGTAACTAAGCGTAAGAATGCAGCAATCGTTGCCTTCGCTTCGAAGGACACTGTGGCTGCTCGTTCATTCCGCAACATCGGCAGCCTCATGACGGAAGAGGTGCGTAACCTCAATCCGGTCGACCTCATGAATAAAAAGTTCCTCGTGATCGAGCGTCCTGAAGAATCACTTCAGGTACTCGCAACACGTCTCGCAAAGTAACTCTACTCGTATGCCTCTTTTCTCATCTGACACCAAGAAGAAGTCTAAGAAGGAATCGGTCCGCTCAAAGCAGCCGGTATCGAAGAACGATGATGGCCGTCTTGCGAACGTCCTTGTTGCACCATGGCTCTCAGAGAAGGCGCTTCTTTCTTCTGGCAACGGTGTGTATGTATTCCAGATTCCTGCTGATGCATCGAAACTGGAGGTTGCCGCTGCTATTGAGAAGGTCTACAACGTAACACCACGTAAGGTGAACGTCACGAATCTTCCTGCGAAGTCTGTCTCACTCCGCACTCGCCGTGGCACTGGTACCCGTGCACGTCGTCACAAGGCGTATGTGTACCTTGCGAAGGGTGACTCCATTGAATTCTAGTATCGAGTAAGCACTTATTTATGAAGACCTACAAGCCAACATCCCCAAGCCGTCGCAGCATGACGACGCTTCCGTACAAGAAGCTTCTTTCTGGTGACAAACCAACAAAGAGCCTTCTTTCTTCAAAGAAGCGCCAGGCTGGTCGCAACAATGCTGGACGCATCACCACTCGTCATCAGGGTGGTGGACACAAGCGTCGCTACCGTGAGATTGATTTCTCATACAATAAGAAGGATATTCCAGCTCGCATCGAGACTATTGAGTACGATCCATATCGCACCGCATTCATCTCTATTGCTCTCTACGCAGATGGTGAGCGTCGCTATGTGCTTGCTCCCAAGGACACCAAGGTTGGAGATACATTCATTGTTGGAGAGAATGCGCCTATCAAAGCTGGTAACCGCGTGCCGATCGGTAAGATCCCATCTGGTACCTTCATCTACAACATCGAACTTAAAGTTGGTGCAGGAGCACGTCTCGTACGCTCTGCAGGTAACTATGCTGAGATCGTTGCACATGATGCTGGATACGCTCAGGTCAAGCTTCCTTCAAGCGAGATTCGTAAGGTATCTGATCTCTGCTACGCATCCATTGGCGCAGTTGGTAACGAGAACAGTCGCCTTGTAAATATTGGTAAGGCAGGTCGCAGCCGCTGGCTCGGTATTCGTCCTACGGTTCGTGGTACCGCCATGAACCCAGTTGATCACCCACACGGAGGTGGTGAAGGCAAGCAGGGTCGTGGTCTCCGCCGTGCTAAGAGCATGTGGGGCAAGCCAACCGGTAAGGGTCAGAAGACTCGTACACCGAAGAAATACTCAAACGTATTTATTGTTTCTCGCCGTAAGGTTGGAAAGAAGCGCAGCTAAGGAAGATATAAAGTTTTCCTTTAGAAGAAACCCGTCCTGTGGACGGGTTTCTTCGTTGTTTATGAGCATAGGTTGCTAGCCTTAATAGGTACTCACCACTAATGCAATCTGTATGCCACACACAATCGAATCCGTTATTCAGACTGATACGACAGAACCAACACTTTATGACGTAATGGATCAGATTGTGTCGTTACATGATCGATGTGATATCTCTGATGATCGTATAGATGCTCTTCGCGAGCATGTGGATGAAAGATTCTCAAAGATTGACCAGGGGTTCATTCAGATCGATCAACGGTTCGATAAAGTTGATCTAAGATTCAAGAAACTGGAAGACAGGTTTCTCTCTCTCTAGAGAAGATAGTTCTCAACACACAGAGCCTCGTTCTGAACGTGCAGGCAACGCTCGTAGAACTGGTGCGGTTGAAGAAGGTGTAGTTAGGGAACGTAGGTTGCTTTAAGCATGTCACCTAGACGAGAAAGTTGAATAGGGAGGAGTGTGGTTCCAATTGTGTAAGGACCAACCTGATAGGGAGGAAATATAAGTACAAGGTTTGTACCTTCTATGTACCAACTCTGGAAGTTTTCAGCGTCTGCAGTAGTACCACTCTTAATATCTTCCATGTCTGGACTCTCACCAAACTTAGCACTAATGACACCAGGTAGATCAACACGACTAATGTTACTGAGTTTCTCCAGGTACCCACTGTTTGAGACAAAGAGGTCATCCAGCTCAAGACTCTGGCCTGCTGCAGTATCGAAGGTGAATACCCGGTAATAGCTGTTTCCGTGTGCTCCAAGGGTATCGAGGTTTATCGTATATACGTAGGAGACCGTGTGTTTTCCTTGGTATGTCTGATACTCAGCATCGAGAGTGTATTTGCGGCCATTTCCCAGACCCTGTATCTGGATATCCTCTTGAGTTAAGTTGGCAAAGTTTCCATTGTCTTTAAATCGAGCGATTTCCTGTTCAACGAATGTTTTCATTATGGATACCGCTTCAGTATCGGCTCGTTCACTAGTTGTTTGTTTGAGAAGGGTAGAAGCAGGATAAGTCGCTTTGATCTCGTAATATTGGCTGTTATCAGTAATGGTCTGTGTACTGCTGCTTGTGGTCACTGGAGTGGAGGTTGCTATAACAGGCCCAACAGGAGCAGGAGCTTGATGGGTAGCCATGTACCAGATAGCAAAGATAAGAAAGATAAGTACAAGGGCTCCTACACCGATCAGTGCCTTATGCTTGTTATTCATTTCTGTATATTCCATATGTTCCAAGTATAGCTCCGCATCATGAGAAAAAACGGAAGGGTCCTGCGTTTCCGCAAGACCCCATTCGTGCTCCTTGGCTAGTATTTACATCAAACTTGCGATGCAGGCGCCTGGAGTGTTGCTGTATAGATCACAACCGTCGTACACATAGAATTTGATTCCGGTGCCTGAATCAATCGCGCCACCAAGAGCTGCCTTCTCGGCGTAGCTCAACTTGCGGTAGTAACACAAAGCATCAACCACCACTTCATTAAGCGAGACTCGTGTGTGCGTGAGCAGAACGAGCAACAGCTTCCTGAGGCTTTCTGTAGACAGAACCCAGCCATCCCTTCTCAGGCTCAGGAAAAGGGTTGTAAAGGCATTACCCTGGTTGTCATAGACTCGGTATGTGCCAAGCGATATTTTCCCCTCTAATTCAAGTTTCAGCTCAAATTGGATGATATTCCCGTGCCCTCCGGACATTTCGCAAACCCCTCATGTCATGGTGCTTCCTGCTACGACCCTACCACGACCCCCTAAATTTGACACTTAGTTTCATATAGATTTTACCTATCTCGCGCTTGCGCGGGTTTTTACTTCGCATGTCTCGATCACTCAAGAAAGGCCCTTACGTGGACGTAAAACTCCTCAAAAAGGTATCCAACGCTAAGGCATCAACTGCAGGCGTCATTAAGACGTGGGCACGTGCCAGCATGATCTCTCCAGAAATGGTGGGCTTTACCATTGGTGTCCATAATGGCCAGAAGCACCTTGAAGTGCTTGTTTCTGAGGAAATGGTGGGGCACCGCCTTGGCGAGTTCTCACCAACCAAGAAATTCATCCGTCACGGCGGTAAGATGCAGAAGGAACTCGAGCAGAAGAAGAAAGACTCTGAAATCGCAGCTGCAAAGGCTGCTAAGGCAGCACCTGCTGCAACCGCAAAGAAGAAATAAGGTATGAAAGCAGAACTCACTAGCTACAACCAGTCTCCTCGCAAGGTACGTCTCGTTACGGACCTTGTTAAGGGTAAGTCAGTGCAGGATGCGCTTAATGCCCTCGCGTTCCTTCCGAAGCGTGCATCTCTACCTATCGCTAAGCTCATCCAGTCTGCGGTAGCTAATGCTAAGCAGCAGGGTGAAGACGAAGCAGCTCTCCGTGTTCAGAACATCACGGTTAACAGCGCAGGTATGCTCGTTAAGTACATGCCCTTTTCAATACCATGACTCACACCGTACATCCTTACGCACACCGACTTGGCATCATTCGCGATTGGCGAAGCCGTTGGTTTGCTGCAGACAAGAAGACGTATCGCGAGAACATTCTCGTTGATGAGACTATCCGTGCATTCCTCAAGAAGAAGCTTCGTAACATGCACATTGCAGAGATCGAGATCGAACGATCTTCAGCTGAAGTCCGTGTGATCCTCCACACCGCGCGCCCTGGCCTCGTGATTGGTCGTTCTGGCGAGAATGCCACAAAGCTCCGCAAGGAACTCACTATGGCAGTACAGAAGGTTGCTTCTAAACATGGTCGTACGATCAAGCTAGACATCATGGAGATCCGACAGCCAGAAACTTCTGCTGCAGTAGTAGGCATGATGGTGGTTGAAGGACTTGAGAAGCGTATGCCATTCCGTCGTGTGCTTAAGCAGACGGTAGAGAAGGTAATGGCCGTCCGTGACGTTATCGGTGTTCGCATCGTAGTGTCTGGTCGTCTTGGTGGCGCTGATATGTCTCGCACAGAGCAGATCAAGCGTGGTCGTATTCCACTTCAGACCTTCCGTGCAAATATTGATTACGCTCATCAGGAAGCACTTCTTCCGTACGGTGTTATCGGCATCAAGGTGTGGATCTATCTCGGCGATCAGTTCGCTGCAGATAATGCACCAGCAGGTTCTTCTAACGCTCGCTCTAAATAAACGCGTATGTTGTTTCCTAAGAAAGTAAAACACCGAAAGTGGCAGACCATGCGCAAGAGCCCTGAAAAGCTCGCACGTCCAGACACGCGTGGTACCACGGTATCTTTCGGTGCATACGGCATGAAGGCAATCACCCCAAGCCGCATCACTTCTAACCAGATCGAAGCAGCACGTAAAGTGCTCACTCGTGCAACAGGTAAGGGAGGAAAGCTTTGGATCCGTATCTTCCCAGATCGTCCAATCACCGAGAAGGCAGCTGGTCTGAAGATGGGTAAGGGTAAGGGTGATCCGAAGCACTTCGTATTCGAAGTACGTCCGGGACGTGTTCTCTTCGAACTCGATGGTGTAGCGGATGGTGTGGCTCGTGACGCAATGCGTCGCGCTGCTGCAAAGCTTCCTCTTAAGACAAGTGTCATCACCCGCAGCTAGAATTTACGTATGGCAAAGAAAATTACCCTCACCGAGAAGAAGACCGAAGAGCTCAAGAAGATGCTTGCTGAGAAGCGCGAAGAACTTCGATCAACTCGTTTCGCATCTGTCGGCGCTCGTCCGAAAGATACGAATGCACATTCACGCATCCGTAAGGAGATCGCACGTGTACTCTACGAGCTCGGTACTCGCGGTGCTGTATCAGAAGAAGCAGCTGCATAACATTTACTATGGAAACAACCACTACTCGCCCCCAGACCTTCCGCGGAACTGTCGTAAAGACGGCCATGAAGGATACGGCAACCGTTGCAGTATCTCGCTACGTGAAGCACCCTAAGTACAAGAAGTACCAGGTACGCACGAAGAAATACCTTGTGCATGACCCAGAGAACACGGTGAAGGTAGGAGATGACGTAACAATCGTCGCGTGCCGTCCAATCTCTAAGAACAAGCACTTCGCTATCGCGAAATAGCATTTAACTTATTTACTATGTTGCAGCCACAATCCATCGTCACCGTCGCAGACAACTCAGGCGCTAAAGTAGCGCGCGTCTTCAAGGTGCTCGGTGGTTCAAAGCGTCGCTATGCAGAAATCGGAGACGTCGTTGTGGTGTCTGTTCAGACAGCAGAGCCTCGTAAGGCAGTAAAGAAGAAGGACATCTACAAGGCTGTTGTAGTACGTCAGCGCAAGGCATATCGCCGTGCAAACGGTTCCTACATCCGCTTTGATGACAACGCAGTTGTTCTCATCGAGAAGCAGGGTAAGGAGATGGGACCTAAGGGCAATCGTGTATTCGGTCCAGTACCTCGCGACCTTATCGAACGCGGATGGCAGAACATCGCGTCTATCGCACCTGAAGTCATCTAACCTATTTATTTATGAAGATGAAACTCAAAAAAGGAGATCAGGTGATCGTAGTATCAGGAAAGGATAAGGGCCGTACTGGCACTATCACTCGTGCACTTCCTGCAACTGGTCAGGTGGTTATTGACGGTGTTGCACTCGTAAAGCGTCACCTCAAGGGTGGTCGCGGCGGACAGCAGTCTGGCTCTATCGTTGAGCGTCCACGTGCTATTGATGCATCTAACGTTATGTTCCTCGATCCTAAGAGCAAGAAGGGAACTCGCATTGCTCGTACTAAGGAAGACGGAAAGATGGTTCGTGTAGCAAAGAAGAGCAACACGACACTCTCGTAATTACACTTTTATGATTATTACCAAAGAAAAGCAGAAGAACGCATACGATACCCTCAAGGGTACCTTCGGATACACCAATCCGATGGCAGCACCACGCCTTCTTAAGATCGTCGTATCATCGGGCGTTGGAAAGGCTCGTGACAAGAACCGCAACAAGGTTGTGGCAGATCGTCTTGCTCGTATCACCGGCCAGAAGCCATCTGAGCGCGCTGCACGCCAGTCTATTGCATCATTCAAGCTTCGTGAGGGTGAAGTAGTTGGATACCAGGTAACCCTTCGTGGGGACCGTATGCGCGACTTCCTCGACAAGCTCGTAAACATCGCACTTCCACGTACTCGTGACTTCCGTGGTCTTAATGCAAGTGCTATCGATGCAATGGGTAACCTCACCATTGGTATCCGTGAGAACAGCATCTTCCCTGAAACAAGCGAAGAGGATCTCAAGGATGTGTTTGGTCTTGCTATCACACTCGTAACCACCGCAAAAGGTAAGGAGGAGGCAGAAGCCTTCTACCGACACCTCGGCATACCACTCAAGGTTGGTGTATAGGAAAAACAAAGGGCCCCGCAAAGGGGTCTTTTTTGACATTGGTATACTTAGATGGTTAGCTGCTGACAGACTGAAACATAAGCGGTGGAGATATGATCTTGACTAAATCACCTGACATATTTGACGCAGCGATAGCTGGAGATCCCATCGGGATCCAGCTCGACGATCGGGATCCAGTTCAGGTCGCCCGCGAGTGGTTCGCGAGCGATCTGCTTCAGTATCAGAAGGCCGCAGCAGACTCAGGAAAGGATGAAACTGTTATTTGGTTCCTTACGTCTGAGGCCGGCCACTTCGTGGAGGGGAAGCTCCGGAAGTTCCTCGACGCGCTGATACGGGAGGTGCAAAAGGTCGGGATTACTGTCCGGGCCACTTTCAGGACGATTGCGCGGTCCGAAATCGATCAGGAAGCACCATTCCTGGTACCTATTCACCTCAGCTGGTAAGCCAAACAAGGGGACCCAATCAGACACTCGTTCTGACTGGGTCCTCCGCTGTTTGACACGCTAAATACTAACTGATACATTACTTGCACGCTCTCCGGAGCTATTTTTCGTATGGCTAAAACATCCCAAATCGCTCGCAACGCCAAGAAGGTGAAGCTTGTCGCGCAGTACGCTGAAAAGCGGGCGGCTCTTAAGGCTGCGGGTGACTGGGAAGGTCTACAGGCTCTTCCGAAGAACTCTTCCCCAGTACGTATCAAGAATCGTTGTGCTATCACTGGTCGTGGTCGTGGCTATATGCGTACATTCGGTCTTTCTCGCATCCAGTTCCGCGAGATGGCACGTGAGGGTAAGATTCCGGGTGTTAAGAAAGCTTCTTGGTAATTATTTTTTGTATGGTATCTGACCGCGTAGGAGATTTTATAATCCGTCTAAAGAATGCAGGAGCTATCGGTAACACGATGGTGTCTGCTCCTCATTCCAAGCATATTGAAGAGATTGCTAACAAGCTTAAGGAGCTTGGCTTCGTAGAGCGTGTTGAGGTTACCAAGAAGGCACCGTTCCAGATCGAAGTTACTCTCGCCTATGATGCGCGTGGTAATCACAAGATCACTGACGTAAAGCGTATCTCTAAGCCAGGTCGTCGTCTCTATGTTTCTTCTACTGAAGCACATGCCGTAAAGAATGGTCTTGGTGCTCGCATCATCTCAACTCCAAAGGGAATCCTTACAGACAAGGAAGCACGCAAGGTACGTGCAGGAGGTGAGAATCTCTTCGAGATCTGGTAATACATTATTTATGAGCCGTCTTGCAAAGAAACCAATCCAGATTCCTTCAAAAGTAACCGTTACCGCAGGTGATGGCATGCTTTCCGTAAAAGGAGCAAAGGAGACTCTCTCTCGTTCTGTACATTCTTCTATTTCTATCAATGTTACAGATGAAGGTGTTGTCATCACTCCAAACAACTCAAGCAAACTTGCAAAGGCACTAACCGGAACATTCGCTGCACACGTTATTGCAATGATGCAGGGCGTAGAGACTCCGTTCAAGAAGGTACTCATCCTTAACGGTGTTGGATACAAGGTTGAACTAAAGGGAAGTGAGCTCGTATTCGCAGTTGGTTTCTCACACCCAGTTGTAGTTAAGATTCCTGAAGGTATCACCGTTGGTGTTGTTAAGACCACAATGACTATTGAGGGTGCAGACAAGCAGAAGGTTGGCCAGTTCGCTGCTGAGATACGCGGAATCAAGCCACCGGAACCATATCTTGGTAAGGGTATTAAGTATGATGACGAAGTAATCCGCCGTAAGCAGGGCAAGAAAGCCGTCTAATCCACTATGACTACTATCAGCAAACAAGTGCTTCGCGCACGACGACACAAGCGCATTCGTTCTCAGGTTTCTGGAACGGCTGTTCGTCCACGCCTTGCGATCCATCGCTCAAACCGTTTCGTATCTGCACAGATTATCGATGATGTTGCAGGACGTACTATTGCTGCTGCACATGGCCGCGAATTCCCAGGTGCACAGACCCTTCAGGCTGCTGCAGTAGGGAAGGCGGTTGCTGAGCGTGCAGTAAAAGCAGGCATCACTACGGTCGTATTCGATCGCGGTGGCTATGCATACGCTGCTCAGGTTAAGAAGCTTGCGGATGCTGCCCGTGAATCAGGTCTCGCTTTCTAATATTTTATGACTGACACTACTACTATGACCGAGAACGAGATCGTTCCAACCGAAGCACCTATTGAGGCTGCACCTGTTGAAGCAGCTCCTGCAGACACCCGTCCGCAGCGCGGTGCTCGCGGTGCAGGTGGTCGCCCAGGTGGACGTCCTGGTGGTCGTCCTCGCGAACGTGCTCCCCGTGAGCGCAGCGAGTTCGAACAGGCTACGCTTGAAGTACGTCGTGTTGCTCGTGTTATGGCAGGAGGTCGTCGTTTCTCATTCAGCGTTACCGTAGTTATCGGAGACAAGAAGGGACGTGTTGGTGTTGGTGTTGGAAAGGGAGCAGATACCGCACTTGCTATCGATAAGGCAGTACGTGCTGCAAAGAAGGCACTCTTCACAGTCCCTCTTACCAAGGAACGCTCTATCGCACATGAGGTACACGCAAAGTATGCATCAAGCACGGTAGAGATGATTCCATCTCCAGGTCGCGGTATTGTTGCTGGCTCAGCAATGCGTGTGGTACTTGAGCACGCTGGTGTCACCAACGTGATTGCAAAGATCCAGACTCGTTCTAAGAACAAGCTCACCATCGCCCGCGCCACCATCGCCGCACTCAAGCAGCTCAAAGGCTAAGACATTTTTATGCAGATAAACACACTCGCACCCAAGACTCCTCGCATCACTTCCGCTCGTGTCGGACGTGGCGGTACTCGTGGAAAGACTTCTGGTCGTGGTACCAAGGGTCAGAATGCACGTGCTGGTCACAAGAAGCGTCCTGAGATGCGTGACCTCATCAAGAAGATGCCTAAACTTCGTGGACATGGTAAGAATCGTTCTCGTACCGTACGCCCACGCATCAGCTACGTTGCGGTAAACCTTGCAGCACTCGAAGCAAACTTTGCAGCGGGTGAAGCAGTAAACCCAATCACCCTTACCCAGAAGAATCTTCTCGGCAGTCGTGGTGGATACCTCAAGCAGGTAAAGATCCTCGGTACCGGTTCTCTTACAAAGAAAATCACCGTTTCCGGATGCGAAGTCTCTGCAGCAGCAAAGGCAGCGATCGAAGCAGCAGGAGGCTCAATCTCCTATGGTGGCTAATTTCTTCAACAAGCTCCGACTCACGTTTGCCGATAAGGCGCTCCGTAACCGCATACTATTTGTCCTTGGTGCCATTGCGGTATTCCGTTTCCTTGCCGCTATTCCGATTCCAGGTGTAGATCG
Source organism: Parcubacteria bacterium C7867-008 (assembly GCA_001189215.1). Classification (GTDB taxonomy): domain Bacteria; phylum Patescibacteriota; class Minisyncoccia; order Phycocordibacterales; family Phycocordibacteraceae; genus C7867-001. The sequence continues at coordinate 10,332 of LFCR01000002.1, read as the reverse complement.
TGTTGCTCTCGAGCAGTTCTTCTTGAACAACCAATTCCTCGGCCTCCTGAACGTATTCTCAGGTGGTGGTTTCTCGTATGTATCTATCGTAATGCTTGGTGTTGGTCCGTACATTACGGCATCTATCATCATGCAACTTGGTACCGTTATCTTCCCTCGCGTGAAGGCAATGTACAGCGAAGAGGGAGAGGCAGGACGCACCCAGTTCATCTCTATTGCTCGCATGATCACTATCCCGATTGCTATCTTGCAGTCGGTAGCGTTCCTCTCACTCCTTGAGAGCCAGCACGTACTTCTCCCACTCAGTCCATTTTCATTCGCTATAAACGTATTCCTTGCAGCAGCAGGATCACTGCTCCTCATGTGGATTGGTGAGCTCATCACTGAGTTCGGTATCGGTAACGGTGTCTCACTCATCATCTTCGCCGGCATCATCGCAGGTCTTCCATCAGCGGTATCTCAGGCAATCTTCACGGCATCAACGGAGAACATTCCTGCATATCTTGGCTTCCTCGCACTTGCGATTGCTGTGGTTTACTCAGTGGTTCTTGTATCTGAAGCAGAGCGTTCAATACCAATTGCGTATGCACGTCAGGCACGTGGAGCAGCGAATGCTGCTACCTATCTTCCTATCCGCCTTCTTCAGGCTGGCGTGATTCCAATTATCTTCGCGCTCTCGCTCCTACTCCTTCCACAGATGCTCTTCTCAGCGCTCGGTGCTATGGGAGTAGCTGGTGCAACAGGGCTTGCAGCTGGATACACCACATTTGTGAACAACCCGTATGCATACGGTGCAGCATACTTTGTGCTCGTAATCATGTTCACCTTCTTCTACACCACCATCACCTTCGAGCCGAAGCGTGTTGCAGATAATCTTCAGAAGTCTGGTGCATTCGTTCCTGGTGTTCGTCCTGGTCGCGAGACAGAAGCATACATCAACAGCGTGGTGACTCGTGTAACTCTTCCTGGTGCAGTATTCCTCGGACTCGTTGCGGTCATCCCATTCATTGTGAAGGGAATCACTGGTATCAGTGCGGTGCTTGTAGGAGGTACCGCTCTCCTTATTGCGGTTCAGGTACTTCTGGACCTCATTCGAAAGGTGGACGCCCACGCGTCACTCAGAGAGTATTAGAAAGAACGGCCGGAAGGCCGGTTTTTCGTTGCTGTGCTAAAGTAGCGATATGAATCAAGCCCATACAGTCTTTTTCATTGGAAAGCCCGGTAGTGGAAAGGGAACTCAGGCAAAGATCCTTGCTGAACGCACGGGGTGGAAGATCCTTGCCTCTGGTGCACAATTCCGTGCCATTGCGCAGGAAGATACACTGGTGGGCCGGAAGGTTCGTGACGAGCTAGCACAGGGACTCCTTATGCCACATTGGTTTGCTATGTATCTCTATCAGCGAGCATTGTTCTCTGTTGGAGAAGAGGAGAGTGTTATTTTTGATGGCTTCAACCGTAAGCTTCAAGAAGCAGAACTTAATGTCGCTACCCTTGAGTGGGTAGGTCGTCCGTTTAAGGTTGTAAACATTAGTGTCTCTGATGATGAAGTGCGTCGTCGTCTTGAAGGACGCGCACAGACTTCAGGTCGTTCTGATGACCGTCAGGATGCCGTTGAAGAGCGTCTAGAAGAATATCAGGAGCATACCCTGAAGGCATTGGAGATCTTCCGTGCCAAAGGTGCCCTTATCGATATTGATGGGGAACAGACACCAGAAGAAGTAGCGAAGTCTGTGCACGAGGCACTTGGTCTATAGTCTATGATCATCCGTACTCCGGAACAGCGAGCAGCACTTCTAGAAGCGGGACGCCGCTTCGGTATCATTCTGGAAACACTCGCGAGTGAAGTACATCCTGGTGTCACCACCAAGCAACTTGATACGCGCGCAGAAGAACTTATTCGTGCAGGAGGCGATGAACCTATCTTCAAGGGCTATCAGCCGGAGGGTGCGCGGTACCCATTTCCAGCAGCGCTTTGTATATCCGTGAATGATGAAGTGGTGCACGGTATTCCAGGTGATCGCGTTCTTAAGGAAGGAGACATTGTTTCGCTAGATCTTGGTCTCTCTCATGACGGTATGATCGTGGACTCTGCGGTCACGGTACCGGTTGGGAAGACTGATGCAAAGTCGTATGCGCTTATGGACACTACTCGGCTTGCACTTGATGCAGCGATTGCAGCAGCACGAGTTGGTAACCGGATTGGAGATATTTCACACGCAACAGAAAAGGCCTTTGAGGGAAGTGGATCTTCAGTGGTGAAGATACTGGGTGGGCATGGCGTGGGTGCAGAAGTGCATGAGGAACCGTTTGTGGGGAATGTTGGGCATCCAGGTACCGGTCCGGAGATTGTTCCTGGTATGGTACTCGCTCTTGAACCTATCGCTAACATGGGCCGTGCTGGGGTACATATCCTGCGAGACGGCTACACATTCGCTACTAAAGATGGTTCACGCAGTGCGCACTTTGAGCACACCATTCTTATTGAAGAAGATCAGACGATTGTTGTTACGAAGAGACCGAGTGAATAAAGGAAAGAGCCGCCCCGAGGGACGGCTCATGCCATTTCTGGAATCGTCTACGCAGCGCTCATGGGTATGAGTGAAGCGAGGACATACAGTCGGGCATTGAGCCCGAATGCGTCTATTCGCCACCCCCAGACCGTTCCATTCGGAGGAGTCGGGACCGTCTGACCGGGCTTCTCGACGGTCTTGTCGTAAAGGACTGTCGCGATACGCGCAACATCTCGTGGTTGTCCGGGTCGCGGAGCGTCAGGATCGAACGGTGCGATCAGCCAGCGCTCCACGCCATCGTGTTCGATGCGGTGAACATCACCGCAGCTTTCGGGGTTCATGACACGACGTGCCAATACCGATGCGATCTCTGGGCGTCGATTTGGCGTCGTTGGGATGTCCGTTTTAAGGACATTTTCTAACAAATGAACTGGAATTTTCACGTTCCCTCCAAAACTACTCCACTCCAAAAGAATGGACTTGCATCAATATACTCTTCTCAAGAGGTCAGTCAAATTCATGAACCCTTAATACCAACGTGAGTACAATTTCACGATACAAGCTTATATAACTGAATCTCACTCTATGGACACTGTTGTAACGACTCCCGGCGCTGCGCCCCAGAATAACTCTGCAGCGGGATGGGTTATTGCCGTCATTCTCCTTATCGCTCTTATTGGAGCAGGTGCCTATGCCTGGACAAACTACGGTGGTGGTAAGGCAGCTGCACCTGCAGGTGGCTCAGCAAATATCAATGTGACCCTTCCAACAGGATCTGGCGACAGTATGGAAGGTGGAATGGTTGGTGGTGACGCTGCTCCTCAGTAAGCTGAAATGTATAAACGACCACACCTCGCAGAGGTGTGGTCGTTTTGCTATACTGCCCGTATCTTCGCTTCGGCGATCCTTTAGTATTTATCGAGTAATTCATGGCTATTCCGCACCCAAAGACTGAACGTACCTTCGTGATCATCAAGCCTGATGGCATTCAGCGTAATCTGGTAGGTGAGATTATTAGTCGTTTCGAGCGTACGGGCCTGAAGCTCGTTGCACTTAAGATGACCGTCGCAGATAAGGATCTTATCTGGAAGCACTACAACAAGGATGATGCATGGTTCATCAAGAAGGGAACCGGTATTATTGAGAACCGTAAGGCTGCAGGTCTCTCAGCAGAGAAAGAACCAATTGAATACGGTAAAGACATTATTCGTGCCCTTGAGAAGTACATGACCTGTGGACCTGTTGTGATGATGATCTGGGAGGGTAATCAGGCAGTGGCTGTGGTTAAGAAACTTGTTGGGACAACAGAGCCTGCAACATCTGATGTGGGTACTATCCGTGGAGATCTCACGCTTGATACGTATGCAATGGCCAACGTAGATGATCGTGCCGTGCGTAACCTAATACACTGCACTGATATGCCAGAAGAAGCAGATGGGGAAATTAACATCTGGTTCACATCTGAAGAGATCATTAGCTACCGCCATCTCTCTGAGACGATGCTCTACGATATAAACATCGACGGCATACTTTCATATTGTCTGCAGACCGTGAACATTTAATGCTCTACCTCTGCAGATTGCGGACACCCACGTGGTATACGAAAGTTGCCACAGGGAGGCAGCTTCGTACAAATCCCGTCTTCTGGACGGGATTTGTACGTTCACCCACATGCTACAGTTATGCAATGAGATTACGATGGCTCCTCGGCACGCTTCTCCTGGCACTCATTCTCCTAGGAGTGCATCTCTATGCTCTCCAGAACTACCTCTACTGGTACTATCGCTGGTTAGATACTCCCGTACATATTCTTGGTGGGACAATGATGGGTGCCTTCATTGTGGGAGTTTTCATAAAGTACCGTCCCTATACCTATCTTCTAGGTATTGCTCTAGGTGCCATTGGTTGGGAACTCTTTGAATACTATTTTGGAATCTCAACCGGACAGACCCGCTATGTGTGGGACACACTCCATGACATTTTGAACGATGTGATTGGTGCAGTAGCACTCTATGTTCTGGCACGATTTACCATATGGCGCTCACACTAGAATTTCATGGAGGTGCAGACACTGTTACAGGATCTAATTTCCTAGTGGAAGGTGCACGCGGAAAGATACTTGTTGATTGCGGAATTGAGCAGGGCAGAGACTTTTCTGAGAGAGAAATGTACGCACCCTTTGCGTATGACGTTCCAAGCATCGATGCGCTCGTTATAACGCATGCCCATCTTGATCACATTGGACGGGCACCTAAGCTGATACGCGAAGGATTCAAAGGAAAGGTTTTTGTAACACCACCCACGAGAGATTTGATGGATATTATGCTACGAGATTCTGGGCGTATTCTGGCAGAGAACGCACGTGATCATGGTCTTGAACCTATGTATGACGATCGTGACATCGATGCACTTATGTCTCGTATCGAAACGGTTAACTATCACGAAGAATGGGAAGCAGCACCCGGCCTCTCTTGCTACATGCGCAACACTGGCCACATCCTTGGTTCAGGAAGTGTGCGTATTAAAGATGAGGATGGTGTATCACTTTGTTTAACCGGAGATATTGGTGCAACACCAAACGTATATCTTAAGGATGCAGAAGCAGTCACCGATGCTGATGTGGTGGTTATGGAGAGTGTGTACGGAGATCGAAAGAATACAGAGAAAGGGGATCGAGTGCCTGAACTGAGCGATGCACTCAAGCGTGCGATACAACGGGGAGGTACCATTCTCATCCCTGCATTCTCTCTCGAGCGCACACAACTCATGCTCTATGAGCTATCTAACCTTATGGATGCGGGTGAACTTCCAAAGATTACGGTCTATCTAGATTCGCCACTCGCAATCAAAGCCACCGCGGTATATGAGAAATGGGCACATGAATACTTCCGTCCCGAAGCGATTGAGGAACTTAAGCATGAGAAGAGTTTATTTAAGTTCCCATTCCTTAAAGAAACCCCATCACGGGAAGAGTCTATGGCGATATGGCAGGATCACGGTCCAAAGATCATAATGGCCGGTGCTGGCATGAGTCACGGAGGGCGTATTGGTAGGCACGAACAGAAGTTCCTTCCTGATGCATCAACTACTCTTATGATCGTCGGGTACCAGGCGCCAGGAAGCCCAGGACGACGTCTCCAGGATGGAGCAACGTATGTACAGATAGATCGTACTAAAGTCCGTGTACGGGCCCATGTGGAGTCTTTCCATGGTTGGTCCGCCCACGCCGATAGAGACGGTTTGGTGGAATTCGCAGAGAGTTGTATGCCACGCGCCAAGACCTTCTTTACCGCACTTGGTGAACCGTCATCCGCTCGCTTCCTTGCACAGCGTATTCATGAATATCTAGGGGCAAAAGCAATTGTTCCTGAAAAAGGGCAGAGATGGAAAATTACGAAAGAAGGAGTACAGCAAATACAATCCGCTTAATACACCACACCAGTCTTACAATTTAAATCGTCACTACCTAGCACAGGGTCTGTGGTGGTACTAGTGTTACCCAAGTAATCCATGCAGTAATAGCCACCTGCTTTAAGAGGGATCTCAATTGACCAACCAATACGCGCAGGAACACCACTCCTATAGTCATTACACTCAATTTCAACTCCGCGAACGCCACTCCTTCCAATAGTTGCGTTGCCCCCATCATATTCCTCTGCGATAGCTCTGAGCATGGGATAGACTCCTTTTACACCACCAGTACTTGATCCATCAGATCGTCTGTCACAAAGACCTCGCGGACCTGAAGCGCCTCCAGGGTTTGCATTATAGTTGTCTCCATTCGCTACATAAAATAGTTCTGCTTGGGCAGGTATTTGTCGCGCACTTTGTATCATTGCGGCGTCTCTTGCCTTATCGCGTGCTGTATTTAGCGATGACATCACAATACTTGAAAGGGTGCCGAGGATAGCGATTACCACTAAGAGTTCAATCAGTGTAAAACCGTATGATATGCTCCGTGACTTCATGTATAGAGTTTACAGCATAATTAAATATCTTTTAGATAAAAGGTGTAAACTTCTAGTATGACTATTGAACACAGCAAGGTTACGTCTGCCTTTGAATTAGATGGGTATACCGTTACCAAGAATCTCGGTATCGTGCGGGGTATTGTCGTGCGTTCTCGCTCAATTGTGGGTTCAATTGGTGCAGGCATTCAGAGTATCTTCGGTGGCAATATCACACTCTATGAGCAGCTCTGCGAGAAAGCTCGGGAACAAGCATTTGAAAGACTTCTTGAACATGCGAATGCTCTTGGTGCTAATGCTGTCATTGGTATGCGCTATGATGCTACGGAAATAGGAGAGGGTATTACTGAAGTGCTTGCATACGGTACTGCAGTGGTAGTTGAATAGGCAATGCAAAAAGAAAGGGAACTATATACCTAGTTACCCTAACCTCGAAGCCCTTTAGTTCCGCGAATGAGGAAGACGATTCCGATGAAAACAAAGAACAAGAGCGTCACAGGACTCGTTTCATCGAATCCCAGGTTGAAATACGCCCCGTATAGAAAGAAGACGCCCACGATGCAATACGCCCAGGACTCTCTTTTAGAAGGAGATTTCATGCGCAAGGTTATTAACTTCCAAAACCCCACCCAGGAACGGAAACCTTGCGAGTAAACACGCCCCGGGCGGGGCTTTGGACGCAAGGTTTCCTTTATGGGTGATGGTGTGGTCAGTATAGCGTGCGATGTGGATTACGCACGCTTGCTTTTTCAGTGATGGTGTATACTGATACGCAGGTGAATCGCTTCGTGTTGGACACTAGGAGTGACGATATACGTTAAGACCCTAAAGGACGGTCTTGTTGGGGGCTAAAGCTTCCCGCAAGTCCAACTGCGGGAATGTTCAGGCACTTAGTGTCGGTTCCTTCCCACAAGATCGTCCCTTGGGGTTTTTCTGTACCTTGGTAAAAGCAAACACCCCCGACAGGCAGGGGCGTTAGCGTAATTGACTTGGTAGCGTCTCTTAAAAACGGGCGAGTCAGAGCTTATTACTCTGGTTACACTCGCAAGCGACATGAGGCCTTATGTCTTCTCAAACTCTGATCAGAGTATAGTCAACACGTTAGTTCCTCTGCCTCTCGCGAGTATTCACTTCCTTTTGAGAAGTGAAACGTGCCTCCATAATTCAAAGGATAGAACCCTCCTCTTGTAAAGCTGGGAATTCCAGTTCGAATCTGGATGGGGGCACATTTCAACTCTCAAACTATTAAGATTTCAATATACAGGAAACGGAAAAAAGGACCGATGAAGATTCTATTGAATCGCCGCGTCCTTTCTTGTACTTAAAGTATAAACCCGCCTCCGTATGTACAAGTTATATCAAAGTGGATAACTTGTACAGGACTGAAATGAGCATGATATAAGCGATTTATTTCTATAACTTGACAACCCTAACGCAACAAACTACTTTTCCCTCGTGGAATTCAATAGCCTTGAACAGTTTATGAAAGCTTTTAGGAGCGAGGATTATTGCCGCAAATATTTCGAAAAGATCCGTTTTGCAGACGGAGATTATTGCCCTCACTGCCGGCATGGCAAAATTAATCGTTTTTCTGACGGTATGCGATACAGATGCGCTTCTTGTAAACGAGATTTCACCATTAAGACTGGGACATTATTCGGAGAATCTAAAATACCTCTAAAGAAATGGTTTATTGCCATCTTCCTATTAACTCAGAGCAAGAAAGGTATCTCGTCCGTTAGCTTGGCCAAGTTCGTGGGTGTCTCCCAAAAGACCGCATGGTTTATGGACCACCGCATTCGTGAGGCGTTAAAGCAGAATGATGGTCAGCTGTTTGGTGATGCAGGAATTGTAGAAGCAGACGAAACCTACGTTGGCGGGAAACATCGTCGGAAACATGGATTCCAAAAGAAGGCAGTTATATTTGGAATGATTGAACGTGGCGGTTTGGTTAAGGCATTCCACGTACCGCATCGAGGCACAGAAATGCTTCTGCCCAAGATTAAAGAACACATTTCCCCGAAAGCTCGCATTATGACTGACGAAGCAAAGGTCTACCAGAAACTGCCTAGGTTTGGGTATACCCATGGATCGGTAAAGCACGGCAAGCGCCGATGGGTCTACAAAGACATCAATACGAATTCCATCGAATCCTTCTGGGCATTATTCAAGCGCGGGTACCACGGGACCCATCACTGGATGAGTAAGAAACATCTGCAGCGATACATCGATGAGTGCGTGTTCAGATTCAATATGCGTACGAACACCCCTGACGTTGTCTTCCTAGAAATTGCCAAACGTATTGCGAACAGTGGTAAACTGTCATACAAAGCGCTAACCTATGAAAAAGGGAACAAAGAAAAAGGATCCGCGTGGGCGCAAATCAAAACGGCATGAGCCGATTGATGCATCCTTCAAGGAAGTGCTTGGGGCAATAGCAAAGTCTAAGTACAAGGACGAGAAAGTCTTAAAAGCTAAAAATAAATCCCATGGAAGAGGCGCCTGAATATGATCGTATGTTTAGAAAATTCTGCCCTAAGTGTGCGAGTTCTGATGTAGAGGTTGCATACGATTCAGGAGATGGGCCAGCTCGAACCTATGCGGTTATCTGTAAAAATCCGGGATGTTTTGTAATCTCTACGGTCCACGAGTTTATACGTCCTGAAACCACTTCTAATTCCTAAATAAATCTATGGCACAACAAGAAAAACCAGCTCATGTTGAAATCATCAACATTACGATACAGTCAGATAATCGATTGATTTATGGGCTTGGAAATGACAGCATGGTGTATTTCTGGGATGCCGCTAGGCATGTCTGGATTCTTTGGGGTTAAGGGTAACTAGGTATATAGTTCCCAAAAGAAAAGACCCCGCAATGCGGGGTCTTTTCTTTTTGCTGACTTACGCCATTACTTTCTGTGCGATGCGAGTGAAGGACTCAGGTTCCTTCTGTGCAATCTCTGAGAGAACCTTACGATCAAGGATGATCTCCTTTTTAGTGAGTGCAGCAATGAATGTGCTGTATGACTTGAAGCCATTCTCACGGATAGCAGCATTGAGGCGTACGATCCAGAGCTGACGGAAGTCTGTTTTCTTGTCGCGACGGTGGTTGAACGCGTTCTTTCCAGCGTGTACGAGAGATTCCTTCGCAAGACGAACCTTGGTGCTGCGACCATGGCGATAGCCTTTAGCACGCGCAAGGATATTGCGACGACGCTTTGCTGAATTTACTCCTCCTTTTACTCGAGACATACAAAAATGATTAAACGATTACTTTGATACTTTCGAAAGGTACTGGCGACGAATGCGCTTTGGCACGGTAAGGTCTACCGGATGCTTCTTCACATTCTTGGTGCGACCGCTTTCCTTTGCATTGAAATGGTCCTGACCTGACTTACGCGCAACGAGCTTGCCGGTTTTGGTGACGCGTATGCGCTTGGTGTATGACTTGTTGGTTTTCATAGTAATTACTTAGGTTCAGGACTTTCTGCTTCTTTTTTAGGTGCTGCAGTGGTTGCTGCTTTCGGATCGCGTTCAATGATAGCGGCGAATCCTTTCGGCGCGCGTGCTACCGGCTCAGCGATACGGTATGCGTAGGGTATGAGAAGAAGGAACTTCTCGAGACGAGTCTTGAGAAATGTCTCGTCCATACCCTTATAGCGACCTTTGAGGAACAGCTCAGCGCGCACTCGATGACCGTCTGCAAGCCACTCGGCTGCTTTGCGGGCCTTGAGGGCCATATCATGGTCTCCCGTACCGACTTTTATCTGTACTTCCTTGGTTTCGGAGACCTTCGCCTTGGAACGAGCTGCACTCTCTTTCTTGCTCCGCTCGTACTCGAATTTACCATAA
>LFCR01000006.1 GCA_001189215.1 Parcubacteria bacterium C7867-008 | reverse complement strand
AATTTATCCGTACCACTACATGTCCAAGCGCGTTACTCCTGAAATAGAAACCTTCGCCCGCATTCGTGTGGTGGGTGTTGGTGGTTCTGGCAACAATGCCGTGAATCACATGATCAACTCCAAGGTTAAGGGCGTAGAATTCATCGCTATCAACACTGATGCGCAGGATCTACACCGCAGCCTCGCAAAGCGCAAGATCCATATTGGAAAGAATCTAACCCGTGGTCTTGGCGCTGGCATGAATCCTGAGCTCGGCCGCCGTGCCGCTGATGAGACTCGCCAGGAGATCCAGGAAGCACTTCAGGGTTCAGACATGGTATTCATCACCTGTGGTATGGGTGGTGGTACTGGTACTGGTTCTGCAGGTGTTGTTGCAAAGATTGCAAAGGAACTCGGTGCTCTCACCGTCGCCGTTGTGACCAAGCCATTCACCTTCGAAGGTCAGCAGCGTACAGAAATCGCTGAGCATGGCCTCGCACTTCTTAAGAAGGAGGTAGACGCATACCTCGTCATTCCTAACGACAAGCTTCTATCTATCGTTGAAGCACAGACGTCTGCAAAGAGTGCGTTTGCACTTTGTGATGAGATTCTTCGTCAGGCAGTTGAAGGTGTCTCAGACATCATCACCACTCCTGGTGAAATCAACACAGACTTTAATGACATCAAAGCAATCATGGAAGGTGCAGGTCCTGCACTCATGGGTATCGGTATCGCAGATGGTGACAACCGTGCAAAGGAGGCTGCAGCTGCAGCTGTTAACTCTCCCCTTCTCGATGTCTCAATCACCGGCGCTAAAGGTATCCTCTTCGTCGTAGCGGGTTCTGAGGATCTCGGTATTCTCGAAGTTCAGGAAGCAGCTAAGGTTATCGGTGAGTCCGTAGATAAGACCGCTAAGGTTATCTTCGGTATCATGCGCGATGAGAAGCTCAAGAAGGGTCAGATTCGCATCATCGTTATCGCAACAGGATTCCCAGAACAGGACGGTGGTAGTGCATTCAGCGGTGGATTCGAACGATCACTCTTCACAATGCCTGCTAAGGAGCAGGAAGAGAGCCGTGGAAAGATTTTCAATGACGTACTAGGTCGTCGTGAGGAACCAGCAGCTCCCGCACCGGCACCTATGCCAACACCAATACCTGAGGCAACTATCGAAGAAGGACCTATTCTTCCTCCTCGCCGTGAGCGTGAAGAGCCCATCGTAACGGCAACCCCAAAGGTACGTGACGTACAACCAATCACGCCTCCCGTAGTAGACGATGAGGATGATGCCTGGGGTGCGATTCCAAGCTTCCTCCGCCGACACAAGAAATAAGAACAAGCGCCCTCCACAGGGCGCTTTTCTTTTAGGATTGATATACTAGACCCATGAAAGATCTCATCATCATCGGGGGCGGTCCTGCAGGCGTAGCTGCGGGCGTGTATGCAGCGCGTAAGCGACTTAGCAGTGTACTTATAACAGAAGAGTTTGGTGGACAGTCTATCGTGTCTGAGGGCATTGAGAACTGGATTGGTACCCCGGTGATTTCAGGCGAAGATCTAAAGAAGTCTCTAAAGAAGCACCTTGAGACATATGCAGGAGAAGTGGTGTCTATTGAGGAAGGTTCTAAGGTATCCATGCTCGAGAAGGTTGCGGGAGGATTCCGTGTGACAACCTTAAAAGGAGATTCCTTTGATGCCAAAGCGGTATTGATCGCTTCCGGTGCCTCTCGTCGTAAACTGCAGGTTCCGGGTGCAGATGTTTTTGAACACAAGGGACTCACCTACTGTGCATCTTGTGACGGCCCTCTTTTCGAAGGTATGGATGTTGCGGTGGTGGGTGGCGGTAACGCGGGTCTTGAGACGGCTGCGCAGCTTCTGGCGTATGCGAAGTCGGTAACACTTATTCATCGCCATGGTGAGCTGAAAGGTGATGCCATCACGATCGAGAAGGTGCTCGCACATCCAAACATGAAAGCGGTATGTAACAGTGAGCCAACAGAGGTAAAAGGTGAGAAATTTGTTACGGGTCTAACTATTCGCGAGCGCACTACAGGTGTAGAGACCACACTTCCGGTTACCGGTGTATTTGTTGAGATCGGTGTTATGCCAAGCACGAGCTATGCAGCAGGTCTCGTAGACCTAGATCCAGTAGGGCGTATCGTAACGGATCCAAAGAACCAGCACACGAGTGTTGAAGGGGTATGGGCTGCCGGAGACTGTACTGACGAGCTCTATCACCAGAACAACATCGCTGCAGGTGATGCGGTGAAGGCACTTGAAGATATCTATCAGTGGATTAAGAAGCAGTAGCTAACAAGATATAAGGAAAAGCCACGAGCATGCTCGTGGCTTTTCCTTATATAGAGTGTGAGCTGAAGTGCTTACGCAACCTCCTCCTCATCGCCCTTATCCATTCCCTCAGCTTCTTCAGTAACTGCTGGCATTTCATCAGCAACAACTTCAGCAGCGTCGTCAGTTGCCATATCCGGAGCGGTTTCCTCTCCATCTACGGGCTTGATTTCATCTTCCATCATAGTGTTGTTCGGGTGGCCTCTGCAAAGCAAAGGCCAGCCCAGGGTTGGCTGGCAATGATTCGACCGATAGTCTCAGTATACGCAGCTGGTCCTAAAGGGCAACTCGATCAGAAACGGTATACATAGAGTGTACGTCCCAACTTTAGCTGCTCTGCGCTTTTGAGTGTGGTTACATGCTCGGTCTGCTTTTTAGAGAACGGGAAATCTACAGACAATAACGTAGTTCCTGGCTTCAGTTCCTTCAGAAGCTTGGGGAGCAAGCTATCCATGACGTGCGCATAGAGATAGGTATAGATATGTGTTGCTGAGGATAGATCTTGATCAAAGAAGTTTCCATGAATAAACGTGATGTTTAGGTCTGGGTGCTTTCGTTTCTCTAGTAGCGCGAGAATATACGGTAGGAGACGAAGCTCTATACCAATGAATGTTGTGTGGGGGTTGCGTTTTGCTATAGCAAACAGGACTCGGCCGTCACCACATCCTGGATCAATGAGTACACTTCCTTCTGGAAGAGTTCCAAAGGCTTCAGCAACCTCTTCTGCAACAGGCATGCGTGTGCGAATGAAGGGAGATATCTTACCAAGGCGCATCATGCCCCACATGAACCGTAGTGCAAAGACTATGAGGATAATATCGAAAATAAATCCGATCCAAACCTGAGTGGTGAGCATGGTCGTAATGGTAACAGACGAAGCGCCCGCATATGCAGGCGCTTCTGTGGGGGCGGAGAGGGAGAGATTCGAACTCTCGGTACAGTTACCCATACGCCACATTTCGAGTGTGGTGCCTTCGACCACTCAGCCACCTCTCCCTTCTTGAACTTTGATATCCTAGCATTTTTGGGGTGAAAAATGCTAGGATAGGCAGGTGCTGCCTTTACACAAAGGCCCTATCGTCTAACGGTTAGGACGCGGCCCTTTCACGGCTGAAATCGGGGTTCGATTCCCCGTAGGGTCACAGATTTTGACTTTATATTTTAATATTGTATTATACCTATACCCACTGGATGGTGGTGATTTACGAGTTCCCTCGTAGATAACTCCTGGATTGGAGGTATTGATGTTTGGCAAAAATATTGATGCGTGGGAAATTGGCGGGCAGGCCTACCTGACCGCATCCCTTCGCGCATGGGCACTCACCCTCGATCCTGGATGTCGGATACGACTCGAAAAGCTCAACGTCCGACGCACCAAGAAGGATCACCTAAAGCCGGAAGATATAGATGTTCGTTACGGCATTCGGTACCTCGAGTATCGCGGACGTCTGGAAATTGCTTACAACAATGGCGAGCGAACGCGCACAGAATGGCTCGACTTCACCTTCACGATGTTCGAGGGACCCGGCCAATACGGCTGCGCCCGCACATGGTGGGGGTTCGATGAGGATGCCCACCTCAAGTTCTCACTCACTCACAAGGCGAGTGAGACTTCGGGAGCAATTGTATGGCTCCAGCTCGTTCAGCCTGACTATGACGGGTTGTGGACGCTCGAACAGATTAGGGACGATGCCGAGGAACTCAGGACAAAGCTTAAGGAGCTCCTTGAGATCGCAGTGACTGAGCCCACGACTGCGTGAAGTGTCCAAATTCGATAGCCCCAGACAATCCGGTCTGGGGCTATGTTATTTACATACTTCAAGGCTTCTGCCGAACATCAACCATCCATTGAGCTCCTGGATCAAAGGGTTCCAATTACAACTAATTTGGGTCACAGAGAATAACAAAACCCGCCATAGAGCGGGTTTTGTTATGCAAACCAAGGAATTCCTAACTCAGAATCAAATCACGGCGCACTGCTACATGCTGTGCTCCATATACCGAGACGTATATCAGACCTGCAATAAGACCAAGATGTGACACGAACTGTCCCATGGTCATAGGGTCAGCAAAGTTTCGGTAGAACACAAATGCAAGGATAAGAGTGAAACCTGCAAGGATAAAAGCAGCTTCACGAGCATGGTATCCAACAACAAGGCAGAGACCAGCAACCACTTCAATAATGAACGCTAGAAGAACAGCAATCATAGCGAATGGTACGCCTGCGTCTGCAGTCATCTGTGTTTCCATACCAAACCCTCCGGTACCAGGAATCTTAAAGGAAGCGCCCATGAGGAACATGGCACCAAGAATAATGCGAGCAATAACAGGTGCCCACTGTTCGTAAACGCGCGTACGGTTAGGGAAAATCATGCAATCAGCAATTACGTGGATATACCAACAATCATACTCTACAGACATGAAGATTCGGTGGCGGAATTGCATAAAATACGCTATCCTGCCCACACATGCGCGATTAGCTCAGTTGGTAGAGCGCGTCATTGACGTTGACGATGTCGTAGGTTCGAATCCTGCATCGCGCACCAGTACACAATACGCACCTGCTTCGGCAGGTGCGTATTGTTTTAGCAGTACAATATCTTTAGAGGAAGGAGAACACTGCTATGTGGCAGTCTGTAAACAGCGCAATCACGCATCCCTTGTTTCTGCCTACCGCGTGTTTAGGAGGAGTACTCCTAGTCATATGCATCATGGGTGGACACCATCTATTCCGTCCCTCACGCCACTGACCAATCCACCGGCCCGACTGCGTTTGCAGCCGGGCCGGATCGATTCGCTCCGACTCTTCAAATACGCTATAACGTATATATGGAACGAACAGCAATTCTTTATCACGGTGGCTGCCCGGATGGTTTTGGTGGTGCCTATGCAGCCTGGAAGAAGTTCGGTGATGGCGCCGAATATATTGCCCTCCACCGTGGCAGTCCCCTACCAGAAGGACTGGAAGGTGCCCACCTCTACTTCATAGACTTCTGCTACACCAAGGATGTCATGGATCACTTTGTATCTATTGCAGCCAAAGTAACGGTGCTTGATCACCATGAAGGTGTTGCTGATGTGATTCAGTCTATGCCTGAGTTTGTATATGAAAGTGACTTGTCTGGTTCTGGTATTGCGTGGCGCTATTTCCATCCTGAGACTCCTCTCCCTGCACTTCTTGCACACGTACAGGACGATGACCTGTTCCGCTTCGCACTTCCAGATACACGTCCAGTGATTACGTATCTTGAAGTACATCCTTTCACGTTTGAAGAATGGGATGCGACAGCAAAGAAACTAGATGATCCTACGGAGCGTGATCTCTTTCTTACCAAGACACGCACATATGCGGAATACTTTGAACTACTTGCCCATAAGGCGGCGGATCGTGCAAAGCTAATCACTTTTGAGGGATACGAATGCTACTTCGGTATCTCACATCCACTCAAGTCTATGAAGTCTATGATTGGACATCTTCTGGCGGAAAAGAAGGGTCCTATCGCTCTCGTTGTTGCAGCACACCCAAACGGATACGGAGTATCTATTCGTGGAGATGGTTCAGTTGATGTAACTAAGATCGCCATGAAGTATGGAGGCAATGGTCACCCAAATGCTTCTGGCTTCCTTATTCCACGAGATGGACCATTCCCGTGGACCCTTCTAGAAGATGAAACTGCTAGCCATTGAGACCTCGTGCGATGAGACAGCGATTGCCATCCTAGAATGCGCCGGTGACGACACCGCTGCACAGTTCACCATTCTTGGAAACACACTGCTGTCTCAAATAGAGATACACCGTCCATACGGCGGAGTATTCCCTGCTGTGGCAAAACGTGAGCATGCAAAGAACCTCGTTCCGATTCTTGAGGCAACACTGAGTGAAGCTGAGATGCTCCATGAAGATACACAAGCACTTCCTGAAGACACACGAGAGCAGGTATTGAAGATTCTAGAGAGAGAACCGGATCTGGGCGAAGCATTCCTTGCGTCCCTTTCAGAGATGGAAGTTCCCGATATTGATGCCATTGCTGTGACGGCAGGGCCTGGTCTTGAGCCAGCACTGTGGGTTGGGGTGAACTTCGCGAAAGCACTTGCGGTGCTTTGGAATAAGCCACTCATCGCAGTGAACCATATGGAGGGCCATGCACTCTCGGCACTTGTTACCGAAGTTCCAGGAAGTAATTCGCGGGTCTTTGATCTTAAAGACGTAGAGCTTCCTTTGCTTGCACTTCTTATATCGGGAGGGCATACCGAAATTGTTGGAGCAAAGACCTGGCGAGACTATACCCTTGTTGGTCAGACACGTGACGATGCGGTGGGAGAAGCATTTGATAAGGTGGCGCGCATGATGAATCTTCCGTATCCGGGAGGCCCGGAGATTTCCAAACTTGCTGAGAAGAACCGTGAGGATGCGGGGACAAATCCATACAAACTTCCCCGTCCTATGATTGATACGAAAGATTGTGATTTCTCCTTCAGTGGCCTCAAGACATCAGTACTCTATCTTGTTAAAGACAAGGAACTTTCAGAACTTTATAAGCAACAACTTGCACATGCCTTTGAAGACGCCGTGAGTGACGTGTTGTATACGAAAACATCTAAAGCACTTATTGAAACAGGCTCAAAGTCTCTCGCCATTGGAGGTGGCGTATCTGCCAGTACTCACATTCGTCGGTACTTCGAGACACATCTGCCTGAAGACCACCCAGAAGTGAAGTTTTTCATTCCACCTCGTTTCCTCACAGGAGATAATGCGGTGATGATCGGTATTGCTGCGTATTACGCATACCTGCGAGAAGAGTTTGCAGATATTGAAACACTAAAGGCAAACGGTAATCGATCTCTTTCAAAGCAATAAAAAAGGCGCACGAAGTGCGCCAAATATGTGGGGAGAGTATGAAGGCCAATACTCTCCCCGAAAGACCAAATGAAGACCAGCAACTGCCCATTCAGTTCCATATAGGTTCACCCTAGTAGAGTGAGCCGGTATCTGATCCTATGACGGGTTTGGAAGCCGCCACGGCGTAGGGGTGGCCCCCTGACCTTCGCCTAACAAACACAAAGTAACAAAAGTGGGAAAAAGGTCAAGTATTTGCTATATTTCGTAGTAATGGACGAGAAGTTTAAGAAACCGTACGACCCGGCAGAAACGGAGTCCCGCCTCTATAAGGCATGGGAGGAAAGTGGGTATTTCAACCCAGATAACCTTCCGAACGCCACCAAGGGCACGTTCACAATAATGATGCCCCCACCAAATGCGACAGGTGTACTCC
Organism: Parcubacteria bacterium C7867-008; assembly: GCA_001189215.1. Lineage (GTDB taxonomy): Bacteria > Patescibacteriota > Minisyncoccia > Phycocordibacterales > Phycocordibacteraceae > C7867-001. Next base: position 197,634 of record LFCR01000006.1, on the reverse strand, counting down.
ATATGGGCCACATGCTTGGCTGCACCATTCAGGACGTCATGATCCGATTCCGACGCCTTCAGGGATATGAAGCACTCTTCCTTCCTGGTACAGACCACGCAGCCATTGCAACGCAGGCACGTGTTGAGAAAGATATTTCAAAGAATGAAGGAAAAAGTCGTCACGATCTTGGTCGTGAGGAACTCGTACGACGTATTGATGAGTTTGTAGAAGGCAGTCGAGACACGATTCGTAAGCAGATCCGCGCAACAGGTGCTTCTTGTGACTGGTCTCGTGAGGCATTCACTTTTGATGAGGCGCGTAATCGTGCCGTGAATCGCATGTTCAAAGATATGTATGATGCAGGACTTATCTATAAGGGTCTACGCATTGTGAACTGGGACCCAAAGGGGCAGACCACTATCTCAGACGATGAAATTGTCTATGAAGATGAAAAGACCAAGTTCTACTATTTCAAGTACGGTCCATTCACTATTGGTACCGCACGTCCTGAAACAAAGTTTGGAGATAAGCATGTGGTGATGCATCCCGATGATCCTCGATATAAGGAGTACAAGCATGGAGACACGCTCACTGTTGAATGGATCAATGGTCCTATCGAAGCAACGATCATTAAAGATGCGTCTGTTGATCCGGAGTTTGGTACCGGTGTTATGACGATTACCCCAAGTCACTCACAAGTGGACTTTGAGATAGCAGAGCGTCACGGTCTCGGAAGTACCCAGATCATCGACCTCTATGGAAAACTCCTCCCTATCGCTGATGAATTTGCGGGAATGAAGATTAAAGATGCTCGCGAGAAGATCGTTGAGAAGCTTGCTGCTAAGGGGCTTGTAGACAAGATTGATGAGAACTACCAGCACCGCATTGCAACTGCAGAACGAACCGGCGGTATCATCGAGCCACAGATCCTAAACCAGTGGTTTATTGATGTTAATAAGCCAATTAAGGAACGAGGTAACAAATCACTTAAAGAGTTGATGCTTGAACCAGTACGCTCTGGTGCCATAAGCATCCTTCCTGACCACTACGACAAAACCTACTACCACTGGATCGAGAATCTGCGAGATTGGTGCATTAGCCGTCAGATTTGGTATGGACACCGTGTACCAGTGTGGACTCGTGGTGAAGAAACTATGGTTGGTGACGCGCCTAGCGGAGACTGGAAAGCAGATGGCTGGACACAGGACGAAGACACTCTTGATACTTGGTTCTCTTCAGGATCATGGACCTTTTCTACTCTTGGCTGGCCCGACGAAACGCCTGATCTCGCCCGCTTCCACCCTACCGACGTTCTTGAGACCGCTTATGAGATTCTATTCTTCTGGGTGGCTCGCATGATACTGATGAGCCAGTTTGTACTTGGCGAGATTCCATTCAAGACCGTATACCTCCACGGCCTCGTTCGTGATGCACAGGGACGTAAATTCTCGAAATCTCTGGGTAACGGTATCGACCCTATTGAAATCATCAATAAGTTTGGTGCTGATGCTGCACGTATCTCGCTTGTGATAGGTAACACTCCAGGTACCGATATGAAGCTGTCTGAGGACCGTATCAAGGGGTATAAGCACTTTGCTAACAAGCTTTGGAATATCACTCGTTTCATCCTTGAGAATACGGAGGGTGCAGATCTGAACGCTCCGCTTATGGAGAACGATATGGCCCTCAAAGCAGCACTCGCAGAGATTGCTGCAGATGTAACAAAAGATATGGAAGCCTACAGACTCTATCTTGCTGCAGACAAGCTGTATCAGTATGCATGGAGTGAGCTCGCTGCAAATATCATTGAGGAGTCTAAGCCAATCCTTGCAGGCGATAACCCTGAAGCTGTTGCATCGCGTAAAGCAACGCTTCGTCACCTTCTAAAGGATCTCCTCATTCTCCTGCATCCATTTATGCCATTCGTTACGGAAGAGATATGGCAAAGCATTCCTGAAACGGAAGGAATGTTGATGGTGGCTCAATGGCCTAACTAGTTGTATGGAAGGAATTCCTAACCTACACGAAAAGCTTGATGCGGGTGTTGCGCGCAGACCTGAGTACGGCCCACTATCCCTTGATTTAGATGCTCGTGAGTTCTCTATAGCGGGTGCAGAAAAACCTATTCACCTTGAGCCAAAAGAGTATCAAATTCTATGGCTGTTGGTCCGTGCTCAGGGGAATACTCTTACAGAAGCAGAAATCGTTGATTTTATATACGGAGACATGTCTGATGTTAAAGATGCACCTTTAAGTAACACGATACCGGCAACAATAACTAAAGTACGGAATAAATTGGAAAGTGTTCCTGGAAATAGAATTGAGATTAGGAATAAAATCGGTTTAGGATACAGCTTAGAAATAAACCCAGAGCCAGCATCATAATTACGCCACATGGCGTGTTGTATAATCAGTACATGATGCCGTCCATGGTCACGTTTGGGTATGCCTTTCTTGGCGGCATACTCCCCGCACTTATTTGGCTGCACTTCCTCCTTAAGGAAGATGAACGATGTCCTGAGCCGCGTACCCTAATAACGATAGCTTTTATAGCCGGTATGTTTGCTGTTCCTGTGGTACTACCGCTTGAAACCCTTGCCGTCTCACTTCTTCCTGAAGGACTTCTGGTGGTACTTGCCTGGGCAACGATAGAAGAGACTATTAAGTTCGCTTTAGCAGCCATCTTTGTACTCTGGAGACGAGAAGTGAATGAATCCATAGATTTGGTGATCTATATGCTCACCGTGGCGCTTGGGTTTGCTGCACTTGAGAACGTGCTCTTCCTTCTAGAACCCTTTGGTGCGGGGCAATTCCTTGCAGGTCTTGCAACAGATAATCTTCGGTTTGTTGGCTCAACCCTTCTTCATGTTATTGCTTCATCCGTTATTGGATTTGCACTTGCGTTCACCTATGCCCTGCCGCGAATGTTTCGTGCAATTGCTGCGCTAACAGGACTTATCCTTGCGATCGCATTGCATGCATTGTTCAACTTTTTTATAATCTATGGAGGCGGTTCGCATACGCTGCTTGCCTTCTTCATCGTTTGGACTGGTGCAATCGTCTTCTTTGCACTCTTTGAAGTCCTTAAATATTTCCGTTATAGGCACGCAGCCAAGAACGTTTGCTAATACACTTATCTCTTACTTATGAAAAAACGATCTTTCTTCGAGCGACTCTCCGGATCCGTACCGATCTCGGACGACTATGATACGTTCGAGGACGATTTCGTCCCCCAGCAGCAGCCAATCCGTAAGATGACCGGTACTATGCCTGCAGCCACACCTTCTCCAATCTCAAATAGCCAGGCAGTACGCCAGAATAATCTTGCAGCACTGGATGAGAAGCACAGCGACGGTGAACTTCCCGTAGACGTATACCAGACCGCAGGTGAGATCGTTATCCGTACGTTTATTGCCGGTGTTCGTCCTGATGAAATCAGCCTATCTCTTAGTCGAGACATGGTGGTGATTGAAGGAGCACGTGAAGAACGTGATGCAGTAACAGACGAAGACTACTTCATTCGTGAACTTTTCTGGGGCTCATTCTCACGCACTATTCTCCTTCCTCAAGAAGTAGACGTAGACAATGCATCAGCAGGCGCAAAAGATGGTCTCCTTACCATTGTGCTTCCAAAGCTTGATAAGTCTCGTCAGACAAAGCTCAAGGTTAAATCAACCTAGCGAGTTTCAGTGTGCAGTTCGGGTGCGACAGCAACATTCTCCACATTGAAACGTATCCGGCCAATAGTTTGTCCGGATACGGTCTTTATAGATACACGCCACGCACCTGGCTCTATATTTGATACCTCTGAGTATCCCCGGTAACCTCCTGCCCTACCGCCTGATAGTGGGAACGCTACGGCACTCTGACGTATCCACTTCTTGGATGAACTGTCATAGTGTTCCCATACGTGCATAACGTTGGCGCTGAAGGTACCGGGTGCGAACACTGAACTAAAAGCAAAGAGTGTAGTGCCTGGAATGTGGTGAACAACTTGAGGCGTATAGAAATCCCACCAATCACGCTCCTGCTCAGCAAGCAGCTCATAGCCACCCTGCACATGCTTAACAGAATGATAGATACCACTGTCTCGTAGGGTGAGAGGAATAGGAGGGATGAGTGAAGTGAAATATGACCCGACTAGAAGGATAAGGACCAGTACTGAACCACCCACGATCATATGAAACGTCTTAGCAAAACGAGTCCATCCTACCCACGCCAGAAGCCCCAGAAAGGCCGCAAAGGCAGCTACAGCAAGTCCTGTGCTCTCTAGGAAGGTAACAGGACCTAGACGACCAAGTAATAGTGGGAGCGCGAATATGGTGTATGCATACAGAGTAAAGAAGAAGAGCACCGTCTGGAATGCGAGATGTTCACGATAGCCACGGAAGAATTCATTGCCAATGAATACTAGAGCAAGCATGGCAATGAATGGCCACGAGACGGAGAGCGTTGCGCTCTTTGTGTAGAAGATAAGAATACCTGAAAGCAGACTACCTATCGCGTACTGTGCGATAAGTGGCGCTAGTACAGAGAGCGTACGGCGCCACAACGCATCATTCATATCAAACCGTGCAGAGATCGTGTGGGAAAGAAACGTTGTTACTCCTGCAAGAGTTAGATAGGCAACAAACACGAGATTTGCTAGAGACAAATCAATCAGCGTGAATGTTAAGAGGTCTCCAATGAAACCGAATACGAGTGCTTGGGCCCGGATTTGAACCGGGGACCCTTCCCTCTTCAGGGGAACGCTCTACCAACTGAGCTACCCAAGCAATACGGCTATCCTACCATAGCAGGCGCCGTATTTCACCTATACCGTTACTGAGTATTCTTTGCCTTAAATTGCTCTACAGCACTCTGGATCTGCTCTGGAGAAGGTACTCCAAGCAGGGTCGTACCGGCAGGGAGAGCGCCATTTGTATATGGTTCAAGGGCACGAAGTACCGGACCAATGAAGAAAAATGGCAGTACCAATACGATGGTCCAAAGGATCACCTTTGCCCAAAAGGCAATGCGTCCCGTGCGACGTACATCACGAAGAATACGGTTAGTATCTTCAGCTAGTTTTAGATTCTCTTCAAGCAGTTCTTCGAGACGTCCGAGCGTGACGTCCTGTTCTTCACTAAGCGCCATAGTTCCTACCCAATGTCTGGATTAAGGTGGCGCTCCATCTTATATACCGAGTACTTACCAGAACCAATGAATACGATGCCAAGTGAACACGCTGCAAGAAGGAGTTCAAACTCCATGCCACTGAAACCACGTGCTGCACCAACGAGAAGTGCTGCTGCAACCATTTCAATAGCAAATACGATACCGAAGAAGCGAGTTGCAATACCGGTAATAAGAGCAAGACCACCAACAACTTCAAGCCAGCCGATAAACACCCCTACCACTGGCCACATACCGAGATTTGAGAACATAGCCATAGTCTGCGAGAGCGCAACAACCTTATGCCATCCGTGCGTAAGGAAGATAAGGCCAACCATGAGGCGGATAAAGAAAATACCAAGTGAGGGGTCGTAGAAACGACGACTGGTGCGATGAATCAATGTTTTCATATAGTCCCAGTATACACCGGTCCTATATGGCTGCTGGAGGATTTGCAAGGCACTGCTGGAGTGCTGGGGTTTGAGTCCAACCACAGGTATCGTTTATTTGTCTCTCGCACTTGGCGGTACGGTAACACCCATATTCAGAACGATATTCACAGGTAGACACTGCATCTGGTCTATCAGAACAGATCTGTGAGGAACATCCTCCTACATAACAAGGTTTTGCTACGACTCCCTTCTGAACGTTGAATGTAAGTGCATACTCAGCAGGCTTCATGTCTCCCTGTTTCTTTACCGGTTTAACATCGGTGAGAGTAATAGTCTCTGCTTCTGTGGTAAATGGTTGATTCAGCGTCAGTGTCTGCGTATTGGTACCCATTGCTGCCACAATCTTTACTGCTACGCGTACCGTTCCTGCCTGTATACACTGCACACCCACCGAACAGCGGCTGTCTTCAACTATAGAAATAGGAGTAATGGTGAGCCCTGCAAAGCGTGCCGTTTCGCCAAGTGCGAGGGTTACATACCCTAACGGACGTGTGGTGGGCACCCCTAGACCAGGCTTTGTCACGGGTTCTGTGCTGGTTGCTGTGAGCATACCAGGGACAGTAGTCGTTCCCAGCGGTTCAGAGATATTGACCTGTGGGGCCTTTTGGAAGAAGAAAAATAATGCTCCTCCACAGAGAATTACCGCAAATACAATTGCGCCGATATTAACCATTGCAGCAGTTCGTTTCATATAGGTAGTATATACACAGACGGACACCATCCCCGCTCCTTACAAACACTATTTCACTTGGGCCGGATACTCATCGAGATTAGCTCGGATATAGACCGTACCATCATATTCATCAGTTGGTGCCGGTAGAACAATCGCTCCATCACGGAGTATTAGCTTCTGGAAATCACTAGTGTCCGAAATGAGATTCTTGAATTGCAGTGAATCATCAACAGGATCACCTTCACAATAGTGATAGGAGCCTAAATTCTGGATGGTTCGGGTCGTAAATGAGTATGATTCATAACTCCCCCATCCGCATCCCGCATCCCCTTCTCTCATGGCAAGTATTATTTTATCTTTCGTAGAATTGAGTCCGATAATATCGCGCGAAGTTATACCTCCTGCCAGTTCTAGTGAGGCTTTAGTCTGTACATTGTATTGATGCAACTTCATATCAACACAGGTCGCCTTGTAATCATTACAATATTCACCAGTTAGGTAATACACATTCCCCGCTCTTACGTAGAACGAATGTATTACGTTACCCTCTGAGTGTTGAAGCGGAAGAATGTCTGATTCACCAGTTACTAAATCAATACTCATTATTTCAGGGTTTTCATAGGCTCCTGACTTAAAGTATAGTTTCGTTCCACTAACAAACGGCTCGTCAATTGAATGTACGTTCTTTAGTGCAGCAGATGCAATTGATACCTCTTTTCCTGTTTTCTTATCCGTAAATACTAGGCTTATGGTATGAGGAATGTCTGCATACGCCTCAAACCATGACCCCATATCGTGTATCGATAACACGCCGTTTGAGCTTGATGTGAGGGCTCCTGCTGAATATTGGAGTGCTCTAGTATTTAATATGTAATCAAATTCTTCTGCGCATGCTTCAACAAGAGGTTGCTTCTCACCGCTGGTGAGCAGAAAGCCATTGGGACTGTCTGCATACGGAAAATGTGGCACTGCAATTATTCTGTCTTCCGTATATCCTGCTGCCTTTTCTTCGTTGGTTACTGCTCTTGAGAAGGGTATGTATATGTTTGTGAGACCGCGCTCTGAGACAAAACCACCTGAAGCGTGGCTTGCATAGTCAACCTTTGTTGTGGAAGCTGTTCCTGAAGAAACAAGAGCAGTTTCATCAATAAGCCCGTACGTGATAGCACAAGACGCATTATTTCGGCGCCATGAAGCCTTCGCGTCAGTTACAAATCCGTAACTATTCGGTTGCGCGTCTGCCACCCAAAAGGTCGGATAATACATCGTAAAGGCATCTTCTGTATTTGTATATATTTTATACGAATCGAAATATTGATAGGCGAAACAGCTTGCAGCAAAGTCAGCATACTTATATCCAATATGTTCACAATATGATTGACGTATCGCTGCTAACGGATTGTCTTTACGTTCTTGAGACCAATACTCTTCCGTAAGAGGCCAGGTTTTCCCGGTAGGAGTGAAGCCATTAAGGAATATATCGTCATCAGGAATACCTTCTGGAGTCAGGCTAGCTTGAAGTACTTCCTGAACATCATCTAGAATTGATGTTTTGTTATACAGAAGATACCCTCCCGCAATTATCGCCACTAGAGTAATTCCTGTAAGAACGAGTATTATCCATCTCTTATGTAGAGCATTTGGTGCCAGAGGTACGACCGGTGCAATCTTTTCAGCGTTTTCTTCATTCATGATGCTACTGTAGCATTCAATTCTTTATTAGTGCCCTCACCTGGAATCGAACCAAGATCTTCTCGTTAGGAGTGAGATGCTCTATCCATTGAGCTATGAGGGCGGTACTGCGAGGGTAGCATATAAAAGGGCCCGACTAAAAGCCGGGCCCTTTTATAATTCTGCAGTGCTACGCAGCGATACCTACGAGAGAAGAAAGCTTCTCTTTATCGAATCCAACGATAACATCGTCTCCAACGGTAATAACTGGTACTCCCATCTGACCGCTCTTTTCAATCATTTCCTGTCGCTTTTCAAGGTCTGAAGCAACATTATGCTCAGTGTACGGGATATTGTGCTCGGTAAGGAATTCCTTAGTCATCTGGCAGAAGTGACAAGTCGGAGTGCTGTAAATAGTGATGTTCTTTTCCATAGAGTTTGATTATGCACCCAGTATATCATTTTGGTCCTGGGGATAAAGAAAAAGCCGCCCTGTACAAGGACGACTAGGATTTTCGGGTCCCACCCCGTTAGTTACGGCCTGAGCCTGATCCTCATGCCGGTCGACTTCACGATGATGAGGCCGATGGCGAAGGTCATGATCTCGATTACGACCACGATACCGCCCTCCTTGCCGCCGTACTTCAGCAGGAAGAAGTTGACGACAACGAAGACGGCGATCAGCCAGACCTTCCAGTTCCTCCGGATGTTCCGCTGAAGTCGCGGAGCGGCCCAGCGAATCCCGTTCCAAATCTCGACGGCGAGCAGGCCAATGGCGAGGCTGCCGGCGAAGATCACGACCTCTTGTTCCGTGATTGGTTGGAACTTGAGATAGAAGGCGAAGCCGGCGGTCAGGATGACGAGCAGGTTCAGGAGCAGGTAGATGATCTGACGCTCTCGGATCATGTGCCACCAGCGGTGCTGGAAGGCGAAACGTCCAAAAGCCAGTATCAGTACCAGCGGCAAAAGGTACAGCAACATCAGTTATCCCCCAGTTGTTATGCTGGATATATTATAGTACTAATGTAGTTTATGTCAAGATTAAAACTCGAACCAGTTCAGTGCCTTCTTCCACCATGGAAGTGGTGGCGGAGCAGGTGTTGCTTTAGGTGGGACCACAATGATTACTTCCTCTCCTGGCTTTGCTACGCCATAGGTTTGCCTAAGTACCGCTTCCTGTCCCCGATCGGTGGAGAGATCAGTTAGATTCTGTTGGAGTGTTACGCGTCGCTCATCAAGAGCAGTGAGTTGAGCCTGAGTATCTTTTACCGCATGACGGGCTATTTCTTCTTTACGAGCAATACCGATGATGAGAAAGATAAACCATGCAATAAAGAATAGGAGACCAGCGGCAATGGCATATTCCTTTATAGGTACTGCTTTGCGTCTGGGCATGGTCTGAGTATACCAAGCCAACAACTCCCCTACTGTCCGCTATCCTGCACCATCTTCATAAATACCTCCTGTGGTATTTCCATCTTTGCGTGTACCCCACGTGCCTTCTTTCCCTTCTTCTGTTTCTCAAGAAGTTTCATACGACGTGTGATGTCTCCACCATAGAGGTATCCGGTGACATCCTTGCGGAGTGCTGAAATGGACTTTGAGGATACGATACGCCCAAGCGCATGTGCCTGAATCTTAAGCACAAACATCTGGCGTGGAAGAATCTCGTGAAGTTTCTCCACCATACGTTCTCCATCTTGCTCTACGCGACGACGTGATACAACGCGAGCAAAGGCTGGTACAGGTTCATCAGCTACATAGATCTCTAGTTTCACCACGTCAGCAGGGCGCTCATCAAGGAATTCGTATGAAAGTGATGCATATCCTGAAGAAACGTTCTTCACACGATCAAAGAAGCCGCGCATAAGCTCACGAAGTGGCATCTCTGCAGCAAGTTCAATACGCCCATCCAAATGGGTTTGTGTATCCATCACTGCCCCCTCGTGATCATGAAAGAGTTGGATCATTCCAGAGAGTGATTCTGGAGGGGTAATAAGAATAACTTTAACCCAAGGCTCAGCAATCTCTGCAACATCACCAAATGCAGGAAACTTGGATGGGGTATAAATAGTCTCTTTCTTGCCTTGCTTATTAGTAACGGTATAGGCAATCGTTGGAATAGTGACAATGAGCGTAAGGTTGAACTCACGCTTAAGGCGTTCGGTAACAATCTCAAGGTGCAGCATACCGAGGAAACCACAACGGAAGCCACGCCCGAGTACGCCCGATGACTCCTCTTCAAATGAAAGGGACGAATCTGAGAGACGGAGACGCTCAAGTGCCTGACGCAGCATAGTAAGGTCATCCTGGCTTTCTGGATATACCGATGCCCAGACCACCGGACGTGGGCGATCAAAGCCTTCGAGAGGTGGAATATTCGCACGGTCAGCATATATAGTATCTCCCACCGCTACGACACCTGCCTCCTTCACACCCGTAACAATGTATCCGATCTCTCCTGCTGAAAGTGATTCTGTTGCTACTTCATCCGGCATAAATATACCTGTCTCAAGTGCAGTAAATCGTGTACCAGCTGCAGCAAAGCGCAGTAAGTCCCCTTTCTTTAGAGTCCCATCAAACACACGGGCAAAGACGGCAATGCCACGATGTGTTGAGTAGGAGAAGTCGAAGATGAGAGCACGTGGTGAATCACCTTCACTCACACGAGGTGCTGGTACCAAACGCACAATCTCTTCTAGGAGATCTTCAACTCCTTCGCCCGTACGGCCCGATACTGCCATGACTGTTTCAGGTGCTACATCAAGAAGTTCAGCTAGTTCAAGCGTTACATCATCAATACGTGCAGCAGGAGCATCAATCTTAGAAAGCACTGGGATGATCACACACCCTGCCTTCTTTGCCATACTAAGTGTGGTGAGAGTTTGTGCTTGTACACCTTGTGTTGAATCTACGAGTAGAATTACTCCTTCCACGGCGGAAAGTGCACGGGATACCTCGTACGCAAAGTCTATGTGTCCTGGAGTATCGATCAGATTTAGGATGTAATCTTCACCATCCTTTGCTTTGTACTTCATGCGAGCCGGCTGCATCTTAATCGTGATGCCACGCTCTCGCTCTAGATCCATTTTGTCGAGCACCTGATCACGCATCTTACGTGCTTCAATGGTACCGGTACGTTCAAGAAGTCGATCCGCGAGGGTCGACTTTCCGTGATCGATGTGAGCAATAATTGAAAAGTTACGTATGTGTTTCGTCATTTCCTATTGGAGCGTATGGCTTAAGAGCGCGGAGATTACGAAGCTTCAGGAGAGCGCTTCCTATAGCGCGCATCTCTTTGTTCTGAAGCATGAAGAGCACCGCACAAGCCACTGCTAGACCCACCATACCAGCCACAGCGCCCTCTGCAACTACAACCGGGAGTGTGGTGAGTGGGGCAATGTTACCCATGAGCGTAAGAGCACCATATGCAGCAGTACCTCCCAGAAGAGCAGCACCGAAGGATTCAAGGATAGGGCGGATAAGTTCACGCGCAGCTCCTGGAGCAACCGTGCGAAGCGTAATGAGTGCAACGGTGCCCATGATGAGTTGCCCAAGAGTGAATCCACAGGCTACAAACAGAATCTCAGACCCTGGAACATCCGTTACACGGAAGAGCGATTCAACAAAGTAACGTACCTCAGGAATTGCCTTTGCAAGCCCGAGGAATCCAATAGCACCCAGTATGGAAATACCACAGTCTGCGAGCTGCACGAGTAGTGGGTTCCAGGAACGGTGTGCTGCATAGAAGGCGCGCGCAGCAAGAAGGATAATTCCTTGCGCAATAAGCGAAAGCACCATGATGCCCAGAATTGCTGCAGTGAGTCGAGTCGCATCCCAATCAAATGCACCCGAGCCAAGAATGATACGTACGATGTGTGCTCGCAATACCACAGTGAGCACAAGGATCACTGAAGACCACAGAATGATGTGTCGTGCAGCAGCATAGATAGTGGCTTGGAACTCCTCTGTCTTCCCTTTCCCGTGCTGTTCAGCGAGCACCGGGAATGCTGCTGTGGCATAGGCAGCCCCAATAAGAGACAAGGGTACTGCTTCAAGATTACTGGCAAGAGTAAATACAGAGACCGAACCACTTCCTAATCGATTTGCAATCGCAAGCAAACCAAGCGTGGTAACAGTACCCATGCCCAGAGCAAGTGAACGTGGTACTGAGTTTCGCACCACAGACAGTATCACTTTGTATGAAGGAATGCGTGGATATGGAAGCAACTTTGCACCAAATGCTGTTGGCACATTAAGGAGGAGGTGCGCAGTGGCTCCTATGAGTACACCTATACCAATACCAATAATGCCGTAGTCCGGGTACAGAAATACTGTTCCAAAGATGATACCCAGGTTGTATAGCACCGGTGAGAGTGCGAACAAGACGAAACGGCGTTTAATCTGCGTTACGCTACCCAGAATACCTGAGAGACCAAGCAGAATTGGTTGAAGGAGGAGTACGCGTACGAGTCCAACAAACATATCTGCATTCGGTGATGCTGAAAATCCTGGAAATAGAATGAAGACGAAGTTCGGCGCGAAGATTGCAAGCAGGATACAAGCAAACCCTCCCGTTATTACCAGGAAGGTTGCTGTTTCTGAGAGCAATCGTCGCGCCTCTTTCTTCTCCATTCCGGAGATCATTGGAATAAGTACGTATGCCGAGACCAACGATGCCACAAGAGCAAACACTAAGTCTGGAATCTTGAACGCAGCATAGTACATATCCAGCACTTCGCTTGCACCAAAGGTATGGGCGAATATGCGATCACGGGCGAGCGCAAGAAGCTGGGACGCGAGGGTCAGCAGTGCAAGCAGGTACGCGGCCTGGTGAAGGCCGCGTACTGGTGCTGTTATTTTACTGAGGAATTCGCGAACCATTTCCTCTTATTACTTCGCTGGAGCTGCACTAGTTGCAGGTGCTGCCTCAGGAAGTGGTGGCTTGGCTATACCGAGCGCACCAAGACGAGATGCAGGGAACGGATTCTTACCAGCACGGAGCTGTGCAATGTCTGCCTCAACAATCTTTGCGTTGTCTGGGGAGAGTGCCGCAATAGCCTCGAGCTGTTCAAGTGCTGGTGCAAGCTGTCCTTTGGTTGCATAGGCAACCGCAAGGAAGAAGCGGGCATTAGCAAACTCCTTGTTCATCTCAACCGCACGAGAGAGTGCTTGGATAGCACCATCTGCGTCACCACTTCCGGAACGGAGGATACCGAGCTGGAAGAGAACATTTGAATCGTTTGGTGCGAAGTATGCTGCTGCTTCGGCTGCCTCAAGTGCTTCACGGGTCTTACCCTGCTGTACCTCAAGCTGTGAGAAGAGGTAGATAGCTTCCGTGTAATCGCGCTTAAGGTTGATAGCGTTCATAAGCGCCACTTCTGCTGCAGGGTAATTTTTCTTAGCAATCTCAAGCTGCGCAAGAGCAAACGGTAGTGTTGGACTTGAAGGATTGAGTTCTATAGCGTGTGTGTACGCATCCTTAGACTTCTCATACGCTCCTTCAAGATTAAGCGGCACAACGGTCTGATATACACCGCCGAGTACTGCCCAGTTCTGGTAGTTCTTACCGTTAAGTTCTACTGCCTTTGATGCAGCTTGAATACTTGTTGAGAGTGCTGCCTGGAATTGCTGCTGTGCATCACTTGGTGCAAGCGACTGATCCGCTGCTACACGATTCATCTGTGCAATACCGACTGCAGCTGCAAGCTGGTACGTACGATCGTTTGGAGCAAAGAGGATTGCACGCTGTGTTGCTTCACTTGCGGCAGCAATGTCTCCCTTGGCAAGTGCTGCTACACCCTGGGTGTATGAGACGTTTGCAAGGTATCGTTCCACCACCGTGTATGCCGCAACAACAGATGCAAGCAACAAGATGGTTAGACCGAAGACAATAACGAAGCCAACACGAGGATTCTTAGCAAAGACGATTCCCCATTCACGACGCGTACCGCTATAGCGGAGCGAGGATATGAAGAGACCAACTAAGAAGAATCCAACGAGTAGCACGAGCGGACCGGGTGTTGCGAAGATCATCACAACAAACAGGTACACACTACCTACGAACGATGCCACCGATACGAATCGTGCGTATGCATCTTCCGGAGTACGGAAGAGGAGCGCGCGAATACCGATGAAGAGGAAGAGACCAATGAAACCAAGCCAAGCAAGGACACCAAGAATACCAGTGGTGACAAACGAGGTTGGGATCATACCGATACCTGCATTGAAGTCTACGTTCCAGAAGATCGTGTCATTCAACGCACGGTCACGGTACCTGAGCCACTGCTCACCGAAGGTCCCAGGACCTGAACCAAAGAGTGGTGATGATGCGTACGTATGACTTCCAACCGCGAAGGTGGACTGCCAAGACGGATGCACATCAAGGAAGTTAGTACCGAGCGCATTTGAAAGTGCAGCACCGATAGTATTTCCTCCAATAATAAAGAAGAGTGCGATAACGATTGTTACGAGTGCCGGTGCTAGTGCACGAGAGTCTCCCATGCCGCTTTCACGACCTGAAGATACCTCAAGTGTTGCTACTCCTTCAAAGTCATCTTCGTCAGCAACACCACGACGCTTCATGATTGCCTCAATGAAGAGACCGAGAGCGACGAGGGTTACAAGAATCCAAATAAGCTTTGAGTTCACGAGCGCTAGGGTCACGAGGCCGAGAGCACCGAAGACCCATAGTGCTATGCGGATGCGCTGTGAGAGGGAAACAAAACGGATCGCAAGCAATCCAATCACCAGACCAAGACCCACTACCATACCTAGATCCGTGAAGGACCCAACGAGGTTGGCGGTTGAGGAAACAAGATTTGGAGACACCTTACCAATGATCACGAACAGGATCTGTGCCACGAGGGTAATCGCGAGCACCACACCACCAACCGAGAAGAATGTACGGTAGTGGTTAGTCCTGCGGAACACTAGTGCGATCAAGGTCGCGAATGCCGCAAGAATGAGCATGAAGCCAAACGTATCTGGCTCTAGTTCATTTCCAAATGCTCCCGCAGCAAGTGGATTGCCAGAGAAGAGCATTGAGAGTGCATACGCGAGCGGCAAGAACCAAAGCGCCCCGATCAGTGCGACCGGAGGAACAATGATGTTGCCACGCGTGAGGCGTGCGAGCACGAAGAACACCAGTGCGATCAAACCGCCTAAGGCGATGATCGACACTTTCGTATAAAGGAACGGTACCGTGGCCACCGGAATGAACGCTATCGCTGATAGCGCTGCCGTGAGCGTGAGAGCCCAGATGGCAAGCGTATCGAACGAAAAGCGCCGAGGGTGGGGCGCGACGGATACCGCTGCGTGAGCTGTATCTGTTTGCATGTTATTTACACCGTAATTACGGGATTAACCCTGATAAACCTAATAATACCTATGTAAGTATACGGCCTGCCTCCATCGAAGCAGTACCTAATATAGGCGGGTGGGGATAGGAAATAAGAACACACTCGCATGAAAAGCGAAGAAACCCACCCAGAGGGCAGGTTTCTTCATGTTGTTAGACCGATCCGATAAGCCGAATTCTGTCGTACCGAAGTACGGACGATCATCTATCTGGGCTACTTGTTACCAAGTAGCTCGAGCGGCGCTCCCATTGCTGGGCACGGCCTTGCACAGAGGTAAGGATTTAGCCGTTTCACCCCATACGTCACCGTACGGATTCATCTGACCGAAATCAGATGCTCTAGGATTTCTCTTCGAGCGTCTCTGCTCGCACCTCGCGTATCACTACGGACGGGCGTTACCCGCTACCCTGCTGCTATTGCTAGCCTGTGTTCGGACTTTCCTCCCTGAGAAACTCAGAGCGATCGTCTAGATCGGTCTGAGAACATTATACCATATATTTTTATAAAAAGGAAAAGATTCGGATTCCATTACCGGAACCACTACAAGAAAAGGCGCGTTAGGCGCCTTTTCTTGTTGAATACCTTCAATTAAATCTCGCAGATACCTGCCACACAGGCCAATTCCTTCTTGAGTTCGGTCTCATCAGCACGCTCGTAGAGCATAAGCTTTGCGTAGTCTACAGTTGGGAAGTTCTTGATGCGAGTCTCGTACTCTGCCTTGGTGATTGGCTCGTAGGGAGCTAGACGGTATACGTGGTTGTCACGAGGAAGGAATGAAAGACCTCCAACGATATCCCAGTTCTCATATACCCAGTTTGCTACCTTGATCCACTCATCATCTCCCACAGATACCGTTACCGATGGATTGTGTTCAGTGTAGTTCTCTTTTACAAGTTTCCAGTGCTCGAGCTGATCTAGTGCGGTGATGTCATTCTTAGATGTTGCACCTTCTGGAGCTTTCACTGGGAACTCGAGTACGTAGGTGTTTGCCGTCTCTGGGTTCTGTCCCACTTCTGGGAAGAATGGCACACCCGCGTCACGCATGAACTTGAATAGGGAGTCTGTTGCACTAATACGGATACGACGAACATAGTACGGTGAGTGACGAGGATGCATACCAGAAGACACATCGAAGGTCTGAGATACGGTACCTGATGGCTTCACACAAGTGATCGCCATAGATGCATTCACACCCATCTTCTCTGCATACTTCTTGTTGGTCTTGATAGTCTCTGCGCGCATTGCCTTTAGAGTGTCTGCACTACGGGATGCTTTAGAGTCCCACTGACCGGTTACTGATACACCAAGAAGACGTTCTGCTTCACAGTTCTCTGTCCACTCCTTAGAGAGGTAGTTGAGGCTAGTGAGTGTGGACTGATAGGTGCCAAGTATGGTTGCAAGACGTGCCTTGCGAATGAGCGACTCCTTTGTATCTCCTGAACGAGCAATTACTTCAGTGAGGTTACAGAATTGCTTAGACTTAAGAATGATCTCACCGCAAGGATTAGTTCCTGCAGGTCCAACCACCTTTCCTCCCTTGATGTATCCTGTGTTCTCCCAGAAGGAAACACGGCGCTCTGGAAGCTGCTTAGAAAGTGCACCACGGTTGAAGATGCCACGCTCACCTGACCCGCTCTTCATAAGAGCAACCCACTCATCCATGAACTCTGCGTTGGTTGGCTTCTCGTTATAGATTGCGGAGTTGTTAGCGATAGAACGCTGTGGGTTGGTGTTCCAGAATTCACCCTTTTTAGCGTCACGAACGAGATCATCATCAAGATCCGAGAGGGAAATCATCGCGCTACGACGTACCCCACCAGCAACCACACACTCACCTATCTTGCAGATCATGTCATGTACATCGATGTTACGGAGACGACGACCCTGACGACTTAGGATGCGTTCGCGAGAGAATGCAAGGAGGCTGCGAAGTGGCTCAGGCCCTGATGCCTTACCACCCATAACCTTGAGGCGTGCACCAGCAGGACGTACCTGAGAGAAATCAAAATCAACATCATTACCAGCGAACCAAGTCTTGAGTCCAAGAGTAAGTGCATCACACCACCCTTCCTTTGAGTCCCCTACGACATGTGTTGCAAGCTTTTCACCGGTCTGTGTACCGATCTGTGGAAGTGCCTGTACGTTTGCGCTTTCAACAGAGTATCCAACACCAGTACCACACATAGAGATGTACATGATCTCTGCGAAGTCTGGAATCTTCGATGGCGCGATGAATGAACAATTGTATGCAGCAACGTTACATCGCTCTACTGCCTCACCAGCAAACTGCATGAGACGCATAGAAGGCATAACTTCCTGCTTGAGAATTGCTTCACGGAGCTCTGCGTATTCCTTATCAGCAAGTTTCTTGCCAAGATTCTTTTTCATGAACGCGATATATCGGTCCACCGTCTCTACCCAGGTCTCACGACGACCGAGTGCAGGATTCCATTTGGAGTAGCTGCGAAGGTATACGAACTCTCCGAGTGCATTGTTCTTAAAATAGGTCTTACTTTCATCAGCAAGACGACGTACATCCTCAGGAATCTCAATATGCTCGGTACGCATCTGATTCCGCTTATCACGGTACAGAATGTACGCCTTTGCAGACGCTGTGAAGTCGTTAAGCATGAGCTGCTTCTCCACTGCATCTTGGATACCTTCCACCGTTGGAAGGAAGTTCTTGTACTTCTTTGCAAAGCGAGCGAGCTCACCGGCTACCTGGTGTGCTACGAGCACCGCATCATCCTCTCCTCCCTCATTGGCTGCTGCCATCGCCTTGTGTGTTACGGAAACAATCTTCTCAAATGAAAAATCTGTCATCCGTCCATCTCGCTTCTCAATTCTTGGAATTAATTCACGGTATCGTTTCGTCTCCTTACTTTCTACCGGAGCAACTACTTTTGCAGGAACCGATACCTTTTTCTTAGACGCGAGCACAGCAGACTTAGTGGTTTTAGCCATAGGGTTTGAATAAGAGATAATAGGCGCCGAAGAACGAGGATGGTGTCGACGTACATGAATTGTACCGCCGCTTCATCGAATCATACTGTGGACACCGCACTCGAGGATTTATTTCCCGTATGGCAAGGGCAGATGCACTTTCGTTCCTACCGACCACCCGCGTGCCGCTGCTTGTCCTGCGCGCATCTCAACAACATACCGAGCCGGTGTATCAGGATAAAAGACATGCGGGTACGAAGATGGTTCGACATTATGCTCAAGCGTGATGATGGTCCCATTGTCCGATAGCCAGAGGATATCAATCGGAACAAGCATGCCTTTCATCCAAATACCGTAGGTGTCATTTTTATCAAACACGAAGAGCATAGCGTAATCAGGCTTTATATTCTTTCTTCCGCTTAGCCCCTTCTCTTGATCCTTATGAGTAGTAACAATCTCAAAAGAGATAGGACTTTCAGGAGTTGTTATCGAAGTGGGGAAGACAGATAAACGGCTATCGGACATGAATGGACGGGCGTACCAGAGCCATCCGCCGATCAATATTAGACCAACAATACCTGCAATACCGTATCGGACATATTGTCTTTTATGCGGTACGTCTACCCCGTTATACATGCAGTTATAATAGCAGCTTTGCTATACTGCCTACTATGAAGAACACGCCAAAGACTAACTTTCAGAGCACGGTATATGCTGTGGTCTCAAGTATTCCAAAAGGATGCGTTGCAACCTACGGACAGGTTGCTGCGCTTGCGGGAAGACCGGGTGCGGCACGCGCGGTTGGTACCTGCATGAGCAGTAACAAAGATACCAAGACCGTTCCCTGTCATCGTGTGGTTGCGTCGAACGGTACGCTTGCTGGGTATGCCTATGGTGAGGGTCTCTCTACTAAAAAGAAACTCCTCCAGAAGGAGGGAGTTTCTTTTAAACTAAACGGAACGACGGTTGATCTTGCAGTTAGTCAGTGGAAACCAAAAGGTAGATGATATAGACCTAGCTCTAATTAAGGTAGCCAGCTTGCTTTAGACGACGTTCCAGCTCTTCCTTTCTACGTTCTGCGTCTGCGACCGCGCCACGAAGTTCAGTTTTTGTATTTGAGAAGCCAGCAATGCGTTCTGAGACTTCAGTGAAGGTGGCTGTTCTTTGTTCAGCCTCTTGCTTCAGTTCTTCAAGGGCTGTTTCTGCTTGCTGGTGCCTGCGGTGCGCTGCTTCATTCAGGCCATTCAACAGCTGTGCAACACTTCCTCCTGAAGAAGTTTCAGAAAGGAATTGTGACGACATATACGGCTCAAGCCTCCATTCCAAGCGACGTTGTATCTCTGCAGCATCCTCTTTCGTACGACGAACCTCGCGTTCACTTATGTCTAGCGCATCTTGTCTACTTTTCTTTTGTTCATCTAGAGCCGAGATACGATCCTGTTTATCCTTGCTTTTTTTACCAAAAGGATCGAAGCTAATTTTCTCCCTCATTGTGCTTAATATCCTCTCTTCAATTCCTTTGATTTCTCGCGCTTCTTCTCTGTTATTTTCCTCTAATCTACCTGTTGCAAACGGAGGGGCCACTCTAAATACGAGACGATCTCCTGATCTCTTGACACTTATAACTTCATTCTTTCCTTCACCAAGCTCAGTACGTAGTGCTGGGAGAAGTGTCAGGAGATCTCTAGCCAACCCCTGAGTCTTTAGCACCGCCTCACGACTGTATCGTGGTCGTTGATCCTGCGTTTCACGCAATACTCTTTCATCATTCCGGTTTGCTTCTTCAGCTTCAGTAAGAGTACTCTGGGCAATTCGTATTTGCTCCGGGAGCCCTTCATACTCACGTAGTGCCTTGTAGTCTTGGATGTAGCTTTCTGCTACAGGACGGAACATCCCCGTAGCAACTGCCTCTTGTATTAGACTTTCAACTGCTGAAGTCTCATCTGAATCTGCATTTTCCTTTCCATCTTCTTTACCCTCGTTGTATTTCCTAGCAAGCCACGTTCCAGTTTCGTAATAGTCTTTACGCGGAGCTGCATACCCTGAAACAATTTGGCGTGCAAGAGAGAGTTCTAATGCTTCTGTATCGAATTCAGAGATACCTTCTGCATCAGGATATAGTTCTCTCAATCTCTTAATAGTGCTTTGTCTCGTTTCTCTATCAGAATTCAAAGCAACTATTCCTTCGCGAACAGCGTTCTCAAGCCTACCGTGCTTTACGTACGAATTACCAAAAGCTTGCTGCGGCTTAAATGTATCTGTAAAGTAATGCTCTCTATCAAGAGCTCGGCCGGTTCGATTTGCTATATCAGCCACCACTTCTGCTCGAACCCTTGCACTCATTTCTGGATCTACGTCCGGATGTTCCAGTACAAATGCGCGTGTCTGAGCATCAATATCCCTGTCGGTCTCTTCAAGGACACTTTCAAGCTGACCTGGTAGGAGAGAATCGGCGTCATCAATACCAAGTTCCTTAAGTTGCTTTCGTACCTCTCGTACTCCTTTTACAGATAGTCTAAATTCTTCTCGCGCATCCTTATACGCCACAACCTCCTCTTCATCCTGGTATTCTTCACTTCTAATTAGTTCTGATGCCTTTGGTATCGCTGCTTCCCCAGTATCTTCATCCACTGATTCTTTATGGATCGATCGAAGTTCCTTGAGCGCACCTCTTGCCTTAGGTGCCTTCTCACTCAATGCACTATACGCGTCTGCAGCCACCTTCTTAATTTCTGCTAATGCAGCTCGTTTGGTGATAAGTGCATCAAACTGTTCTTTAAGTTGTGCTTTCTCTTGTTCAGCGACAGATAATTCTGCCTGTGCTTTTGCTGCCTCTTTTGCAGCTTTTGTTGCGTTCAGTGTTTCGCGTAGTGCCATATGTGGTGTATGACAAAAGTATACCCCTATCTCTTCATGAATAAAGGTAATTCAACGGATAACAATAGAACCAGCAAGATATGTAGCGGAGGCGGAGAGATTCGAACTCTCGAGACCCTTTCGAGCCTGCCACCTTTCCAAGGTGGTGCACTAGACCGCTATGCGACGCCTCCAGTGGGCCTTTTATAACACGATTATGACTCCTGACCGAGCAGACGCTTGATTCGCTCTTCAACCGGAGGGTGTGTTGCAAAGAGATTGTTAATCCAGTTTCCTGCCTTCACACCGAACGGATCTCCAATGAAAAGATGTGCGGTTGCATGCGAGGCGTGACGCATTGGTTGGCTATAGCTACCGATCTTTCCTAGGGCAGAGGCAAGGCCTTCTGGATACCGCGTAAGGAGAGCACCTGAGGTATCTGCAAGATATTCACGGCGACGTGAAATAGCCATCTGAATTAGTTGTGCAGCAATAGGTGCGAGAATGACTGCCACTAATCCAACGACCATAAAAATGATGTTTGCTCGTTCATTATCGCTATCCCGACCACCCCAGAAGGACATGCGGATAAACATGTCTGAGATTATCGCAAGGAATCCTGCGAGCACCACGGCAACGGTCATGACAAGAATGTCTCGATTTTTTATGTGTGAGAGTTCATGACCAATAACTCCTTCAAGTTCAGGTCGCGTCATCATAGAGAGAAGACCGGTGGTTGCACACACAACAGCATGCTTTTCGTTACGTCCGGTAGCGAAGGCGTTTGGTGCGGGATCATCAAGAACATACAGCTTAGGCATAGGGATACCTGCTGCGATAGATAGATTTTCCGTGACAGTATACAGATCAAAGAATTCTTCACGGGTGGCGGGACGTGCACCAGTGAGAGCAAGTACAGTCTTGTCCGAGAACCAGTAGCTCCAGAAGTTCATGACCACAGCAAAGCCCACCGCTATATAGAGGATTCCAGGGGAGTCAAAGTACCAACCAATGAAGTAGCCGATAGCGATAACAATTATGAGGAATACAGACATTAGAAATACTGTACGCCACACGTTATTAGATCGTTCTTGATAGAGCGTTGCCATAGAGATTGGGCCTTACGAACCCACTAATTTCAATTAGAAACCAACTTTAACTGGTTCACGTGCGGCACCTTCTGCCTCAGTGAGCTGGAACAGATCCATTTTCTTGAAGTTGAATGAAGATGCGATGACATTGTTTGGGAAAGATTCCACTGCGGTGTTGAGATCCTGTACGTTGCTGTTGTAGAAGCGACGAGCGGCCTGGATCTTATCTTCAGTGTCACTAAGCTCCTTCTGAAGGTGAATGAAGTTCTCATTTGCCTTAAGTTCTGGGTATGCCTCAGAGACTGCAAAGAGGCTCTTGAGTGTGCCAGAAAGCATATTCTCAGCCTGAGCCTTTGCTGTTGGGTCAGTAGCGCCCATAGCAGCAGCACGTGCCTTGGTTACATTCTCGAATGCAGATGATTCATGTGCTGCGTATCCCTTCACCGTCTCAACAAGGTTAGGAATGAGGTCATAACGACGCTTAAGCTGCACATCGATATCTGCCCATGCTTCCTTAGTGCGGTTAATACGTGCGACAAAACCATTGAAGGCAAAGATTGCCCAAAGCACGATAAGTGCAACAACACCGAGCACAATGTATAGAGTCATCATAGTAAGTCTTGGGTTATGTACTAAGTATACTCCATTGCCAAAAGTGCTCAATAGTTGCAAAACCACATGTTTGGCGTACTGTGCAAAAAGACTGAGAGGTGTCCCATGCTAGAAATCGCATTAACAGCACTTGGGGATGCATTCTTGGTATCCCTGCCCATAGATATCTGTTCGGTACTCTACGTGCTCCATGTACGTCGTGAGACTCGTGAAGCTCGGCAAAAAGAAGCAGTACATAGGGAATTACCGCTACAGATGCCGAACGCGAGACCATCACGGTTCATCTGCCATGAGGTTGATTCGGAAGATCCTCAGGATGCTGTGTGCTGTGACCACTAGAGCCAAACGAGAACCCCGCCGATCCATTGGATCCGCGGGGTCTCATTTTTATATCTTGCGTAGCAGGGAAGTGAAGTCGCTTAGTATCCCATACCTCCCATATCTCCTCCCATGTCACCTGCTGCTGGTTTTGGTTCAGGAATCTCTGCAACCGCTGCCTCTGTAGTGAGAAGTATTGCTGCTGCTGAGACCGCATTCTCAACTGCACCCCGCGTTACCTTCACAGGGTCAATGATGCCAGCTTTGACCATGTCATCCACCATCTCATCAGCAAGTGCATCGTATCCTGCATATCCCTTTGCATCTTGTACCTTGTGTACGATGACTGAGGCATCATCCTTTCCACAGTTAAGTGCAATCTGACGAAGTGGTTGCTCTAGAGCACGTACAACGATGTCATAGCCAGACTTCTCGTCAGTGGTCATTCCCTTTGTGTCTGCATCTGAAAGCATCTTTGATACCTTTGCGAGTGCGGTTCCTCCTCCGGGAACAATACCTTCTTCAATAGAGGCCTTTGTTGCTTTTACCGCATCATCGATCTTATCCTTGAGATACTTCATCTCAGTCTCGGTTGCCGCTCCTACACGGATTACAGCAACACCTCCCGTGAGCTTTGCCACACGCTCTTCAATCTTTTCTGTATCGAACTTAGAAGTGCTTTGCTCAGCAATCGCCTGAAGCTGTGTTACCCGTGCTTCAATATCCGCTTTCTTTCCCTTTCCACCTACAAATGTAGTGGTGTCCTTGGTTGCTACAACACGCGTTGCCTTTCCAAGCATTGAAAGGGTAGCGGACTCAAACGTAATACCCATATCACTTGAGATAACTTGTGCTCCCGTTACGGTTGCGATATCTGCAAGGATTTCCTTCTTCTTATCACCATAGCCGGGTGCCTTTACTGCGAGCACATTGAATGTGCCACGAAGCTTGTTGAGTACGAGTGTGGTGAGTGCATCCCCATCAATATCCTCAGCAATGATCACAAGTTCTTTACGGCCTGCTGTCGCAACCTTTTCGAGAAGGGGAAGTAGATCCTGGATGCTACTGATCTTCTGATCAGTGATGAGGATCTGCGCATCACGCATTTCTGCTTCCATACGCTCAGGGTTTGTCACCATGTATGCCGATACGTAGCCCTTATCGATCTGCATGCCCTCTACGACTTCGTAGGAGAGGTCCATACCCTGTGACTCCTCTACCGTCACCACGCCGTTCTTACCCACCTTCTCAACGGTCTCAGCGATGATACGTCCGAGCTCCTCGCTCTCTGCAGAGATTGATGCAACATGTTTAATATCGCTCTTGCCTGCTACAGGCTTTGCCATCTTCTTAAGCGCTACTAGCGCAGCATCACGAGCTTTCTCCATACCGCTACGTACACCCATAGCGTTACCGCCTTTGGTAACACGCTCAAGGCCTTCATCAATCATCGATTCAAGAAGTACAACGGTTGTCGTAGTACCGTCTCCAACACCATCATTTGTCTTGTTCGCTACCTCCTTAACAATCTCTGCACCCATGTTCTCAAACTTATCCTTGAAGGAGATTTCCTTTGCAATGGAGACACCATCATTGGTGATGCGTGGACCACCATATCCTTTTTCAAGTACGACGTTGCGGCCACGAGGACCGAGGGTGACCTTAACCGCGCGAGCACTCTTTGTTACACCTGCATGAATTGCCTTGCGTGCTTCCTCACCAAACAGAATCTGTTTTGCCATATATAAGGAGTGAAAATAAAAGGGAAGTAAACGGGGGAGTTGTTAGGCTATTTTTGCGAGGATATCTGATTCAGAAAGAATAAGATAATCCTTTCCATCAATCTTGATATCGGTAAAGCCATACTTAGAGAACAGTACAACGTCACCAACCTTAACGGTCATAGGGGAGAGTTCGTCACCGTCATACTTGCCGGGACCAACCGCAACAACCGTACCTCGTTCAGGCTTATCTTGTTTTGCCGTGTCCGGGATAATGATGCCGGAAGCAGAGACCTCCTCCTTAGGGAACGGTTGAACCACGACACGATCTGCCAACGGTGAAATAGAGACCTTTGATGTAGCCATAGAAATACGCTCTTAGATAAATGAAGAACGCTTGTAACGATTTGTTTCTTGCCTTTTCCGGTGTGAGCCTTCCCCACTGCCGAAAAGTTATCCACAGGTAGTGGAATTACATCAAGTTTACCAGAAATAGAAAAATAGCGTCAAACTGCTTGACTTAGACAGTACTTGTGTAGTATAATATATCCAGTTAAACAAACGGCTCACGGGAGATTCCAAGCCATGTTTCGTACCATCTGTTTCTGGATCGGCCTTCTGAGCGCCGTCGGCGGTGTCGTCCTGTTCATAATCACGATCGGTGGGCTGTCCATCAGTACCAGGATCGCTTCCTTGCTGGTCATGGGTATGGCTCTTTGCTACTCTGTGCTCAGCCTGAAGTTGATGCTACACGAACGCAAGAGCGCCACCGGGCTCCTGTTCAGCTTCGGCAGCCTCGTACTGCTGGCCGTCTTCATCGCTGATATGCTCGATCACGGTGCCTTGCGCGAGAACCTCTACATGTGGTTCGCTTGCGCTGGCGCCCTGCTCGGCATATTCGGTAGCAACGTGGACTTCTTTCCGCGACGCACGAAGAAATAATGAAGATGGAGACACTCAAGGCGATATTGCCATACGCGGAGCTGGTTCTCTCCCTCCTCCTTATCATCGGAATCGTGCTTCAACAGCGCGGTGCTGGTCTAGGGGGTGCATTCGGAGGTGACAACTTCGCATCGACATTCTATAAGCGCCGTGGCGCGGAGAAGTTCCTATTTAACGCGACCGTTGTGATCGCGGTACTCTTCGTAGCTAGTGCTATAGCAGGATTCCTGATCGGATAAGGAGTGCGGTACGCAACGCGTACCGGCATCTGTGCTTCCATGACTTTTCCGTCTCCCTTACGCTATCTCCGTACCCTTCCCCCAGGTGACCGACTCATCATGAGCATCCTGGGTGGGCTCGTCATATGCGCACTTATTGTTGCGCTGTATGGATTTCAGCTGCGCTTTCTTATAGAACAGCCAGCGTACGGTGGTTCGTTTACGGAAGGTGTTGTGGGAACACCACGTTTTGTTAATCCGCTCCTTGCCATTTCTGATACAGACCGTGACCTTGCTGCGCTAACCTTTGCAGGCCTTATGGGTCATGACGCAAATGGTGTATTGGTACCGGTTCTTGCTGAGTCCTATGAGATCTCTCCTGATGGAAAGACGTATACCTTTATACTGCGCCAGAACGCTAAGTTCTCGGACAATACTTCTGTTACCGCGAGTGACGTAGTTTTTACGGTTTCAAAAGCACAGGATCCTGCACTTCGCAGTCCTGCGCTGGCTAACTGGGCAAACATTCGTGCAGAAGCAGTAGATGCACGTACCGTACGATTTACGTTACCAAAGGCGTATGCTCCGTTCCTTGAAGACACGACTCTGGGTATTCTCCCTGCGCATATATGGAAAGATGTGACGAATGCAGAATTCCCGTTCTCATCTCGCCAGATTAATCCCGTTGGTGCAGGACCCTTTGAAGTCTCGAATATGAGTCGTAAAGGGGACGGTTCAATTTCTTCATACGAGCTAACCGCGTTTAAAGGATATGCTATTGGTCGTCCATACTTGAGCAGTATTCGTTTTGTCTTCTTCTCTGATCAAAGTGAACTAAATGATGCAGTACGTAGAGGAGAGGTGCAGAGCGCATATGGAGTAGCGTCAGGACGAGCGATTAAGGTACCGTATAGTCGTGTGTTTGGAGTTTTCTTCAACCCGAGTGAAGAGCCTGTATTTGCAGACATTAGTGTTCGAAAGGCACTTTCTGTTGCAATTAATCGTCAGGCGATCGTGAACGAATCATTCGGTGGATACGCAACCGCCATTGCAGGCCCTCTACCACCACGCGCTACTGTCACTGCTATTCCCCTTCCCTCTGTGGACACTCGTGTAGCAGATGCTCGTCAGATTCTCTCTGATGGCAAATGGAAGTATGATGAGGCAAGTCAGCGTTGGTCTAAGGGAGACACAACGCTTGCCGTAACGCTAACCACATCAAACGTACCGGAACTGAAAGCAGTTGCGACACAGGTTCAGGAGGATTGGCAGGCATTGGGAGTGCCCGTATCAATTGAACTTCATGATGCCGGTGCTCTAACACAGGAAGTGATCAGACCACGTGCCTATGGTGCACTTCTGTTTGGAGAAGTGATCGGCCGTACACCAGATCTGTTTGCCTTCTGGAGTTCATCAGAACGTACGAATCCTGGTCTTAATATTGCAGACTACTCTGATAAGGAGGTGGACGCGCTCTTGGAAAAGATTCGTCAGGAGAAGACTCCCGACCCAACCGATCTTGCTACCTTGAACATGCTGATTGCTAACGATTATCCTGCAGCATTCACGCACACGCCGGACTTCGTGTATACCATTCCATCAGGTCTGCATGGCGTGCACATCACCGAGGTAGCAGCACCATCTGATCGTTTCGATGACGCTGCACACTGGTATCGCAACACAGAACTGGTATGGCCGATCTTCGCTAAAAGTAAATAGAAAGTAGTAGGTTGGACGTACGCGTCACCTACTTCTCACTGTTTGTTTTTATCAAATTCATTATTCTAAATTCAATTCATTATGGCATCAGCACCCGCTCCAGCTCCAGCACCTCGTACTCCACACGATGGTCCAGCAGCTCCAGCACACTCTCCTCGTCCTGAGGGTGGACCTCGTCGTCCTATACGTCGCGGCCCACCAGGTCAAGGACGTGGACCACGCCCTGAAGGAGGCACACCGCGCAGCGAAGGACCTCGTGGTCGTTCATCATCAGCAGGTCCCCGTGGACGCGGTTCATCTCGTGATCGGATGCGCATGCGCAGACCAGCTCCTAACACCACTCCAAAACGTGGTGCCGACTACTTCCCT
Source organism: Parcubacteria bacterium C7867-008 (assembly GCA_001189215.1). Classification (GTDB taxonomy): domain Bacteria; phylum Patescibacteriota; class Minisyncoccia; order Phycocordibacterales; family Phycocordibacteraceae; genus C7867-001. The sequence goes on along the minus strand of LFCR01000006.1, from coordinate 169,552 downwards.
GCAGCTCCTGCATCGAACGTTGTTCGAGTGATTCCACTGGGTGGCGTTGAGGAAGTGGGACGCAACATGTTCTGCGTCGAAACCAATGGCGACATCTTTATCTTCGATGTTGGCTTCCAGTTCGTTTCTGAAGATTCAAACCCGGGTGTGGACTATATGCTCCCTAACACGGCATATCTCGAGAAGAATGCGGACCGGGTGCGCGCAGTATTCATCACCCACGGTCACCTCGACCACATCGGCGGTATCCCATTCCTTATGAACCGATTCGGTAACCCACCGATCTACACACAGAACCTCACTGCGGTGATGATTCAGAAGCGTCAGGAAGAATACCCTGATGTACCCAAGCCGAACCTAGTAGTTGTGGAAGCAGGTCAGACAGTAACGATTGGCTCAACGAAAGTTCAGTTCTTTGCGGTTACTCACTCTATTCCAGACTCAATGGGTATCGCTGTTGAGACTCCATACGGCAACGTAGTGGTAACAGGAGACCTTAAGCTTGACCATGACAACGGTATTCCAACCGCAAAGGAAGAGAAGACCTGGGGTGTGCTTGCTGCACAGAAGAACCTCTTCTTCATTGCAGACTCAACAAATGCTGAGCGCGATGGTTTCTCAATGCCTGAACGTAAAGTGCATGAGACCCTCGAAGAGATCATCAAGAATGTACACGGTCGTCTTATAATCGGTACGTTCGCGTCTCAGTTTGAACGCATGATCCACATCATTGAGACCTGCGAAAAACTTGGTAAGAAGGTGGTAACTGAAGGTCGCTCTATCAAGACAAACCTTGAGATCGCACAGAAGACCAACCTCATCAATATTAAGAAGGACACCATCATTCCCGCACAGGAAATCGGTGATTATCCTGCAGATAAGATTGTCATCCTTTCAACCGGGGCGCAGGGTGAGGAGTTTGCAGCACTTATGCGTATCGCTACCAAGCAGCACAAGAATATCCAGCTCAACCCTCGCGACACTATCGTCCTTTCGTCATCAGTTATTCCTGGTAACGAGATCGCTGTGCAGAAACTTAAGGATAATCTCTATCGTAATGGTGTGACCTTGATCCACTATCGCTCAAGCGATGTGCACTCAACGGGTCACGGTAATACGGGTGAGCTCATCTGGATCAACAAGAAGGTAAACGCTGCATTCTTTATGCCTGCGTACGGCTACTACTCTATGACTGCGTCGCACGCTAAAGCAATTGAACAAGCGGGACGTCCACGCGACTCTATTATTCTTGCAGATAACGGTACGGTGATCGACATCATCGATGGTGTGAAGCTCGATGTACATAAAGAGCGAGTTCCTAACTCCCCTCTTATTGTTGATGGCTTCGCTATCGGCGACATGCAGGAGGTTGTTATTCGTGATCGTCAGGCACTCGCTAAGGATGGTATGTTCGTCATCATTGCGACCGTTAACCTGAAGACCGGTAAGCTACGCAAGTCTCCCGATATCATTTCTCGTGGCTTCGTCTATCTTCGTGAGAGTCAGGATCTCTTGAATCAGGCTCGTCTTCTTATCAAGAAGACGGTGGAAGATTCCACTCATGGTATGAATCCGGTTGATCTCGACTACGTGAAGAACAATCTCACGGATGTTATGAGTGGCTATCTATTCAATCGTACGAATAAGGCACCGATGGTTATCCCGGTACTTATTGGCGTCTAAGGCTCATCTAACACATGCAAAGGCCCGCATCATTTGATGCGGGCCTTTGTCGTATACTTATCTTCATGAACTCTTTCCTTCGTAGCATATCCATAGCCATGTTCGTATGCGTCGTAGAGATTGGTGTCGCATGGTACCTACTTGAAAATTTCATGCAAGATACCGCTCAGTGGTTATGGGGTATTTTGTTAGCAGTAATTACTTTTATTGTGGGTTGTGTGGTCATCGTTTTGGCAGTAGTAACGATCATTGCATATCTGATTAATCTCATCAAGAAAGGTAGCCCGGTAAAGCTAGCAGTATTGATACCTGCAACGATTCTCTCCGTGGGCATCATCGCTTTTACTGTATACGCGTTACTGCAGTTCTAAATACAGCATAGATTGTTTATGGTAAATGTTACAATTCGTGCATCATGCAGGCGCGCCGTATTCTATCGCTGAGCAACTTCTTTGCTGCAGCGCATTTTTTCCTCATTATCTACATCCTCACTCCCTATCTGGCGACATTCATGCCGGAGGAGAGTACCGGTTTGGTTGTGTCCTTGGGTGCATTGGTGACTCTGGGAATCTTCCCCTTCATACCAAAGCTCGTGGCACAGCATGGTCCTCAGCGCTTGGTGATCTTCTTTGCATTAGTAGAGATGTGTATTCTTCTGTGGCTCGCACTTACTCCAACGGTAGTGGGCGCTGTGCTGCTTGCCGCACTAGCATGTGCAGTTTCTCCCCTTCTGGTATATCAATTGGATATTCTTCTTGAAGCCACCGTTGAGAGCGAAGACGAAACGGGGCGTGTACGTACAGCGTTTATCACTGCTGGTAATCTAATGCTCGTAATTGCACCACTTATCATTGGCCTACTCCTGGATGGTGATGCACATTACGATCGCGTATTCCTCGTTGCCTCGTTCTCTCTCATACCGGTAATACTTCTAATGTTCCTTCGCAAACTACCCTCTAAGCGTATTCTTGGGATACACAATGTTACAGAAGCCTGTGCGTGTATTGCGAAAGATAAGGATCTACGTGCGGTAGCGATTGCCATGGGCATCCTTCAGCTCTTCTTCCACCTAGCGCCACTGTATATTCCTCTGTATCTCCACACAGTATTAGGCATTCCTTGGTCTGAACTTGGTTGGATCTTTGCAATTATGTTGATTCCATTTGTACTAATTGAATATCCAGCAGGAGTACTTGCCGATACTAGGTTTGGAGATCGCATACTTCTGATAGTCGGATTCATTTGTACCGGTATTTCATTTGCTCTTGTGGGGTTCATAACCGCAGAAACTTCTATCTTAATAATTCTCGGTATTCTTCTACTAACGCGTATTGGTGCTGCATTAGTTGAAGCGATGGTAGAGGGTCACTTCTTCCGCAGAGTCTCAGAACAAGACACTAACACTGTTAGTGTCTTCCGTATGACGCGTCCGGTTGGAGCGCTTGTTGCACCGCTTGTCGGCACCATCATTCTCATGATTAGTAACTTCACAGTATTCTTTATCGTATCTGGAATCTTTATTGCGATTGGAGGTGTTCTTGCTGCCAATTCAATTCAAGGTCTCCGCCCTAAACAAGTTGCCATTGGTTCTGTGGCTGATCCTGCTTAACGCGGTAATGAGTATTGAGTTCCATATTTCTGTATCATGCCTTCGGTGAGTAGTTTTTGAAGCTGTAGGGACATTTGTTCCGTACGAGCGTCACCCAGAAGACCAGTGAGACGTTTCTTTGTCGCAGTGCCTTGTGTAAGTTCTTTTAGAATGGCACCTCGTGCCTCACGACCAGAACCGCTAAATATGGATTGTTTTACATAGGTAGCACTCTTAGAATTTACACGTACACCATTCCTCTTTAAATACGAACCATAATCCATAAGGGCGGCATACCATTCCCTTGCCCTGCCCTTTGGAAGAGCGCTGGCTAGAACTTCTAGTATCTCTGCATCAGACACTTTATCTGTGTTTGGATAGAAATGATGCATCACTACAGTACGCAGGTTGGTCTCAATGAATACGGTATCTGTATTTGTTGAGAATGCTGCAACAGCTCGTGCAGTGTACGGACCAACACCAGGGAGCGTAACAAGGATATCAGGATCAGTTGGCATCTTCCCTTTGTATTCTGAAACCACTTTCTTAGCAGCGTCATGCAACATCTTGGCACGACGGTTATACCCAAGTCCTTGCCACGCCTTGAGGACGTCTGCGAGTGGAGCATTTGCAAGAACACGTACGGTTGGAAATTTCTTGAGCCACGCAGTGTAATATGCTCGCACCCGTTCAACCTGCGTCTGTTGCAACATTACTTCTGAAACAAGGATAGAGTATGGGTCGTTGGTGTGTCTCCAGGGCAGGTTGTGCCTCCCCTCTTTTTTATAAAAATCCCATATGGTTTTCCTGAACTTCCTTAAATCCATAACAATACCAACAGTCTATCCTGTGGATATGAAAGGGGAAATAAAAAGAAAGCGCCCCCCGAAGGTGGACGCTATAGTGTGGTGCTAGACTCCCGAAGAGAGCCTTAGGATGGGCAGTTATGAGTCACAGAGGACACAAGGTTATCCGCCGACACCTAAGATTCAAGGCCTCGAGGCCGTAAATTGTAGTCTGCCCCTATGCCGCCCCAACGTGACGACGAGGTACACGAGAATAAGAACTCTTGGGAGCCCAGCTGAAAATACTATACTCTCCTGCTTATAAAACGCAAGTTACTTACTCTTAGGCCAGCGACTAGCTGCGGGCGGCCAAATCTTGGTCAAAGGATGGTCGGCACAATCGTGCGGCAGCGCCTTACACAGATACCGTCCATACAGTACAAGTCCATTGTTTACATACTTCCAGTCTGCTTTGGGGATGAGTGCTTCTAGATCTTTGGAAATCTTTGTGAGGTCCTTACTATCAGTGAGATCAAAGCGAAGCGCAAAGCGACGTACGTGCGTGTCTGTGGGGATACCTTCGTATATGCCGTAGAGTTCTCCTATGATGACGTGTGCGGACTTGTATGCGATACCTGGGAGCGTAACCAGTTCTGCTTCAGTTTTTGGGATCTTTCCTTTGTATTCACTACGCACTCTCTGGGCCATACCGATGATAGCTTTTGCTTTGTTTCGGTAGAAGGTAATGCTGGAGATTTCTTTAGTGAACGTGGCGAGATCTGCGTCAGCAAAATCATTAATAGTTTTGTATTTCTTCCACAGGGTTTCGGTAACAATGTTCACACGCTTGTCCGTGGATTGTGCAGAGAGCATCACAGCAGCAGCAAGTTGAACGGGTGTTTTATATGCTAGTTCGGTCTTAGGTTCTGGGTATGCTTTCTTTAAGTATGCGAGTATCTTCTTTGCCCGCAGCTTTCGTTCTTCTTGCTTCTTTGTCATGGACTAGGCACCAAGTTCCTTGAGGTCGGTTAGTACTTCCTGGGCATGTGATTCTGGCTTCACATTCTCGTACACCTTGGCGATAGTGCCATCTGGAGCAATAAGGAATGAAGTACGGTATACCCCGTCATAGTCTCGACCCATGAACTTCTTTGGTCCCCACACGTCGTACGCTTTAATGGCCTGATGATCTGGATCAGCGAGAAGGGTAAATGGTAAAGAGTACTTCTCTGCAAACTTCTTGTGGCTCTTTACGGTGTCTGGAGAGATACCGTATATCACTGCTCCACTCTTAGAAAAGTCTGGGAAATATTCTCCCAGTGAACAGGCTTCTTTAGTACAGCCACCGGTATCGTCTTTGGGATAGAAGTAGACAAGAGCGTATTTCCCTTTTGCTTCCGCTAGAGAGTGTTCAACTCCATCCTGATCAAGGAGCGTGAATGTGGGTGCGATAGAACCTGTTTGAGGAATAGCCATAGGGATGTGCTTAGAATTCAGTGTGCCACGACGTGGTGCGATGGAAGGCAAACAGATAGAGATTTGAAACCAATGCACCAAGCGTGATACAGAGTGCAACGAGAGTAATAACACCTCCCACGTATGGAAGACTACCCGCAATGAAGAATACGAGCATTCCTACTATTGCGTCCTTCCATGAGATAAGTGTTGCTGAGCGTTTTGTGGCAAGATAGCGAACGGCCCCACCTGCAAGAATACCTGCATAGAGATAGGAGAGGAATACGAGCAAAATATATGCAGCACCAAGAAGCAGTGCAATGGCAGCACCAACAAAAGAAACAGAGAGGAGAAGTATCAATGCCGGAGCAGCGATGAGAACACCAAAGCCAAGAAGGGCTAGCAGACTTAACCGTGCGTAGCGACGAGTGAACACACGCGTTGCAAGAGGCGCACTAAAGATTGGGAAGACGCCCGCAAGAAGGCCTGCAGCAACCATTACCGCAAGCGCACGTACGATGAAGAAGATACCTGCACCAGCAATCGCAAACTTTTGTACTTCAGCATTCGTGGGGACGTATGCGTATGAGCCGGTGTACGTAACTCCCCCATCCACCACTGATGAAGCTGGTATTTCTATCTGTTGCGGCGCATTGTACCTAAGGGTTCCGCGTATGTGGGTATCAGGTCCTATGATGAGGCGGTCAGACGCAATAATCTCAACATCACCTGCATATTCACCCGCAAGGGTTACATCGGTGCCGTAAATAGTTACCGGTCCTTCTGCGCCACCCGTTGCAAGTACTTGTAAGCCGAAGAGACGAACATCACGCGCAGGAGCAGTTACTTTGACCGTACCACCTCCTACAACAACATCTCCTGTTACGGGACCGTCGATCAATACTTGGAGTCCTGCCGCACGTACATCGCCCTCAACAGCTTCTTGGAGATGAATGGTGCCTCCTGTGATAAGTGCGTCTCCCTTGATTGGTGAGTAGGTAGTGACCGTACCTCCTGCTGCAGCCAGGTCTGCAGGAAGTGGTGCACTCACGCTCACAGATACGCCAGCGAGATACGTGTTATCGGGTGGCGGAGCTGAAACTACAATGGTCTTATCTTCTGCAAACGTTGCCGCGTGCGAGAGGATCGGAAGCATCAGTGCAAGTAATACGGGAAGAATGATGCGCGACGTAGACATAGTGTTATGAGGTCAAGGGGATGACGGGCGTAAAGGGATCCAACACCTTCACTAAGGCAAACCGCTTCCACAGGTGCAGCGTTACAAAGAATATACAGAACGAGATAACCATTGAAGCTAAGCAATATACGCAAAGTGCCTTAATTACAAAAAACTGAAGGAATACAAAATAGAGCGAAAGGAGCAGACCAATTACCCCAAGAGCAATAGATGCGCGATACAACATGCGCCACGATACCGCAAAAAGCACCGAAGCTATTACAAAAAGTACGCCGTAGAAGAAGACACCGTAGAGGGCTAACGGTAGTCCAAAGACTTTAGAATAGGCACTCTGTGCCACTTGGTTACATCCATTGAGGCTTTCAAGACCCTGAATACTACAAGCAAGTGAGTCTCCATCAAGTGCAGTCTGGGCAAGATACCAGGAGTCTGCGAGGCCTAGGAATGTAAGAACAAGGAGGAGGGACAGGAGGGCCGTTCGAGTCATACGTTCCTTAATCCTAGCCTATCGGCAGAGCTTTGTCATAGGGGTATAATTCTCTTATATGGAAATGAATGAAGACGAAATCCGTGCAAAGCTAAGTCCTGAAGAATACGCAGTTCTCCGTGAAGGCGGTACTGAAGCTCCCTGGAAAGGCGCGTATGTAGATAATCATGATCATGGTATGTATCGCTGTAAGGTATGTGGAAATGCCCTGTTCTCTTCTACGGCTAAGTTCGATTCAAAGAGTGGCTGGCCTTCCTTTACTGATCCAGCGGTGGCAGAGAATGTGGGCACACGCTCAGATGACGCGCACGGCATGCATCGCACAGAGGTATTTTGTAAGCATTGCAACAGCCATCTTGGTCACGTGTTTGATGACGGACCAGAAGATAAGGGTGGTAAGCGGTATTGCATTAACTCCGTTTGTCTCGAATTCGAGAAAGAGTAGAAACACATCACGGGCCCTTCGATTCTCGAAGGGCCCGTTTGATATCCCGAAGGATAAATTTGGGTTCAGATGTACCGGCGCAGCGATCGCGCCAGTTCCGCACCTGAAGACTTCTTCTTCGCCTGTGCCGGCTGATAGGCAACGCAGGAATGTTCGTGGCAGTACGGCCCACCCTCTTCTGAGCGACGGCCGCAGAACGTGAAGTTGTCGAGCGACGGATCTCCGATCGGCCACTTGCACATGTGGGCGCCCAGCGTGATGATCGTTGCCGTTCCAGGGCTTTCGTCCACGCAGTACAAGGGTGTGCGGGCCGGTGCGGCCGCGACCGGTTCAGCGATGCGACGAGGTGCCGAAGGTTTTGCTGTAACGGGCCGCGTCGGTCGCGGAGCCTTGAAGACCGTGCGTTGCGGCTTGGAGGGCGTTGCGCGTCCGGACAGGCCCAGTCGATGGACCTTTCCGATGACTGAGTTGCGCGTCACTCCGCCCAACTGCTTCGCGATCTGCGAAGCCGAGAGACCATCTTGCCAGAGCTTCTTGAGGAGTTCGACTCGTTCGTCTGTCCAGCCCATGACGTACCCCATTCAACTGATGATGCGATGATTCGCAAGGTGCTGTTGTATCAAAGTTCGGTGCACCTGCTCGGAGTATATGTCTGGATACTGTCAGGTTATATAAAATGCCTGTTCATAACATATTTGGAATTGATTCTGGAGTTGCGTCAAAAGTAACGGGACTTGATATACTTTATACATATGACAGAAACAGCACTATTCGGTGGAGGATGCTTCTGGTGCACAGAGGCAGTATTTAAGATGCTTAAAGGTGTAACTGACGTTGCGCCTGGGTATGCGGGTGGAAAAACTACCAACCCAACCTATCAGCAGGTATGTGGTGGAGATAGCGGACATGCAGAGGTGATCAAGATTGAGTTTGATCCCTCTCAGGTTAGCTATCGCGATCTCCTCACGGTCTTCTTTGGTTCTCATGACGCAACACAGTTGAATCGTCAGGGTAATGACGTAGGTACTCAGTATCGATCTGTCGTCTTCCCTACTACACCTGGCCAGAAAGAAGAAGTAGCAGCATTTATTACAGAACTCAGTGAATCATCAAAAGAGGGTGACCCTATTGTTACCACAATTGAAGAAGGAGCAACTTTCTATCCTGCTGAGGAATACCATAAGGACTACTACGCACAAAATAAGGCACAGGGATATTGCCAGGTGATCATTGCCCCAAAACTACAGAAGGTTCAGGAAAAATACGCACAACTTCTAAAAGAGAAGAGGGTGTAACCTGGATACAAAGTGTGAGGTTATAGGGAGTGGAAGAAGCTTGAAAAAGATTTGATTGAGACCCGTTACCGTCTCACGTGTGTGCTCTTCGAGTCCACGTTTATCAAATAACTACCACCCATATGCCTATCTTTCGCGCATTTGGTCTCGGTATTACCATTCTTATTCTTCAACTTCTTGTTCCCACAATATTCTCGCAGCTTCAGGACACTATCATTGCGTTCCTGAATGCAGCAGAAATCTCAGCCTATGTTGGTTCACAAATCGCAGGTTCCGCAGGTACTATTCAAAGTTCCCGCACACCCCTTACCCTGCCCAGTGCTACCAACATCATCCACTAAACGCCGAAAGCCCAGACACTTGTCTGGGCTTGGTTAATTAGCGGCGGAACGTATTATGCCTTCTTAGCTTTCTTCACCACTGCCTTCTTTGTCTTTGCGGGTGCTTTAGCAAGAGCTGCTGCAGCTGCTTTAGCCTTTGGGGCTGGCGCAGCAGGTACACGATTAGCAGCATCAATCATCTGCACGAGACGATCTAGCTTGCTGTCCATTTGTATAAGCTGGCGCTTAAGCTCATCTATACGACGATCTTCCGCTGGTGCAGTGCGGGGTGCACCGTATTCCTTCTTCTGGAATGAGCCACGGGTATCACGAGAATCACGATCACCATCTCGAGTGAAGCAGTCTCCACAAAATACTGGCTTTGTTCCGTTAGGACGGAACGGTACCTGGCAGGCCTTGTGACACTTACTGCATTCAGCAGTGTGCATTTCACGGGGTCCGCTGGCGTCAGAACGACTGAAACGAGCTGGTCCACGACCGGCACCACCACTAGTAAAAGGTTTCTTAAAACGGCTATTGTTCTTGTAGTCAGGCATGAGAGTTGGTTAGTGATATGAATTATATCACTAAATATAAGAAATACAAGTCTTATCGTATGGGGGGGTCAGCACCCTGATACCTACGCCTTTGGACCCACGAATACGAAACGAGGCCCCGTATATCCGTAGTCTGGCTTGTCTACCTGTTCAAGAAACATTTCAATTGGCCGAGCATACAAACGACCCTCACCATACAGTGCTTTATAAATCACCATGTCTTCTTCGGTTTCAGTGTGCAAGGCAATACCGAGTACTTCGTAGTGTTGTTCCGGGTGCTTGAAGTGATAGTAGATGCCTGGGGTGAGACGTTCCATGTACCAATAGTAACCCACTACCGAAGCGTGTCGATATATGCAGTAAATGCAGCGAGCTGTGAAATGATATGTTGTTTTGTGTCTTCATCTGTTAAGTTCCCTTGTTCATCAAACTTGTTTTGTGCAAACCCTAGATAAAATTCTGGTTGTCCTAGGACATGTGCATTGTTGAACATAAGAGATTTTTGCACGTCAGCATGTGCAAGTGCTGTTCCAACTGAGCCCACTGAGGCACCCACAACAGTAACTGGCTTCCCTGCCCAAGCACCCTGACCATATGGTCGACTTACCCAATCAATAAGGTTTTTAAGTGGTCCTGGAATAGAACGATTATATTCTGGGGTAGCAATAATGATTCCATCTACTTCCGCAATCTTCTGTTTTATTTCGGTCACGATCGTTGGAAAAGATTCTTCAAGGTCCTGGTTGTACAGTGGCACATCAGACCAATCTAATACTTCAATTGAGATGTTCTCCGAAGCAGCACTAATAAACGCTTGTACGAGCGCAGAGTTGTAGGAGCTCTTGCGCTGACTTCCTGAAATAGCGAGCAGACGATAATTAGGCATAGAAAAAAGTTAGCCTTGATAATGCCTATTCACTATTGCATGCAGGAAATTAAGAAATGATGTGGATAGCATATGAGCCTGCTAGAGGCTCGCACTATCGTATGCCCAGTGGAGGAGGGCCTGACGTTGTCGAGTATGACATGTGAAGTCTCCGCGACGACATGCATAGCGCACCTGTGCCACATGACGCACCATCTGCTTCCATCGCTTAATCTGCCGTGCATCTTCTTCTGGAATACGACGTCCCAGATAATAGCGGCAGTACCACTGAAACCACCCACGAGGATCATCTTTATATATCCATCCCTTAGCTTTCCAGACTTCATAGGGTTGAGATGCATCAAGACCGAAGAAGTTTAGTTTCTTATCGTGCACATCTGAGATCTTGGCATTAATTAGCCAGTCCTTTGGGAATTCATCCAGATGTCCTGCGAAGTAGTTTCCTCCAAAGACTCCTCGTTCAAACATATCTTTTGGCGTGAGATCTGGTTTGAATTCAGGGTCGAAATTCTTTCCTTCAGGCTCAGTGAGTTGATAGGAATATCCCAGCTGCATGGGATCATGTACCACTACAGTCTTCATATATATTCAGTATATATCCTAAGCCGGCGGAGGGATTTGAACCCTCGAGAGTGGAATGACAACTGCCATCTCGCTACCGAAGCCACCGGCGCAAGATGACTATAGAAGATACGTGATATGGGGAGCGTAAGGGCGATATGAAATAAAGATGGAAAGAAAAACCGACCTCTCGGCCGGTTTTTCTTTTCCACTCTCGCTTGGTTGTTACACCAGATGAGGAGTTGTCAGAACAATGATAGCGAAATGCTGTCTGTCTGTCAACGAAGAATAATTACTTCTTCAACTGCGCATCAAGCTGTGCTGAAATACCTGCATAGAAGGCATCTGGAGACATAGCTGAGAAGAGCTTGGTTCCAGCAATAATGCTTGGTGTACCGTTGATACCGAGAGCGGCACCTTCTGCACGATCAGCTTCAATTGCTTTGGTGTACTCTGCCTTCTTGTCTGTCATGAGCTTGGTGACACGCTCAACGTCGATACCCGGAATAGTACCTGAGAGTTTCTGGATTGAAGCGAGATCACCAAAGCCCTGGTCACCCTCATCGTCCTGTGCTTCAGCCATTGCCATGAACCATGCATGGAACTTATCTGGATGAGCCTCCCAAAGTGCACGTCCGAAGAGTGCTGCAGTGGTTGAGTCTTCACCAAGGAACTGGAAGTCCTTGAAGACAATCTTTGTCTTACCATCCTTTACATATGCGTCGATGAGCTTAGGTGTTACCGCCTGCTCAAACTGCTTGCAGAATGGGCACTGATAGTCGTAGAAGACGGCAACGGTAGTTGGTGCGTTCTTCTCACCAATATACGGGCTGTTGTCCGTCTTAACATCCTTGATGTTAACTGCTACGGCTGCCTTACCTGTCCCGTCAGTAGGACCTTTACCCATTCCCTGACCAAAGATCAGTGCGAGAGCAATAATGACTGCTGCGAGCAGTACCGCCACAGGGGTTAGGTACCGATCCATAAATACGCTTTTTGTTGTTTCCATATCCGTCTATCCTATCACACCCCTATTTAACGCTTCTTTGCTGACTTCTTTGCAGCTTTTTTAGGACTGGTCTGCTTTACGACTTTCTTTGCAGCCTTGTTTACTACCTTTGTTGCTTTCTTTGCAACTTTCTTGCCGGCGCTGTTTACTTTGCGACGGGCGCTTTCAACCTCACGTTCAACTTCCTTCCAGTTACGCTTAAGCTCTGCTGCTGCATTCTTAAGATCCTGTGCATCAACAGAACGAACACCTGCGTATGCTGCAGCTGCTTTGTCTACAATTGCTGCCATTGCCTTCTGATCAAGCTTTGCAACAACCTTTGCTTCCTTAACAACCTGAGCCTTCATACCCTTTGCCCACTTCGCTGCTGCCTGACGATGCTTTTTTGCCTTCTTGTCTCCATAGAAGTAGTACGCGCCAGCTGCGGCACCAGCTGCGGCAAGTACTCCTGCACCGATCTCTGCAGCAATCATTGCATCACTTTGCTTCTTACCTTTCTTTGCGGTCTTCTTAACAGTTTTCTTAGTTGCCATACATTGAGTTACAAAAAATAATTAATCTGCGATGGTGCGCTTCTTCTTCGCACGTTTCGCGGTCTTCCCAAAGAACGTAATCAAATGCCCCAAACGAAGCCCCTCACGTTTCGCCTTCCTTCGCACATCATCTAGATCTGCGCGTATCTCTTCTGCTTCTTCGTTAACATGGTTCGCAATGCGCTCCACGGTACGGAAGAGAAGAATGAGATACACAAGCGCGACGCACGAGAGCACGCCAAGCGCCACCACTACGATAGTGGTGACCAGAAAAAAGATATGCATCTGAAGGAATGGATCCATGAGCCTTCGCCCTTTTAGTATAACGATTTTATAGCTCTGCAATAGCTCTATCCCCACCAGGCTACTTCATTAAAGAGTCATCTTTAAAGACTTTGGATTTGAGATTGAAGTGTTTTCCTGAGACCCTAATGATGTCGGACTGCTGCCATAGATCTGGACCTAGATCTTTGCGTAGCTGAAGTAATCGCTCCTCTTCTGACATTTCAAGCTCCCTTTTTAGGCCTATATGCTTCTTATCCAGTACCAGTGCTAGTGACGGCTTATGGCCCAGTTTTGCACCCAACCACTTCCCTAATGTATGTGCCTTCTGAGCAACGAGGGCATCTTGTGTCTCAAGATCTAACGCAAGGTGCGTTTCCGGGTGTATCTGGCTATTGATACTAGCTAACTCCTGCTTCAAAGGGTGAGCAAATGCGCGCGTATCTGGTTCATACTGTTCTGCGGCAGCTAAGGCACCATCAGGTATACGCGATCCAAGATAACTACCTGCAAGCAGTTGAGAGAATCCAGAGAGGAAGCTGCGACGTGTTTGTTTCTCTTGGTTAAGTTCTTTCACACCCCGCGCTACCAGCCCCACACCTACTGCAGATTCTGCAACCTTAAGGGTATTAGATCTATCCTCAGCACGTTCTGCTTCTGGTGTTTCAATGTCTAGGAAGTAGATCGGGATTTTATGTTCCAAGGCCTCTTCAATAAGGCGAAGATAGCGAGAAGGTATGCCAGCGGCACGTATCCCATGTATTTCCATAAGCGCAGTATCTATTGCACTTAGCCGCTCGTGACTTTGTGCTCCAATTGCAACGAAGTCTTCTGCTTCATTCTTAGTGTGGACCGTGCGAACATCTAGAATCAGTGCATCGGCATGTCCTATGGTTTCTTTATTAACAGGCAATGCACTAGAAGCGTACACCACATTGAAATACGCACTATCAGCATCAATAAACTCGACATTATTCCTGTCGGAGTGTGTTTCGTACGCGGCATTTATTTGATGAGCTTCAAATGCGCCCAGCGCAGTACCTATCGCAGCGGTTCCGAGAGCTGGCAGTGTATTTTCCTTTGCTGTTTGTTTGAGTTTTTCTATCTTCGCAGCACGTTCACGATCCATCTGTGGACTCTTTTCAACCAACTCACGCAGTACTTTTCGTGGCTCATTTGAGAACTGAGACTTATGTGGATACATTCGGGTCATGAAACGTGACCAATCCTCAAGGGGTTCAGCGGACAGAAGTGCAATTACTTCATCCCTGGGAAACTTATGAGCAAGGGTAGCAAAGACTTCGGTACCGCTTTTTACTACCCCTTCATATTCGGTAACTACCTTTTTAGGCACAACATCCAGCCATATAGGGTCATCACTTTTCTCTTCTCGCAAATCTTTAAGATAATCATACGCTTTACCATCCTTTTTAGTAAGGATTTTAAAGGTGTTTTCTGCTGAAGTGCCATCTGCTGCATAGGCAAGTATTTCATCTTTAGCACGACGTGTTGCAGACGTAACTCTAGATGAAACATAGCTTTCCAAACCTGTTCTCCGAACCGTCGGGTCTGAATTCATATCATATATAAGACGCATTGAGCGCATCTCAATATCGTCGATTTCCATCTCAAAGAAATCTCGATATAGGTGGTTTGTTTGGTGTTGTACCTCATGTACCCGTACGCTATCACCTTCTATTTCATCGCTAATAAGATTGTATGGCACGTGCTCTCCATCAACGTTCCTATTCCAGGCCAAACCACCATATTCAATTGGCTCATCCATTTCTTTCGACTGCGCATACACCATATTCATGTATCGCGTGTTGGTGACGATATCTATATTCATGGCACCAATAGAAACCTTAACGGTAGTGCCCTCTGGCACACGAATACCCGTAAGTTTTTGAACAAGTTCTCGATCGTCTGGGTATGTTTCTCGTGTTTTTAATACTGCAGCTCGTGTTGCGAGATAGTCTTCAAAGATTTCTGCGGCAAGGGTTATTTGCTCTTTAGTAAACCCATATGCGTCAGCATATGCCACCAAGGTATCGTTAAATACTGACCCAGCAACATCAGGATTTTCTTTAATACGATTTTCTATATCTGTACGAAATGCAGCCCAAGCAGCATGCTGGGTTGCAAGTTTCTCTTTAAAACCACGGAGCGCTCGCCCTTTCTCTTCTCGAGAGAGTTGAGATATGTTCGCTAATTCCTCTTCCGGATTAAAAGCTTCTTTAAGGGGTTTATGTTTCTTTTTAAAACTCTCAAATGGTGAGAGTTCTTGGTTGGTTTTTCCCACCGATGGTACTGGAATCTTTTCCCTAGACATTATGTACAGATTATATCGTGCACATGCGCTAATTTGTTTTGATTCTTGATTAATTCGGCTTTCACAGCTTCCCCGTTGACTAAAGACCTGCCTAAATGCATTATTCAAAGTGGATCATCAGCAGGGAGAACTGAATGCAAAACATTCCAGTCGCCACCCAACAGGCAAATGCAATGCTTGCCTTCGTCTTGGCCAACCCCATGAGGAAGCAAGTAACCTGCAACTGCCCTAGCAGAGGGCCTCTGTTTACATGCCCGATCTGCACCCGCGAGCTAGTCACCGCCAAGGTGTGCGTCGCCGCCTGAACCACTTCGGGTCCCCAACCCCCTTCAATGATCGGCCACACCGCGTGTGTGGCCGATTGCTTTTATATAGGTTTTCCACTAGTACCATCACTTATCTCGACATTTTTAATAACAAGCGTACTTTGAATAGTGGGACTCACATTAGTTCTGAACTGAATGGAAAGGGATTTTGTGATGTCGGACGTTGAACATCTCGATACCGCCACCAGCATCAAGGCAGTTGTGGCCATTGGACAGCAGGCTACTCATTTCTTCAAGACCGCACTTCAAGCATCGAACATTGGCAGTACTGAGATCGATGGGGCCACATTGGCCTGGTATTTCCGGCTCGCGCTTCTCTGTGGTATGACCACTGAGAGTTTTCTTGAACGGTTCGGTTTCACCTCGGAACATTTCGCTCGCTTGGTCGCCGGTGTTGCCCCGCCACCAAAAGCCTTCATGTGTGGCGAAATTATCTCGTTCATCCGGGCAAGCCTGGAAGAACCGGTGGCTGCGGCAGCGTAGCTCGCTCGCACACCCTATACGGCAAAGGGCCGGCTTCGCAGCCGGCCCTTTTGTATTACTGGTTCAATTAAATGAACGTAAGCGCCTTACCTGTCTTACCAGCACGACCTGTTCGGCCAATACGGTGAGTGTAGTCTTCGTACGTCGCAGGAAGATCATAGTTGATCACGTGCGATACGCCACTGATGTCGAGACCGCGAGCGGCAACGTCAGTAGCAACAAGGGCTGTTACATGACTCTGCTTGAAGAGGCCAAGTGCCTTCTGGCGCTTGCCATGGGTTTTATCTCCATGGATTGAATCAGACTTGATACCTGCAGCATTGAGATCACGAGCAAGACGTTCAACACCGTGCTTGGTGCGTCCGAAGACAAGAACTTTGTCGAACTCAGGCTGCTTAAGCATTTCGATAAGAGTACTGAGCTTCTCGCTGGCAGGTACGCGAATCACGTCCTGATCAACGGTAGCGGCAGTATCACGAGTCTTAACAGAAATACGGACAGGCTCATGAAGGAATTCACCAATCAACTTCTCGATATCGCGTGAAAGCGTTGCTGAGAAGAAGAGTGTGTGACGATCATCCATCATGAAGCTCATGATGTGACGCATGTCCTGGATGAATCCCATGTCTAGCATGCGATCTGCCTCATCAAGTACCACAGTCTGGAACTTAGAAAGGTCCAGTTCACGGCGCTCCATAAGATCCTTAAGACGTCCTGGAGTTCCGATAACGAAGTTAGGCTTGCGACGAAGTCCACGAACCTGTGGCTCCATACCAGCACCACCTACTACAACGACAGAGTTAATACCAAGCTGACGAGCGAATCCGTAGAATTCCTGCTCAATCTGAATAGCGAGCTCACGGGTTGGAACCATAATGAGTACACGTTCTTCAACACCAGCAGCACGCATCTTAAGCACCTTGTCGATAAGTGGAATGAGGAATGATGCCGTCTTTCCAGTACCGGTGTTTGCAATACCAACGATATCTTTACCTTCTAGTACTACCGGGATCGACTGATCCTGAATAGGAGTTGGGGTGACGTATCCCTTTGAGATAATGTTCGCCTTAAGCTTGTCATCCACAGGGAAATCTATGAACTGATGCTTTGGTACGTATACCTCAGCAACGAATCCAACAACTGCCTTGTTAACAAGCTTTGATAGATCTACCGCCATTTCCTGGAAGTTGCGGCCTCCACGAGAAGGACGACTACCTGAGGAACGGTTTGAAGAAAAGCGATCTCCGCCACGCGAAGGACGCGCGCCAGAAGAGCGATTTGAAGAACCCGCAGAACGAGCTCCATTACGAGTAGGACGGCCCGATGAACGACTCGCATCGCGGTCGAACGGGTTACGGCGGCCGTCATTGCGCCGCATATATACAGTGGTCATTTATTGTTTTGTTTTGGGTCCCGGCTGGAACGCCTATGCATGGAGCCGGAGAAGTAAAACAAGCGTCTCGAGAGTTTCGGGGTCGTTCCTTAGAAACCAATTGAACCCGGTCTTAAGCAGTGGCTTATATACCCTCTCAAGACGAATAAACTAGAAAACGGTTGTGAAGATAGTATGCCAGATATACACAAAGAGCGCAAGGATGCGCTCTTTGTGGCTAATATTCAATGGTTATCGGGATGGAGATCGATGCATCATGTTCAGGAAGTCCGGAAGGGTTATCTTTCATCAGTACGAGCGTTGCGGGTCCGATATATGAGGTTGGTGCAGTAAGGGTGACGGAGAATGGAACGAAGTTCTCGGTCATCCAGTCTCTACTTGCTTGTGCTGCGGTCTGCGCAAGCACCTTTCCAGTTGGATCACGGAGTTCTACCGGAAAAGACGCTTCGAAGTACCAGTATCCCCGTGCTTTTCCTTTTACCGTAACGGCTTTCCCTGTAACAGAACCTGGTGCGGGTGTATCTACCACAATCAGATTTGCTGATGCATTCTGATACGTTGCAGCTACTGGAAGTTCTTCTGCATAGGTACGACCATCAGGAACACGACACTGTCTCGGGAAGCTTTCCATAACAGGATACCCTGCCTTCTCACAATCTTCAAAACTGAGGATTTGAGTTGGAGTGGTGGTAGCGTTTTGGTCTCCCTGTTTGTCTTTATGGATGTAAGAATTGAGTGCGAAGAACCCAAGAATTAGCACGGCAATTCCTAGCACAAATAGTATGGCTATCTTTTTCATGCCTTCATTTTACAACACTATGGAGATCGGTTGTCATGCAGCATGTACTACTCAAGTTAGAGTACTTTCCTTCCCTGGATGATACGTACGAGAACAAGTACGACCGCTGCCACAATTAGAAGATGTATGAATCCTCCAATTGTATATGAGGTTAGAAGACCAATAGCCCAGAGGACAAGCAAAACGACAGCAATGGTATAAAGCATGATTACGCGATTATTGAGTAATCCACGCATAGTGCACGATACATGCTGAAGAAAGAATGAGGGCGGCCCCGAAGAGCCGCCCAGTTTGTTTGTATTTTGTCCGTGTGCTTAGTCGCGCAGGAGCTCGTTGATTCCAAGCCTCTTGCGAGTCTCAAGATCGGCCTGCCGGATGATTATCGCGCAGTGGGTGCTTGGACCCCCATCAGGAGCCGGGAGCGAGCCGGGCACGACTACCGAATTCGGTGGAACGACGCCCTTCGTAATATTGCCCGTCTCACGATCGAAGATCTTGGTGGAGGCGGTGATGAGCGTGCCCATACCGAGCACACACCCATCTCCGACCACGACACCTTCGGCCACCTCACACATAGCGCCCATGAAGACGTCGTCGCCGATGATGGTGGGGAGCGCTTGTAGAGGCTCGAACACACCACCGATACCGGAGCCGGCACCAATGTGACAGTTCTTGCCCACCTGCGCACAGGAACCGACACGAGCGCCGGTGTCCACCATCGTATATTCATCGACATACGCCCCCATATTCACGAAGGAGTTAGCCATGAGTACGACACCCTTCGGGGCGATATAAGCGCCGTGCCGAACAATGGCGCCAGGAGCCAGCCGGAAACCAGCGTCCTCCCAATCTGACTCAGACCAGGTTGCACCCTTGAGGGGAACCTTATCCCAGCTGAGGCCGGGAGCGCCGTCGACGAAGGCGTTTTGGTGCAAACGAAAGTACAGCAGACACGCTTCCTTGAGCCACTGATTGGTGACCCACTCGCCATCGATCTTCTCAGCGACACGGAGCGTGCCGAGGTCGAGACCCATGACAGCTGCCGAGATCACGTTGTCGAGCTCAGAGCCAGCATACTTATCGTACGTGACCTGGTCTCGGTGTTCCCAGGCATCATTGATCCTAACCTGCATATCGGACTTGCGAAGCAGCGCAACGCAAAGCGATTCCATGAACCCATTGATGATGGGATGAACCTCGCCACGCGTCGTTGCCTCCCAGTGCTCGGCGAAGAAGGCCTCCGCCTGCGTTCTGACGTCGTTGTGGATCGGGATGAACGAACTATCTTTGGCCATCTGTTGAAGGAAAAGGCGGCTGCCGAGGTTCTTCGAGGTCCCGAAGAGTGGGCTACTACCCTCGAAATGGATGCCGAAGATGTCGAGGTCCCGCTCCGTGAGTGGCAGCATCAGACCATGTTCAGCGGCCAGAGCGGCGAGATTGTCTTGATAGGCCATTTGCGATCCTTTCAGTGATCGTAAGAAATGAGCAGAACCCCGTACGGGGTCCCCGTTGCATCAAACCATTAATTCGAAGTTTTGTAAATAATTAACAAAGGCGCGACAACTTGTGCCGCGCCCTTGGGCATTTGTATTTGTTCTGGTTACCCTATCGAAGCTTCCAGACGATCTCGACCGCTCGAGCCTCATGGGCAGCATCGAGCAGCGTGTGCGTACCCATACCAACCTCGTGATCCCAGAGATCTCCGAGACACTCCCGCATGAAGCGATCGAAAACTTCGTCGCAGATGATTCCGGTGGCGCGAACACCCGCGAAGCTGGTGGCCATCTCTTCGAACAGGAGACGCGCACCACGATTCATTTTGGTTCCCTTGATAGTCACTCTCCACCCGTCTTCACGAGTGAAGTTGAGATCAAGGATGCCGAGATGTTCCTCTTGGAGGGGATTTGGAATTCCCCTCCGTTCGGCCATATTCGCTACTGTTCGTCTCCAGTGATCAAAGGCCATGAGCCCCTCCTGTTGTGCATTCTTAGATAGAATGCATTATATATTTGAAAAGTCAATTACCCTTTCCCCTTGTTCTTAGCACGAGCACTTTCAGTGAGGTGCTGCTTTCGGAGGCGCACGCTCTCAGGAGTGATCTCAAGGTATTCGTCCTCAGCCATCACTTCAAGACCGCGCTCGATAGAAAGTTCGTACGCAGGAACGAGGGTGATTGCTTCATCGTTACCAGAAGAACGGACGTTGGTGAGGTTCTTACCCTTGGTTGGGTTAACCACCATTTCCTCTCCCTTACTGGTGTTACCAACAACCATACCTTCATACACTTCTGTAGCAGGCGTGATGTAAAGCACACCGCGCTCCTGCATAGCCCAGAGTGCATAGCCGAGTGCCTTACCAGTAGCCATAGAGATCATCGAGCCAACCTGACGCTTCTTAATATCACCAGCGAATGGCTTGAAGTCGAGAACGCGAGAAGAAAGAATTCCCTCACCTTTCGTATCGATAACGAACTGGTTGCGGTATCCAAGAAGACCACGAGTTGGACCTTCGAAGGTTAGACGCACCGAATCATCATGCTGAACAAGATTCTGCATAACAAAGGCTCGAGTACCGAGGCGCTCGATAATAGCTCCCTGGTATGCACTTGGAGTGTCGATAATAACCTCTTCGAATGGCTCCATCTTGTGACCATTCTCCTCACGGATAATTACCTGCGGCTGGGAGACCTGAAGTTCATAGCCAGAACGACGCATGTTCTCAAGGAGAATAGCGATGTGGAGTTCACCACGACCAGATACCTTGAATGAATCTGGAGAAACGAAGTCGATCTTAAGACCAACGTTCACTTCGAGCTCGCGTTCAAGATACTCACGGAGTTGACGGCTCGTCACATACTTACCCTCGCGTCCTGCGAATGGTGAGTTGTTAACAAGGAAGTTAACCGTGATGGTTGGCTCATCGATAGCGATAGCAGTCATCGGATCAGTGTTTGGATCCATGGTGATAGTTTCACCAATGAAGATATCTGGAAGACCTGCAACAATAACAATATCTCCTGCCTGTGCTTCTGGAGCGTCTGTACGCTCAATACCCTTGAAGGTGAAGATCTTCGTGAGCTTACCGGTTCGAGTAGTACCGTCTGGCTTCTTAACGGTTACGTTATCGTTTGCTTTGATAACGCCTTCGTACACACGGCAGATAGCAAGACGACCAAGGAAGTTGTCGTACGCAAGGTTGAATGCCTGAAGCTTTGCTGGCTTTGCGAGTGCTTCTGGAGTAGTTGCAGGAGGTACGAGTTCAAGGATGGTATCGAGAAGCGGTGTTAGATCTACACGAGGATCATCCAACTTCTTCATAGCTACCCCTTCACGACCAATGGCATACACCGAGGTGAAGTCTGCCTGTTCGTCTGAAGCACCAAGTTCAAGGAAGAGTTCAAGTACCTGCTCCTCTGCGCGGTCTGCGTCTGCAGCAGGCTTATCAATCTTGTTGAGTACCACAATAGGCTTGATACCAAGCTCAAGAGACTTCTTAAGTACGAAACGAGTCTGAGGCATAGGACCTTCCTGCGCGTCCACCACGAGAAGCACTGAGTCGATAGAACGAAGCACACGCTCTACTTCAGAACCGAAGTCCGCGTGTCCTGGAGTATCAACGATGTTGATCTTGGTACCCTTGTACTCAATTGAGGTATTCTTGGAGTAAATCGTGATACCACGCTCCTGCTCAAGCTTGTTGGAATCCATAGAGACACCATCAGCAACGGCACCGGTCTGGCGCATGAGTGCATCAGTTAGGGTCGTCTTGCCGTGGTCCACGTGCGCGATGATAGCGATGTTACGAATTTCCATAGTAAATAAGGTGAAATGGCTGGGTCCTAAAATAAAAATGCCCGGAGGGCTGATAGCTCTAAAATACCTTTAAAAGGCATTTGCGTCAATAAGTACCTGCTAGAATCTAGTAGTTTCTGAAGCTGGTGGCGTCAAAGCGAGGAGTATCTTGCCCAGCGTGGATAAAGAGAAGTATGTTCCCTACCCGCTTGAAGTAACTGACACTATTTGCTGTCTCATACGGAGCACATGGTGCATACACCTCATATTGGTACTTATCACGGTATGCCTGATTAACATGGACCCCATATATCAATTCACCTCGCGTAAACATCTGAGTACGAGAGTCTTCTGAAAAAACAGATCCAACAAAACACTCTGTACGTAGTTCAGGTGTGGGCAGAGTTGCAATAAGAGACTTAATGAACGTTTCTGTATCCTGTGTAGGATCAAGAATCCAGTAGTCTGCAACCGGACGTCCTTCACCTTCAGTACCCACTGCATCTATATGCGATGTCTCATCTCCAGTAACAGGAATAATTTGGAATCCTGTATCTCTGAACTCCAGTGCGTAATCTGGACAATGCACATATTCAAACGAAAGCGCTGTTGCGTCTGGAGTCCCTTCAGCTAATTTAATTTGCTCGGTACGAATATCGCATTCCTCATCATATTCAAGATAGCTTCGCATCATGAGATCTATCCATTCTCTGGATGAACTTGATGCAATCGTACTTTCATCCTGCATTACTCTAGGGCTGTACTCTTCAGATTCGGTATCTGCAGCATTGAGAGTGAAATACAAAGAGGTGAACAGTGCCACAACCCCTAGTATTCCAAGGAAGTAGAAAATGATCGATTCTTTACCATTCTTGTTCATGAAGAAAGTATACCTGATCCTACACGAAAGCTGAGGTGTCAATGTAACGTTATAATAAAAACACCTATGAGTGGTAATAGTACTGATACATCAGCACAAAAGGTACAAGACCTGTTGGAGCAGGTTGGACTAACTGAGACTGAAGCATACCTATATAGGTATGGTATCGAGCATGATGCGGTTACGGTTCAAGAGTTATGCAAAGAAACCGGCATTAAACGCCCCACTATCTATCACGCACTCCATACCCTTACTGAAAAAGGACTGGTAACGGAACAGCAGCGCACCGGTAAGATTCACTTCCGTATGGAGCCACCTGCACGCTTACTTGGGTGGCTTGATCGTCAGAGAGATGCGTTTACACAGAAGGAACAGTCGGTTCAGAAACTAATCACGGAACTTTCTGTTACTACGTCATCGGCGCAATCCAGTGGGGTGACAACATACACCGATGCTAAAAACATGCAGGCAATCTTTGATCTTGCGCTCTACCCTCGCTCAAAGGAATGTTATCTACTTCTCCCTTCCACTGAATTCCTTAGACGATTTGATTCAGATGATTCTCGTCTCGAAGATGCAAAACAGCGCAGTGTATCTGTACACATACAAAATAAGAAGAACCTAGGTTCTGCACTTATAGTCTTTGATGACACTGTTGCTCTGTTTACTGATAGTTCGGTAACAACAATCGTCTCAGCAACATTAGCCAAAACAATTAGCGCTCTATTTTAGATACTTCTGCACATTCTTCTTCTGGCCCGCGTACGTAACTGAGCAGTGAATGACGTGATCCGCATCATGGAGATAGAAAATGCAGTCTGTAATGTCAGGATTTAGTACCGCAGCCACTGATTCAGGACTTGGATTCGCAATAGGATGCGGTGGGAGCCCAACATACTTATAGGTATTAAAAGGAGACTCTAGATATTTATCTTCACTCTTAGGTACTGGCCACCAGTTACCGCTACTCCCCTTCACATACTGCAGCGTCGCATCGGCTTGAAGCTTCATACCAGTATTGATTCGGTTCCAAAGAATACCTGCGACAAGATGCCGATCATTCTTTGCAGATTCACGCTCAACAATAGAGGCAAGCGTAAGAACATCACTCCACTTCAATCCTTTATCTTTTGCTTCTTGCACATAGGGAGCAAACACATTAGTGAACCTACCACGCAACCGAGCTGCAATCTGTGCAGGTGGTTGGTCTGAAGGAATTAAATACGTGTCTGGATAGTACACACCCTCAGCCAATGTACCGCTTGCTGCTGTATCTACACTAATCCACTCTTGCTTCTGTTCATCGGTCCAGAAGAGTTCTTCTGCAAGAATGTCTGCAATCTGCTCTTTGCGAGCACCCTGCGGCAAGGTAACAAAACGTAGGTATGGAGGAAGTGTAAGGGTTGTAGCAAGCGTCCAAGTATCCATGCTCTGAGATATCTCATACCCGCCAGGACGAATACCACGATCTGTAACCTTCCCTATGAGTGCAAGACGGAACGCAATAGTACTACGTATGTATCCCTGATCCTTAAGATCCTGAGCAACCTGTTCAACGGTGTGTTCGGGTTGCACCAAAAACTCCTCGCGTTTAGCAAATGAATCAGTGGGGCCAAAGACGCGCGCATAGATAAGACCGCATACGATAACGAACGCTATCGAGAAAAGAATTGGACGCACCCAAGTATGCATTCGTATATGGTAGCACCCACATCTTTTATTGATGTGTGGATGCTAGGACGCAAAAGTGCTCCGTGTAGTGGCACTAATGTCTGCTAATACCTCAGTAAATGCCGTCTTTAGCTTACGAACGAAGCGTCGCGTGATAAAGCGAACACTGTGTCTGTTTGCGGTTCGGTACATCATACCTCGATATAATATGGGAAGGGTCATGAATCAAATGTGAAAGACGTCTGTAATTACACAGACGTCTTTCAGCGCACATTCTTTCAGTGTGGTTACACTTTAAGTGCGTATCCTTCAGTTTCTATTGCGCCAGCGTCAGTGAAGAGTGCGCGTACATCAACTCCTTCTTCTGCATATGCAGCAACAAGTACATCACCAGACTGTACACGATCTGCATAGCGTTTTGCATTCTCTTCTCCCACGCCAAGATTGGTGAGTGCGCCGATAAGGCCACCAGCAATAGCGCCCGTTGCTGCAGCTGCTGCAGTGGTACCAACCGCGCCAGTAAGGCCAAGCGCTACGGCCAGAGGGCCTGCAGCAAACAATGGTCCAATTACGGGAATCACCCCTGCAATAGTTGCGAGACCAGCTATAGCACCGATAGTGCCGCCAATAGCTGCGCCGTGCCCTGCTCCTTCAACAGGGGTTGAGGTTGCAATGTCTCCAGCGGGAACTTCTTTCACTTCTCCATCACTGTTGCGGTAGATGAATGAAAGATCACTCGTGGGGATATTCAATTCGTTGTGCGCACGGTTTATAGCTTTTTCTGCATCCTCCCGGTTCTGGAATATGCCAACGGTAAATTTCTTCATACGGAATAGTTACGAATAACTCCCGTATAAAAGCACGTGGAGGGTGAAGCGGAGATTAATGCAGAACACGGACACCGCTCTGGAGATTGATCGATTTACCGTTCTTTGGGGTGATCGTCAGAGTTGATATATATGAACCATTCTTCTTATAGGCGTGTGTGAAGTATGCGAACGTGGTGGTTGCGGACGCTGCAGAGGTTACCACCAGCCCTGTTGTAGTGCTGCCGTCTCCCCAGTCTGCATTAAAGTCTAAGGGCGTTGAACTTGCAGCACGTGGCGAGAACTGAAGTATCCATGCACCACTTTGACCACGATTTAGTTTCTCTGGAACATCAAAACCAACCAATGTTAATGGTTCCTCATATGAAGAATTAGCAACGCCGCAACCAAGTACTTGAATCTTTGCACGACTAAGCGGACCTACATACCCCTGCGAGCTCAATCCATTCTTACGCTGGAACGCTTGTACTGCCGCATGTGTTTTAGGACCGAAGATACCATTTGCGGTACCCGGAACTAGATAGCCTGTGTCGGTAAGGTATTTCTGAAGAGCCGTCACATCTTTATTGGTTGCAGTGTCAGTAACACCAATAGAAAGATCACGAGTAAAGACTGGGCAGCCAGCAGCAGTATCAGCAAATACTGGTTGTACAGTTATAGCGAACACGCCCAGGAAGAGGAATGCGTACAGGTATTTCATATACCTATATTAAAGGAATGCGAAACTCTGCACCATAGCCTCAAGTGCGGACTGAACCGTGGCTTTATCGAACTCAGTAATACCCAATTCTGGAGGATAATTACCTATATTGGTGGAATGGATGGTGTACTCCACTACATAGCACTGATTATTACGTATTGTGCGGTAGCTCGTGGTCTCGTAAAAGTTTCCGGCTCCGGCGTCTGCCGTAGAGATTTTCTTAAACGTGACGCCATGAATAGTGGCTGGTACTCCTTCTGTACTGCACTGCTTGACCGCCTTAGGGTCAGCGCTCGTACCTACCGTAAAGCGAGCTTCAGAGAAGTTGGTATTTGATTGGAAAGACTTTGGAATGGTTACGCGAGCAAGTATTAGTCCATTGTCGGTTGATTGATTCATCCAATCAGTGGTGTAGCCCACTCCGGCTCCTGTGAGCGTAAAGGTACCGGGATACATAAACTCAAACGTCTTACCTGAATCGATAAAGGTCTTCATTCCATTATTTGAATCTCCGGTCATGCCATTTCCCTGTATAGTGCCAGAAATACAATTTGTGTAGAGTGGCGAGCCATTTTCAGAGATAGATGCATCACTGCCCTTTCCTATAAATTCAACGCCTTCACCTTCATATCGAATACCTGAACCTGATGGCTGTTGTTTGAGTGTAATAGTTCGATCACCAGGTAGAGTAAGTAGCACCTCTTCAGAATCAAACTTTGCTTTTACCAATCCTTCTGCACAGGAATAGGTAGTTGAGGAATTGTCGTTAGTTGCAGTACTCATAGTATGAAGCTGCATATAGGTATATATGGCAGTGGCAATGAGCAAGACAAGTATCAAGATGATCGCGATGCTATAGGATTTCTTCATACCTATTAGTGTACGCTCATTTCATTAACGATGCATGAGCGCAGTGTACGGTCGTTTATTTAATTGACTTAGTATCACTTTAAATTTACTGTAAAAAGTATGAAACGTTTTACTACTTGGATGAAACGGGCACAAAAGATTGTACGTGCCCGGAGTGCTCGGGTATGGACCTGGTTCAAAGGCCGTAAGGGCTGGCAACAGGTTGCTATCGTAGCCGCGCTACTTGCCCTACTCATTGGAGGAGGGGTACTTGCCCGTTCAGGTGCCAAGGCAAGTCCTGAGAATCAGCTTCGTACAGTTACCGTAGAGTCTGTCGGGAGTTTGAGTGGTACCGGTGATTCTGTAAGCATTATCGGCACCGTACGCTCAGTGTCACAGGCAGATCTTCTTGCTCAGGCAGGCGGTACTGTACGCGCGGTCCATGCAAAAATTGGTAGCGTTGTTGGTGCTGGAACAGTAATTGCAGAACTTGAGAATGCGACAGAACGTGCGCAAGTACTCCAAGCGCAGGGTGCCTATGAGGCAGCACTTGCTTCTCGTAATGCGGTATCCCCTACTGACGCCACTGCTACCGTGCGTAACACGTACCGTTCGGTATTCGCATCTATTGATGCTCTCCTTGAGGATGATGTTGATCAGTTCTATGGAGATCAGACCCCTGCAGGTCCACGCTTCCTTGTTAATCCAGGACGGGTGGCAGCAGATACTATGTCTCGTCGTCGTCAGGAGATAAAGGTCATGATTGATGCGCAGCGTGTGACACTTCCAAGTATTGGAAGTCGTGATCCAGAAGCACTCCTCAACGAAGCGCAGAGTGATCTCAACACTATTAGTGCACTCGTTGATGATATTGCTGACGCAGCAAATCGTGCTGACTCCCGTGAGACGGCAGCACAAGCAACAGCACTGAGTTCTGCACGTACGGCACTCAGCACGCAGATTGCTGCGATTGCGAGCGCACGCGAGGCATATCGCGCAAAGCGCACCACCTCAACGGCAAGTGTTGATGCAGGTGTAAAGTCTGCACTGGGTACGCTTCGTCTGGCGCAAGCAAGTCTTGAAAAGAGTTTTGTGCGCGCACCCATCGGTGGCACGGTGAACTTCCTACCTATTCATGTGGGCGACTACGTAACGATGTTGCAGCACGTGGCAACCGTAGCTAATAACGGTACGCTTGAGATTGTTACCTACGTATCGGAGAACGACCGAGAGAATATCTCAGCTGGCATGAAGGTTCGTGTTGAGAATACCTATGACGGTGTTATCACTACCATCGCTCCTGCGCTTGATCCTGTTACTAAGCAGATTGAAGTACACGTTGCAGTGTCTGGTGATGCAGCAGATGTCGTGAACGGACAGTCTGTTCGTATCAGTTTCCCAGATGCCATCGCAACTCAGCCGTCTGAACCAGTTGTAACTGGTCCAATCCTCCTTCCACTTGCAAGCGTTAAGCTAAGTGCAAAGCAGCGCATCGTATTCACAGTGAACGAAGAGGGTCGTCTTGTATCGCATGAGGTACAGATTGGAGACGTGCGTGGAGATCGTATTGAAATCCTGAGCGGTGCAACTACTGACATGCGTATCGTTACTGATGCGCGTGGTCTTGCGGAAGGACAGAAGGTGCAGATTGCAACAGACGATACTCAGGGAACACTGTAGCTATACCGTCATGACGAAATTCTGGAGCTTCTTCCTTAACAAGCATCACTTCACGGTATTCCTAATGGTTGCACTCCTTGCAGCCGGGCTCTTTTCCGTAAGTTCAATTCCAAAAGAAGCAACACCAGAAATCAAGATTCCACTCGGTATTGTTATTACCGTGCTTCCTGGCGCGTCTTCTGCCGACGTTGAACGACTTATCACCGACAAAATTGAGAGCGGTGTGCTTGGGGTAGAGCGAGTATCGAAAGTTACCTCCACTTCTGGAGACGGTGTGTCCAGTGTATCTGTAGAGTTTGATGCAAATGCTGATATTGATGAGTCCATTCAGCTTCTAAAGGATGCTGTCGATAAGGTGCGCCCAGATCTACCAACGGAAGCACTTGCACCAACCGTTACCGATGTTAACTTTGCTGACCAACCGATCTTGATCGTTGCTATATCTGGAAACCTCGCAGCAACTGAGCTCACCGCACTCAGCGAGTCTGTTTCGGACGAAGTAAAGCGTGTCCCAGGGGTTTCGAAGGTGGGTATATCTGGTGTCCGTGCACGTGAGGTACAGGTAATTGTTAAGGGAGATCGTCTGCAACAGTACAACCTTTCACTTTCAGAGGTTACCGGAGCAATTCGAGCAGCAGGAGTAGCGTCTCCTGCTGGAGCCATAACAGTAGACGGTGTTAACTACGCGGTGCGCTTTGAGTCTGGCGTCGCAACCACGGACGAAGTGGCTGGTGTTGCCATTGCAGGACCTGGTGGCGTTGCCCTCCACGTACGTGATGTGGCAGATGTTGTAGATGGACTCTCTGATGCTTCTAGCTACTCGCGAGTATCAGTGAACGGAGAACCAGCAAACCCTTCCCTTACCCTTTCTATATTCAAGTCTCGTGGAGGAAATATTGTAGAGACCGGTCATGCAGTAGAAAAGAAACTGGAAGACCTCAAGAAGACCACTCTCTCGGGCACTGACATAGTTGTTTCCTATAATGCAGCTGAGGAGGTGAACAAGAGTCTTGTGGAGCTTTCTCGTGCCGGAATTGAGACGGTTATCCTTGTGCTATTAGTACTTCTTCTAACCCTTGGTTGGCGAGAGTCTCTTGTTGCTGCTGCATCGATTCCCCTTTCATTCCTTGTTGCCTTTATTGGACTTCAAGCTTCAGGTAATACTCTCAACAACGTATCCCTCTTCGCACTTATCCTTGCGATCGGTATTCTCGTTGATTCCGGCATTGTGGTGGTGGAGGCATACCATACGCACCTGCTTAAGTATAAAAATAAGCATGAAGCTGCGGTTGCAGCGATCCGTGAGTACGCATGGCCTCTCATTGCAGGAACCTTCACCACGGTTGTGGTATTTGTTCCTCTTTTCTTTATCTCTGGAATTATTGGTAAGTTCCTTGCCTCTATTCCGTTCACGGTGATCTTTGTGCTTATCGCATCAATCTTTGTTGCTCTTGGATTCGTACCAATCCTTTCCGTATTCTTTGTGAAAGCAGAGCTGTCACCGTTGGAAGAACGGCAGGAGCGATACAACCGCATTGCTCATGAAAAGTACCGTGCCTTTCTAAAGAAATTCCTGCACGACAAGAAAGATCAGAAGCGATTCTTGATAGCTATGGTTGTGCTGTTCTTCATTGCACTGGCACTCCCTGCTACCGGCATCGTTAAATCAATATTCTTTCCTAGTGAGGACATGGATTATATCTATGTGCAGGTTGAGAAACCCCAAGGTACTGATCTTGCAGTAACGGATCTTTCAGTACGTGAGGTTGAAGAGATTCTGTACGTTAATAAGAACGTTGCCTCATTTGTAAGTGAAGTTGGTTCTGGCAGCCAGTTTGCAGGTGGGTTCACCGGACCAAGTTCTGGAAGCAACATTGCAAACATCACTGTGAATATGCCTAAGGGTAATGCACAGACCAGTGCCGAACTGGTAACTGAGTTACGTGAACAGTTTGCTGGTATTACGTCAGCGAACGTAACCGTTGGTGAACCTGCAGGTGGCCCTCCTGCATCCTCTCCGGTAAGTATTACATTCTCTGGAGATGACCTGGACGAACTTACTGCCACAGCAGATCACGCAGCACATATCCTTTCCGATATTCCTGGCGTGGTGAATGTAAACTCAAGCACTAAGAATTCAAGTGCAGAGTTCGTTGTCTCTCTTGATAGTGCTAAAGCAACAGAGTTTGGAGTATCTCCTGTTGCTGTTGCAGACACACTACGTACTGCTCTCTTTAGTACTAAGGCAACCTCTATTCGTACCGGTACCGATGATATTGAAGTACACACAAAGCTTGATCTAAACCCTGGCTATACCGATCCATCTGAAACTACTCATGCAAACATTGATGCTGTTCGAAATCTGACCGTTGTGGGTAGTAAGGGACCCGTTCCTCTCTCTTCTATTGCCACTATTACGTATGAATCGGCGCAAGCTTCTATTAGTCATGAAGCGGGAGATCGCATCACTACCGTGACCGCTGACGTAGCACCAAATGCGAACGTAGTTGAGGTGACTAATGAATTCGAGAAGCAGTTTACGGAAGACATGCTTGGCAAGGGTGTTACCAAGAAGCAGGCTGGTGCCACTGAAGATATTGCAAAGTCCTTCACGGAAATGTTTCTTGCACTTATTGCTGGTGCTGCACTCATGCTTGCAATTCTCGTCCTTGAATTCAATTCTTTCCGTCATTCCTTCTATCTATTATTGATTATCCCATTGTCCTTGATCGGTGTGTTCTTTGGTCTGGCAATCGTAGGTCAACCTCTTTCTCTAACTTCTATGCTGGGCGTGATTGCCTTAGCCGGTGTGATCATTAATCACGCCATTATTCTCATGGATTCTATTGCGCGTATCCATCGTGAGAATCCAAATCACACCCTTGAAGAAGTGGTTATTGATGCCGCATCAACTCGCCTTCGTCCCATCCTTCTTACAACGGTAGTAACCGTAGTAGGTATGCTCCCACTTGCCATCTCTTCTGCATTCTTTGGTCCACTGGCTATTGCTATCATGTTCGGTCTTGCCTTCTCTCTCCTTCTTACGCTCGTACTCATCCCGATGCTGTACTATCGTTGGCCAGGCAAGAGTGTGCGTGCAAAGTTCGCAAAAGAATCTTCATCTGAAGTATAGGTTTTGTAGTGCATAGTGCTTTTTCCGAATGATTATTCTGTAACGCTTTATTGATGCCTCAGAACCCACCTGTTCCCTCGAAATATACGCTGGCTATTGTGTTCGCCATAGTTCTAATCGATATGATTGGTGTGGGTGTGCTGGTGCCAATCATTCCTCTTCTTCTTACCGATCCAAACTATCCTTATCACCTTGATGTGGCTATTGCTGGTGGTTACGTCCTTCTGGGTGCACTTACGGCTATATATCCGTTCATGCAGTTCCTTGCCACACCAATACTTGGACAGATATCAGATCACGTGGGGCGAAAACCAGTACTCGCTATCTCACTCGCTGGCACCTCTCTTTCATATGTAGTATTCGCAGTCGGTATTATCACGAAAAATATTCCTCTACTGTTTATCTCCCGTGCCGTGGATGGTATTACCGGTGGAAACATCGCGGTGGCTCAGGCAGCAATTGCGGACGCAACCGCACCCGCTAAGCGTGCACGCGCATTCGGACTTATGGGTGCTGCCTTTGGTCTTGGGTTCATCATCGGTCCGTTTCTGGGTGGTCGTCTTGCTGACCCATCGATCGTACCGTGGTTCAATGCCACTACTCCATTCTGGTTTGCTGCCATATTAAGTGCGCTTAATATGCTCGCGGTGTTGTTCTTATTCAAAGAAACACTTGCACAGAAAACGAAAGGTTCCATTCACTGGGCACAATCATTTATTAATATTCGTGCAGCAACTATGAAGCCGGGCCTGCGTGCACTCTTCGGTACCTCATTCCTCTTCACCAGCGGCTTCACATTCTTCACCACCTTCTTTGGGGTATATCTCATCAAGAAGTTTGGATTTAATCAGGCAGGTATTGGAGACTTCTTCGCACTGGTGGGAATCTGCGTTGCCCTCACGCAAGCATTCGTTACTGGATTCGTTGGCAAGCGATTTAAGCCATACGCCATCCTCACTGTGTCTCTCTTTGGTGTTGGTACAACACTGTTCTTCTTCTGGCTGGCTCACGTATCTTGGCTGCTGTATCTCATCACGATACCGAATGCGATGTTCATAGGTCTTATCATGGCAAATCTCAACGGGTTGATTAGTCGGTCTGCTGGCCCACAAGAACAAGGTACTGTGCTGGGTATCGGAGCAAGTGTGCAAGCGCTCGCACAATCCATTCCTCCAGTGATTGCAGGATTCATTGCGGTGGCATTTGCTCCTGAGGTTCCGCTTATCATTGCGAGTATCATCGTATATATAGCAGCGGTGGTGTTCTTCCTCACTGCAAAGCGCGTTACACAAGGCACTCCAGCACACCCATAAACAACAGACCCCGCATGCGCGGGGCCTTGAGTCTATTCACGGATACTCCTTCATTCTCCTTCGTTTTTGAGTATTCTTTTGATGATATATTTCCCATCACTTGGGAATGCTGTTCCTTCGAATCCTGCTTCACCTCCCTGACAATCTTCCAAGAAGATAGAACCCCCATTTGGGGTGAAGATCGAGACATCGTGCTCGGTGCAAAGTCTTTCTAACCCTTCAAGGAAATTCTGAACCTTTCGTTCTCGAGAATACGGCCAGGGTAACGATGGCCAGAGCTGCTGCGCATATCGTTGCGCTATCAGAATGTGCCGCTCATGAAAGGGTCTTGGAAAGTCTTCCTCGAGAAGAAATTGAAGACAATCATCATAGGGCGGTTTGTGATTGAAGATCCTCCCGAATTCAGGATCATCTTGTGCGAACGGTATTCCGCGCACATCTAAGATCTTGTCTTCAGGAGTAAGAACAGCGGCATGCGCAACCGTATCACCTTCCATAAGGCCGATCATCGGCCAGTCTAGTGCACGACTAAGTGCCGCAGCAAAGGTATAGCACTCACCGTTCAGGTAGATGCCCTTAGCGTAGGTGTATAGGTCTTGCCACTCACGAGATGATTCTTCGAGAGGACGTACGATTATAGCCATTGGGTTGCCTCTCAAACGTGAATGAATCCGAAGGCACTATGCAACAAAGTATAGAAATATACAATCGCTCACGACTATCGAACAATACCGAGATACGGAATATTCAAAGACTTTCGTTTCTTCTCGATAGAGAGACTTATTCTAGGGCGTGCCTTGCGAGCTCGTGCTTCTGCACGCTCTTCTCCTTCCTTTCGTGCAGTGAAGCTCGAAGCAAAGTGCACAGTACCATTCCCAAATTTATTATTGAGACTATCTACGGTTTCTAAAATACGTTCCTTGGTCTGTGCACGTATCGTTTCTCCAAACAAATCTTGTGTTACGGCAGATTCTGCAGTGATGGAGCGAAGCGTGAATCCGGTGGCACGGTATAAGGTTCCTGATTCAAATACTCGATCGAATTCAATTTCTACTAATCGTTGGAATTCTCTTGGGTCTGCAAGAGGAACAGAAAGTTCTATGGAAAGACCTCCATACGTAAAGTCCTGTGTCTTTAGATAGAAGGACGCCGAACGTGCCTTGACCTTATATCGTCTTGCCTTGGTACAAGCTCCTTCTATGTTGCGTGCGAGTTGTGAGAGCACATACGCACGATCACTTGAGGGAGGTGTGAAAGTTTGTGTTTTCATGATTGATCCAATGGAATCATCACTGCCAGTATTTAATCCTTTCACAAAGAATCCCCGTAGTTCAAGCCAGATGTCTCGATAGGGTTTACTGATCTTATTAGCGGTTAGCCAATACTCATCCTTCTGCGCGAACTCTAGCGCAGTGTGTACCCCAAGTTTCTCTAGATAGAGACTGGTACTTCCTCCCATACCCCATATGCCGCTTATCGGAAGTCCCTTAAGAAAGAGGTGTGCTTCTTTAGCTGGAATAGATGTGAAGCCTGCTGGCTTACGATGTTTAGACGCAATTTTTGCTAGGCTCTTATTAGGGCCAAGACCTGCACTAAAAGTCATGCCGAGATCAGCATGTAGTTTCTGTTGAATCATTTCTGTGATGCGTTCATACGGCATACGGTACTTCTGTCTGAGACCTGTGATGTCTGCAAAGCACTCATCGATACTGTATTCCTCAACATCCGGAGTGAAAGAACGTACAATTGCGTACATACGTCGTGCGTATATTGAGTACGAAAGATAGTCTGATGCAACGATCACCGCATCAGGACAAATCTTCTTTATCTCACGCATGCTCATTCCGCGATGTGCACCCATACGTTTCGCTTCATAGGAAAGTGATGTAGCGGCACCACGCTCCCCACCCGTGATCACCGGCTTCCCTCGTAACTCATGATTCATTATTTGCTCTACGGAAGCGAAGAAGGAATCGCCATCAAAGTGTACAATGGCTCGTGGGAAAGATCGTGTGGAGAGTAGCTCACTCATGCGGGTGTACCGAACGTTCAGTACGTAACCGTAGTGGAATGATGCGCTTAGGTGAAAGATAGAGACGTTCCCATTCAGTAAACGATGCGAATCGTGAAGAACGATATTTTACTGAGTGACGCACTGGTGTACGAAGATACATACCAAAGAATGGTTCGAATGCATTGAGTTTAGCCATAGGTACGAAAGGTTGATATAACGACACCGATAATAGAACCCTCACGTGGATGGATGTCTGGATACTTATCGTTAGCAGCTTCCAAATAATATCCTCCTGTTTTTTTACGTAGATACTTAAGGGTGTACCCATCTTCGGTTAGCGCAACGACAATATCTCCTGGCTTGTAATCATTAGTGCGTTCAAACACCACCATGTCTCCTTCCTGTATACCTGCGTCCTGCATGGAATCTCCCTCCACTTTCAAGAGATAGCTTGCTTCAGGACGACCAAGTAGGTAGTCACCGATGGTGATGGTGTCTGCCAGTTCCTCTTCTGCGGGTGCTGCAAAACCTGCTCGAATGTGACCGAGTACCGGCAGGGTGAAGAGTTCAGGACCAGGGATGAGTTTTCCCGTACTGTCCTTCTCTGCAATACCCTGCTTCACGAGTTGATTTGTTACATAGAACCCACTGCTGCGAGAAGACAACCCAAATATGGCCATGAGTTCCGTTATAGAAGGCATGCGCTTATGTTTCTTGTAGAAGGATAGTACCTTCCGGTGCCGGCTCATTTCCATATAAATAGTATAATCGAACATTTGTTCGATAGTCAATATTTCCTCCTGTGTAGAACTAAATTGACTCTCTATCTCCCCTGACGTATTACTAATGCAATTCCTAATTGTGGAAGCGCTCTTGGATGGGAGGCAGTTATGCCCCTAGTAAACTGCTTCACTATCGGCGCTGGAAACCCTTTCAACAAAGGCGTGCCCATCTCGTCAGGTATCAGAATGAGTCCGGAGGCAAATCCTCCTGCCGTGGTTCTTGGACAGGATTGCAGAGTATTCCTTGGGAACCGCCGAGACATTCATGGCTACCCGCAGACGGCAGGTGGGCATGTACTCCGCGCACGACTCAAAGATACTTCTAGTAATGGCGAGCGATTGGTCTTCGCAGGAGAAGACGTGCGGTGTTTGATCATCCACGTCATCAGCGAGGATCTCCTGTTTGAAGGGATCGAGCCCCTGGCAGACGACTTGGGTCTGTGGCCAGGGGGTGATGGTGAGACACTACCCTTCAGGCAGTACGGCAGAAATAATTCCCGTCGAGTACAACAGATGTACGCAATCGATGAGGGTCAGTGGATCTATGTGACGGACAACCGTGCAGCAGTGGTACGCGTCCGCTGTGAGAACGGCCTGTGCGTCATCTCTCAGGTCGAAGTGCCTGAGGCCGTGGAGTTTATCTTCAAAAGAGCCAAGGCACAGAAAAGCAGAGCCTCGCTCACTTGGGGGATTCGCAATCTGGAAAATCTGCAGAGAACCGGCGTACTGGTACACAAGACTCGAAATGCAATTGCTGAGCTGCATGCGCTTGTCGCATTGGCCTAGTCGCCGAAGACCTCCTAGCCCCGCTCCCCAGAGCGGGGCTACTTTCTTATATACAAAGTGATACACTGCCTTCATGAAATACCATGGAGCATGCCATTGCGGTGCAGTTAAGTTTGAGACAGAAGCAGACCTTTCAACAGCCATTGTCTGTAACTGTTCACACTGTGCAATGAAAGGGCTTATTCTAGCTTTTGTACCAAAGGAACAATTTACCCTTATCACTCCTGAGGCTCCTCTCACCGAATATCTCTTTAATAAGAAAAGTATTCATCATCAGTTCTGCGCTGTCTGTGGTGTACAGCCCTATGCATACGGAACGGGTCCGGAAGGAACTGCTATGTGTGGCATCAATCTCCGCTGTCTTGAAGGGGTAGACGTGGACACACTCTCCCCTACTCCTGTAAACGGGAAAGATTTCTAAAGAATACTCTCCGGCTTTTCTTCATATCTAAGTGAAGGAAATCAACGTAAGAAGACGATGTGTCTCAATTGAGACACATCGTCTTCTACTTTTCCCCTATTCCATAGAGTATTTATGTGTGACGTAGAAGCACATTGATACGATAGACTCATGCGCGCACTAGTAATTGAAGACGAGCCAGACATTCGAGAAGCACTGGCGGAGAATCTGCGTGCACGTGCGTTTGCCGTAGATACTGCGGAAGACGGTACTCAAGGATCCTATCTTGCGCGTACCAATGCCTACGACATCATCATCCTAGATAATATGCTCCCGGAAAAGAATGGATATGCCGTATGCGAGGATATTCGTCGCACCGGACGCACCACACCAATACTGGTACTTTCGGTACTCTCTGATTCCTGGAGAAAGGTTGAACTATTAAATGCAGGTGCTGATGATTACATGATTAAGCCATTCTCTTTTGAAGAGGTTATGGCTCGCATCCGTGCATTACTACGAAGACCTCACATTATGGAGGGCGATATATTGATTACCGATACCCTTTCACTAGACACCAAGAAGCAGGTGGTGCGACGAGGTGACATACAAATCCACCTTACAAAGAAAGAATATATGTTACTCGAATACCTTATGCGAAATCGTGGTAGCGTGTTATCTCGTGCAATGATCATGGAACATGTGTGGGACATGACCAGTGATCCCTTCTCCAACACGATCGAGTCTCATATGCTGAGTCTCCGAAAGAAGATTGAGAGACCAGAATGGAAGAAGCTTATCTATACCGTTCCCGGACGTGGATACCGGATGGAAGAATGAAAAACAGCCTGTCCGAGACAGGTTGTTTTCATTGAACACCCCATCACTTAATTTCGTCTGCGATACCACGTGCGTGCAATAAGGATTCAACCATAAATGCAAGATTTTCCTGATCTTGTTTCGTATACGGCTGATCCATATACGCGATGCGCTCTATCTGTGCTGCAGCTTTTACTGCACCATCAAAGAGATAAGCGGTTAGATCTGTGCGATCGAAGGATTCCCATGTGGCACGATCACGGACGAAGAACTGAATACTTGGATGTAGCGCCGTAACAGAGGCTTGTGAATTTGGGCTATATTGATAGGTTCGAGACTGAGAAGTTACTGGTGGATGAATCGTCATGAGAATTCAGTAGATATGCTAGTAAAGCTATCCTCCGTAATGACGACATGATCCACAAGATCAATTCCTAAGATTCTTCCAGCTGCTGCGATTTGTTCGGTTACCAGACAATCTGCCTGACTTGGCGTAACAATGCCGGACGGATGATTGTGTACGAGCACCACGGCAGCGGCCGCATGCGCAAGCGCTGGACGGAACACTTCCCGAGGATGAATAAGATTTGCATCAATGGTTCCTATCGAGAGTGTCTCATCATGTATCACTTGATAGTGGGAATCTAGGTACAGACCGCGTAGGTGTTCCTTCGGGAGTGCTCGCATCTCTACCGTGTAGTCATACACATCCCGTGCAGTACGGATTATGGCAGCACCATTCTTCTGCTTTCGGAAGAAACGCCGCCCAAGCTCTCCTGCTGCAACAATCTGCATCGCTTTAATGAGCGGTATATCAAGATCTGCAGCAAGTGCTTTTGGATCTGTTGCCATCAATGCATTGCGGTCTCCATACTCGTTCACAATACGAGATGCCATAGAGAGAACTTCTTCCTTCCTTGTTCCTGTGGTGAGGACTATCGCGAGAAGTTCTTGAACAGTCAGGGCCGCTGGACCTTCTGCAGCGAGACGTTCTCGTGGTTTATCTTGCTGGGGTAAATCACGGACACGCAATTCATACCGCTTGCCGTTGCTATCAAGCACCAGATCGTTATTCGTCATTACGTAGGTTCGTTCCATAGGTGAAAGTATTTAGTAGGAACATACGTACTATACGAATTACGTGATATGAGGAACGTAAGGTGGAGATAAAGAAAAACTGAAGGCAAATGAGCATCTATTTACTTACAGGAGTAGGATTTAGGAACGATGTCATATGAAAAGATTTTGATAATTGGCACCCGTTAAAGAAAAGAATTGACGCATTGGAGCCTGAATCTATTCCATTCTTCAAAGAAAGAGAAGTTTTGTTTTGCTATATGGGGTGCAATATTGGATACGAGCAAGATGGAAGAAGCGACAGGTTTTGGAGACTAATACTTAATATTAGGAAATGGAATCTACATTTATTTATTGGTATTCCGTTAACCAAAAAGGTAAAGCCATTCCCTTTTTATTTTCCGATTGGAATTATTGGCGAAGAAAATAGTACAGCCATACTTTCACAGACACGTCCTCTTAGTTCCAAAAGACTTATATACAAAGTCGGTATGTTAGCTCAAGATAAATTTGAGTTAACGAAAAAAGCTGCCTCAGAATACATCTTTGGCAGCTAATTTCTTTCTCCCCCGAAGGGGTGAGGCCTAAGCCCATTACTTCCTAAATATATTCTCTTATTTCCTAACAGACAATAGATCCAATTTATTAGCACGAGATAACTTCTTAAGTTCGTGTTCACGTGTAAGTGCTGCGCCACGCCCAGTGCACTCTTCTGCATACCGTACCTGGACTGGTCTTCTTCCACTGGTGTATCGTGCACCCCCCGGTAATTCACCATTGTGAGCTTTCAATCTCTTCTTAAGATCATTGGTACTTCCGACATAGAGGGTTCCGTCTGCACACTCCAGTATGTATACGAAGTATGGATTACTCGCTGGTGACTCCATCGAAATGATCTTCATGTGCTTCTGCTTCTTCCTTAGTGGCATGTATCGTTCCATCCTTGTGTTCAGGCGGACCGTAAAGACTATAGAGTTTAAGTGCTGCATCCGTAGAGGTATTGATGACGTTGTGGAGTGTGCCTGCAGGAATGACTACCGCACTGCCATCTTCAAGATCATGTTCAACTCCATCAAGTACCGCTTTCCCTTCTCCTTCTTCAATACGGATGAATTGATCAAGCTCATGCTTTTCTGCACCAATCTCTTCTCCAACAGGAATACTCATAAGCACTAGCTGTATATGTTTTGATGTATAGAGTACCTTCCGGAACAAGTCGTTCTCTAGACTCAATTTCTCGATGTTTTCGATATATCCTTTCATACATAAACTATATCAATAGATTCTGAAGTTTTGGTTATGTGCTTTAATAAGCACATGATTGATCTAGGAATATTCAATTTTATTAAAAATGCACGAGCACAGGGCCAGACGGATGAAGCCATTCGTGCAACACTTACTGCGCAAGGCATGGACGAAGCGCAGATTGCAGAAGTATTGGTTGCGGTAGAGGGTGGTATTGCTCCGGTAGTGGAGAATTCTGAGACACCTCGTCCAGAGATACATACGAGTGAAAGACAATCTGTCAAAAACTCCTACTGGGGGTACTTTATGATACTGGTGGTTATTGCTGTTATGGGCGGTATATTTTTCCTTGGTTCTAAGTTTTTACCTGCTCAATCAACCTCTAATGAGAATAGTGCAGGGAAGAATCCAATTACTGCTCCTATAAATGCCGCAGCTGCTGCAACGGCCCAGGTTGAGTTGCGTACAGTCCAAGCATCCGCAGAAGCCTATCGTGATCAATCAGGATCCTACGGCATGTCTTCAAGCTGTGATTCAGGTGGTATGTTTGGCGATGCATCAGTGCGAAACGCTCTATCAAAAATAGCGAATGATACCCGCTCAGTTCCTATCTGTCGCAGTAACGCAACGGCATATGTTGTACAAATAAAGTTTTCAGAAGAGAAATATCTCTGCGCTGATTCAACGAATTATTCGGGTCTTATTACTAAGCCACTCTCTAGTGGTGCTACATCTTGTGCCAACTAAGGTGTATCTTAGAATACCTGCATGACTCCGCTTGATGCCATTGTTCTGGGACTCCTTGAGGGTGCTGCTGAATTCCTTCCTGTTTCTTCAACAGGACATCTCATACTTGCGAGTGATCTTCTGGCCATTCCAGAGTCTGCATTCCTTACAAGCTTTATCATTGCGATTCAATTTGGTGCAATTGGAGCAGTACTTCTCACGTACTGGCGTTCATTTCTAAACATTGCAGTATTAAAACGGTTGTTCGTAGCGTTCCTCCCTACCGCTATCATTGGTTTTACACTCTATCCACTTATTAAAGGAGTGCTCCTTAAGAGCGAGCTTACGGTGGTGATTGCGCTATTTGTAGGAGGTGTCCTTCTTATTCTGTTTGAACTACTCCACAAGGAAGAGGCACGAGAAGTTGAGACAGATACGTTTGCCACTATTCCATACAAGAAAGCATTCCTTATTGGACTCTTCCAATCTATTGCGGTGATCCCGGGCGTATCACGATCTGCCGCAACCATTATGGGAGGTCTTCTCCTTGGTATCCGTCGTGCTGCGATCGTAGAATTCTCCTTCCTTCTTGCGGTACCAACTATGGGTGCCGCTACTAGCTATGACCTTCTCAAGAACTACGAGTTATTTGCAGATGCAGATATAGGAATCCTCCTAATAGGTATGGCAACGGCGTTCATTACGGCATTGATCGTACTTCGTATCTTCCTGGCCTTTATTAAGCGATACACCTTTATACCGTTCGGTGTATACCGAATCATTCTTGCAATCACATTCTTCTTTCTAGTCCTGTATTAACGCAGTACTCTTCGTTGCTTCACACGCGTCTGAACAAAAGGTCCCCTCTTCATGAGAACAGGTGTCACACACCAGGAAATGTAGGTGGCACAGATCGTTAGCGCAGTTTGCGTAGGTTTCTGTAGCTCCCTCACAGCGATGACAGCGACCAATCACTTCTCGATCTCCACCAAAGTCCATCACCTTACGACGATCAAACGTATAGAGTGTGCCAAGAAAATCCTCTCCAGGGTACTTCTCCATGTATCCATGCATACCATTCTCAAGCTGATACACATCCGTGAACCCCTCACTCATAAGATACGCACTCATAGATTCGCAGCGGACACCTCCCGTACAGACGGTTAATACTTTCTTATTCTTTAAAGGCATAAGTTCGGGTATTGCTTCTGGAAGATCACGCGAGTTTTCAAGGCCAGGGTTTACAGAGCCCTTAAAGTGTCCGGAACGATATTCATAATCGTTACGCATATCAACAATAGTGAAATCTTCCCCTTCCTCAAACCAACGCTTTAGTTCTTCTGGCTGAATACGAGGTGCAGTCTGTACTCGTGGATCTACTTTCTCTTTAGGAAATCGTGTACCTACGATTTGGTCACGTACTTTCACTACCAGCTTTCCAAAAGCTTCACCATCTCCTTCACTACGTTTTATTTGCATATCCGCAAAGCGTGGATCGTTCAGAAATTCTGAGGCAAAGGCCTCTGTTGCCTCCAGCTCACCTTCGAGTGTTGCATTAATACCCTCTTCCGCTATAAGTGCACGTCCTAATAGCGCATGTTTCTCTGCAAGAGCACGGACGGACGCTGCCAGCTGCGCCGGATCTTCGATGGTGATGTATTTATAGAAAAGCAGCACCTGATAGGTCATAATGCGAACACTATAGCAAAAGAAGTCCCCCAATACGACCCTAAATTGACAATCTATACATGAAATGGTAGATTGGTTGTATCAATCGTAGCGGTGGACAACGTCATGTTGAACCATCGGCACTTGATTGTTATCAGGTGCATCGCCCATATATATTTATGCAAACAGGAATCATCGCAGGTATTAACGAGAAAGGCTTCGGCTTCATCAAGATTGAAGGACAGGATGACCTA
The DNA here is from genome assembly GCA_001189215.1 of Parcubacteria bacterium C7867-008. Taxonomy (GTDB): domain Bacteria; phylum Patescibacteriota; class Minisyncoccia; order Phycocordibacterales; family Phycocordibacteraceae; genus C7867-001. The sequence continues at coordinate 126,520 of LFCR01000006.1, read as the reverse complement.
TTCTTTCACGCTAAGGAGCTCGTCAACGTAAGCATTGAGGATCTTAAGCCAGGAGACACTCTCGAATTCGAGATCGCTCCGAGCCAGAAGGACCCAAGCCGCATGAACGCGGTAAACGTTAGCAAGGTCTAACAATCAGCGTCCCTTTTGGGGCGCTTTTTGTTCTCTTATCAGGTAACACTCATCACATGCGTGTAGGAATCATAACCAGCTTCAATGATCGTGGCTCAGGCTTTATAAAGCAGGAGGGTACGGACGAAGAACTGTTCTTTGATGCCAGTGATCTTGTGGGAGTATCCATGACTGATCTACGCATCGGAGACCGACTTGCCTTCCTTGTTACCAAAAGTCTGAAAGGACCATACGCAACAAGTGTTCGTAAGCCAGCAGACGTATAACAAAACACCCCGTCTATGCGGGGTGTTTTGTTATATCTAGAACTCCTGTGACATTCCGTCTTGTAGGTTTTCAAAGCGAATACCCGCAGGTTCCAGTTGTGCAACGAACCACCTCGGCACACTACTCTTTTTGTACTCATTGGTATACATAGCGTCGTGGATCGGGAACACCACGTTCGGCTTTACTGCTTTAGCATAATCAATACTTTCTGAGGTCTTGTACCAAGGACCTCCTGTAGGGAGAGCGAGTATCTCTACTTGTTTTGCTGGCATGTCATGCACAGCATCTCCAGGAACGAATAACTTCTCATCAATCAGATATCCTGTGTTACGACATGGTGACGTGCTGCCATAGATAATAGCGTGCTCAGTGCCACAGCTTTCAATAGAAACACCTGATATATCTATAGTCTGCCCTGGTTCGATAAGTGTATACGCAATTTCAGCTTCATCTAATTTTTGCCCCACCGCGCTGTGTGTGATGATTTGCACCCCAGGATTCTTTGCAAGGATAGGCTTCATAACCCCGAGGTCAAAATGGTCCTGATGCTCATGCGTGATGAGGATGGCATTGAGATCGGTAAGCTCTGGTAATGCGGTATTCCAGGAACCAGGATCAATGAGGATGCGTCTGGCCTTGGTTTCGATAAGCAGACAGGAATGCGGGAATTTGGTGATCTTCATACGGTCAGTATACCGTTTGAGGCTGAGTCCTGCAGAATGTGTAGTACGCTGGGGTACATGTCCTTGGATCTCTATCTTTTCTCGGTTCTAAATTCATTTGCCGGCCAGGGTCCTATATTGGATATAGTGATTGTGTTTTTCGCTACGTATCTCCCATTCATACTGGTTGGTTGGTTTGTACTCTATCTGGCATACCGTAAAGACCTCTCACACAGATCAAAGGTTATGGGTGTTGTGTTCGCGTTTGTAGCGGGAAGCATTGCTCGATTCCTGGTAACAAGCCCCATACGATTCTTCTTTCCTCGACTGCGTCCTCTCGCTGCGATGGATATTAGCCATCTCCTTACCATAGATGCACCTTCCTTCCCTTCCGGTCACGCGTCATTCTTATTTGGATTCTCAACGATAGTGTTCTTCTATAACCGCAAACTAGGTATCGCATTTTATGTATGCACCGTACTGGTTTGCATTGCGCGTATTGCCGCAGGAGTACACTATCCTTCAGATATGGTTGCGGGATGTGTCGTTGGAGTACTTAGCGGACTCGCAGTTATATACCTTATTAAGAAACCTGCACTTAGAGCGCTGAAATGGAGCTTCTAAGTAAGCTATACTCAGCCATTTTCTCTCTATAGCTCTGTTCGTTCGTGAACTGTTCAGACTTAATGCCAAATGCATGTGCGCCATCAACGTTCTCCATATCATCATCCCAGAAGAGTACATTCTCTTTGGTGATTGAAGGATCTTGTTCTTGTAGATATTCGAGAATCTTTTGAAAGAAATCAGCATTTGGTTTCTTATGGCCAGTGCGTGCAGAGGAGAAGATCTTATCGAACGCATTCTCATATCCAAACTTCTCAGATAGATATGCCGTGCGATATTTCTCTTGATTTGTTGCAAGTACCACAATGGTTCCTTTCTCGCGTAGTTCAGTGACAGTTGCAAATACATTCGCATCTAACTGATCACCAACAGAAAACCAATACTCTAGAAACTCCTCTACAGAATCAATCCACCCCCATTTCTGTAGCCATCCTCCGTTCTCAAGTTCTTCTTTAAGGTCTGTCTTTCCAACAATGCAGTCGTTAAAAGGTCCTTTAAAGAAAGGGATCATATCCTCAATCGGGATGTTTCTCTCTTTAGCGTAGGTGTCACTAAATCGGGGGCCATGTGAGAGCATGCCGTCTGAATCAAATATGACTGCTTTTATCATAGGTGCACTATAGCCTATTTTAAGGAAACTCGAATGTTTTCCCTGGGCATGGTACGTTCAGACAGGAAATCTCAACATGGAGCACGAGAATGACTTTGCGTCTTGCTGTCTTAGCCTCTGGCACAGGCTCGCTCTTGGAGGCAATGATCGAACAGTCTCTTCCAATAGAGCTCGTACTAGTTGATCGTTCCTGTCGCGCGTTCGATATCGCGAGACGGGCTAACCTTTCGTGTGTACATCAAGATCGGACATTCAGGAAGAAGGACGTCACTGGTCGTGAAGCGTACACCAGGCGCACTATCGCAATTCTTAAAGAACATCGGATTGATCTGGTCGCCATGGCCGGATTCATGACCGTGTTCTCGCCCTGCATGTTCGAACCAGATGCGTTTAGGATGAGGATTCTGAATACACATCCTTCGCTACTGCCATCGTTTACCGGTGACAATGCGGTACAGGATGCGCTCGACTACGGTGTGAAAGTCTCTGGGTTCACGATCCACTGGGCAACGGCCGATCTCGACGCAGGCCCCATCATGACTCAGGAGTCTGTGAAAGTTCTTCCGGGAGATACTCGAGAAAGTCTGCATGGAAGAATCAAAGAGGGAGAACGAGCTCTCTATCCTGCACTTCTCGCTGAGCTCATTAGGGGGTAATGGACCGTCGCATACTAGGAAGCCGTTGCGCTTCCAGTATGTGGCGGTTTTCCTTTACTTAATTTCTCTAAGGGCTTTTATAGTGACTTTGGAATCTGCCTCTCCATATCGGATGAATTCCAGTTTCGTAATTACACCTTCGACAGGAAATTCACTTCCATACACATACGTTCGATCATCAAGTCCATTATCGGTGAGGGAACCGTTCAATGCAGTGCCCATAAATATATAACGGTCTTCTTCTTTAAAACGAGGATAAAGTGTCTTATCTTCTGGTTGGTAGAAATACCCTCCCCTATCACTAGCAACAATAAGTCCCTTGGTTGGTATGTTTGCACTGAATGTTACGCGACTATTTGATTCACCATATGGTTGCTCTGCACGCACTGGTTCAACACTAACAACGGTGAATCTACCAACAACATCTCCAACCTTAACCGTTAGTGGATCAAAAGAGTTTGCGGGAACAGTTGGTTTAGATTGCGGTACTACTGGTGTAGAAGTTGTCGCTGCCTGAATGGGGTGCATAGGCGGTAGGTCTTGCAGAGGCTTCTCTGGATACAGACCGAGAAGATTTCCAAAGAAGAGAGCGAGTGCGGTAAAAATGCTCTGTATCCAGTTCATATAAGAATATGGTAGCACCTAGCTACTTCCACAATCCGAATTGCTTGGTAAGTGTTTTTACCTTTTCATTCTCACCAAAGACACCGAATCCCAGTAGTTCAATATCATCACACTTCTTATCCTTTAGAATCCTCTCTATTTCTGCATCATCACTGGATTCAATCATTTCACGCATGAAGGCGATATGGAGCAGCCCTTCTGCACGAACTATGTCAAAAGCTTGTTTGAGGACATTCGTATCAGATGCAGCTTTTATGATGATTGGGTATTGAGAATTTCTTGGGAATGTAACGTTATCTACGGAAGTGAAGTATGTTCCTGTATCAAAATCTCCTTCTAGTTTATTTCCTATATATGCCGATATGTGAGCAATGGCATTAGCCACCTGCCACGACTCTAGATCGCTACGCACCACAATGGTTAGTCGTTTGGTAAAATCTTGCTCTTTCATAGATGACGTTTACCTTTCAACAGTAATACACAAACTTTCTCAATACGACCAACATGCATAGCTGTATCTTTTGCTGATTCTATCCAATCTACGAAATCTCGCCGCTCGTCTGGAGTGAGAGTTTTCCAATGTGCTTTTGCTTTGGGAAGTCCGTTGAGAGACTTATACAAATTCATTGGCACTATGGCATAACAGCAAGGACGACGCTTACCACTTATAAGCATGTCGCATACTCTCCCCACTCTTCTGATGCGTGTCTCTGGTTGTTTTGGAGATTCTATCCAACTAATAAAATCACGTCGTGAAATGGGAGTAAGATCATTCCAAATTACTTTTGCCTTAGCGTTGGCTGCAAGTACCTTGCGAAGATCTGCAGGGATAGTTTCCATACTGATACTTACGAGAATTGATGGGCACTAATAATTCGTTGACAGAATACTTCCATTTCACCGGTGCCATAAGTGCTTCCAAACTGTTCGAGTACTTCTTCACATTCTTCTACGGCTTCTCTAATAAGTCCTGCTTCAATCTTAATCTCGATAGACTGCGAGAAAACATCGAAGTCTGTAATTTCACCGGCGTTACGCTTTACTTCGAGTTGTTCCATCCAAGTACTGTAGAGTCCAACTGATTCTTCACATAAACCGCCCTCTGTAAACACAGCGATTACTTTCTCTCGTGATACTTCGGGTTTTCGTTCTGCTGACGGTGGTTTATCGATGTTCATGGGTACTATCTTTAGTCGGGAATTCTAGTAGATAGATTCTCAACAATCTCTGTATTCGGGAGTGCCGCAAGAACACTCATTGGAACGAGGAGTTTTGATACTTGCTTACCTCCACCAACAATGACCGTTTCCTTTTCCATAAGTCTGCTGTCTATCAATATCTTCCAAGATAGAGGGAGCCCTATGGGGGTGATGCTTCCGTATTCCATTCCTGATTCTTGAATCACATCATCTAAAGGTGCCATGGATACTTTCTTTGCATTCAACTTCTCGCATACCAAACCATTTAGATCTGCCCGATATCCAACAGGGACAAGGACTGCTGCGGTCACACGATCCTCGCCTCGCTTTCCACGTACAATAATGCAATTTACACCGTTATCAGGATCAATATCATAATGATCTGAAAGCGCATGCCCATTCATGTATTCGGGATTGATGGCACCTGCCAGTATTCCTTTCCCTGTTGCTACGGCATATACCGATTCACTTACGATATCTTGGCATTCTTCTACAGGTTTAAAATCTAGGTGCTCTTTCATACCTAAAGTATATCCTGCCAGAATATTACTCTTTAATATCCATCTCTCTTTTCCACTTCCCTAGAAGAGCCTCGTGATCTATATAGTACTTTTCATCGAAATCTGGTCGTTCCTTAACTACGTCTATTTCCTTATAGCCATTTAAAGTACTGAGTTCAGGCAGGACTCTTTCAACAATTTCCTGGGGCTGCAACCAATAGGTCTTGTCCGCATTAGGACGAAGGAGATTCTCATTACCGGTATCAACAGTACTGACATTAACCATGAGTGCTGATATTTGGTTTGCTTCAGATAGTGTCTGAAGATACCCTCGTAGAATATTCTTTGCTCGAGTATATGAAGACCAAAATGGTATATCGTGCTTATCACTCACTGAAGCAAAGGCGACTACGCTTACTGTAGCTTGCGGTTTCATGTTTGAAAGGAGCTGCTTAAGTATGTTCTTCGTGGTAATGACGTTGGTCGTATACACTTCATCGTCTATGCCCTCCTCATTCTTATGAGTTCCAATAGAATCATTACTCTCAAATTTAAACTTACCAACGGTGTGTATTAGAACGATCTCTGTAGCATCACTTACATTGATCGTGTTGAAAATTGCTTCAACCTGATTCTCATCAAGTAGATCAGCAGCTAGCGTTATATCAGCTTCCGTCTCCGTCTGCCTTCGTGCGAGAGCAAAGACATGGTTACTCTTTTCTTTCAGATTCTCAATAAAAGAAGCGCCAAGCTTACCTGAAGCTCCCGTGACAATGAAAATCCGTTCCATAGTTTTATAAAATTACTGTTCTCCAAAGATTTCTGAGGCAGTAATAATCTCACGCTTCACTTCTAACATTTCCCCGTTCTTTCTCTCATATTCAATATAAACGTAGTCTGAATCTAGATCATTGAAATCCACCATATCTTGTGTTTCAAGTCGTACTAGGACGTACTCTCCTTTTTCAAAGCGATATGTTTCGTTGCTATATATATCGTTGAGTCCTCTTCCCTTGGCGTGCGAGTATATCTCTTTGGTTTTCTCATCTATGACTGGATCTGTTAACTCTAAGGTAGGTTTGGTATCGAACGTATGACTCTTCGTGTTGTATGCAAATAACTTATATGAAGCTTGATAGGCTCCCCTTCCCGCAAGCATAACGATATCTAGATAGCCGTCGTAGTTGAAGTCATTAAGATAGAATGGTTCAAAATCCAGGATTACTTTGTCATCGTAATAGGACACGATGCTCACTATTGAATCTGAGTCTAATTCAGGTTCATAGGTATCATTACGGAACTCAGAAAGTATTACTCCATCACGTGCGAACTTTACGCTTCCATCGGGAAGGATCGTCATGGATAGTGCTGGCTCATTTTTATTCACTATGAGTTCACAGGTAATGGGTAGAGGCACATCTCCGTGCACCTCATTTCCCGCAATAAGTTGCTTGCATGCCTGCGCGATTTTCCTCTCAGCAGAGACTTCTTGCTTTGGTGATTCGCTACTCAAATTGCTATATGCAAGCCATGCCCCGACACAGACAAGCAATAAAATAAGGATAATACCGTACCACCACATGTCCCGACGATTGGCAGTTGAGAGATTTGTTGCTGAACTTTCAGCATGCATTGACCCATCTATCGACGTTGAATCAGCTAGTTCCGGGCGGAGGGTTTCATCAGACATGTTCAAAGTATATCAGTCACTATAAGTAACCAAGAACCATTCAGTGGGGTTATATCTGGTACATGAAATGGAGTCCATTTATCAATGCAGTTGCTGCAACTATCTATATTGCTGCTGTAGCACTATTCATGCGCTTCCTTGAGTCATTCCGACATGACACTCCAGATACCCTGCTTGATGGTATGGGATTCATCTCGTTGTTTGTATTTTCTGCAGCAGTTATGGCGTTCTTATTCTTCTATCAACCATTACGTAAACTCATAGAAAACAAGAGAGCTGAGGCGCTATCATATTTTCTAAAAACACTAGGTGTGTTCGGTGCTATAACGTTTGTTGTACTTATTTTGGTAAGTGTGCAGTAACTAGGGTTGGAGTCTTTATGCAATCTATGCTAGGTTCTGTCTAGAATACGTATTGGGGTATACAGCACATACAGGAGTGCGCGAAATGAGAGAACTACCGGAATCTGAAACCTACGAAGAAGGCCTTCTTTTCTGGCCATACAAATATTCACTTGAGACCGTTCTCAACCGTATCAGTGCACTTGCCCCGATTGGTGGGACGCTGCTCGATATCATGTGTGGTCCTGGCTACCTGCTCGGACTCATCAGTAAAAGGCGTATGGACCTACGGCTTACCGGCGTCGACATAGACGAGCGGTATGTGGGGCACGGTAAGGCTGTCTATCCAGAAGAAATTGATTTCCAATTAGGAGATGTTCTGGACTGGAAGGCATCTGAGCAATTCGACGTCGTCGTCTGCACTGGTGCTCTGCATCATGTACCGTATGACCAACAAGAAGCAGCAATTGCGAACATTGCGTCGCTGGTGAAGCAAGGAGGAGTCGTCGTCCTTTCGGATTGCTATGTAGACGACTATACGAATGAGACGGAGCGAAAGCTTGCTGCAGCGAAGCTTGGGTACGAGTATCTCATTAACACGATCACTAATGGGGCTCCTGACCGAGTTATCGCATGGACAATCGGCATACTAGAAAATGATGTGATGATGGAAGAGTTCAAACCATCGCTTCCGAAGCGTCTCGCTCTCCTTGAGCGACACTTCGCAAGTGTGACGACAACTCAGCCATGGCCGGATAGCGATTCCGGGTATGGTGACTACATTCACATCTGCCGACGGTGATACAAAAGCACTGCGACCAGTCGCTCGAAGCTGCCCGGAACACTCCGTGACGCTCCGGGCGGCTTTCTTTTTATATACGTCGTCTGGAACAGCTATGTTTGACGCTTCAGCGCAAGCTTAATTATTTTCTCAAGCTCCTTTGTATTGATATCGGAAAGCCTGTTTATATAGAGACACCCACCTCCCTCCTTATACTTACCCAGTTTTAGGAGGAAATCGTTTTCTCCTTTATCTTCTTTCAAACCACTGGTTGTCATCTTGAAGATCTTTAACCCATAGAGTGCAATATTTTGTTTGCGGGGAGCAAAACCAATCACCATCCACTCCCCCTCTTTGCCATTTGCATAGGTATACTTCCTACGACCAAAACCAACGATTGATGCACCCCACATTTCTGGCTTAGACTTTGTGGCCCTTTCCATTATTTCTGCGATTACAAAACAATCCTTGCGCTTCTGTTCGTCTTTGATTGTTTTCAAAAACTTCTCGACGTTTGCTTTAGTAAGCTTTGTTTTTAGCTCTGCCATATGAATTATTATTATTCAAAGCTTGATACGGCGCTAGGACCATGCGTGTTTGTCAGGGCAAGAATCAAGCGAGGTTCACCATCTCCAAAATAGTTCTCTTTTCGCTCCTCTACTTTGAATCCAAGCGATTCATACAGTTTGAGCGCAGGATTGTCTGGGTGTGTAGCCAGGTCAAACCGGGTTGCATTTCGGTACTTTTCTAGCACTCCTTTTATCGCATTGGTTGCAATACCTTTACCTTGATATTCCGGACGAACAACAATGCCACTTATGTATATATGTTCTAGAGATCTCTCTACATAGGCGACACTACCTATTGGTACTTCTCGATCTTTAATTAGGTATATTTTATTCTCTGCCAATTCTTGCTTCCATTCATCCTCCGTATACATTGCTGAATATGTATTTGTTTGTGGGAGACTCTTTTCTATATCGATAAGTACCTCTATATCTGCTTCAGAAGCTTCCTCAATGGATATGACTAATTTCTCGTACGCCTCAAAACGTTCCATTGGTGTAATGGTATCACTAGTGTGTTGGGTGTTATTCTTCCTACAAGCTAGTTAAATACTGTCCGTATCCTTCTGTTTCCATGTCATCTTTTGGCACAAACTTCAGTGCTGCAGAATTCATACAGTACCGCTTACCTCCACGACCAGATGGCCCATCATCAAAGACATGTCCCAGATGCGAATCAGCGTAACGTGATCGAACTTCTGTACGAGGAAACAAAAGATTGCTATCGGTCTTGAGTACCACACTCTCATTCGATATGGGCCGGACAAACGAAGGCCATCCTGTACCAGAATCATATTTATCGTTTGAGGAAAAGAGAGGTTCTCCTGAAACACGATCCACATAAATACCTGAGGAATGAGTCTCAAAATACTCATTTGTAAATGGTTCTTCCGTTCCTTGCTCTTGAGTCACCTGATACTGCAGTGGTGTAAGCATGGTACGGAGTTCGGAATCAGATGGCTTCACAAATGATTCCCAGCGATTACTCGTTTTAGCAGTCATCCGGATACTGCTTGTTGTAGATGCTGAAGTCGAGGTGGCAATAGTAGTAACCGTTTCAGGTTGTTTTATTTGTGGTATTGCGCGCATGGCTAGCCATACTAGTCCGAAAGCCACTACTACAGTAACTATTATCACCTTCCCAATATGATCTGCCTTTGTGCTCTTCATATTTACAGTGTATCAACTTTTAACACTCATTATTATCCCTGACGAGATTGACTAGAAATTTGCTACGACGTGGAAACACATTTGATATACTTAAAGGAACATAAAAAAATATGATACCTAAAAACACCATTTGCCTCTGGTTTAATAAGGACGCGGAAGATGCGGCAAACTTTTATGCTGCAACCTTCCCTGATAGCAAAGTAGGGGCTGTTTTTTATGCGCCAACTGAATTTCCAGGTGGTGAAAAGGGTGACGCATTAACGGTGGAATTTACTGTTTGTGGAATTCCTTGTGTTGGTCTTAACGGTGGCCCCATCTTTACGCAAAGTGAGTCATTCTCATTCCAGATCACAACAGAAGATCAGGAAGAGACTGATCGCTATTGGAACGCCATTGTTGGAAATGGTGGTAAGGAGAGTGACTGCGGATGGTGTAAGGATCGCTGGGGAGTATCATGGCAGATTACACCACGCACTCTACTCGAGGCACTTGCCGTTGGTGGCGAAGAAGCAGAACGCGCATTCAAAGCAATGATGACCATGCAGAAGATCGATATAGCTGCTATTGATGCAGCACGAAAAGGCTAAGACTGGGAACTATAGATCGAGGTCATCTGTAGTCTGACCATCGTAGTGCTCATCATCTGCCTCAGCTTCTTCCTTAGTGGCATGTACCACACAATCTTTATGGTGCGGTGGAGCGTAAATAGAGTAGAGCTTTAAAGAATCACTCACCGAGGTGTTCTTAATGTTGTGCCGTACTCCGGCAGGAATAATCACCACTGAGCCATCAGTAAGATCACGTTCTACTCCATCCAGGATTGATTGACCCTCCCCTTCTTCAACACGGATGAACTGGTCGCCATCATGTACTTCCTCTCCGATCTCCTCGCCTGCTGGTAGAGCCATCAGCACAAGCTGGCAGTTCCTCGCGGTATAGAGAACTTGCCTGAAGTTTTCATTCTCCAAAGAAACTTGTTCTATGTTCGTTACGAATCCCTTCATATGATAGGTCTTAAGGATTTAGAATCATGATCTGATAGGTAAGCATCAGCGCAACTAACATCCATAGTAAGTATGGGAGGAGTAGCAATGCGGCGAGGCGAACTTCTTTCCAGAGCTTTATCACAATAATCAGTACCATGACACCAATAAGGATCGCTACGCCAAAGGCTAGAGTTAGATTGTGCAGACCGAAGAAAACGTAGTTCCAAAGGAGAACGAGCATGGCATTTTCCATGTATAGGTTGAGTATCCAAGCGAAAGATCGTTCGCTTCTCTTAGACCTCTCCCAAAACACCGCTACAGAGCAGGCAGTAAGAACAAATAGTACGAACCATATTAATGCAACGAGCAGTTCTGGTGGTGTCCAAGAAGGAAGATTAAGGCTTGAGTACCATGCCATGCCGATCGTAGTTATCGCTCCAACACCGAAGAATAGGAGCGTGGCAACGTATCCAGTGAACGAACGCGTTAGTTTTGTATCATTATCCATAGTTTCTGATGTTCTTTACTAGCCAGTGATCTGGTTGCATAAAGTATATCGCAGAATTAGTGCCAAGGAGTATACTTGTGGCATGGATACATCGAACACCAAAAAGGCCGCGGCCCTTTCTTTCCTGAAGTCAAACAATACCGGTGTACTTTCGACACTTTCACCTGACGGAACTCCACGCTCCCGTATGGTCTATTACGTCTGCGGTGAGGATTTTTCTATCTATTTCCTCACACTTATAAGCACACGTAAGGTCGAGGATATTAAACACCGTGCAGAAGTTGCTTTTAGTGTGTCAAACGAAAACGTACCACAAGCAGTCGAGATCGAAGGTATTGCAAAAGATGTCTCTGACATTCCAGTCTCAGACGAGACCGTGCAGTCTGTATTTAGACAACTACAATCTAATACAACATATCAGGCTCCCCTTACTCACTTTGATGCAGCTGTGGTGAAACTGTTCCGCATAACACCTACATGGATCCGCTGGGGTGATTTCACTTCTGGAAAACATACGAGTGATGTACTTTCCGAACTAATCGCAGAGGATTCGTAATCATTAATCAAATGCTTCGAGAAAGAATTCACCCACTTTCTTACCCTCATTCTCTATCGCATCTCTTAAAGATTCCGTAGCAACTTTTGAGCCACAAATGTATATCGATGCATCGGTAAAATCTAAGCCATTAATATGATCTTGTAGGTGTCCCTTATATGGGTACTTAGGATCAAACGGCTGTGAAAGGACCATCTTCAGTTTGAGATGAGGGTTATGTATTAGCTGCTCTTCAAAGAATTCCTTGTACAAAGCCTCCTCCTCATTCCTGCTTGCGATCATGACTGTTATCTCTTTGAGATTTTTCCTTCGAAGAAGATGCGGTAGTAATCCCTTTATCACGGAAACACCTATGCCGAATCCAAAGAGAAACACTCTCGTGCCTGAGATTTTGTCAGATGTATTAAGCCCAAGCGGTCCCATTATTTCAACAGGAATTGCAGTTATTGATTCATCCCAGAAGCGTTCGCTCATACCACCAAGACTTCCCTTACGTATAGTTAGTGTAATGACGTCCTGAATAGTTTCATCTGAAGAAATCGAGTACGCACGACGCGCACGGACTCCTTCAATTTCCATAAACACATTTACAAACGCACCAGGTATAAAGTTTAACGGTTCTGGCAAATCAAGGACGACTTCCCGTGCCGTGGGCGAGATATCATTCGCTGCAGCTATATGAGCGGTCATACGTTTTATATTCATACCGATTGAAGGATTGGTTTATATACCGGATGATTCTTCCTATACGCGGCGAGAACTAAAATAGTGACAATAATCATTGCAATGAGCGCGAGAATTTGGCCGAGCAGAAGATATTCGTATAGTGCGCCTGCATAGAAATACACGTACGCTAGCTTCTGGATTCGTTTCCAATCCGTACCAAGCACGCGCTTTGAGAACTTATTTGATGTCACAAGAAGTATGAGGGCCGATAGATCGCCTATAGGGGCAAGAATCGAAGCTCCCTGAAGGGACCAATGTTCTAGGCTAAAGAAATCCAGTGCATAGTAGACTCCGTCAGTCATAAACTTTGAAAGCATTATTCCAACGATTATGGAGGCAGACAGTACACCAAACCCTTTACGCAGGATCACCAGTGGCCGAATCCATGTGATGTTCGGTAGTAAATCCGCGAGAGGTCGTATAGCTAGTACCAGAAATACTGCAAAAAGTGAGACACCGAATAGCGCCGTGTATGACCATGTTGGCAGGTACGAAGGAATGTATGCAAGAGTTACCGGTAGTATCAGCAGTATTCCAATACTTATTACAAGCAATAACTCTTGAAGTGATGCGGTGAATGCGAAGAAGGTTTTGCTAGGCATAAGAATTTACAGTAGATTGTTGAATCATTGGGAACGAACGAGAACATATAGAACTCCCATCCGTTAAGATGAAACAGTACTCGCATCCATTCTCTGTCAGGAATTCCCCACCAGCCTCGGCACCAAGGGCGAGAGCTGCGGTCGCATATGCGTCAGCTTCCGCTCCTGTCCTGGAGATAATGGTTGCTGATAGGATTTCGGTTATTGGATTCTTACTTCCTGTGCTGTCGAGTATGTGAAAGAACGGAGTACCTCGATACTTCCAGTGACGGTTATATGATCCACTCGTTGCGATTCCTACATTAGTCGCGATGAATGAGAGATCAACGTTTGGGTCAGTTGGGTGTTGCACCATGAAGACGAAAGGCTTACCCTCTGCATCAAGTCCACGAGCATATATGTCTCCCCCAAGATTCACAAGAACCCCTTGGCAATTTAATGCAGCCATCGCCATCTTCTCTGCGGTGTGCGCTTTTATGAAGCCACCGAAATCGAGATTCTGTCCTACCTGAAGAGAAACACTCATGGTCTCTTGGTCAATATGGATAGCCTCCATGTCTGTGTTGTATGGTGCACCATCATTGCCCGTACGTTCCGTACCTTTTATTACACTTATATCTGCGTCGTATCCGAAACGTGATATATCAACGAGCGGATTAAATACCCCTGAAGATTTACGGTATAGCTCTCTCCCAAGCAGAAGTGCATCCATGAACTCTGCGGAAACTTTAATTGCACGTTCACTATTGAGCCGTGAAAGCTCACTGTCTTTTCGGAATCGTGAGAACCGCGCCTCCTCTTTTTCCGCAATCTCAAAGAGAGTTCTAGCAAGGACATCAGAGGTGGCACGATCATCAGCAACGATACTGATACTAGCCTCTGAACCCATCACTCTCTTTTCATAGTCGAATTCCTCCATGGCATTAACTTGCGCGTGTACGACGAGACTTCTTCACAGCGACTGGCTTCTTAGGAGCTGGCTCCGGAGATGATGGCTCAATAACCACAGCAACGACAGGTGCAACTTCTGGCGGTGGAACTACCACAGGCTGCACTGCAACCTTTACTGCCTTAGGTTTTTGAACAGGAGCTTTTGGGGTCACTGTTGCGATAGCCACCTGCTTAGGTGCTTCGATTGGCTCAGGAATTTCAGGGGTAACTTCTATAGTCTCATCACGTTGAAAGACCACAGTACTCCTTTCGTCGGCGGCATGTACTCCCCATACTGCACTCAAAAATAACGGTATACCCAAAACGGTGGAGAAAAATATCTTGGTATCCTTTTTCATACGGGAAGTTTCTGCCACATATGGGTATCGCGCTTCTGAATATCACAGTCACCACATTTAAAATCATCAGGGAGAGTCTCCCATTTAGTTCCTGGTGGGATACCGCGCTCAGGCATGCCGAGCGTTTCGTCATATATCCATCCGCATTCGAGACAGACATACAGCGCGTAGGTAAGAGTTTGTGTAGACATACTCGTAGTACACCTGACAGCACTCTTTTATTTCATTCTGCTAACGGTCTAGGATACGTAGACCGTACGCCTCTATTTCTTGATCTTCACGCTCCCCTGCAACATATACCCTATCCCCAATTCGTATCATCTTCATATCGAAATTGGTTGGCGGTAGCACCGTCCATTCTCCGTCATCTTCATCATTATCGTTATCATCATGAGTGAGTGTGAAGGATCGTTCACCAATATCCAGAACAAATCCACGATACACACCATGCTCTTCAGGTGCTTTCAAATGAGCGCTCTCATATAAGGACTCTAGAGGACCGAATAATTCTCCGGCCTCAGCTTCTTCAAAACGATCATCGTGGAATCGCGTCTCCCGATCGAACAAGAGACCTGAAGCTGCGCCACAGACTGTCAAAGCTATTAAGAGATATAAGAGAGGTCTTCGGTATCCGAATGAAAAGCGACGCACCAGCCACGCTAACAACGCGACCAATCCAAGATCCAGGAGCGCAAGCCACCATGGGAAGAGTACTAGGAAGATAAGTGACCCTTTCGCTCCGAAACCGAGCAAAGACTCATTACCGGTAAGACGGAGACCAAATGATATGAAACTTACGAGCCACACTGATATAAGGAGAATGAATACTGTAATCAAAATGATACATACTGACTTGAGCACAAAAAATAACCGTGGCTTCATCTGAAGCTGTCCAGAACGAATACGTTCCAAGACTTCGTTCTGAAACTGATCATGTTGTGAATTATTGTTCATAGGATATGTTGCGCTCCGTATAAGAAGCTTTAAGAGCCGATTTTGCTCGAGCAAGCCGCACACCAACGGTATTAACGGGCACTCGGAGAACATCGGCTATCTCCTTATAGGAGAGTTCTTCCATAAAATAGAGTACCAGGACTTCCCGATATTTAGGTGAGATACTATTCAACCCTCTTTCTACCATGCGAGCCAGACTGGCCCGTTCGCTTTCACTATCAGACGATTCTATCGCAGCAGAATGACTTAGTAATATGTCGAAATCAGGAAGGCGTATAGGGTTACGACTCTTTCGTCGTAATTCATTTGCAAACGTATTATGCGCTATGCGATAAATCCACGGTGAAAATCTTTGAGTGGTATCAAAGGACTGTATATCCTGGTACGTCTTAATAAAGACGTCTTGAACGATCTCTCGAATGTCATCGGTTTGCGCAAGGAAGCGTGAACCGTATCTCATCAACTTTGGCTCATACCGAACCATAAGCATACCGAATCGTTCAACATCACCACGCTGCACGAGCGCTGCAAGCTCTTCGTCTGTTGAAACTTGGTCGTGCATAGGTCTAGTGTAGCGCAGGTAGCGCAGACCCCTCTCCACGCAGAAAGATGAGTCTGATATCGCTCATGGGTTTAAATGGTAGATTTTTATAAATATTTCACTATGCTATTCCCTATCTAGTACACCGTTTAAGGTGAATATATTTCTTTCAGGTGGACTCTGTTATTCTTAACCCTTTTCTTCGAATGAAAAACACCATAAGCGTATTCGTAACAATCATCGCAATCGAATGAATAGTGGTGGCGATATTGTATGAACTTAGGGACAGTAGAGTGAGTACGTGGCGTCCGACATTCATACCATAGAGAAGCGGCTTCTCCGTTTCAGGATGCTCCCAAGTCTTTCGAAGTGTTGGAATGAAGGCAATGATATCTATCACAACCACAATGACTACAGAAATAGTTGGGTCCTTGGTAAGGAACCACGGAATAAGCCCCAACAACGCAGCAACAAGAAAGTACGTATCGATGGCTCGAATATGCAGGGCACGATCCTTAAATACATACTTGAGCGAGAGAAGGAAGATGATGATCGTAAAGCATTCAGCGATACCTGTGGGTATAACTCCAATACCCGCACCTTTTGCGAGTCCACCGAAGAATGTTGTCATAGACACTATTGACCATATAAACCAGGTGTACGGATGCGGTTTTACCTTCTCGGTAAGGACATCCCTAAGATAGGAGACGTTGCCAATGACTGCCAGGACAGAAGCAACTATGACTATATATATCCTCAGATCAAACATATTGAAATGGTAGCATCAACCTTTACCTATTGGAGGGTACCTTGTCCGCCCTCGCTCGTTATTTAAGAGGATATCGAACATTCTTACAGCGTGTATACTTATGCAATGAATACACCACAAATGCAAAGATCTGATGCTTTGACCTTTCTTAAAGCGCATTCCTGCGGCTCTCTTGCAACAGTATCTGCGGAAGGAACTCCACGCGTTCGAACGCTTTATTACTCATGCGATGATTCCCTATCTGTATATCTCCTCACTCTTGCAAACACACGCAAGGTGAGTGATATGCATTCACATCCTCAGGCAGCATTCGTAGTAACCGACACTGAAAAGAATCAGACGCTGCAGATCGAAGGTGTGTTTGAAGAAATCACAGACACGGCCACCTTTGGTCCGATGCTCTCTGAGCTCACCTCACGACTCTTCCCTGAAGGAAAACCATCAGCACCGATAACACACATGGATGCAGCAAAACCATTACTCTTCAAGCTCGTTCCAACGTGGATTCGTTTTGGTGACTTCAGTGAAACAAATGCCTCAAAGGAAGCTTTCTCTAGTGTGTTGCAAAGCGACACGTAATTAGAGAGTACAAGACCACCAGAGCCTAACGATATTACCTTCTTTTGCTATTCAATACGGTTACTGAAATCTGAAGAACAGTAGCAAACAACACCCATGCGAGATACGGAAGGTTTATATAGACAACCCAAGGTACATGTGTGTGTACAGACAAAAGTGCCCAGACTAGGGTAATGTCCACAAGAACTATATCTATAAGTGCGAGGGAGAAATTTCGTAATCGGAACTGTATAGGAGTATAGGAGAAATTGAAGAGCAAATTCAAAAGAAATGGGAGTAGCACGATGAAAGGAAGAGTTTTGTTAAGATACAAGAAAAATACATACCCAAAAGAAATTCCGATCAGTAGGTACAGAATCGTCCATACAGGTGCGAACACCCAAGAAGGAGGAGCCCATGTAGGCTTTCGATATTCCTTATACCTCAAATAATTCTCCATCAAGTAATTATATCAGTGAGGTTTAGAAACCTTCTATTGGCTGTACCAACAGAAATAAGTTTAGATATGTGATTCATATTTGAAATTGTACATTTAGCTAAAAACTTCCTTAAGGGTATATAGTCTGAATATGCACGCGTTTCTGGCACAAATTCGCAGAGCGAAGCCTCTGGTGGGGTTGGCTTTATTTTGTTTAGGGATTATCGCTCTCTCGCTTTCCTTTCCAACTCTCTCAAGTGAATCAACCCTGATAGACATAGTGCCGGATGTATCGCAAATCCAAGAAACTCCTGTTTCTTCGGTTCACTACGTGGAGATTATCGAAGGGTGCGATCCATACCTTGTCGGCTCATGTGCGAATGCCCGTTCAGCACCGACCACCACGGCTCCTATAGTTGCCAAGCTTCGTTCAGGGATCGTGCTTGCAGTCGGTACGACTACAGTTATCGACACTACGGGCCGAGAATGGCATGAGGTTGTCTTCAACGAATGGGTACGGTATCCAGAGCGCATACATGACACCTGGTATGTAGCTTCCGAGGTTACGGGCCCAGTTTTCGATATACCGACTGAAGAACACTCTCCCGCAACTGTTTCCAGCACTACGAAACGAATCCTTATTGATCGTTCCGAACAGGTCTTGTATGCCTATGATGGGGGCTCGCTTTTCCTGCAAGCATCAATCTCGACAGGGCTTGATCTTACACCTACCCCTCGAGGTATCTTTACGGTGTATCGAAAGACGCCGAGCCGCTACATGCAAGGACCTCTTCCGGGTATATCGGATCAGTATTATGATCTGCCCGGGGTGCCATGGAATATATACTTCACGAAAGAAGGAGGAGCCATACACGGTGCTTACTGGCACACAATGTTTGGGAAACAATGGTCTCATGGGTGTGTGAACCTCCCTCCTGATATAGCTAAGAAGCTGTATGAGTGGACTCCGCTTGGCACTACGGTCTTGGTTCAAGATTAGTTACGTACTCGCACGCATCAAACTGCGATGAAATGAAAAGCCGCCGTACGGCGGTTTTTCATTTATTTGCATACGTGCATATGATCTACTTTTTTGCGTTTCATCGGCTTCGTTCACCTCATCGTAGAAAAGGATGGGACTCCGGCTGGGATTATCGAGATCTCGACCAGCTTCCAGGAGCCCTGGCCGTCTGGGACGATATTCGAACAAATTTGTGTAATTAAAAGGCCGCCCCAGGATTGAGGCGGCCAACATGCGTGTATGGTCAGTAGTTTCCACTAAACCATGAGACGTGTTCAGGATCGAACTGGGGTGGCATACGGAATATCTGAACCTGATTCCACTCCCTGCTATCAAGCACCAGATGGGTGATCTGGAAGGTTTCGTCAGGACGGGCCTCAAACATCTGATCAGTGAACCACTGACGATATTCAACGACGTTAACCTGGTCGATGGAGGTCGTCTTTCCCGAGCGTGAGACGATCCAGACTCCCCCCTGCTTGAAGGATCCTCTTCGTCCAAGGATCCCAAATTTGAGAAAATGTAGATTGGCGTCACCAGCACTAATGTGAAGGAAATGTCCTTCTTCGGGCTCTACCCACTGCTGGCGAACTGCCCAAAGCCATGGAAACTCACTTAAGATTCGCTCAAGATTTGAGCCTGGCTTCTTTGCTTTTCTAGAGAACATGTTTGATCTTTCTGAGACATCCGTCTCTCTGAACCCATCCGGGTCTGAAAGCTAACCACATGGTTAGTAAATGTATAATACACTTATATTATAAAAAGTCAATTGCTGAGGGTTTGGTACGACGTGGGAACTTTTATAAAGAAAGACCCTGCCAGATCAGATCTGGACAGGGTCTCTTAAGGTTCGTGAAGAGCGATCAGGCCGGTTCCGTCTCCCGAAGCTCGAACAGCTCGGGCAGGTCGGTGCGCTCTTTCAGCTCCTGAAACAATTCGCCGACCGATCGGTAGAACTGCCCGAAGATCATGTTGGTCTGATCGTCCGTGAGCTCAGCTCCGTTATCAGTCCTGATCGCTTCGCATCTTCGGAAGACATCATCGAGCAATAGCTTGTGTCGCTCGATGTATTCCCTGCAGACGTCAGCCTGCTCGCCGAGCTGCTTGAGAAGGGATTCCCCGAACCTGAACGGAAGATTCGTCAGGTAGAGCAGATCCCCTTCCTCGAAGCTCTCGGCCTGAAGTTCGGTCTCGCGCCGTAGCTTCATGTCGTACATGTCGAAATACGGCGGCGTGCCAGCGACACCATTCGGGAAATCCGTAGACACCCGAATCATACCCGACAGCTTCGAACCGTCCCTGCGGAATACGTCGATGTTCACAAAGGTGCGTTCTGACTCCAGAACGGTTTCGACCGGCAGTAATGGGAACCGGATGTTGCCGAGCGTGAAGACTTTTCGGCCTTCATGCTCACCCACCACGAAGTGGGCATTGGGCCGTATCAGGTTGCGAATCATGAGGAATTCCTCGCTTTCGAGTTTCAATCTGATGTGAATATATATTCAAATATGAAAAAGTCAATTGCTGGCAGTCTGGGACGATATTCGAACAAATTTGCGATATAGCCTCATATAACAGAAAATCCACCCGCAAGTGGACCTTCTGTCCTTCTGCATGGTGGATTGATTCAGGCTTTGGACTGTGTCCGTTGAGCCTCGATGATGTCGGTAAAGACTTGGAGCGAAATGGGCGCCCCGATCGCCTTCACGACGGGTGCGATACGTTCGATGTCGGCGCTGTCCAAGGCGAACGGGCCTTGTGCCGCAATCGGCGTACCTGAGCGACGGGCGAGGAATTCCTCAACCGCCTGATCGACGAGCGCGGAGATGTTGCCATTCCCTCGCTCTGCCAGTTGGTCCAGTCCGGCACGATTTGCCGGTTTGAGACGGACCGTCAGCTGACGCTTTGCGCCGCCTTCCGCTTGAGCCATACCCTTCTCCCAGAGCTGTGATTCCTGAAATTAAAATAGCACACTATGTATTAAAAGTCAATTGCTGGCCGTCTGGGACGATATTCGAACCGAAATTTAAAGCTTTACTCAAGTTGACATTTGCAATAATAGAAGTAAATTATTGCTAGACAGATCAGAAGGGACAAACAAATGATCTTCGGGCTCCTCGTTCTCGCAAACCAGCAGTCGCGTGCAACACCAGCTGAAATCGCAATCTTCGCTGGGAGCTATGGACTGATCTTCGCCTCTCTCCTCGGCCTGGATTGGTTCTTCAAGAAGATGGATAAGCTCACCTGAGCACATCACCCACCTACGGATTACCCATCTAGTCGGTGGGTTTTCTGTTTGTAGACTAAAGTTAGCGAGCTGGGGGTTTGGTACGACGTGGGAACCACAGTCAAGGTTTTACAGACTTGTCCTTGAAATCCTTGCAAACTCTAAATATCATGCACCTCCGCAAAAATGCTGTGCATCAGGTGCTACCCAGCTTGCTCCTGTCCTTAGATTGGTTGCACGATAGATCTTCCCTCGTTCGTCCCCTTCTGGACAATCCTGAGGAATGGACAACAGACACAGGGTAACCTCGTCACCCGGCTTCGAGTTATCTATTTCCAAAAGTTGCTCGTATAGGACTTGTCCGCCATGGTTCGTGTATCCGATGACACTACCACTCCCTGCTTGTGGTGATCCATCCTCGGCCTCAAGCCTATTAGTAACGATTTCCACCTTCGTTACTGAACATTGACCAACCGTTGTAGGTAGTACGTCCTTCGCAGCTGAGTATTTCGAGACGGTAGTATTTGCTGAAGTTTCAGAGGTCTTCCGTACCTCCTTCGAGATTTCAGCAGACTGTACTTCCACGGGCGGATGCGTGTCGCTTACATCTTCGACTATTCTTTCATTGAAATACCAGACACCACCTAAGACACCGACAAGAAGTATACCTCCGGTCAGAATGAGTACTTGCTTCGGCATACGGTAAGTATAACGCTGTTTCTAACTTTAATGATCCTTCACTTTGGAAAAAGTTCCCCCGGAGGTTATTTGAGTGCTGGGGGTTTGGTACGACATGGGAACTTTTATGGAAAATTAAAGCATGATTACGTAGGGTCGATGGTTTGCTGTAATATTTGATAAAATATATTTATATAGTATAATTCTCAAGAACGATCCTTTCAAATCAAACAGGAGTAACCCCAATGTGGGATCCGTATGCTAACTTCGAATCAACTACCCTTTCGAACGATCTTGAAGTGCACATCCTCCATTTGCCTGGCCGGCCCTGGGTACGCGTTGGTTTCCAAATCTACAGCGGCGCTAATCAGGATCCTCCTGGTCGCGAAGGTGTCGCTCACTTTGTCGAACACATGGTGAGCGAGAATACGAATGTCTCGAAACAACAGCTAGAGGATTTCTTCTTAGAAAATGGCGGCGAGGCGACCCTCGGTGTAACTTCGTATCACTGGACTCGATACGGGTTCTTCGCTCCTGCTGAAACACGTAACCTGGCGAAGAGCTTTGAAGTCTTCGGCGAGATGCTGTTCAACGGCTCGCTCGTGAACAATTATGAACGAGAGCGAGGAGTGATCCATCAAGAATTCAAGCGGCGCTTCCCAAACGATCTAGCGCTTGAGCAGTTCCAGTCGATACGAAACGCGCTCATGCCTAATACTCGCATGGCCCATTCACGAGCGCTTGGATTGCCTGAGACTATCGAGGCCATCAGCACGACGGATCTTCAGACGTTCTACGACCTTCATTACACGCCTCAGAACACCGCTATCGTCTGCGTCGGCGGGAAGACGATCGATGAAGTCGTTAGTATCCTTTCGGGAAGCCCGTTCGCTCAAGAAAAAGCGGGTAGGCGCACACGCGGAGAAGCACCAGCAACAGAAGTACGGTTGCCAACTTCCACTCGGAAAGTCATGTCCATAGGGGAATATTCACGCGGCTTTACAGGCTCGGGCTTGGAAGTGCATGCATTGCTTCCCAGTTCGATTCATCCAGAGCACGTTAACGTGTTCAGGGCTCTGCTGAGTCGACAACTCAACGCCGAGTTCCGGGAGAAACATGCCTGGACTTATGGTATTAGTGCATCTATGGATGCGCGACCTTCTTTCACCGACCTAAGTATCACAAGCAATGTAATGGTCCGTGAAGCCCTTGAGCAGTCTAGCGACCTTGTGACTGAGTGCGTAAAGCTTGTGGTCGAAGACCAGGAAGGGTTCGAGCGCCAGAAACGAATCGAGATCGCTGACGTTATGATGCGAGATCATAACAGCTCAAAAATCTGCGATCTTGCCCAAGACATGCTTTGGATCATGGGCGCAATTGAAAGCGGTCAGGATGACATTGATACCATATCGCGCATGGACTATTCTGATCTCAAAGAAATAGCTCAGTATCTGATGCCTGAGCGAAGATTCGATCTTCTCATTAAGCCGTAACCATTCGGCAGTGAGCGGCGCCCGGCCCTTGGTCGGGCGCTTATTCTTTACTTCAGATACGGCTTAATTTAAACATTGCTGGGGGTTTGGTACGACGTTGGAACCTTTTTGGAATCAGAGGTACACTCCACCTAGATACAGAAGGAGGGTCATATGGACCAGAATCGCCCAAAATGGACGCGGCGTGCGTTCATCGAATCGCTTCCGAAACTCTGCCTGAGCTGTCATTACGGGAATGTCCTGTGGACAGACCGGAAGACTATCCGGCGGAACGGTGGGTCGTGCACCGAGATCAAGCGCATGGTCGCCATCTGCATGAACTTCAAATGTGGCGCCGTGTACACGCAGATGGACAAGGAGGAAGAAGGAAAGATCCTTTCCGGATTCTTCTGCGATCGCACTGAGGTCATCTTCGTCCGCACGCTCCCCTATCACATCTCGCTCGGTGGCGCGGTCAGCATGATTCTCGACCGAGACAACTTCGCCAAGCCCGGTCACACGTACCCGCAAGGCGTCGTCGATGTGGTGTCAGTCTAGTTTTCAGAACCGCGTAACGGAAAATCGTTCATGCGGTTTTCCAATTTCATTAGCTGGCAGTCTGGGACGATATTCGAACCCAAATGCCTATTTAAAGCCATATAAAGAAAAGCCGCCATTCCTCCGTAGAGTACTAGGCGGCCCTTTTCTTAATAGTGGGACATTACCCTTTGAGCCCATTTACGCTGGTTCTGCGCTGTGAACGCCGAGAAGCGCTTCCAAAGCGCGGTTGCGGCTGCGATCTCTTCTGGATCTGGGCGGTGATTGGTGATAACGGCATCGTAATGCCCGTTCACTACGCCTGCCATCAAGCCCGACCAAAAGTCCCAGCAGCCACTATCGATTCCAGTTTTGAGCGACGTACAGAGCTGTCCGTCGCGGAATACAGGAATATTGGCCACAAAAGCTTCGGGATTCAGCCAGTCGTTGCAGCGGCGTTGGTTCCAGTCTTTGAGAACCATGTCCAAAGTCGTGAGCGTGGCGCCCACTTTCACTTCCACCGTATGACTGAGTGTAGCATTCACCGTAACCTGGGCGATTAGGCAACACTCGTCCTCGTAGGGATAGAAGGTCAAGACATCGCCGCTGAATTGAGTACCTCCAATCGTCTCGTAACGCACCACTACCTGATTTTTCAGGACGGGATTCAGCTCATGTTCCAGATGGGCAAGCTCGGCTTTGTTCATGTGCATGGGATCCTCCAATCGCCTATCCATTTAAGGCATCGGCTATGGTTTACAACGACCTCACCATAAGATCGTCTGTATGCAAAATACTATTTAAATTATAAAAGTCAATTGCTGGGGGTTTGGTACGACGTGGGAACCTTACTAACTAAATAGTTATGACATTTATTGGTTTACCTTGAATATATGCTTCCACGTTCGCAATTACGCTATCTGCAAGCCGGTCTGCGGACTCCTGGGTAAAGAATGCTGAGTGAGGACTAAGCACTACTCTTTCCATTCCGAGAATCGGATTATTCACAGACCAGTCTGTAAGTACATCCGCACCATATCCATAGATCTTATTGCTCTTGAGCGCATTGCTGAGCGCTGTTTCTTCTACGAAATCTCCTCGGGCAGTATTAATAAGGATTGCGCTTGGTTTCATTTTGGAGAAGGTATTCTCATTGAAGAGGCCTTTCATTTCGGCACTGAAAGCGGAGGTTATGGCGAGGAAATCGCTTTCCTCAAGCAGAGTATAGAAATCAACAATTTCAATATTCGGCATCTGTTTAGGGGATCTCGTACAACCTATGACTCGCATGCCTAGAGCATTCCCCAGCTCAGCTACGCGAAGACCAATCTGACCGAGTCCAAAGACTCCAAGGGTCTTTCCTCTCAATTCAACTCCTTGATATACATCATGATTCCTATTAGCTGGATCGATCTGAAACGGGGCCTTCATCATCTCTTGATTAGCTTTCGGTATGTGTCTAGCAACCGCGAGCATGAGGCCAAGGGTCTGCTCCGCAACACCTTCTGTTGAGTATCCAGGGACATTAGAAATCGCAACACCATGAGCCTTGGCTGCTTCAATATCTACCTGATTAAACCCAGTGGAGTTCAGACTGACGTATTTAAGATCTGGGGAACTCTCAAAGAAGGTTTTATCCATCGGTACGTCCCAACAATCAGCAATAGCTATTTCGATACTCTTTACTCGCTCTGTTGCGTCTGGGGCGTTATTGGTTGACTGGTACTCAATCACCTCTCCGAAACTCCGCAGTTTTTCGAGGTGTTTTGGCTTAAGAAATGAGAAGCTTAGTACGGCTATTTTCATAGACTAATACTAGCAAATTTATTAGCTGCGGGGACTGGACGAAGTTAGAACCGTTTTATTGGCTGGTAAATCAAACTTTGCCTATAAACTCTTACCGGATCTTGAACTTGCTAGCGCAATTTAGGTTTCTTTGGCTTACCTTTCTCAAGCATCTTTAGGGCTGTCTGTGCCTCATAAATATATTGAGCATTGCTCGGAGGTGTCTTATATGGCGATGTCTTACCCTTCAGAATATTGCGTGTTGAATATCTCTTTCGTTTAAGCGGGAGCATGGGTCCCCTTCCATTATGATATTGGTTCCAGAGAGCATCCCATAGCGCCTCAAGGTTCACGCAAAACTTCTCCAGTTCAACAATATTGACCGCATTAAATAACTTCTCAATTTCCTCATTGCGTATATAGAGACGATGGCCAAAATGGTGCCTGATGTCCCTGTAGATACTTTCATACTGGTCTCTCTGCTTTTGGAAATGCGCCACCAAGTCGTCAAAGTCCTGCTGGGATGGTTCATATACATGCTTAAGGTAGGTTTGCAGGTAATTACCTAACTGCCCCTTATCAGGATTGTTCTCCCATCTTTCAGAAAATGCTGCCTTGGTGAACATTACTTTATTGTCCTGAATAGATCGTAAAAGCTTATTAAAGTCATGCCTTCCAGTGCCAAATATTCTCCCTAAGGTAATAAATGTAGAGTGCTGCAACGAGCTAAGCACGGTATTCCAAAAAGTAGGGGTTCTATCCATCGCTTCTAGAACACCCTTACGGGTAATCCCCATCTCGCGTATCGCTAATTCCGTATATAAAAACCTTAGTGCTGACTGCACTTCATTTCTGAATATATTTAGTTCTTGTAGAAACTTTTTATCTCCTGTCATTAGAGAGTTGAACTTACTAAAGCGGATTGGTTGCACCACGCACTTCAAAGTGGAGATGCGAACCTGTTGATTTACCTGTATTACCTACATATCCGATAACTTCTCCCTTACCAACTGTTCCACCTGAGACCTCCAAAGACGACATGTGGGCGTACAGCGTCTGAACACCACCTCCGTTATCAATAACGATGTAATTTCCATATCCTCCGTTATAACCACCACCTCCCTTAGCGATAATAACTGAACCGCCAGCTGAAGCGTAGATTGGGTCTCCTGTTTCGCCGTCTATATCAACCGCGTTGTATCCATGATTTGCTTGAGAAATTGGCCTTCCAGGAAGCGGGTTGCCAAACTTACCAGATGAAGAAGATGAGCTTGAAGATTTGGTTGACGCCGTACTTTTTTTAGATGAGCCAGTACTTCCAATACTCTTTGGTGGAGTTGATGGGAACGCACCTCCTGGAACAATGATTTCAGAACCTGCAGCAAGTCCCTTGCTTTCACTTATACCGTTGTATAAGGCAATGTCAGAAACGTCAGATCCGTACTTCTTAGCGATAGCTTGCAGGGTTTCTCCGCTAGCTACTTTATGCTGTACGCCGGAAACTGGAAGGATTATGAGGTCATCTCCAATACGGATAGTACTTGCATCACGGATGTCATTTGCCCAAAGAATAGTTTTAGTGGAAACACCGTGTTCCTCTGCAATTTCAGAGAGAGAGTCCCCTTCTTTCACTGTGTAAATAGCGATACCTGTCTTCTTTGGTTTAGTTTGCTTTCCACTAGCACTAGAAGTTTCATCACCTTCAGGAAGATCGCCATGTGGCATAAGCGCCATTCCTCCAGAAACTTCCATTTCGTGTTCATTGAGAACACTTGGGTCCCTTACCCCTTCAAGGAGACCAATACTTGGATCATGTATCATGCCGCCCTCACCATCAGATTGAGCATGAGCTGTGTGCGGGAAAGGAAAGATGCCGTCCACAGACTGTGGCGACACGCTATGGATAAAAAGTGATAGAGCGAATACCGCTGCTACCGAACCATAAACTTTGTATGTACCCCTCTTCTTAGCGCGAGCTATAGAACGGGAGAAAAACTTGGAAGGCAGTATAGGAAAACAAAGGGACGTTCAGCGTTTCTTCATAATACAAAAAAGCCATAACAGGCTTTTCTTGAGTACAACCGTATCTAACCAGTTCCACTAGTATAGCTTCCCCATGAGAGTGGTCAATGTTGCTTTCATGAAGAAATGGGGATGAAAATATGGCTTATCTAAAGGATGTAAAACTGCATTTAACAGTTTTTCTCTGCACACTTTGCATCGGTCTCAAGTTCTATCGTGGCATGTTCAATATCATGCTTATCCTTCAGCATCTCTTTAACTTTTTGCTGTATCGCGTGTCCATCGTCTACGCTTTGTGGGTTTACAACAATATGTCCACTTAGAACATTCGTCTTTCCTTCTAGAGACCATACATGCACATCGTGAAGGCCAAGAACACCTTCTATCTTTTGAATATCACTCTTTAGCAACTGTAGATTTATTTTCTCAGGCACTCCTTCAAGAAGGATGTTGCTTACCTCTCCCATTGAGCGGATAACTCCCCAGAGAATGAACAGCGTGAAGCCGATCGTAAGAATTGGGTCAAGAATTGGAAGATCGAAGAAGTAAATCAAAGCTCCACCTATGAATACTGCCATCCAGCCGAACACATCTTCAAAGAGATGCCAGGAGAGCACTCGTTCATTTATTCCTTCTCCCTTCTTGAGGCGATACGCTCCTATACCGTTGAAAACGATGCCCACTACAGCCAGTATCATCATGCCAGGCGCATGTACCGCCTCTGGGTTTAAGAGCCGAGGAATAGCTTGAGAGATGATGAACAAGGAACCACCTATAAGAACTGCTCCTGATACGAGTGCTGAGAATACCGATAGCCGAGCATAGCCATAGGTTCGCTTTTCGTCTGCACCCTGCTTTGACTTCTTCTCCGCATACAGCGCAAGTGCCAAAACAATAGTGTCTCCAAAGTCATGGAGAGCGTCCGAAAGAATGGCGAGACTGTTTGTAAGGAGACCGCCAATCAGCTCAACTATCGTAAAGACAATATTGAGAAAGAGGGCTGTTCGTATATTTCCACTACTCTCGTGCGAGTGCTTGCTCATGCATTATTGGAGCGCATTCTGAAGTATTGATCGGAATGCTTCTTCTGATTGCGGGTTAGCTAGTTTATTTCCATTCAAGAAAAAGGTTGGCGTTGATTTAACGCCAAGCTGAATACCCTCATCCATATCACGCTTTACTCGTGCAGCAACATCAGGTGAACCAACATCGGCCTTGAACTTATCCATATCTAGTCCAAGTTCTTGGGCGTATGCCTCAAATACTTCAGGGGTTGCCACCTGCTTCTCTCCCCAATCTTTCTGACGTTCATAGAGAATGTCATGCATTTCCCAGAACTTACCCTGGCGGCTTGCAGCTTCTACAGCGTGGGCTGCTGGAACTCCGTTCCTGTGTCCCTGAAGCGGAAAGTACCGAGCAACGAATGTAATTCTGTCGCCAAATTCCGCTTCCATCTTCTTTACGAGCGGATAGTAGGCACCACACGCTTCGCATTCAAAGTCCAAGTACTCAATAAGAATAACTTGGCTATTTTCTGCCCCTTTCTTGTGATCATCAGCCGAGAGAGCAATAGGAGCGGCAACTTCATTAGAAACTGGAGACGCATTTAGAAAATTAGAAACCAGAATTAGCACAATTGCCGCACCCGCCAACCCTCCTAATATCCAAAATCCTGAGTTCTTTTTCATATTGCTCAATTATACCAATTGCTAGTCATTTGCCTGAGTTTCTCGGTTCATTGCCTTATGAGCAAAGAACGCCAGGATCAGCATGCTTGAGAAGACCAAGATACCCATGAACGGGATTGTTATGAAGCCAAAGGTCAGTATGGGACTATCTGTACAAGCCGGAAGAAGACCTCCGCTAGAGCATGGGAGGGCGAGTGTGTTCCCAAGTACTAAGCCCTGGAAGTGGTAATAGTAGTGATACAGCGCGTAGAAGAGACCGAATACAGAAAGGATTGCTATCGTAATATGTGCTTCCCTACTTTTAAACCATAGGGCTACTAACGCAATAACGCTTATTGGGAATAGGAATATGCGTTGCCACCAGCACAGCTCGCAAACAGGCGTGAGGTATGCGAGCTGATAGATGAGAGCACCAAGTATGGCTGCAACTGAGATAAGCGCCATGGCTGAAAGATAATTAGCATAGGAATGTTTACGGACATGATCCTTAACAGCTGGGACAGCTGCATACAGAATGCTGCTTACCACTAGCAAGGTAAAAATGGCAAGAAGTCCCAGTGAAAGGAGAATGGAATATTGCTCAAGAGTCATAAGGTCTTAAATAAACTTGACTGAGAAGTTATACATACCCATTGAACATAGTCCCTCTAGCGTCCCCTGTGCAATATTGGAAGGTACTTCAACTTCAGTTACACCAGTTGCATCTAGGGTCTTACGGAACCCAATGCTAGGAATGGTCACCGCTGATGAACAATCGTAGGTACCATTTGTCTTTAAACGAAGTACGGTAGGCACTCCGGCCTTTGCAGTAGTGAGCTTAGGAGAGTACCCACCCTTAGCATCTATTTCAATTATCTGCTTCTCACCTTCCATAGAGACATTCTGTACGACCTGACCTGAACCATCTGGTTTCTGGCTAAATACAATAGCCCCTCCAATCACCAGAGCAGCTACGAGGACCGAGAGGATCATTGGCAAATTTTTCATAAATTAAGTATACGTTAGAAGCTAATAAGTGGTTGGATAAGTCCTGCAGCAACCAAGCTGTTCATGAGATTAAAGAGACCGAAGAATATCACCACGAGGCCAGCCGTCTTGTAGAACATGCCTGTCTGCATCTTCTTAATGCTTAGGGCGCTGAAGCTTAGGAGTGCGAGCACGGGAAGCGTTCCAAGGGCAAATATGAACATCGTCAACGCTCCCTCAAGATAGCTGCCAGTGGTGAGAGTGTAGAGCTGCATGGACTGCGTGAAGCCGCATGGCAGGAAGAAGGTAGCTGCGCCAATAAGGAGTGGTGTGAGGACACCCGCAGCCCCCTGAAGACCCCTAACACCCTTTCCAAAAGAGCTTGGCAGCGTAGGGATAAGCTTCTTGGTCCAAGGGAAAATATCTAGGAGATTGAGACCGAGAATAAGAAGGATTATTGCAACAAAGAAGCTAAGAACAAATGTGCCTGTCCCTCCGAGCTGAAACGCTGATCCTATAGCGCCTATTACGCCGCCAAGCACGAAGAACGAGGCGAGGCGACCTATATGGAACAACACCTGCGGACGTACTGCTTCCCCCTCCTTTGCGTAGCTTGCTGACATTGAAAGCACTAGCCCGCCAACTACGGCCATACAGGTTGATACAGAGGCAACGAGGCCAATGACAAAGGCCGTGGTGTAAGTCATTTCCCCTGCCCCAACAAGGTTCACGATGCCCAGCTTTTGAAGAATGATAAATACGGCAACGAACATAGCCGCTATTGGAACGGCATAGGTGAAATCAGCCCACCGTACCTTATGCGCCTGTTTTTCCAAATGGACACTGTATCCATGGCGCTTCAAAGGTTCTGTAAGGAGCTGCGCGATCTGCTCAGGCGTCCGTTCGCCAAACTCACCAGTAACGTCCACGGTATGCGTCTTGAGTGAGGATTGCGCATGAGTAACCTCGGGCAGATCCATCAGCTCTCCTTCTGTGAGAGCAATGCAGGACTTGCAGTGCATACCTTGAATGTGAAAGGTGTAGGTATCCATGATTAGAGCTTAACGGTTTTTAATCGGAGTGAGTTGAGCACCACAGATACGCTTGAGAGCGCCATAGCCAGCCCAGCAATCACCGGTGAGAGAAGCAGGCCGAAGAACGGATAGAGAATACCCGCAGCAATCGGTATCCCCACCAAGTTGTATATGAAAGCCCAGAAGAGGTTTTGCTTGATGCCTGCCATAGTGAAGCGTGAGAGGCGTACTGCCTTTACCAGCTTTGAAATGTCTCCATGGAGAAGCGTGATGCCTGCAGTTTCAATAGCCACATCTGTACCAGTTCCCATAGCAATACCTACATCCGCTTGTGCGAGCGCTGGAGCATCATTTACACCATCTCCTGCCATAGCAACCACACGACCTGCTGCCTGTAGTTCTTTGATTTTATTAAGCTTCTCGTCCGGCAACGCCTCAGCTACCACATCATCAATACCTACCTCTTTAGCTATTGAGAGAGCTGTTTGTTTGTTATCGCCTGTAAGCATAACGATTGAAATTCCCATGCCATGCAGCTTCTTAATAGCTGTGGCCGCTTCCGGCTTAAGAGCATCCGCTATTAATACCAGCCCCATAACCTCCTTACTTGAAGCTAGCAAAACGGGTGTCCTTCCCTTAGTCGTATGGCTTTCAAGGACTTGGTTATCAAAGCTAAGTTTAAGATCACTAATGAGGTTAGGGTTTCCTGCAAAATACTCCGTACCCCCTACTGACCCCTTAACACCTTTGCCCTCAATAATTTCAAACGTATCAGTTGGACTTGCTGATACCCCTTTATCTTTTGCGTACGCAAGAATTGCGCTTGCAAGAGGGTGTTCAGATTTGTTCTCAAGGGAAGCAAGTATGCTCAGTATTTCTCCTTCCGAGTGATTGTCGTAGGTCTCTAGAGCAACTACTTCTGGCTTACCTTTTGTGATCGTACCCGTTTTATCTACGACTATCGTGTTCACACTTCTAAGCTTCTGAAGGGTAGCTGCATCTTTGATAAGAATGCCCTCACTAGCTCCCTTACCTACTCCAACGATAACGGCGATAGGCGTAGCAAGTCCGAGCGCACACGGGCAAGCAATCACAAGAATGCCTACGAAAGACGTGAGGCCGAGTGTAAGCGCCTGTGCAAAGCCCAATGTAGGGATGCCAAAGAACAGCCATGCCGCAAATACAAGAACTGCGAATACGAGAACGATGGGGACAAAGACGCTAGAGATCTTGTCTGCAAGTCCTTGAATAGGCGCTTTGCTGCCTTGCGCCTCGCTTACCATTTTGATGATGCTGGCAAGTAAGGTCTCTGAACCTACTTTGGTTGCCTTAAATATGAAGTGGCCTTTTGTATTCAAGGTTCCGGCAACAACGGCATTTCCTATTCTTTTCTCTACAGGTAGAGGTTCACCCGTAACCATAGCTTCATCCACATAAGAACTGCCTTCTGTAAGAACACCATCAACCGGTATCTTCCCGCCTGGCTTCACAACAATTAGATCGCCATGTACGACCTGTTCTATAGGGAGTTCAACCTCTATACCATCGCGCATGACTAGCGCCGTCTTTGCCTGCAGGCCAAGAAGCTTCTGAATGGCATCGCCTGTCCTGAGCTTGGACTTGGCCTCAAGATACTTACCGAATGCAATAAAGGCGATTACCACTATGGTTACGTCATAGTAGGTCTGGTCAACATTGAGAAACTGCCTAAGTGGTTCCTCAAAGGCAGTGAGGACGAAGCTGTAGAGAAAGGCAACAGAAGTACCAATACCGATAAGAGTATCCATGTTCGCCTTCCCATAGCGAACAAAGCGATAGAAGCCGAGTAGGTAGGGCTTACCGACAACCACCATGGTGTAGGTAGCGAAGATCGGCAGGAGGTGATGAAAGAACTCATACCAAATCTCCGGAATGGTATTGATCCAGCCGAACTGTGCAGCCATTTCCCACCCCATAACGAAAATGCTGAATGCGGCAAGCGGAAGGACAGAAAGAACCCTCCAACGCATGTCCTTAATCTCAGCAAGCTTCTCTGTCTTGGACTGGCGTAAACCAGTATGAGCAGCGTGTTCATCAGCCGACATGCTCATACTTTCAGCCGTAGGTATAACCAGTGTGTATCCAAGTGGTTTTATCTGTTCGGAAAGATAGTGGGGATTGGTCTTAGCTTCATCAAAAGCGATCTTGGCGGTCTCTGTCCCATAGTTCACTTCAACGTGTTCTACACCCTCAACTTTCTTAACGGTACGCTCAATGATGCCTGCGCACGAAGCGCAATGCATACCTTTAATCCGGTACGTCTGATGATTACTCATACTATTTACGCTTTAGGCGGTAGACGGCCAGAATTTCTTGCTTTGCCTTCGCAATATTCCCTGACTTTATCTGACTAGAAGCACAGGTATCCAAGTGGTTCTCAAGAAGAAGATCCTCAACCCCTGATAGGGCGCTTTTAATGGCTGAGGTTTGAGTAATAACATCAATACAGTATGTGTCTTTATCTACCAATTGCTGTAGACCTCGGATTTGCCCTTCAATACGCTTAAGTCGGTTTTGAAGCTGTTTTTTGGTCTCTATATTCATTAGAGGTAATAATACCCCTAGGGGGTATGCAGTGCAAGGCGTTGCACTAGAAACAACCTGCAGCAATAGCGGCTGCAGCTTCTAATTTCTGAGGGGTAACGTATTATCTCCGTCTACTGAACTATCTCGCAGTTCTTAACAATGATGTTGCCGAGCGCGCCGGATACTGTTCCACGAAGGGTTATTTTCTGGCCTTTACTTACTGCAGACAGTGCTTCGGTATCTCCCGTCTTGAACATGCACTGAATACGATTGATGATCTCGTACTGATTTTCTGTTTCAAACGCAATGAAAGGAGTGTCAGCAATATCCTTTCCTATTGTGTCTACGGTGCCTGAGAGTTCAACCAGTTTACCTTTGTACTTTGCATCTGCAGCGACCTCGTTCTCCTTGTACTCAGAAGCCATTTGTATGGCTGTGAGAGTGAATGCAGGTTCAGGTACAGCAGCGGCCTCAGAACTTCCGCCTGTTGAGCTGGTTTGGTCTGAGCCGCCTATTGAACCAATGATGATAAATATTACGAGTACGATAAGTACCCACACCCACCACCGCTTGAGAAGTGGCTTCTTAACAGACGCAGATTGCGTATCCATATTTAGTTTTTCTTGATCGGTCTTGTA
Organism: Parcubacteria bacterium C7867-008; assembly: GCA_001189215.1. GTDB lineage: Bacteria > Patescibacteriota > Minisyncoccia > Phycocordibacterales > Phycocordibacteraceae > C7867-001. Next base: position 92,137 of record LFCR01000006.1, on the reverse strand, counting down.
AACCGAGGCGGTACACAGAAGACCCGCCACGGGCATACCGGTTTCCCGATATGGCCGATCAAGCGAACCCCATGACGGGTCTTCTATGCTTGATCGGTCTTGAGGCCATGCCCGAGAAGGTTTCTGCAGGTTTAGGCCGCCCTATTCAATTGTGTCAATACGATAGCACGAGGAAAGCGCTATTTGAAAAGACCCCAGAACAGCGTAGATTTTAAGTATCTATGTCCCAAGAGGAGAAAATTGCTAGAGAAATATGGTTAGTAATTGAGCGCCTAAAAGAGGACTACCTGCTTACGCCGGAAGATCAATATGTAACTTACGAAGTTGCGCATGAACACCCAAATCAAACCTATCCTTCCGCACAAAACCAAATAAAGATCATCAAAAAACTTGGGCACGAGAAGGCACTCAGGGTGGTGCGGGAAAATTACATCACCAGACGTGGGAGCATAGTAGATAGTCCAGGTCTAGGTATGTTCAATGACATTGATCCTAAGGGCTTTTTAGTTGACATACTTTTCCCTAAATTTGATGAGATGTATTCCGAGTACTCGCAGTACAGCAGTGAACCCGCGATTGCCCAAAAAGAAACGAATGAGTTTTCCATATCTATCCAAGATAGAAATGTCTACATAAACAAATATCTATTAAGCAGACCTCATGGTGCGGGCAAGAACCTGGGGTTCCTTGAGTATGTGTTTGAGCGTTCGGGACAGCGTATTGAGCGAGAAAAGCTACCGGAGATGATGAAAACGGAACTGGGCAAAGAAAGCTTTTCTAAAGTTCTATATGCTCTTGGATTTACTGGGGAGATCCTTAAAGCTTTCTTCCCTGAGCGCGCACATAGCACTCTGACATTTAGAAAAACTGTATCTATAGCTGAACTTCAAAAAAGTGGCGTGGATATTGAGATTTTAGAACATGACTTAAAAGGTGCTCATATCAGGAATAGTCGGAAATAGTCCTATTTAGTCCGAAAACCGCACGGGGAATTTTATAGAAACCATACTGGGCAAACAGTATGGTTTTGACCGATAAGGACATCGCAGAGTTTCAAGAGCTTTGGAAAAAGCACTATGGAACTGAGATCACTAAGGCGCAAGCGCTAGATAAAGGCCTACGTCTAGTTCGCCTTATTGAGGCAATGAGCCGTGCTGTGGCGGGAAAAGAATGCATTACCAATAAACCACCACACGTATGGAAAGGCATGACGAATTAGCAGCGGCCTCAATGGAGGATATACGTTCTATTAACTGGGAAGAGTTAAACGCCCAAAGCAAAGCCGCTGAGGAGCACATGGAGAGTATTAACCTTGTTCCGGTAAGCAGATCAGGCGAGCAGTACCTAACCAGACGCTACCCCATTGCAGCCCTATATACCCGCTTCCAACTTCAGGAACTTAGTGCAACGCATTGCACTACCACGCTCAGTGAAGATGAGATCCAAGATGTGAGCGCCGAATTTTACAGCGAATATCCTTTTGAGATTGACGAGGCAATTATCCGCGCGATTAAAGCTGTTATTGCTGCACGCTGATGCAGCAATCGCCCTTACAGGGTTCCTTGAAAAACACCGACAACAACGAAGTTCCTATGGATACCGTAATTATCAAGATAACTGGGCCGAGAAAGTTCAAAATCCTGAACAGGTCATGGTTCGTACCTGAACTAACCAACCGGCGAATACACGATCTATCTCCTACAGAGCTGCGCTCTCTTTCAATATATCTGCGTCATTTCGTTTTTCACCCTCCTTACGCAGGGCAGTATCTCCCAAAGGTTGAGATTTATGAGGCATTAAATAGGGACCGAGACGAGGTGGTCTATACAATCCAACTCACCTTTTCAGTCCCTAAGCTACTATTTGGAAATAGCTTGCAGGAGGTATCTGATGCAGATTTTGAGAAGGTTCTCTACAAACTTAGAAAGGCACTTGAGGATGTGGGTATCCAGATTGAGAGTGAGGTTTTAGCTAATGCGAAGGTCTCTGCTTTTCATTTATGCAAAAACGTCCTACTCCCTCCCGAGATAAGAATGAAAGAAGTTCTAGATGAATTGGGACGTGTAGATATGAGCAAGGTAGTTGATATAACCAAAGTAGAGTACAAACATGGTGGCCAATCGCTGCATATCTACTCCGGCACTCGTGAGAGAGTTTTTTACGACAAAATCGCAGATGCGATGCGGCCAATGGTAAAACGCAAGGACAAAGGACGATTGGAACGGGAGCGTGCCTTAATAGAGCGATGCGGCTTAGATAAGCATGAGGTATTTAGGTACGAATATCGGGTTAAAAAAGGCCAAGCAGTTCTTTCTGAGATAAACGCCCACCTAGGCAGAGACCCTAAAACATCTGTGAAATTTAAGGATCTATTCACCCCTGACCTGTGCAAAAACATTCTCTTAAAATCATGGCGCGACCTCATCAAAAGGCCTGAAAATCAACTTGCTCTCCTTGGCCCAGTAGATGATCTGGGACTGCTCTCTCACATAATCACGGAAGCCAGAAAGCATGGGAATGCTCACAGCTTGAACCGTGCCTTGATCTCCTATGGACTGGCAAGTGCTATCCGCGACAATGGGGCTAAAGAGGTCCGGCGGGTGATTTCTAGGGTTTGGAGCGCAGACCACCCAGAACGGCTAACCAAACGGCTTGTGGAGGCCTCAGAGCTAACCAAAGGCCTACCGTATTCAAACAGCATCGCCTTTATTGAGGCAGGGATTGAGCGATACCAACTGATGACGCGCATGTCCTGGGTTCTCGCCGTATAATGATATGAGTATGGCTAAAACGAGCAAACCTAAATACTTCGCCTATCTCCGAAAGTCCTCTGAGGATAAGGAGAAGCAGGCACTCTCCATACCCGCACAAAAGGCGAAGCTTTCTGAAATGTTTGCAGATCTGGATATAGAGTTTATTGAGGAGGAGCGCAGTGCCTTCATTCCTTACAATCGCCCTAAGTTTGCTGACATGCTTATACGAATGCGCTCAGGAGAGCGCAACGGGCTTCTGGCATGGCATCCTGACCGCCTATCCCGTAATGAGGTAGACGCAAGTGCCATAACCTACACACTCCGTACAGGAGAGATAAGCGATCTTAAGTTTGCCACCTATCACTTTGAGAACAACTCCCCAGAGGGCATTTGGATGCTTCAAATGGCTCTTTCGCAATCGCAGTACGAGAGTGCCAAGAAAGGCCGTGATGTGAAGCGCGGGCTTGAGCAGAAGGCAAAGATGGGTGTATACCCTGCCCCAGCACCGCTGGGCTATAAGAACGATAAGTTTGAAGAGCGGGGTAAGAAAAGGATCTATACCGATACGGAACGCCTACCACTCTTACGCAAAATGGTGGACCTCATGCTGACAGGCGATTACACGCCACCCCGTATCCTAGAGATAGCTACAAATGACTGGGGTCTACGCGCAGCAAGCGGAAAGAAAATAAGCCGTAGCAATGCCTACAACTTATTCACTCGCCCGTTCTACTACGGGGAATTTGAGTACCCTGTTGGAAGTGGTCTTTGGTACCAAGGTACGCACGAACCGCTCATGACGCGTGAAGAGTTTGATCGCATACAGTTCCTACTAGGCAGAAGAAGTAATCCCCGCCCTAAAGGAAAGCGTGAGATTACCTTCCGTGGTCCGATCCGATGCGGTGAATGTAATGCCCTTATAACGGGCGAGGAGAAATGGAAGAAGCTTGCTAATGGTGGTGTGGCTCATTACACCTACTATCACTGCACAAAGCGGAAAGATCCTAACTGCTCACAGAAAGCCATTGAGGAACAGGAACTACAGAAGCAGATTGTTGAGGAGCTTAGCAAGCTAGAGATCCCCCCTGAGTTCACCACATGGGCAGTAGCTCGTTTAAAGGACATGAACGCTAAGGAGATTACAGACCGAGAGCAGATGTTTGGAAACCAGCGCCGCGAGTATGACGCATGTCTCAAGAAGATAGATAATCTGATTGATATGCGCTCAAACTCTGAGATTGATGAACATGAGTTCCGAAGCCGTAAAGAAGTATTGCTCGCAGAGAAGGATCGTCTATGGTCTTTCTTAAAGGATACTGACAAACGCGTTGAGAACTGGCTAGAGATCGCAGAGCGAGGATTTAACTTTGCAGAGAAGGCACCGATTGTTTTCTCTAAAGCGAATACAGACAAGAACCTTGGTGTTAAAAAGGAGATCTTCTCTGCATTAGGTTCGGACTACAAACTAACCAACGGAAAACTGAGCATTTCATTGGATAATCTGTTATTTCCGATAAGAAACATGGCAGAAGAAGCTCGCGCTGTTTCTGCAAGGTTAGAACCAGAGAACCAACTAGGAAATACAAAGGATATTGGAGAAATCTACTCCAAAAATCCTAGCTTGCTGCGGGACTAGGACTCGAACCTAGATATACGGTACCAGAAACCGCAGTCCTACCATTAGACGATCCCGCAATGCCGACGCGGCCGAAGCCGCGAAGGTATACAGACGATACTTGAAAAAGCCCTCTTTTTCAAGCACACCCTTTACATCCAGTGCGTGAGGATCACGCTCATGAGGCTGAGTGAGACTAGATAGTAACCAGAGGTGATAAGCCAGTACCTCTTGCTCTTCCCCTCCCACAACACGCCATTAAGTGTTACTGGGACAATAAAGCCTACCCATACCCAGAATGCTGATGCGAAGCCAAGAGCAATATCTGGCTTCACATAGGCAGAAGTACTCATGATCACTAAATTGAGTACAAAGGCCATGACAAGTGCCGCAATGGCAACATAGGCATAGTTCCGATTCATTGCTGCCATCTTCTTCTTATCGGACCTGAATGCTGCAACCTCTTCAGGCGTAACACCCATTTCCTTGGTCCAAGCTTTGCCGAAGATTGGACCGTACCAAAGTACACCCAGTATCACTCCGGTTATTCCTGCACCGAGCACTGCGTAGTAATTAATAACGATATCCATAGTCAATACACAGCATTAGAGAGTATGAGGCAAGTATAGCAACGCCCCGCCTCAGTGTGAGGCGGGGCGTGCATATCTTTGTATTATCGAACGGAACCTTCTGCTTTCACTTCACCCTTACCTTTGATGCTCTTTAGAATCTTACCGATATCTTCCCGAGCTGCCTTAAGATCTGCCTGTGCAGCATCAATCTTTGTTCGTGCTTCCTTGAGTGCTGCTACATTAGCCTTGAAGGTTGTTTCATCGGCCTCCTTGTCTGCTGAGACAGTAGCAATAAGTGTTATAGCTGCCTGTGCCTGAACCTTAGCATCCGCCACCTTCGCGTTGAAGTCTGTGAGAGCAGCACGTGCTGCTGTTACATCAGTTCCTGCGGTGGATGCTGCAGTGATGCGGGCATCGATCTTTGCAGAGAATGCTTCCATCTGACCAGCGATCGTCATGATGCGATCTGCCGCTGCGGTGATTGCTGCCTTAGGAAGAACGAGTGCTGCAGCACGGAATGGATGATTGGTGGTGTTCATCTTATCCTTCACGGTGCTGGTGCTGTTCGCCTGAATCTTCACCTTCACATCCTTAAGAGACTGAATCTGTCCTGTAACTGATGCCTTGATAGAAGCGCGTGCGCTGTCTGAAAGGCGCTCAGTCTTATCAAGACGGATGAGAACATCATTGAGCTTCTGGATACGCATGTCTACGCCAGTATCCGCTGATACTCCAGCTTTCGTCTTCAGCATTATGCTTGGATTCTCTGGTGACATTACCTCCTCACTGTTTACACGTTCGATACTCCGAACGTTGATAGTTGGTCCACTCCCTTTATTTACTGGCTTATCATTAAGACGTAATTCAATGCCCTTGTGTGGCTTCTCAATCTGCACATCACCACCTCCCTGACTTTCTGCTGTCATCATTGATTCTGCAAATGCTGCAGATGGTGCTGTTGCGAGAAGTACTGCAAGAGCAATGGCGGGTGTTGTTATGTTTTTCATATAAAGTTGTTTAGCGACTGCTAATAGGTCTTTTCCGAATCATCCACTGAACTGTTTACCGTTGCTTGATCTGCAATGAGACCTTTGAGCTCTGCATCTATAGCAGCGGTATCTTCGTTAAGACTTGTGTCTGTGGTGCTGTTACCTGAAGGAAGCGTGCTAGACGCGGTGGTGAACGTAGTATCTTCCTGCGGCATCATTTTTGCGTACCAGTAATAGGCAGCTACGCCGAGAACGACAACCACGGCTATCGCCACTGCTACCTTCGTGTTCTGAGACATGAATGATTCTGTTAAAACCGATAATACTAGTAAGTATAGCAATGGGAACTATGAAGATTTGATTATCCCCCATTAACGGGATCTATATATAAGACGTCTGAATTCTAGGTTCGTTACCATAAAAGAAGCCGGCAGCCTAGTGGGGCTGCCGGTGTTTTTCTTTATATCTGTAGAGCTGCTGCAGCTCAGGCTTCGATTTCTCCGTTCATTGCCTTGGCGAGGTCCAGGAGCCTGCGACGAGGGCGTTCGTTCAGCTGATAGTACGCACGGATCAGATCCTGCGTCTCCTTGCTGGCAATGACCTCGTTGGTGCTTGAAGCGGTCTCCCCTTCAATCCGATCACGCTGATGCCTGGTGAGTCCTTCATAGAAGTAGCTGACGGGTACTTCTAGAATTTCTGCCAACTGCCACAGACGAGCAGCACTCATGCGATTCGCAGCGCATTCGTACTTCTGGATCTGCTGGAACTGCAACCCGCACGCGTGTGCGAGTTCTTGCTGGGAAAGTCCCAGCAAATGGCGCCTGCGCCTGAGACGTCGTCCAAGATGAATATCAATTTCGTCCACTACAGTCTCTCCCAGTGGTCCGTATCGAACTGATACGGTACTCTAATTAAACTATAACACAAAGTTTATTAAATACAATATTACCCTTTCTTTTCAATAGATGCTTTAAGAAATGCGGTGAAGAGCGGGTGCGGTGAAAGAGGGCGTGCTTGAAGTTCTGGGTGGAACTGACACCCAAGCATAAATGGGTGCTCACTCTTAGGAAGTTCTGCAATCTCCATTAAGACACCATCAGGGCTAGTACCTGAGAACACGAGACCCTTCTGAATAAGTTGAGGAATGTATTCTGGATTAATTTCGTAGCGGTGGCGATGACGCTCATCAACTGAATCAATACCATATGCTTCACGCGCAATAGTTCCTTCTGTAAGCTTTGCGGTGTATGAACCAAGACGCATCGTACCGCCGTACTTCCCTTCAGATATATGGGCCTTCTGATCGGGCATCACATCAACAACGGGATATTTAGTCTCTGCATTGATTTCAACCGTGTGCGCACCATCGAAGCCAAGCACATTACGTGCGTATTCAATCACGAGCATATGCATGCCATAGCAGAGCCCAAAGTATGGAATCTTCTTTTCACGAGCATACTTAGCTGCAGCAATCTTTCCTTCGATACCAGTCTCCCCGAAGCCACCTGGAACGATAATGCCATCGTATACATCTAGAGTGCTGAGATCTGCATCACCTTCGAGCTTCTTTGCATTAATCCATTCAATCTTTGGCTTAACTTGAAGTGCTGCTCCGGAGAACTTGAGTGCTTCAATAACTGAAAGATACGCGTCTGAAAGAACAAAATCTCCCGTATCAAAATACTTACCAACAATGCCAATCTTCAATTCAGGGGTACTAATCTTAGTGTTGTCTACAAACTTCTGCCACTCGTCAAAATCAGCTTTCTTGTCTTTAGGAAGTGAGAGTGCATCAAGTAACAGATCACCCAGATTATCCTTCTCGAAGTTAAGCGGTACATCATAAATAGAATCTACATCCGGCGCAGAGATAATGTGCTCAGGGCGTACATTGCACCAGATAGCAAGCTTCTCCTTTCGCTTTTCGTCCATTGAACCTTTTGAACGAGCAACGATAAAATCTGGTTGCACCCCATAGGAGTTAAGTTCACGTACCGCACTCTGTGTTGGCTTAGTCTTCATTTCACCAAGTGTTCCAGGTACGGGAAGATAGGACACCATTACAAAACGAACATCATCGGGACGCTTCAGACGCATAACACGTGCTGCTTCGATAAAGAGTGCGTTCTGGAAATCTCCCACCGTACCACCAATCTCAATAACAGAGATACGGCTTCCGTTGTAGGAAGCCGCCTCCTCGATACGCGCAAGAATCTCATCTCGGACGTGTGGGATCGCTTCTACCGTGTGTCCATGGTATCCCAGTGCACGCTCACGGTTAATAACACTCTGATACACCATGCCTGAGGTCATATAGTCTTCTGGGCCAAGATCACGATTCAAGAATCGCTCGTAGTTACCCATGTCCTGATCAGTCTCAAGACCACTCTTCAATACGAAGACTTCTCCGTGTTCTGTGGGGTTCATAGTTCCTGCGTCTACGTTCAGATAGGGATCAATCTTTACGAGATTAACTCCGTATCCTCGCTGCTGCAGGATAAGACCCATACTTGATGCGGCTACTCCCTTTCCAACGCCAGACATGACGCCCCCGAGCACAAATATATACTTATGTCCTTCGATTGCCATACGTTATACCTGAAGATACCTACGGACTCCTAAGAATGAGGCAATAGAACCTAGCACAAGACCGGAACCAACCACCACCATGAAGAGGAATGGGAAATTAACCACGTAGTACGTAAAGAGATTGAAACCACCAAGCCAGGTTGAGAATGCATAGCCTGCGTACCAGGTTACGGGGAAGAAGAACGCCAGTGCTATCAGACCGGATATGAGTCCTGCAATAACCCCAGCAACAATGAACGGACCCCGAATGTACATGTTTGAAGCTCCCACAAGACGCATGACGGAGATCTCATCACGTGCGCTGTATATAGCAAGACGAACGGTTGCTAGCGCGATGATGATTGAAGCAATAACAAAGAGGATTACGATCGCAAGACCAGCACGCTGCGTTGCATCAATGGCATTACTCAGACGTTCAATAACGACCTTGTTCTGTGCGTAGTTAATACGGTCTATGATGCTGCTCGCTGCCGTGTCGTCCGTAAGGAACTGTACGACTGCGGCATAGAGTGTTGGGTCCTTTGCCTTAACAGCAAGTGATGCGCCAAGTGGATTGTCTCCCAACTGATCAAGTGCCTGAAGAGTGAGCACGTCGTCTTGATGCTTCTCACGGAAAGTCAGTAAAGATTGGTCACGAGAGGTATAGGTAACCTCATCAACCTCGGGACGCTGTTCGAGGCGTGTCTTTACCGCAAGTACCTGACTCTCTTCCGCAGTGGTAGCAAAGTATACGTTCACATCCACCTTGTTCTGAATTGAGGTGAGGGTGTTGGTAAGAACGGCGGAGAGCAGTACAAGCGCACCAATGATGATCAGTGTGACGGTCATGATGAGCACGGTAGCGAAAGACACAAGACCACTGCGCGTGAAGGATGTCGCGCCGGCTGAAAGGATTCGCTTGAAGGTCATCATCATACGCTAAAGAATATACTGTCCGTGTGCGTCGTCACGAGTGATGCGTCCACGTTCCATGGTAATAACACGCTTGCCCATCGCATCAACCACACCCTTGTTGTGTGTGGTGATGAGAACAGTCGTGCCTAGTTCGTTAACCTTCTTAAGTATTTCAACGATCTCGTACGTGTTTACCGGATCAAGGTTTCCGGTTGGCTCATCAGCAACAATCACATCAGGCTGATTCACAATCGCACGACCAATAGCAACGCGCTGCTGTTCTCCTCCTGAGAGCTGGTGCGGGAAATGACCTCCTTTGCTACCAAGATCAACGAGATCAAGGATGTGGGGTACGTCTGACGCAATCTCATCATCATGACGACCTGCTGCTTCCATAGCAAAGGCAATGTTTTCGTATGCAGTCTTATTTGGAATGAGACGAAAGTCTTGGAAGACCATACCGATCTTGCGACGGTAGTGATGGAGGAGGCTCTTAGGGAGGGAGTGCACATCCGTTGATTCAAAATAAACAGTACCGGTGGTTGGTGCATCCTCTGCAAGAAGCATTTTAAGGAGTGTGGTCTTGCCAGCACCTGAGTGACCAACGATAGAAACGAACTCTTTAGGAGCAATCGAGAGGGTGATGTCTTCAAGAGCGGGAGTCCCGTCTCGATAGAGTTTCGTCACCTTGTCGAAATAGATCATGACCGGCTCATTATACCCTACCCCTCCGTGTCTTGCCCACTGTTTGTGGATGCATCGATGAAATCATCAAGGTCTCCCGCTAATACCGCCTCAGGATCATGTGATTCGTGGCCTGTTACATGATCTTTTACCATTTTGTACGGATGTAATACATATGACCGTATCTGACTACCCCATTCATTGGCGGTGGTTGCAGCAATAGATCGCCCCTTTGCTTCTGCATCTCGCTTCTCTTCTTCACGCGCAAATATCTTCGCCTGGATAAGAGAGACGGCTTTATCGCGATTTGCTTGCTGACTTCGTTCACTGGATACGTGTACAGAAATACCTGTTGGAGTGTGAGTAATGCGCACAGCGGTCTCTCTTTTGTTTACGTTCTGTCCACCTGCTCCACCTGATTTAGCGAAGGTGATCTCAAGTTCTTCTGGATTAAGTGCGGTCTGCTCATTGGGTGCAAGCACTGGGAGGACTTCCACTAATGCAAAAGATGTTTGACGCTTATCATTCGCATTAAAGGGAGAGATGCGCACCAATCGGTGTACCCCTGCCTCATGCTTAATACGTCCGTATACACCCCGTCCTTCAATTTCTAGGAGTAGATTTCGATAGCCTCCATGGTTGTTTTCATTTGCATGGAGTTCTCGTGCCGCCCATCCCTTCTCATCGGCATATCCTTCGTACATTCCACGGAGCATGCGTGCAAAGTCTTCTGCATCGTCTCCACCAGCGCCAGCAAGGATTGCAAGGGTAGCTGATCCTCCGTCATGTCCATCTCCAGAGCCTCCTTCTTTAAGAGATTGATATTCACGTACTACTTTCTGAGCAGCATCCTTATCACTCCAGAAGTTTGGGGACATCATGAGCTGTTCAATTTCTGCGAGACGGTCTTCAGGACTCATGGGCTGAGTATAGCAAAAAAGAAAAACGGCCTTTCGGCCGTTCTTCCTTCTCACCCACGTCTGGTATAAACACGAGCTTGGCCTCTATATACTACGCCTTGGGAAGATATCGTCAACACACTACTACGCCGACGAAGGGGATCGAACCCTTGTGGGTGAGTTACCAAGCTCTCCACGTTACCAAACCGCCGGCTGCGTGAGCATAGCTTTTTGGTGATAGAGATACGGTAAGAGATTGATAAAGAAAAACTGACTCTTAGTAAGAGTCAGTTTTTCTTCTGGAGCCGAGGGGGAGACTTGAACTCCCGACCCATTGCTTACGATGCAATTGCTCTACCAACTGAGCTACCTCGGCAAACTAAATACGTTTCTCAATGTACCCACAAAAAGATTAAGTATCAAGTGGAGGCTTCTTCCCCCACTTAAGTGCAGCAATTGCAGCACCAATAATTGCACCGACCATATTGGTACAGAGGTCTATTGCCGTGTTGTTGTATCCACCTACGTCTGTATTAGGAACAGTGAGTTTGGTAATGAACTCAATCACTTCATTGAGTGCACCAAGTCCCATTGCCACAAACGCTGCGAGAATAACCATCCAGATACGCGGAAGCTTTGCATGTCTTGCAATGAAGAAGTATGCAATGAGTGCAGCCACTGCAGTGCCATATGGGTGTACCAACTGATCAAAGCGCCAGAGAGTGATTCCATTCAAACCGTTATAACGATTGGAATCAGAATAAAGTTATATAGAACGTCACCATTCACCTGTACGCCACCACCAAGAGCGTGGAGGAGGCCGAGAATGGAAAGGAGCCAAAGAGACCACACCGGAAGTCTGGTGCGCGGTAGGGTCCAAGCAACAAGCCCTACGAGTACTAACAGTACAGCAAGATACAGCGTAAATTCCTTCACACCCGTGGTGAAGAAATAAATACCGGATGCTGCTATATAAAGGAGGGTGAACACTAGCACCAAGATTCTTCCGGTCTTACCGGAAAATGGGTGCTCCTTTGTTTTAGACTCTGTCATATGGAGCCGATGGGCAGAATTGAACTGCCGACCTACTCCTTCGCTTACACCTTCTCTCCTGTACCACTTGGAGAAGGGCTAGACTGTATATTTATCTTCGAGAGATACCCTTGTCAGTCGTTCGGGCGTCCCATATCTAGAACGCCACGGTCTTGGCCTGTGGGACTATTAACCGTAATTCGGGATTCACGAATTCTTCGCAGAAGACGTGGGCAGGGCTTTGCGGCCCACCATGGAGTTGCTCTACCCCTGAGCTACATCGGCGAACTAAGAACATGCAACGAACCTATGCAGGTCCGTTCTGCTCATCCTACCCAATTCCGTCATTTTTTCAATCTTCAAGACTATCCACCTGCCCCAACAGTCATCCTGTATACCCTGCTATTCTTAATCCTATACACATATAATTTCTGTACATGAATCACGTTAATACTTCCTCGTCTTGTCGTTGTCCGCATCACCTTGTTCAGCCAATACTTATCATTCTCTTCGGTGGTGCTTTTCTTGCAGGTAACACAGGGTACCTTACGGCAGACATCATTCGTATCGTATGGCCAAGCCTTATTATCTTGACCGGTGTTGCAAAGCTATTTGGAGGCAGCTGTAAGTGCTACGAGCGCGGAGCATAGTTCTCTTCTAGGTACACCATGAATGATCTCTTCCGGAAGCTTGCACAGAAGACGAGTCGGGTTACTGGATCTCCAACAGGATTCATAATAGCCATACTCTTTGTCCTTATATGGGCAGCGAGTGGTCCCCTCTTCAATTTCTCGAATACCTGGCAGCTCGTCATAAACACTGGAACCACCATCCTTACGTTCCTCATGGTGTTCTTGATTCAGAACACTCAGAATCGTGACGCACATGCAATCAATCTAAAGCTTGATGAGATCATTCGTTCAAGTGGTCCTGCACGTGACGAATTCATCGATATTGAAGATGGTACTGATGAGAAGCTCGCTATGCTCACCCATGAGTTCAATGAGCTTCGTAAGACGATCAACGAAGGTATCATTGCTCCGGTTACTCAGGAGGAGAAGGCATAGGTAAAAGTGATTGGACCCGTCCGTGCAATGCGCGGACGGGTCCCTTCATAGTCAATTGGCGAGGAATACGGCAGTGCCGATGCCCCCCAATATGATGAGAACATAAGGAATTGCGACTTTTCTGTGTAGGCGGTTCTTATCTGCCCATTTCTTCAAGAACACGAGCACTGCAGATAGGAGCACGGTGATGCCCGTAAGGGAGACACACCACCAGTACAGGGACGTGTTCTCGCTCCTCTTGAAGACGCAAACCGTTAGGAACAGGATGGTATTGATGGCAAAAGCTGCCCGTCCCCACCGCTCCATGTTTTCATAGCTCGTCTGCGTACGTTTCTTCGCGAGCGTATAGCCAGCAACCGTCGCGCCCAAGTTCACAAGGAGGACGAAGAAGACTTCGCCTAGGATCACATTACGTAACAGCCCGATCAGCATTGGTAGCCCTTTCCATGTCTGTTACTACCATACCAGGAAGCCCTCTATTTACCGAGCGCTTCTTCCTCACTGATTACCTCACCCCAGTAGTAATAGCTATCCTTATCTTTGGCATCGTAGGCACCACCGTCGTTAACCGCTACGAAGGTTGCGGGGTCTGCTCCTTCAAGCACATATCCCACATCGTATACATGATTCGCATCAACACCGTATCCGTTACCTAGATCTTTAAAGGTTTTTGGGTCTGCACCAGGAATGACTTCACCGTCGTAGCAGACCGTGGTGTCAGTTATACAATATCCAAAGCTTTCATCGTCCATACCTTCATAAGAAGTATCAGATTCCATAGACTCTTGAGCAATCTCATCAAGACTATCAATGAATGAGTCTATTTTAACGGTGAAAGCAGTCTGGAAGAGCAGACATGCCGTAAGACCGATAAGTGCCCACTTTGTAACATCAGACATTGGGCGTGCAGATGGATATGTATTGCTGTAGGTTGAACGTCCAAAGGCGATAATTGGCCAGAAGATGAATGGGAGGAAGATGAGACCGATGGTGAATCCAACCCCTTTTCCAAACACGCCTGCAAGACGACGCATCAAGATGATCGACACTACAATGTTCACAATTGGCACGAAGAGAAGCACGATCCACCAGAGTGGGAGATTCGTAAACTCAAGCATCACCGCCTGGTTATAGAACGGGATAAGTGATGCCCATCCTGGTCTTCCTGCCTTACGGTAGGTGATCCACGCAGAAACAGCCATCAACACACCGAACGCTAGCAGCACGAGCATTGCTACGAGAATTCCAACAAGGATTGAGGCAAGAACTTCGGTGGGAAGTCCCTCTATGCTGGTGGCAGCAGAAGCTAAAAGGTTTTGTTGATCCATAAGATTAGATTACGTATGTTGTAAGGATAGCACTCTGATTACACTACCGGAGGTACCGAGGCAGCAGGAGGTGTTGGCACCGGCTCTACTTTTGTTCGTCCAACAAGGAAGTAGATGAGCACAAGAGTACCTATATAGGGAACAAACTGTATAAGAAACCACCATCCACTCTTTCCAGTGTCATGGAGACGACGTATCGCAGCAGCAAGATTAGGGATCGCAGTACCGAAGATGAATATGCCATCAACAGCTCCACAAAGTATCGCGAATACTGAATCCTCACCAAGCAGAGCGTACGGTACTAATAGAAGAAGTATGATTGCCCAGTTCGCAATCGTAAATGTCCAATATTCAGTACGGGTGGCACGACCCATAAAATCTGCATATTTCTTCAGAGATACTAGATAGGTTGAGATAATATTTTTCATAGATAACGAAGAATTCCTTTCTTCATGAAGGAATTCTAGCATGCATATACCTTGATTTATTCAAGTACGGTCAAGGGTTCAATGATCGCTACCGCCTCTGCAATCTGGGTGGCTAGGTCTGTTTTGGAGGTGTCGAATGTATATACAAAGGGATATTCTTCAAGATTCTCATGTAGTTCCTTTCGATTCATATAGTTTTGAACTGCCTGATCTGCATCCTTAAACAGCCAGGTGTGTTTGTATGTGCGGAGCTTATTGAGAATGAAGTCCTCTGGAGGGTTAATGTGTACCCAAATTGGGATAACACCAAATTCTTCCTGAGCGTCCTCAATCACCTCCTTACTACGTGGACTTGCAGCATCACTATCGAGCGCAAGACTATACCCTTCCGACAGGTACTTCTTACTTATCGCAGCACCAATCGATACTACTCCATCGTATGAGAGGCCTCGTTGTTTTAAAAGGAAACGAATATCGTCACCTGAAATACGTACGAGAGCGAGTTTCTCTGCAAGCGGTTTTAACACCGTAGTCTTTCCTGCCCCAACGATTCCAACCGGACACAGGATAAATTGCTTACGTGTAGGTTGAGGAGGAACAAATAACGATGCTTCGTATTGTTCAAGTACCTCTTGCTCGAGTGCAGTGAGTTCCATACAAATACCTACCAACTTCCCCCTCCACCACCGCCGCCTCCGCCTCCGGAGAAACCGCCACCTGATGAACCGCTGAAGCTTCCTGAACTACCTGAAGGTGCTGGTTGTGAGGTTAGTGCCTGTGCGGTCTCTGAAGAGAGACTCTGTATATGTGAGGTAAATAATCCCACTGAGAATGCATCCATGCGATTGTCTCCTGTGTACCATGCTGGTGGTTGTGTATAGATACCTTCGAACTGTGCTGCCCATTCTTTCTCAAGACCAAAGACCATGGCGTATGGGAGTAATTTCTCAAAGAGTTCAGGAGACTTTGCAGGTGCATTATGGAATTTGATTCGTTCTACTTCAGCAACTGAAATATATAGTTTGAGTCCCTGAAGGCGTCTTCGTAGTTCGATACCCATTTGAGTAAGGTGCGGAAGTCCAAAGTGGATTAAATCCAATGCAACCATAATAATGATTCCCAAGATTGCACCGAATATGTTTGCAACTAGTAACAAGACGGCAGCCACCACAATGATAATCACGATATGTTGGAAGCTGCTTCGCAGCATCTGTGACATATCAACAACCGTTTCCATATACCTGCGCTCTACGAGAGACTCGGTGACCAGTTCCTTAGCTCGTTTTGCTGTTGTATAGAATTCATCTTTCAACGAAGATGTTGTACGGTCTGCTATACCTGCAAGTAAAATGCTGTTGTATAAGGACAATCCGTCTGATGTCTTTTGAGTACGCGCGAATCGATAGTCTCCATCGTTATATTCAATTCGAATATACCCTTGTATCGCAAGCCAAATGAGCTCAGCAGAAAGATAGCTATCAGCCACAATACCCTTACTGAGCAAACCTGATTCCAAAGGAGTTATATCGCCTGCATCATACTCAGCTACCACAACGTGCGTTCTATCATATTGTTGTATCGCAAAACTCTCCTTGATAGAAGCAATTAATTCTCTAGTGAGAAGCTTTATTAGCGCTATGATTTTGATAATTATTTCCCAGAAGAACCACAGAACAAAAATGGTTGCTGGTATGCCAATAAGAGGCACATACCAGTAGTGCAGGACATAATAATAAATGATGTCTTTTGTTGTGGGGAGTGTGACTATTCCTAAAGGAAAGCCGGTAGCAATGGTCATTCCTTGATACGGCCCGAGCTCGTCGCGTGCAAAGGTAAAGACCGTCTGATTACTAGATGGATCGTATGAGTATGGTGGCTCCGAACAAGGATCATTGCTACCCTCGTATCCACAATAGGAGGCCGTGTACAACTGACCTTCCACAAAGCTTCCTGGAATAACCACCGTAGAAACCGCATTAAGTACCGGTACAGCCCATCCGGTACCTACGGCATTCCAGTACAACTCATCACGATCATCAAAGTGACCAATAGCATTGTGTGCAATATATTCAATGTGATAGGTATGTACTCCCCGGATCAAGATATCAGGATCACCTATACGAATACGTATATTGTCTCCTTCATGCTCTTGAGTGAAGGTATACGGCTTCCCTTGTTCATCCGTAACCTGTACATCTGCTATTTCAATGGGTAGTGCGCCTCCTGGTACTCGTTTCTGTGGAATATCTCTGTATATGCCGTGTCGTTCTTGAGTACCAAAGCTGTATGCGATATCTTCCGCAACGGCTACCGTTCCGTCTGTCCGCACGGTCATAGTAGAGGCGTATGACGTTATTACTTCATATCCGTCATATTGTGCTGAAGCTGGGAGTGCAGCAGCAAGCATGATTGCCAGTACCGCAATGAAGCCAAGACGATGTCTCATGCCATTAAAGCTAGCATGGCTCTCGAGGACAATTCCCTAAGTCTAGGGAATTGTGACTTTCTCTTTGTGTGTACGTCCTGCCCAGTCAGTAAACGTAACTGTATACTTGCCAGCTTTTTGATACCAGTGTGTTTGCATATCGGTAACATCGGTACCGCACTGCTGATTCTTAAGTTCTGGACCAACAGGATTACTACTTCTGTCTCCCCACTTAATGGTTCCAAAGTACTCCCCTACACATACTGGAGTGGTTCGTTTGCCAGTGGCATAGGCAGTAACCGTATGCGTATCATTGGTGGTGACAGAGAATCCACTCGTTCCTTTTGGATCTGTTATATACACGTAATCACTTATAGCTTTGCCTGTCGCAGCATCGTTACAGTTGAAGCTTACATACGGCGCATCAGAAGAAACCTTGAGCTTCTTGGTGCCTGTACTCTTAACTTTAAAAGAGGTGCCCCTACCCACATAAATGTCACAATTCTGCACTCCTGTGCCGACCCAAGAAAGATTGAGTTTCTTTTTTCCTGAATAACTCAACGCGGAATCTGAGTCATTCACCTTAAGGTCAACAGTAGCTGCTAGAGCCATTTGCGGAATGGTTACCACTGAGACAATAAAAACTACTAACACTAGCTTATATAGGGAAATAGATGAATGTGGAGTCATGGGTAGGATGCTTAGTATCTGGCTTTAGTAACGGTACCACTAAATATACGTACCCAGAGATAATACGCAGTAAGTGCTACAAATCCTAAGACACACAGTGTTTTCCAAAGATAGAGCCATTCCCCTCCAGGAAGCAGGAAGCTCTCTCCGTACATAAGCTCTGCAAGATCAGAGAGTCCAAATAGAAAGAAATTGATGCTGAGCAACTTCCAGAAGAACGGCCCAATGTTCTTTACCTTACCGATAGCGGTACGTGTGAGTACAGCACACGCAACCCAAAAGCCTGCTTCAACCAGATTGAATGATTCGAAGCTCATACGGTGTTGCTAAACCTTTCTCTGATCTTAGTTCGCATCAACAATCATGGTGGCGTTTATCAGAGAATTCGCCACATAGGTTGGTCCAGGAGATATCTGTATGTTGTAGCTACCATCCGGCACGGTTCCCGTATCATTAAACACATTTCCTGAACCACCGAACGTACTTCGAACAAGCTGGATGGACCATTTTCCATTTACCACCGGAATCGGTTTTACGTTAAATACGGCTGATCCACTTCTGTCATTTGATATGACGCCAATATTAAGTGAGCCGAAGCCCTGTGCAGTACCACTAATGGTTGGGTTTGGAGATGCGGACTGAAGCGAATCATTGTCAATCGTCACGAGCGTTCCAATATACCCAGGAGCCGTCCAATCGACGTGAGATACAGAAGGTTGTGCTGATTTTCCGCTTGTATCGCTTTTCTGTATCTCTTGAGTAGTGGAGGTACTTGTTGGCGAGGGTATGGTTGCAATTGGATTACTAGCAATAATGTAATATCCGCCACCGATGATTACGATTAGGAGAATAATGATTACAGCTACCAGTATGTTTTGCGGGTTTCTCATACTATGAACGTAGAACACCCCAGACAAGATGTCTAGGGTGTTGTCGCTAACAAGCTATAAACAATCTCTTAATTAGGATTGCGGAACTTTTTTAAATAATATGTAGATACTGAAAAAACTCTGGATGTTCTTCAACGATCCAGTTAAAGCCGAAACTAATAACAAAAATTAATAGTATGAGGATCCAGAACCAACCCGTAGCTCCAACCATTATTCCAGAGTCGTGGGAAGAATATTTTAGTTTCATACATCAATAGTATTAGGTGGTCTTTGCACACACCAATGAAATGGACATGTCCTTATTGTGGAACGTCTTCTTAACGTCAAAGTCTTGAGCGAGTGCGTCGATGACCTGATCTAGAGTAGGTTTCCAAGATGAGGTCATCTTAAACGTGGTCCCTTTATCGAAGGTTCGTCCAAGTACTACAACGTCTTCTTTCAGAATATATGAGGACACGAGTCGCTGATCCTCCATTGCAATATATACATGTAGATCATCTTGTAGCGTACTTGTTTCAAAGTCTTCTAATTTGAATCCAATCTGCGCAAGTGGTCCGAATGTCATATCCTGGAATTTTGTTCCTGTATATGAAGCAATGATCTCTTCTTCCGTCTTACCTTCAGTTATGATCGGCATCGAGATAAGCATCTCTATGCCCGGCTGCACGATTGGTTTTAAGTATTGATTTATTTCTGCACTTTTAAAATTGCCGTACGTTCCGCCAAAGAAAACGTACACCTGTTCTTCAGAAGGAAGTAGCGTTAACGGAAAACGTGCCGGCAAATTTTCAATATCAAGGAGTGTAGGATGCTTAGCGTACGCTCCTTCCTGGTGAGTACGAAGTGCCACCGCAAGTTCAATAGGCTGAATATCAATTGGATAATAGCCTTTCACGTCCTTCTCACCGAGTCGTTCAATAAATACCCTTCCCTTGAGACCGTCGCCACTACCAATATCCATTACGCTGTATTTGATATCGTCATGTCCAGTGCGAATGTATGAGGCAACTTCATCGAACAAATCGAGTTCACTCTTCTCCATCGTCTCAAAGTATGCACGGTTCTCATAAATGCTTAGATACGCGTCTGCACCATGGTGGTTCAGATACCATAGTTTTGAGTTACGGAAATCAATGACTGGCCCGTCCTGCCCTACCAATGCTTCTTGAATAGCTCGCAAGTTGGCAGTCTTATTTAGAGGGTAGAGATTGGTGTATAGGTTTTCGGTTAGGATAGCAGTTTTATACTCTCCAAAATCTTTTAGGTACGGCTTAAGATCACCCTTACGAGCAAGAATAAGTTCGAACTCTAGATCATATTTACCATTCGCACGCTCTACATATATACATTTCGGATCTGTCCAAAGCTTTTCCAGTAGCACATCTACAGCGTGGGAATTCTTTTTGCTTAACGTATCTATAAAAACTTTGTAATAGATACCTGTGTAATTTATACGCTCTTGATACCCCACAATGATTCCCTTCTCGGTAAGAGACTGCGTAAGTATATCTACTTCATTAGATGGAATACCCAGAACTTCTGAAAGTTCATTCGAGTCTTGTGTGCTATCGAGTGTCAGGAGTTTTATATAATCCAATTCAATAGGTGTGAGTTCTATAGGACTGTATACCGCATCAATAATTGGCATTGGTGAAAAGTCTTTGCCTATGAGCCTGTCTCCAAATCCATATAGACTGGTAAGTTCTGATTGGTATACGATCTTGTCATCCTTCCCTAGAACCGAACGAATGGAGGTGCTGATATCATTAATCTCAGCGTTGTCTTTTGCCCAAACTCCCACTGCCAGATTGAACCAGCCAGTTGCAGAAAATATCCAACCTATATTTGGATGATCAGCGAATACTTTAAGAAGTCTTGATCGAGATTTTGGCGAAGACTTGATCATAAAGCGGAAATACCGTAATCCTACCTTCGATAGATTGAGCACGGCGTATGATGGTCCGAAAGAGGTCCCTATCCTCTCTTTCATTTCGACAGTCTGCATATGTGGGAATTCTAGCACTGTATTGCAACTAGAAAGACCGCCAACATGGGCGGTCTTTCTAGACTTCTGAACGTTGCGCGGTCGACGAGACTTGAACTCGCAACCTCCCGCGTGACAGGCGGGTGCTCTAACCAGTTGAGCTACGACCGCAGTATATTGCGCCTCAGACCGCGCACGCCTGAGGCACTGCGAACTCATCGAATATAGCCTGTTTTCCCTGCTAGTTCAAGGGAGCGGGCAGTAAGGACTCGGCGCGAACCACATCTTCCGGAGCCGTTACCTGGATCCAGGAGGCGGAGTCTATGGCATGTACGGGAATACCGAACTTCTTTGAAGCCTCCACAACGGTCTGTGGGAGACCGTATTCAGAACTACCTGCAGTCTTGGGCACTGGCGGGAATTCAAATACCCGAGTATCCAGAACAAACAGGTTGGTGTTCATCACCCCTGCCTTTCCACGATGATCACCTTCTTCAATACCCAACACATGGTTGTTCTCATCAACCACCATAATTCCACCCTCAGCCATGTTCTCTGTACGTTCAACCAGAAGTGCCCAGTCTGCTGCAGCAAGAGTGTTGGCTAGATCATCGGTACCATATATATCGTCTCCCATGAGTACTGCAAACCTATCTTTGATAAACGGGCGCGCTAGCCATACCGCCCCACCGGTACCGTCTAGGGTTTCCTGAACAATGTATCGGATTGGAATTCCCTTATATGAATCTCCGTATGCATTACGAATCACTTCTGCCTTGTATCCGACAATAAGGATGATCTCTTCACAGTCTGCAGGAAGGATATCGAACTTATGTTCAAGCAGGGTCTTCCCATGCACCTTGAGCATAGGCTTAGGGACCTCATCTGTGAGGGTACCCATACGAGTGCCACGTCCGGCTGCGAGAATGATTACCTGCATATTGGTGCCGATGGATGGAGTTGAACCATCGTCTAGACTTTATGAGTGTCTTGTTCTAACCGTTGAACTACACCGGCATGGTAGCACTTAACTCAGCTATACGGCAAATTGTAGCAAGGATTCTGTTCCTAATATCCCCACCTCTGCGTACACGGAGTGCCAGAACACCATAATACATATCGTGATTTTCGTAAATCTTCTTTCCTTTTGGAAGGAATATTGTCTTGGAAAAGAACTGTCTAGGGATATCGAGAGTTTCTTCCCAATATTCAGTTATTTTCTCCTCCCTATCTTTGTGAACGTCACTGATAAAGACTTTTGGTTGGAGTCGTTCCTTATCTACATCGAGACATTCTATAAACCATCTAATCATTAGCTGTATTACTCGTGGGTCAGAATTAGCTATTGATACATTTCTACTTGATTCTGTTTTTGTACCTTCACCCCAATACAAACCAAGACCAATAAAGAATAGTTGCTCGCAAGAAAGTGTTGGTACTTCTATTACTGCCAATTCTTTTGCAAGATCCATTCGTTCGATTCGCATACGGTGATTTGCTTCTGAACCCCGAATGCGTCCAATGTGCCCTCCTTCGATCTGACGCTGACGTAATGATTCTTTTTGCTCAGGAGTCATTTCAATATCGCGCACCCAGAGACTAGCAGCACTTTTACTTACGTGAAGAATTTCAGCGATCTCCTTAATGCTTTTACCTTCTCGTCGTAATGCAAATGAACGCTGCTTTTCTTCAGGTTTAGCCATACTCTAAGGCTATCTGTATTAAGAGAAAAAGACGCAGTATATACGTCTTGCATCCTCTAGATTCTCAGGTGAATCTTTATAACCAATTTAGATTTCTACTATCCTCGATCTTTAATACTACGCAGGAAGCTCAACAACGAACTTCGATCCCTTCCCTGCTCCTTCAGACTCTGCCCATACCTTTCCTTTGTGTGCATCAATGATGTTCTTCACGATGTATAGACCGAATCCTGTTGATTCAACGTTCACCTTTATAGATTCTTTTCCGTGACCACCTTCTGTGAAGAGGTGTGCCATGTCTTCTGGGGTGATACCTATACCAGTGTCTTTGATGGTGAAGGTGAAATGATTTGTTTCCTTAGCAAGAGCTACTGATACCGTACCACTTGGAGTGTACTTGATTGAGTTATCAACGAGATTCTTGAGTGCGTTATACATCTGCTGACGATCGCCAGTGAATGTAAAGGAATCGCCTGTTGTCTCAAAGCTAAGTGCAAGGCTCTTTGTATCTGCAGCTGGCTTCAGATCTTTGATGATCTCCTCCACAAGTTCTTTGAGATCGAAAGGCGCTTGTGCGTACGTCACCTTACCGCTCTTGATATTCGCAGCATTGAGGATTTCTTGAATGGTGGTAACACCCTTGGTATCTGAACGGAACCCTTCCTCAATCATTGGTTTAAGTTGTTCGGGAAGTGGCCCAAAGTCCCCCTCAAGAGCCATTGAGAAAATATTGCGTGACTTAGTTACGAAGCCTTTAATTTGGTGCGTGATGAAGTGGATAAGGGTTACCTGCTGTTTATTTGCTTCTTGAAGATCTACGGCAAGTAACTCGATACGTTCACGCTGACGTACTTCCCTTTGGACACTCTTAACCAACAAGAATCCGAATATTATCGTAAGAAGCAACGTTCCTGAAACCAAGATGTAATTAATCGTATCCTTAATGAAGAAGAACTCTGAGAACACAAGAAGGATGTTTCCAAGCACCAGTGCCTGTGCGCCAAGTAGTTGAACATTGAATGCTTTCAATTCCACAATCATGTAGCCGAGAAGCATCACAAAGAAGAACATGCCAAGAGGACCCCAGAAGTTGAATTCATATACCTTGGTCAGTTCACCATAATAATTTGAAAGAAAGAATGTGGTCAGAAATACCGCCAACCCAGCCGTAACCAAACGAATCTGCTTACGGTATGCATGATCCTTCTCTCTATTTTGTGCCAAGATTCCAAGCAAAACGGTAAATACAATTACGGCTGGTTCAAGCGCATAAATGATGTTCCACAACAAACCGTTATTTCCCTGACAATTATATATGTCGTAATTAAGCACGTTGAACTCGGTGGGAGTCGCTACTAAAACCATGAGAAGAATTGCACTGAATCCTAGTTTCCAAGTAAATGGAAGATCTTTTCTGAAATAGAAAACATATGCAAAGTATGCAACAGAGAGATACAGCGCGACTTCAATAAGTGCAGTCATCTGCCACGCGAACATGAGAGCAGAGTGATATGAGGCAACCCACTGCGTAAGTATATTTAGCACCCACAACGAGAACAGGACCGCTACCGCAAGCATCAATTTACTCTTGAGGGAAGTCTTGTTATTTACGAATACAAATATACCAATAAATAACGTCGCGATGACGATCGGTACATACGAGTAATACAGGAGGGTTGGTGCGGTGGAGAAATCAAAGAGCCCTAGAAACCACGAGAGTTCCTCCGAACACAGCTTATTGCCAAACGTAGCGAAATTAGTGGTGATGTCCTGCATATTTATATTTCATCAGAATCCATATCCATTGGTTCTTCTGTATTCACGACAGAAAAATCCTCCTTTATAACAGTCTTTTCATAGGTATATCCCACAGATATACCAAGTACGATAAGTATAAAAATGGCGAGAAGAATATTTTTCATGAATCTCTGTTGTCCTAATGGTACTACACTCCTGTTCAAGAGATTTGTCGTCGTGTGACTATGAATTTCTTTAGGAAGTCTGAGGGTCGATAACTAGATTTTGAGGCCCGTAGAGTCTGAATACCCAAATCCTGCTCCCAATTAAGATATGTTACCTCCTTGGTATCAAGGTATGCAGCCATTTTACTTGCCAGAAATTCATACTCACCATCCACACGATTAGCTGTTTTCCAGAAATGTCCCATAGAGAATATTTGATTAACAATTTCCTCGATAGTGAAACTGGTTGGCACCCCGTCAACAAAGAGAACACCTACTAACAAGTCACGTACCTCTGCGAGTTTGAATATATTCTCAATTGCACATGCTTCGTGTTCAATACTCTGATCATCGGGATCAATATCACGACGAGACTTCCATGAAAGCGCAATTGAGCGAATAACCTCTTGGACACGTATGTCGCCTAATGGAAAAACCTCGAACGTCCAACCCGGATGATTTCGTTTAAAGAAGTTTGCTGCCTGACGTTTACTCTTATATTGATTACCCTCAAGGGTTGCCATACGAGATGTTAGATACACGTAATCGAAATTGTCTCTGTCAGGAATGATTTCCAAATCATCAGCATGGATATCATGGATAGATATCTCAGGCATCAAACGTAATTCTGCAGGCAGCCCAATTGATTCGCTGTAATCCAGGAGTGTTCGTGTGGTGCCTAACGTGTCGTTCATTCCCAAATAAGAGAAGAACGGTTCTTCAGTCTCATAATCGGTAAACTTAACCACAAGGTTATCGTTAAGGAGAGACCATTCTCGGTGTTTATGAATGTCCCAACAGACGAGACTTGGGAAGTTGTAGTCTGAATAGTACGGGAATTTACGATTGTGCGTTTCAATCACTTCGTTGTCCTCTACAGATACGAGTTTAAATTCTGGAAATATGGGGCTCATGATAGTGGTTAGATTGCGCTAGTCCCACCCTTCGGACTCATAGACCGCAATCACAAGAGCACAAACTGGTTTATCAGTGCATGAAATACCTGTGGTGACATGCCCAACGTCACCATACTTTTCTGAACGATACTTCTTCATGTCGGTAAGGGTGTTGGTGATAAGAGCAGTTACCTCATGCTCACTATGCCCTTCGTGTTCAGTGAACAAACCTCGCCCCGAACCATCCTCCATCTTTGTCCAACCAATGCCTGCCCACGCATCCTTACCAACCTCGTCTTCAATCTGACTTGCATATACCACATACAGTTTGTGACCGAACTCACCCTCTTCGAGTTCTGCTTTACCGGTTTCAACCGTAAAGCCCGTGGGGATTATGGAGGAGAGACGGATTAAATTGTAATTAGCCACCCCTGCATCAAAGAGAGCAGCATCAAATGCCGCCATACGTGTGGTGCCTGTCCCTGTACCAGTGCTGATTTTTATATTCTTTTTCATTTGTGTCGATTATACCGCATCAATATATGTAAAGAGGGGCCAGCGTATTCGCCGGCCCCTCAGGTGAGGAACGTTATCACACGTTCGTAGATATTCCAGATTCCCGGTACATACGTCTGGAGCAGGTACATTCCCGTTCCAACGATGATTGCCCAGCCGACACAGGAGAGCACAACGCTCGCAAGGAATAGCATCCAGTACGAGATCGTCATGCGATGACTGTGGGCGGGACGCATCAGGATTATGCAGGTCATGCCGTCGTGGTTAAACGACAGATACAGGAAGAACAGGACACGTCCCAGGCCGTTGATCACCCTACCCAACAAGGGGTGGATGCGGACCAGCGCGAAGAATCGCGAATGGAAGTGCGTACCGATCTCCTTAAGACCTTCGAAACCCAGTGCATCGCTGAGTGCGTACACCAGCTTCTGTAGAAGCGGATGTTTCACTTGCGACATGTCGATCGTGGACACCCAGTCGTAGAAGAGCAGCAATGCCCAACACACGACGAGCGAAAACACGATCATGACACCGAGACCTTTGACCATTCCGTACGAATCCAGAGCCTTTGGGTAAAGGATGTACTCAACATATTTGTCGAAGGCGAACAATAGTCCATGTACCGAGACCCAAAGAAGGCCACGGCTCTTGATTGCTTTGAGCAATCCCATCCGTACCTCCCTTGGTTGGAATCAAAAATAACGCTTCAGATAGGCCGTTTCTAGTTGCTCTGAATACTAGATACACTATACCATATCACTGGTATTTTGCAAGTATCTCTACCTACAAATGAAGGCCTATATGAAGGTCATATAGATGCTTGTATTCCCCATCTTTAATAGAGATAAGTTCCTCATGTGTGCCCTGTTCTGCAATAACGCCTTCCTTTAAAACAAGAATCTTATCTGCACTACGAACGGTTGATAGGCGGTGCGCAATGATAAAGGTAGTGCGACCTCTCATAAGTTCCTCAAGAGATTCGGTTATGTATCGTTCAGTCTCTGGATCTAAAGCGGAAGTTGGCTCATCCAGAATAAGTATCTTTGGGCCACGAAGGATCGCACGTGCAATAGCCACACGTTGCTTCTGTCCTACCGATAGCTTGATACCACGCTCCCCTACTTTCTGTGCGTACCCTTCAGGGAATTTATCTATAAATACATCTGCTCGTGCCTTGCGTGCTGCTTCCTTAACTTCTTCGTCGGTAGCACTAGGACGACCATACCGAATATTGTCTACAATGCTTGCATTAAAGAGCACCACTTCTTGCGGCACGATCGCAATATGCGTACGAAGCTCACGAAGACTTAACTTACGAGTATCTACACCATCAATCTCAACACTTCCACGTGTTGGGAAGTAGTATGCGGAAATCAGGTCTGCAGAAGTGCTCTTACCTGCACCGGTCTCTCCAACAAATGCAATAACCTGTCCTGGGTTTGCTTCGAAAGAGACGCCCTTTAATATTTCCGGTTGCCCTTCTTCATATGCAAAATGAACGTCATTGAATACAACTGAACCGTTAAATGGATCAAGTGCTACGGCATCGGGCGGATCGTACGGTTCAGTTTCTGTTGCGAAGATGATTTCAGATTGTGCTGCAGCCGTGAGACCGTTTTGTACGTTCTGCCATTGGTTCGCAAGCTGTACGAATGGTCCAAACACCAATGCTGCATAAGCGTTGAACGTAATAAGTTCTCCGATGGTCATCTCTCCACGAGTGATGAATGCGACTGATATGAGGAATATGATGAGCTGGGTAGCAACAACGAGAATACGCTGCAGCGCATTCATATTGTTCCAAGCAAATTCCAACTTGTTCCAAAGCCATACCGTGCGACCGGTACCAAAGAATCCTTCGTTCGCTTTCTCAGCTTGAAGGAATTCTGCTCCAGACTGCTTTACAGTCTGGAGGTTTGCATAGGAGTCATACACCTCACCATAGGCATCACTCCATTTCTTTAAATATTCTTCTTGAAGCTTTCCCACAGGGCGTAGGAAGAAGAACCAGCATAGGCCATAGAAAAGAAGTCCAACTACCAGCACCAATGCAAGGACCGGACGGAGCCAGAACACAATTCCTAGACCAACCACAATTGAAAGGAATGAAGGTGCGAGACCAATGAGAACACTTCCGAGTATCCATCCTATTTGTGAGCTGGTGCGACTGATCTTGTTTACAAGCTCACCTGCCTTCTGCTGTTTAAAGAAACCAACGGGAAGTTTAAGAAGACGACTAAACGCATCCACGGTATACCGTGCTTCAATCGTTGTTGTTAAGGAACGACTCTGCTGACTAATAAGCCAATCAATAGTATTTGCTACCAGTTGCACGAACACCCACAATCCTAAGAGGAACTGCCAATTCATTACTTCACCTACCACAGGAAGTGTCACCTGGCTGGTCTGTACCAAGGAATCAAAGAACCGTCCCATCACAAGCGGAACCACACCATTAGCTACTGCAGACAAGACCCCAAGGAACGAGACCAGTATGAGAACGCCTTTATACTGGCCAACGTGACGCCAGAAAATCCGGAGCTTTGCGGGAAATGAGATAGATTCTTCCTCGGTTGTGACCATAATACGTATCATTCTAGCATTTTGACCTTTTCATGAATTGAATACCTAGTTGGTGCTATACTCTGCTCATGAAAAAGATCCTGATCGCTGAAGACGATACTCTCCTGCGTACGGTACTGGCTAACCAGTTCGCACTATCTGGATTCGAGGTTATAACCGCACAGGATGGTGAGGAAGGAGTTGAGAAATACTTTTCAGAGAAACCTGATGCAGTGGTGCTCGATGTGATGATGCCAAAAAAGAGTGGTCTCGAGATGATGGAAGAAATCCGCACCATGGCTCCTCTTGCAGCCACTCCGTTTGTTGTACTAAGTAACTCGAATGAGTTGGAACATGTGGCACGCGCTGCAGACAGTGGTGTTATCGCAT
Organism: Parcubacteria bacterium C7867-008; assembly: GCA_001189215.1. Taxonomy (GTDB): domain Bacteria; phylum Patescibacteriota; class Minisyncoccia; order Phycocordibacterales; family Phycocordibacteraceae; genus C7867-001. The sequence goes on along the minus strand of LFCR01000006.1, from coordinate 63,270 downwards.
ACCTTATTAAGTCTGATCCTCAGATCACCGCAGTGGTGAATCTTATAAAGGAGCACCTTTCAAAGCCAAAGCCTGCAGATTCTTAGTTCGGGAGTGTGACGGTGAAGGTTGATCCTTCCCCTACCGTTGAATGAACACTAATGGTGCCGTGCTGAAGTTCTACGAGTTGTTTTGTTAGATAGAGACCAAGGCCGCTACCTGCTTCTCCACTTTCCATAGCTTGCTGTGTACGATGATATCCCTCGAAGATAAGTGTCTGTTCAGATGCAGCAATACCCATACCTCGATCTCGTATAGAGAACTGGTGGCCTTCTGGTGTCCACCCATATGAAACCGTCACCTCTGTGTCTGGTTTGGTGTATTTCACTGCGTTACCAATGAGGTTAAAGAATACGTGCTGGATTGACTGACGGTCACACACAATCTCAAGATCATTTGGGAGAGTGCTATCAAGGGTGATTGTTATGCCTTTGCGCTTTGCGCTCAGCATAAGACTTTCAACAATCGATTCGAACAGCGGGTGCATAAGTACCGACTGATTCGGTTCGGTTACTCCACCACGATGCTCGATCGTTGTTACATCAAGGAGATTGTTAACACGAGCGATAAGATCTGAACTGCTTTCATGTGTTAGAGAAAGAATGGTGCGATCTCCTTCACTCCAGGTCGAGGTCTTTGAATCAAGGAGCTGCTCAAGAGCCCAGCGCATACCGGTGAGCGGAGTACGAATCTGATGAGATGCAATTGAAAGGAATTCGGCACGTTGTGCCAGCACATCCTCCTTACGTCTACGACGTGTGCGATCTGATATCAAAAGGACAATTATAAGGAGTGCAAATAGAAGTGGCAGTGCTGCATATACCACAAGGTCTGTTATGTATGGCGCAGCAGGCACATCCATACCCAACATGGCGATAAGGTTTCCGTTAGCATCACGTACGGGGGCATAAGCAGAGACCCAGATTCCCCAACGATCACGGTCTGGTCCTTCTGAAGCGCTTTTTCCATTTGAAAAGAACTCATACATGAGTGGTGTAGCCTCGGGATAGAACTCACCTGGCGGTGAATAATCTTCTGACGTTGGATCTTCAGAGTCTACATAAAAGAAGAGTTCATCATTCGACGCCTTACCAATAAGGTATATGAAGCGAACATCTGAACTCACCTCATGCTCGCGCATGAGAAGTGTCTTGAGTACCTGATATTCAGGACGATAGAGGTCTTCACTTGAACCACTGAGTGCCTGGAGTTCAGCAACCGGTATCGCCGTGGCAAGCGTATTAGCGCGCTCAATAATATGACTGCGTCCCGTCGTGTCTACCTGTGCATACACGTAGGCAGAAACAGCAATTCCCACCACTGCTATAAGGAGCATGGTGAGCCAGAAGTACGGTCGTACCACAGTGCTCCGGGTTGGAAGAAGCATGGGTACAGTATACTTCAGCCATGGAGCCCACTGTGGAAAGCCCTGCAGAAGAGAAACAGATATACGAATTCTTTCTTATAAGCGTCCTATTAAAGGGCGCAATCTCTGTTGCAGAGGTGATCGTGGGTATATTTCTCCTCATTATCCCTACCAGCCTGTTTATCTCACTTTTGTCACTCCTTATTGAGACCACATCATCAATCCCCTATATTCATGAACATCTCGTTTCTGAGATAGGAGCATATGGTGCCGGCACTGCCCTCTTTCTTGCTATTTACCTACTCTCACGTGGTCTTATTAAATCAGTGCTCATTGGTGCGCTTCTGAAGAATTGGCTGTGGGCATATCCAGCATCATTAGTGGTGTTGTCTGGGTTCCTTGTGTATCAGTTTTATCAAATTGCTACACAGCATTCGATAGCGGTTATTGCCATTACCCTCTTTGATATTGTGGTTATGTATTTTATTTGGAGAGAGTGGAGGATTGTAAAGAAACATTGAAACCTTATATATGAGCAGCAATTTATGCAAAATATTTTCTTCAGTAAAAATTTAAATTTAATTTATTTTGCTAATAGTTCTATTTCGGATAATTAATCTTTAAAAGATACTTAAATTGTCATGTTCTTTCTTACCTATATCGCATCGATATTCGGGATTATTTACTTTATATGTGGCGCATTACTTCTGTTGTTTAGGAATTCAAAAAGTCTTGATACAACATTGGGATTTTATCTCATAAGCACTGCGGTCTGGATTGAGTCAAACGTGGTAGCAGATATTTCATATACAAGTGACTGGTTGATTATTTCAAGTGGACTTGCCTTTATTGCTGGCGGTATAAACTTATTCATTTCCTTAATTGTAATTGATCTCGTTGTTGAAGAGAGGATTCCGCCAATACATCGCCTCAGTATCTATGGCGTATTAACATTAGCTATTACTCCACTAGCTTTTAGTGATCTGGGTGTTGCGGGTGTAATATTCCCACAAAATGCACCTGCTCAAATCGTACCTGGGGTTATTTATAATGTAGCTGCCGTTCTTCTTTTGGCATGCCTTGCATACGGCTCAAGTCGACTAATATACTCGCTTAATTACATCCATGAAAATACAAAGCGGATGCAAATACTCCTTGTATTAAGTGGTTTATTGATAACTATTACTAGTCAAGTACTGTTTGATATTATTCTCCCAATCTTCGGTGAACTAAGATTTTTTGAATTAGGACCAATCTGTTCAATCTTTTTTGCTGTTTGCGTTGGGTATGCAACAGTTCGACATCATCTTTTTGAAGTAAAGGCTATTTTCCAACTTGGTTTGGTCTATACATCTTTATTTCTTAGCGTAATACTTATCTATTTAGTAGTACTTTATATTCTAACAACAGTCTTGGGTAGTGTTACTAATATGGGTATCTATATAAGTAGTGGGGTCTCAGTGCTTATAGGTACTTTTTCGATTCCATATCTTGATCGGTATTTAAAAAGAGTAACTGATGCTTTATTTTTCAAAGATAAGTATGAGTATGCAGATGCAATGCATATATTAAGCGGGATTCTTTATACTGCAAAAACTCCTGGCGAGTTAATTAGTCAGATTGAGAAAAACTTGTCTTCAATCCTTCGTTCAGAGAAGGTAAGAATCATATTACTCGATGAAGAAATTGACATGATTGAAGCATTGCCCGGACATCTAATATTCCCAATACTATCTGAGACACAAACCATAGGTTATATAGAAGTTGGTCTAAAGCGGTCCGGAGAACAATATAAAGCTGTAGATATTAAGCTACTTAATACATTTGTATACCAGGCGTCTACTGCGCTTGCTCGAGTTAGGCTTCATCAGCAGGTAGAAAAATATACTGAGGAACTAGAGGATAAAGTAAAGGAAAGGACACAAGAAATATATTCTCTGCACGAACAACAAAAAGAAATGATTCTAGACATATCTCATACACTACAGACACCAATAACTATTTTTAAAATAAAACTTGAAGGATTACGTGGAAGGAACTTAAAAGATACTGATTTTCAAAGCCTAGAGAGAACAATAAATAATATTTCTTTATATATAAAGGACTTGCTCCAACTGGCACACCTAGAACAAGTGACAAACACTGAAAAAGATTACTATAAACTCGATGAAGTTATACAAGATCTTTGTGAAGAAATTGAAGTAATTGCTGCAAGTAGGTCAATTCAGATTGTAAAAGAAATAGAAGAAAATATAACAATATTTGGTGATCCACGACAAATCCGTACGGTAGTAATTAATTTAATAAGTAATTCGCTCAAATATATTGGGAAACGAAAAATTCGCAAGATTAATATTTCTCTTCGTGTTTTATATTCAAATGCTGAAATAATTATTCAAGACAGTGGTTGTGGCATAGAACAATCCGCACTGAATAAAATATTTGACCGTTTTTACAGGAGCAAGGATCATCAGCAAAACATTCCGGGTAGTGGTTTAGGTCTTGCGATTGTAAAGCAACTTGTTGAGCTAGAAGGTGGGAGTATTTGGGTTAGCAGCGTAATAAATCGAGGCACCATCTTTACTGTAAAACTCCCACTTTTAAGAAAAAGTGCTCAAGGAAAGTAAACTGGCACCGGCTATGATTACTGCAATTATTCCCGAATACACCAAAATCAACACCACCTTCTTTTGATCTTTACTACGATACTCTGCCTGCGAGACGGACTCAGTATGCCCCATTCCCTGCGAAACATTAAAGAGACCCTGCGTACCAAAAGCAACACAGAAATGGAATGCTCCTTGTAGGAAGCCAAGTGCACCGATAAAAGCTGGAAAGAAGAGAACGAGATACGTCCATTTAGTTGCTTGTAGATAAACAAGGATGGCAGCTATGACAATGGTGAGGATGAGTCCCAACCAACCGGACACGATACGTCCTTTTACTTCCTCTTCCCCGATGTTACAGACGCCCGGAATATATTCAGCCATAGTAGTCAAAGACAGGTGTTATGCCATCAGAATACCACCATACATGCGATACAATAACCAGTAATGAGTAAAAGGGTTTTAAAATGGACACTCGTACTGGCAGTTATAGCTGCTCTTCTCTTTTTCCTGAGCATTCAACCACGCACCGATCGGAACTGGTCTGAAGAATTCTCGCGCACCGCAACAGCAACCACCCTCTCAAACGGACATATTGCACTCTCGAATGTACGGGATTGGACCTACGGCAATGGCACCATCACTTCGAAGGAATGGCGAACAGTGGAGGTAGACCCTAAAGCAATAAAGAAGGTTTGGTTTGTTACGGAACCATTCTCGCAATGGAAAGCGGTTGGACACACATTCCTTAGTTTTGAATTCAAAGATGGAACAACACTCTCCTTTTCAATCGAAGCACGTCGTGAGGCGGGAGAAGACTATTCAGCAATACGAGGTCTCTTCAAATCATACGAGCTAAGCTACCAATGGGGTACGGAACGTGATTTTATAACCCGCCGTATGCTCTATCTTGATCATCCGGTACGTAGATACCCTCTTGCTATCACTTCAACTATGTCTGAAGCGTTGTTCCGTGGCAGCGTGAATCAAACAAATGAACTTGCTACGCGTCCTCGGTTCTACAACACTCTCACTGAGAACTGCACTAATGCATTGGCTCATATTGTGAATGATCTTGCTCCTAAAACTCTTCCGTACAACATCTCTTGGAACCTCACTGGGTATGCAGATCAATACCTTATGGAACAAGGTTTTATTAAGCTGGTGGAAGGCACCCAAGAAACAACACGTAATCATTTCGAACTCACTTCCTATAAAGATCAGGTTCTCAAGAACGCAACCGCTGATCCTGAGGATTTTAGTGCATTCCTAGATAGCCTACTGACCGTTACAATGAACTAGATGAAGTCCCGGTTACTCATTCCCCTGTCTCTCGGCATCATAGGATTTGTTGTGCTGCTAACGGTAGTTGCACACGGAGGTCAATTTCCGCTACTAGATCCAGCTGGCACTATTGGTCTTCTAGAGCGAGATCTTATGGTGCGCACGGTATTCCTGATGCTTATCGTTGTAATACCGGTATTCATACTGATTATATTTGTTGGTTGGTTCTACCGTGCTGAAAACACCAAAGCGAAGTACACCCCAAACTGGGAAAACTCCGCAATGGAGGAATTGATCTGGTGGTCTGTACCACTCGAAATCGTACTGGTTCTTGCTGCTCTCACTTGGAGTAGTACGCATGAACTAGATCCAATGCGTGCCCTCAACCATCCAAAGGATCCGGTGGTGGTCGAGGTGGTCGCATTACCTTGGAAGTGGTTGTTCATATACCCAGAACAAGGAATTGCTAGCGTGAATGAAGTGGCATTCCCTGCAGATGCACCTATTGAATTTCATATCACGGCAGATGCACCCATGAACTCATTCTGGATTCCTGCTCTTGGAGGTCAGATGTATGCAATGACCGGCATGAGCACATCCCTACACCTTATTGCTCCTGAACCAGGAGATTTCGCTGGTCGTTCTGCCAACTACAGCGGTGAAGGATTTTCACAAATGACCTTTACCGCACGTGCACTTGAAGACGATGACTTTGAAAATTGGGTAAAAGACGCTAAAGCATCAGGGGCTGCACTTACTCCCGAGACCTATGCCGTACTTGCAGAGCCAAGCGATACAGGGCCGGTACGGTATTATGGAAGCGTGACCATGCCATTCTCAGCTATCCTAAATTCATTCATGTCCATGCCAGTGATGGATCATATTGAGCACCACTAATATGTTCGGTATCCTTACCCCCGAAGCTTTTATACATGGCCCAATAGAAACTGGCGCACAGCTCATTGTGGTGGGCGGTGCACTTTCTGTAGTGCTTCTCCTTACTATTACGAAACGCTGGAAATGGTTGTGGACTGAATGGCTCACCTCTCTAGACGCTAAGAGAATCGGTATCATGTATCTGATTCTTGCAGGTCTCATGCTTGCACGCGGTGGCGTTGATGCGCTCATGATGCGTAGCCAGCAGGCTGTCGCGGTTGGTGCAGGGACAGGCTATCTCTCTCCTGACCATTTTGCGCAAGTATTCACTGCACATGGTGTGATTATGATCTTCTTTGTGGCCATGACATTCATGTTTGGTCTCATCAACTGCATTCTCCCTCTTCAGATTGGTACACGTGATGTTTCCTTCCCTCTTCTAAACTCCATCAGTTTCTGGCTTACCGCTACCGGTGCGGTGCTAGTGAATCTTTCTCTTGTGGTTGGCGCATTTGCTGCGACGGGCTGGCTTGCCTATCCTCCTCTTTCTGAGATCGCATACAGTCCCGGTGTTGGAGTTGATTACTACATCTGGGCACTCCAGATCTCCGGTATCGGAACGCTTCTTGCTGCCGTGAATTTTATTGTGACAATTATAAAGGAACGAGCACCAGGCATGACGCTCATGCGCATGCCGATCTTTGTCTGGACTGTGCTAGGTTCAATGCTACTCGTGCTCTTTGCCTTCCCCATCCTTACCGGCACCATGACAATGCTTGCACTTGATCGTGTGCTTGGTATGCATTTCTTTAGTACCGATCTTGGGGGTAACGCGATGATGTATGTAAACCTTATTTGGGCATGGGGTCACCCGGAGGTGTACATTCTTATCCTTCCTGCATTTGGTATCTTCTCTGAGATCGTTCCTGTCTTCTCACAGAAACGATTGTTTGGATACACCTCTATGGTGGTAGCGACCATGGCCATTGTTTTACTCTCCTTTGGTGTGTGGGTACACCACTTCTTTACCATGGGTGCTGGAGCCAATGTTAACGCATTCTTTGGTATTGCAACGATGGTTATCGCCATACCAACGGGTGTAAAAGTATTCAATTGGATCTTTACTATGTTCCGTGGACGTATTAAATACACTGTGCCCATGCTCTGGTTCATGGGCTTCCTATTCAGTTTCATCTTGGGTGGCATGACCGGTGTACTTATGTCTGTGCCGGCAGTGGACTTCCAGTTGCACAACAGTCTCTTCCTTGTTGCACACTTCCATAACATGGTTATTGGTGGAGTACTCTTTGGATACTTCTGTGGATTTGCATACTGGTTCCCCAAGATCTTTGGCTTTGGTCTGAACGAGATGCTGGGTAAGGTTTCGTACTGGCTCTGGATCGTTGGATTTGCTATGGCATTCATACCGCTATACATACTCGGCATGATGGGTATGACACGTCGTCTTGATTTCGTGGATGCAGCAAGTGGCTATCATCCGCTCTTGGTACTAGCTGCGGTTGGTGCAGGAATCATAGCGCTTGGCGCTGCAGCACAATTCATATGCTATGCAGTAAGTACGTTTGAACGTAAGCGCCATATGGATCGTACGGGTGACTATTGGAATGGACGAACACTTGAATGGTCTGTACCATCACCTGCCCCGTTCTATAACTTTGCACATATCCCAACCGTACATGGTCGGGATGCGTGGTGGACCATGAAAGAGAAGAAGCAGACACATGAAGCTGGGTATCAGGACATACTCCTTCCAAAGAATAGTTGCGTTGGCCTCCTAATCGCAGGGTTCTCATTCCTGTTCGGATTCGGCATGGTGTGGCACATGTGGTGGTTACTCCCTGTTTCACTCATCGGTATATTCGTTACCATTGTTGTTCGTTCCTTTGCTGATGAAACAGAATATGTAGTCCCTGCGCACCTCGTGAAAGCGACGGAGCAACGTCACCATAAATAGGTATGAAGAAACACGACACACACGAACAGGTTTCATTTGGACTGTGGGTATACATCATGAGTGACTGTATTCTCTTTGCTTCCCTGTTTGCTGCGTATGCGGTACTGCACACACAGACGGCTGGTGGTGCTGGCGGTGCTGAACTCTTCGATCGTTCATTCGTATTGATTGAGACTCTTATTCTTCTAACAAGCAGTTTTACGTGCGGTCTTGCACTACTGGCAGCTCGGGCAAAGAATACTGTCGGCGTATGGCTCTCTCTTCTCGCTACGTTTGCTCTTGGTGCCACATTCCTTGGTATGGAGTTGAGCGAGTTCGGTATGCTTGTGTCCGAAGGACACAGCTGGGCAGCAAGTGCCTTCCTTTCATCATTCTTTACGCTCGTTGGGACACACGGACTACATATCTTTGTTGGACTCTCGTGGCTCATTGCCCTATTCATCTATCTAGGCATTCGTGGCCTTACACCTAAGATGAGTAAGAGGATTGTGTACTTCTCTCTCTTCTGGCACTTCCTCGATATTGTATGGATCTGTCTGTTCTCCCTCGTATACTTACTTGGCTCCCTATGACCAAACACGCACACACGGATATACCGCACGGAACACTGGGCTCATATGTACTGGGCTTTGCTCTTTCGATATTCCTCACTCTCTTAGCATTTTGGGTAGCACCGCAGCTGGGTACGTTAGCTGTTCCTGCGATTGTTATCACCGCGCTCATTCAGCTGTTTGTTCAGTTGATATTCTTTCTTCATCTTGGTTCAGAATCAAAGCCGCGATGGAACCTCGTTATCTTCTCGATAACAGGACTAATCATTGCGATTGTTATAGTGGGTACCCTTTGGATCATGAGTAATCTTGAACATCTCCATATGATGCCCCTCACCACGCAGGAGCTGTATGAGGATGGTATGGTGTCACCCGCACACGAACTACATTGATGAAAGAATACTATCGCCTCACAAAGCCAGGAATGGTATATGGAAATGCGATGACGGCGCTTGCTGCCTTCGTCTTTGCTGCTGGAGTAGCGGTATCCTTCCCTCTTCTAGTAGCCACCATACTTGGTCTTTCCCTTTCTATTGCTGGAGCATGCGTAGTAAATAACGTGATGGATCGGGATATTGATGTGCACATGAAACGTACCCAAGGACGTGCTATTCCAAATGGAAGGATCCCTGTACGTGGTGCACTTATATTTGGTGCAGTACTCATTGTGATCGGTCTTGGTTCGCTCTACTTCTTTACCAACCTCCTCACCTTCCTTATTACGCTCTTAGGAGTGTTCGCATACATTGCACTCTATACTCCCGCAAAACGTCTGACGGTACACAGTACGATTATCGGAGCTGCAGCGGGTGCTGTGCCGCCGGTAGTGGGATATGTGGCGGTTATGAATGTATTGAATGAAACAGCTGTTCTCCTCTTTATCATTCTTGTGTGTTGGCAGATGACGCATTTCTTTGCTATCGCAATCTTCCGCTTAGAGGACTATCGCAATGCAAAGCTTCCGGTGATGCCCGTGTCTATGGGGATACTGCCAACGAAAGTATTAATGTTTGTGCATGCAGTCTTATTTGCTGTTGCTGTGTACGCACTGTATCTCGTTAATACTCTTGGTCTCATCTATACAATTCCTATGACCATTCTCACCATTGGATGGGTTTCTATTGCGGGCGCAGGATTCTTTGTACAAAACGATGCCCGATGGGCACGAAAGACGTTCTTCTACTCTCTTATTCTGTTGGTCGGATTCAGTCTAGCAATTGCACTCTCTTAGCAACGTTCACCACAAGGAAGTGTCCAGAGGTGATATAGGTACGGAAGAATAGAACCAATAAATGCAGCCCCCACGACACTCGTTCCAATAATGAACCCTGGTGATCCTTGAAGGATTACATTGGTGAAACCGATAAGGTTGATGAGGACAAGACCGCACATGATTGAATAGAAGTTGATAACACTCCACCAGGTTAGGTTCTTCACGTCCTTGTGTTCAATATGTGCAAACCGTTCCATATAGTGCTCAATACCGTTGGTTACGATCTTCTGTTGCTCAGTACGTACGCCGATAAGGTATCCGAGTAAAATACCGGCAAGCATTGCGGGTATGGTATATGGGAGTGTCATAAATGCAAACCGCCAGAATGAAATGGTGAGCGTAGCAACTATGAATGCAAACAATGCACTCATAACGAAGCGTGTACGAGTGAAGTTATCGTGTATCGCGTACTTGGAAACTGTAATACTTATGAGAAATAGGGCGAGTATCGCCACAACCACAATGACGGTGGGGTTAAGTGAGGTCATAGAGTAAGTATAGCGTGCCTATCTAAAGCTCTTATAAATCTTCCTCCAAGCGGGATATACGAGGAAAATAACATTACCTGCTATGGCTGGATACGCTCCACTTAGAAGAAATACCAAAAACCAGAATAGTTCCTTATATACCCAGTACTGTCCAAGCTTGTGATAACACTCAGTGAGGGGCTTTTCTGTGCTACTCATATCTTCCGCCATATATGTACCCACTTGTGCGTGAAGAAAGGATCCAAATACCGCAGCAGCTGAGAGCCAAATTATTAAGAACGCTTTAATCGCTTCCAGATCAGAGAATGTTGAAGGAATTGGTGGGGTTGTGAGTGCTGAGACTACCAACAGCACCGCTGCAACAAAAGCAGCTTCAACCTGCCAAGTCTTGGTACGTTTTGGGTTAGCAAGGAATCGAGCGGGTCCAACTAACAACGGTCGGAGAATGCGAGCAACAAAGTCAATAACCGTGTCTGCCATATCCTTATTCAGCGTCTGTAAGCTGCTTAGCAATATGACGCTCAAGTGCTGTCATATTCTCCATTTGTCGCCTGTAGAGCGCGAGCTCTTCTCGAGAGAGATCTCTCTTGGTGCGCGCACGATCCAGTGCGCGAATATCCTTTGCCATATTCTCTTTCATCTTAAGGAAGCCTCGGTGCATATCCTTACGGATTAGTGGAATGTTTGGATCACGACGAGACTTATATCCGAGAATAGTGCGCCACTCAAGAAGCGCTGCCATGAGGGCAAGTATGAGGAGCAGGCTCATGATGATGAGTACCGAGAGGAGATTGAATGCTATCGGACCGATGCGGAAGAGTATTTGAGTACTAAGCGATGGTGGTACTGAGATAGATCCATCAACACGGGTACGGTTACCGGCAGCATCTAAGGCGGTCAAGGTAATGCTGTGTATGCCTGCACCACGTACCTTGATGGACTGTGAGTGTTCTGCAAAGGTATTCCCTTGAATGACAATCGGTTCTGCTCCATCAACTGCTATCTCATAGGTTGATATACCTGAACCACTGTCCATACCAGTAGCGCGTACGAGTACTGCATCCTGACTCTGATCATAGAGGAAGTCATGGCTCGTAATTACCGGTGCTACCGTATCGATTCGGACTTGATATCGACTCACCTCACTCCATGTTGAGCCCGATCGATATCTAAGAGCAAAGTACGATATGCCGTCTTCGACGGTATCTATGGTCTTTTCTTCAATTGGCTTCGCATACGTTACGGTTGGAACAGCGCTTGATGATTGATCAATGCCTAACTGAACTGAAGTTGCACCTTTTGGTAGATCCCAGGTAAAGGATGGGTTCGCATTTGCATACCAGACCGATTGATCAGGATGAGTACTTGAGGTGATTTGAATCGGTCCGCTTGAAGGAGTCTTAGTACCGCTCTCTACCGGCTTGGTTGGCGTTGGAGTAGGTACTGCTACAGCTGAGGTTATGGTGAGTTGTGTTCCATAGGAATTTGTAAGAACGTTGGTACCAAAACCATCATTTGCACGTACGGCTGAATCAGAAATACTGAGAGTTGCTGTACCAGGTCGTAATGCATTGAAAGAGATAGATAGTGTAGTTCCTGGAGAACTTACTCCCGGATTAGGCACACCTCCATTGAACGATATGGTACCTGCACTGTTTGAGAAGTATGGTTCCTCTACCCATAGAGGAAATATGGAACTTGATTTACTCACCGACAGCACCTTAAGCATATCTGGGGGGAACCGAACAATACCTTCTGCATTATTTATTGCCGTTCCTGTCGGGTTTACCACAACGCGCACGGTGACAATATCTCCAGTGTTGATTGAGGTAGAGGACGGCGAAAGACTCATCGTTGCTGCGCTCGATACCCCTGGCAGTACCAGCAGGATGAAGAGGAACAGGAATTGATGAGTATTCTTTTTCATCAGGAGATTAATCGTTTGCGATACCGTACTGCTAGGAGTACCAGAAGGATCATAAGAAGTGCTGCAAGAACAAATACTCCGTAGTACAAGACTCCTCCGGTGTGGGGTACATGCACAGCACGTATATTCCCTACCCCATCAACTGCACGTACCCATATTGGCTGAGTATTCTGAGGAGCGGTGAGAACGTAGTATTGTCCAACCGTTTGATAGCGTGCAAACCACCCATCTTTTACTTGATATGATGCGATACCGGTACCTTCGTCTCGACCATATACATATACAAATGGTGCCCCATCAAATAGTGATGGGTCCGTTCCAATTGCCGCAGTAACGTCATATGGTGCACTCCTATCAGTTAAATTCTCAGCAGGAACTACTTCTGTCCCAAGCGCTATAGAAACAACAGGAGCAGATGCGCTTATTCGTGTACCGGTACCGTCTGCCCTAAAGACTGCAATATCTTCAGGGGTGATTTTATAGGATCCTTGTGTGTCGCCTTTTAGATAGATAGTGAACAATTGTGCGGAAGCGCCTGAAGAGAGCACATCTGGAGTACCACCTGCAAATGATATTTCTCCACTAGCATGTGAGAATGCTGGCTGTGCTGGCCACAAGGTGAGCGCTGATCCTCCTGTGCTAATTCGAGTCACTTGTAGATCCTCTGGTATATGTATGTTCCCTTCCACTGCATTAAGCGCCTCTCCTTCCGGAAGAAGTTGTACTCGTACTGAGAATTCCTGTCCTTCAGTGGCGGGCGATGGAACCATCTGTAACACTGCAGCATGCACCATTGTTGGTGCAAGTACCGTGAGTGATATAAGAGCGAAAAGGAAGAAAGGTTTCATACGTGTAATCGTTAGCGAGCCCAGTTGTAGAGAAGAATTGAGAAGTCCACCGAATCAACGTGACCATCTGCATTAAGGTCGACGCGTGGATTAGCGAATGGTGGGTTGGTCTTCCAGAACGCAAGAAGGATTGAGAAGTCTATACCATTAACTCGTCCATCACAGTTAATGTCTGCAATACGACTATCTGAACAAGAGCCGGGAGTAGAGGGTCGTGTTCCTCCGCTTCCACCACTACCTCCCCCACTTCCGCCACCACTACCCCCTCCGCCTGTTGTTGCAGCAGTAGCAGTGAACAGACGTGATGCACGCGATATCTCCGTTCCGTAATACACGGCGAGTTTGAAGTAGTAGACACCTGGTACTGGCACGGTTGCAGTGAGGGTTGTATCAAAGTCTACTCCCGGTGAGATGAGCTTCGCTGCAGAACCATAGTAGGTATCGTCTCCCCCGCCACAAGCATTACTTGGGTCTGATACAACACACCACTCATACGAGTATTCGTACGGTATGTCACCTTCGTTCGTGATACGTACATTTGCACTTATATTAGGTACCTGCGTTGAACCAATACTTGTGATGACCACCTGTGCAGGAGCTGTAGTGACATTCCAGTAGTCATTTCCTGGCAGAGTCTTTCCGGTTTCAACCGTCGCAGAAATAATACTTTCCCATACACCGCCCTCTGCAGTTGGGCTTGTTACATACGAGTACTCGTAGGTTCCTACTCCTGTGCGCGTCATTGCTGCCGCAGAGACCACAACGTTACGGGTTGGGTCATAGACCGTGATAAGTGGTAGGCTCGCTGAATCGGTAAGTGTACCGTTATAGATTGTTGTTACCGTTGCCCGATACGTGTCTCCTGCTGATATTGCTCCGAAGTCAGACATGTTCACGGTCCACGGACTCTGAGAAGAAAGTGTGAGCGAGGTGAGAGTTCGTGTAGTGGCACTCCAAACATCTGTTGCTAGCGCACCGAAGCTACTCAGTGTGCGAGTTGAGTATGCCCACACGCTAGCTGGTACAAGTGCTATAGATGCACCTAGTGAAGATGATGCCGTACTAATACTGGTATTGGTGTTTGAGTTAACACTTGCTGTTCCTGCTGATACTTGCGAGTTGGTATTCGCATTGATAGCTGTTTGGCTATTTGTTATTGCTGCTCCAATAGATGAGGACGCGGTGGTTACGTCAGACTGTACGGCGAGTGAGCCTGATGAGAGACCAGCGCCTGTAAGGGTTCTGGTTGTAGAGGCCCAGATATCTGCTGCGATACTTGTTCCTGAAGTTAGAGTACGGGTTGCTGCAGCCCATACGTTTGTTGGGATAGACGTAATGGACGAGGCAATTGAAGTAAGGGTCGTTCCAAGAGACGTGGAAGCGTTCAGTACCTGAGTATTAGTGTTCGCATTAATGACTGCAGCGAGTGATGTACTTGAAGTTAGTACGGCAGAGTTCGTATTCGCATTAATTGCAGTCTGAGAGTTTGTGATGGCTGAGCCAATAGATGATGATGCAGTTGTTACATCAGACTGGACTGCGAGTGAGCCTGAACTTAGACCAGCGCCGGTGAGTGTGCGAGTACCACTGACCCAAACATCAGCAGCTAGTGTTCCGAAGCCAGTGAGTGTGCGCGTACCTGCTGCCCAGACGTTAGTAGGTATTGAAGCAATTGATGAGGCAACACTAGCAATTGAGGTGCCGAGTGATGTAGATGCGTTACCAACAATAGTGTTGGTATTTGCGTTAACAACTGCAGCTACCGAGCTTGATGCAGTTAGGACTGCGCTATTTGTGTTTGCATTTACGGCAGTCTGAGAGTTTGTGATCGCAGCACCTAGTGATGACGAAGCGGTGGTTACGTCAGACTGTACGGCGAGAGATCCTGATGAGAGACCAGCTCCGGTGAGAGTACGTGTTGAATAGCCCCAGACATCGGCAGCTGAAAGTGAACCAACCCCTCCCGTGACACTAGAAATTGCAGCGTCAACATTGAGTGCAAGCTGCTTGCCGATTGAGCCGGCGGTATTGAGAGTGCTGGTAGCAACGTTCCAGACTGATGCAGGTAGTGCTGCGATAGAAGATGTTATTGAAGTAAGCGATGCGCCAAGTGAAGTAGATGCGTTACCCACTACTGTATTCGTATTTGCATTTACAACAGCTGCAAGTGACGTACTCGCGGTGAGTGCAGTCGCATTAGTGTTTGCGTTAATTGCTGTCTGAGAGTTTGTGATCGCAGCACCTAGTGATGACGAAGCGGTGGTTACGTCAGATTGTACGGCGAGTGAGCCTGAACTTAGGCCTGCTCCCGTGAGAGTGCGTGTTCCTGATGTCCATACATCCGCTGCAAGTGTGCCAAATCCGGTGAGGGTACGTGTGCCAGCTGCCCAGACATTGGTTGGTATTGATGTGATGGAAGAAGCAATTGAAGTAAGTGTCGTGCCGAGTGAGGTTGAAGCATTCCCAACAATAGTGTTGGTGTTAGCGTTAACCACTGCTGCAAGTGATGTTGACGCACCAAGTACGGCACTGTTGGTGTTGCTGTTTATTACTGTCTGAGAGTTTGTGATCGCAGCACCGAGAGATGATGACGCAGTGGTTACGTCAGATTGTACGGCGAGTGAGCCTGAACTTAGGCCTGCTCCCGTGAGGGTTCTTGTTGTTGAAGCCCAGATATCTGCTGCAATACTCGTGCCTGAAGTTAGAGTACGGGTTGCTGCTGCCCAGACATTGGTTGGGATAGAGGCAATTGAAGATGCCACGCTTGCAATAGAGGTACCAAGGGATGATGAGGCATTCCCTACTATCGTATTAGTGTTTGCATTTACTACTGACGCTATTGAAGATGTTGCAGTAAGGATAGCGCTATTAGTGTTTGCGTTTACAGAAGCGGTTATCGATGAGGATGCTGTATTTAGATCACCCAGTGTAGCGAGTGAACCTGAGTCGAGACCTGCACCAGTAAGGGTGCGAGTACCATTCGTCCAGACATCCGCTGCCAACGTACCGAAGCCAGTGAGTGTGCGTGTGCCCGCTGCCCAGACGTTAGCAGGAATGGAAGTAATTGATGACGCGATCGAAGTAAGTGAAATTCCGAGTGAGGTTGATGCATTACCTACTATCGTATTTGTATTTGTATTAATAGCACCTTGACTATTTGTGATGGCCGCGCCAAGAGATGATGATGCGGTACTTACGTCAGACTGTACCGCAAGTGATCCAGTATCAAGTCCCGCTCCCGTGAGGGTTCTTGTTGTTGAAGCCCAAATGTCTGCCGCAATACTCGTGCCTGACGTGAGGGTACGTGTTGCTGCTGCCCAGACATTGGTTGGGATCGAAACGATTGATGACGCAATAGATGCAAGCGAACTTCCGATTGAACTTGATGCAGTGCCCACAATCGTATTGGTATTAGCATTTATGATCGCTGCAAGAGACGTAGTGGCAGTGAGTACCGTCGCATTGGTGTTGGCATTAATTGCTGTCTGAGAGTTTGTTATTGCAGCGCCTAGTGACGATGAGGCGGTTGTTACATCAGACTGGACTGCGAGTGAACCTGAGTCGAGACCTGCACCAGTAAGGGTGCGTGTTGTTGCAGCCCAAATATCATTAGCTATTGCGACCCCTGATGTGAGGGATCGTGTGCCGTTAGACCAGATGTCGTTCACGAGTGTGCCAAAAGATGTCAGCGTTCGCGCTGAGTACCCCCATATCGAAACCGGTAATGTGGCAGCGAGAGAGGAACTTGCTGAAGCTACCACCGTTGCTGTGTTTGCATTAACGAGTGCTGCTACTGATGTAGAGGAAACAATGTTTGAAGTAACAATAAATGTTTTATCGCCTTTTATAAGATCTCCGCTTAGTTGAGACCCGCAAGACATAATTGCAGGCCAGGTACCCTCAATAGAATCAGGGGTGAATGAGTATGAATACCAGCTGTTCGCTGTTGCCGTCATAGATGCTGCATTTACCGCAACCGCTCCTGTTGGGTCGTATACCGTTACAGTACAATTTGCCGTTGTGGTTGCTTGGAAGTCGTCATCGTATACAAACTCCCCTATTTGCACTTGAGCGCCCGGGAGAAATTCTTGATATGCAGCAAAGGTTATGAGCGGTAGTGAGAGAAATGTAAGTATCAGTAGAAAAGCCCGCCAGGCAGGAATGTGATTGGAGGCTTTGTAGGGAAAATGTAGATTCATATCACACGCTATGCCCCAGATACTCATCCCTACGGAAAAGTCACTGTTCTTGTAATTCTACCATTAGGAATGCATGAAGAAGGCCCCTATACCCGTCATTTCTGACTGATTTAGAGGCCGTATCCGTCTCGTTGCGAGATTAGGATTTCTTCTTGCCGTCTGTAAACTCTTCGTCCTTGAACGCTCCGCGAAGTTCGCGAATCGCTTCAGCAATACCTTTGGTGAGTGCTGGGATGCGAGTTGCACCGAAGAGGAGCACGAGTATGACTGCAATTATTATCAGTTCATTTGATCCGAGTCCAAACATAGATGCGAGAGTTATTTTTCTAAGGGTACTTTCCGTTTGTAGAATGAGTTGAGGAATATCGTCAGCTCATAGATGCCCACCAACGGCAAGGACATTACCATAAAGGATAGTCCATCAGTTGGGGGAAGTAAAGCAACAAAAATGACAATTATGGCAATAGCCACCCTTCTTTTTGCTCGTAGAAATGACACCGGAAAGACCCCTAGCCGTATAAGAAGCGTTAATATGATTGGAAATTCAAATATCAGACCTAGTAGAGCTGAGGTGAGGAGTATTTGCGAGATAAACTGGGTAACATTCCACAGGTTGGCTATACCAAATCCAATGTTCACTTGGGCAATAACCTGCACCGCGTAGTACATGACGGTGAATCCGTAGGTAAATCCAATACAGAACAAGACGACCGTGAGCGGAATGAGCGTGAAGAATATCTTCCGCTCTTGTGGCAACAGCCCCCCACTCAAGAATGTATAAGTCTGCTGTATAGCAAACGGTATCGTAATAAGTGTTGCCAGGAAGAATCCTGTGGTCATGGCAAGATCCAAAAGCTGGAACGGTGACGTGGCAACTATAATTACGTCCTTAACCTTAAGGAAGGTTAAGAAGAAGTGGACGAACAGGTTTGTGGAGAAAAGGCCAATCAGGAATGAAACAATAAACACTATCACGACACGATAGAGTCGCTTACGTATTTCTTCTAGGTAGTCGCCGTATTCTGCAACATATACATCAATCTCCTCCATGGCCCAAGTATCTCACGAGAGGCTATGCAGGCGTAGTGGTGGTAATATCATCAGTTCCTGTGGGGGTTGTGGTCGCCGTTGGAAGAGGTACTTCTACAGGAAGGGGTATTTCTTCAACAGGAGGTGGTACGTCAACTACAATTTCTTCCACTGGTTCAGGTACTACCTTTGGTTTTCGAACTTTCTTTGGAGCAGGTGCTGGTTCGACAACAGGTTCGACAACAGGTTCAACGACTATTGGCGCTTCGGCGATAACTACTGCTCGGTGTCTACTTAGCCAGCTGGCTACCGCACCAACACCCTCTTCCCAAGAAGGGAACATTTGTTCCGCCGTACCTGTATTGCCAACGTTTCCTGGATTATTGGTTCGTGCCCCTACTCCCTGGGTACCGAACTGTGAATCATTCTGCATGATTGCGATCATGAGTCTCGAATCAATTGCGTACTGTGCAGCTGACGTGAGTATCATGGCTCCAGTTACAGAACTCCCTGCTGCTGTGGTCTGAATGTACTGGTCAATATCATCAGCCGTCACAAAGAGTGGCATGGCATCAAGTATGTTCTGCACTTTCTGTTCATAGAGGGGGTCCGTTGCATACGCAGAAATGTCGTATCCATTTATGATTGCTCCTGCCGATGGCCCCTGAACAACATTTTGCACAGCATCAAGTCCTGTTGAAACAATCTGAGCTGCGGTCGTGTTCGTTGCTGCTGCAGCAATATTTATATTTGACAGAAGACGAAGCTGTCCAAGGGTATTGGTTACATCAGCAATCTCAATATCAACCGTATTGATACGCTCAAGGTCTCCAGACTGAAATGCCTGGTCCTTTGCGAGTGCGAGCGCTGCAAGTCGGTTCGTGAGGAGCTGTGTAAGGTAGTCAATATTCATAATTAAAAGAATATCAACATACGCCAGACTTCAGATCCTGTGTGTCGCATCATGTACAAATACTTCAGACCGTCTGTTGTTTCTATAATCTCCATGCGGTTCCCTATTATCGCCGTTGAGTGACCATACGGTATGGTGCCTAGTGTTGTGATTGCATTTGTTGAGAAGTCATACGCCATCACCCTACCTGTTGCATCCTTCTGCATATATATAGTATTCACACCGTCATACGCATACATAGAACCGGTCGTGAATGTTTCAGCTTGAGGTGAGAAGAAGTAACCGTATAACCAACGTGCTGTCGTAACATCGTAAAGATCCGCGCTGTTTGATGCGCCACCTCTTGGCAAAAGAACATACTTTCCTTTTGTTGTGGCATCGGTATTCCCCCAGATCCATAAGAGCTGTGTACCCGCACCACGGGCCGGTATACCCAAGATGGCATACGTTGAGGTGGTATCAGGAAGCGTTAATGTTGCCGTTGTTAGGACAGTGGCAGTATTTGAAGTAATAGAGACCTCTTGTCCAGGAGAAGTTCCCCCACTAATACGGATCCTCTTACCTGCCCACATGTTCACCGTCCAGTTTTTAGTTGCTGTCTCAGTTACCGTTGTTGTTGATGCTGCTGTCATTAGACCCCAGCTATCCGCAATCTCGTAATGAGTAGTTGCATCTGGTGTGAATGACTGTGTTGTATACGTAAGTGTCGTTGCAGTATTGGAGGTTATTGAGATTATTCCTGATGCAAAACCAGTTCCAGACTCAATACGTAACTTATACCCTGCCCAAGAGTTAACAACCCAACTCTTCGAGGAGTCTGCGAGTGTTGTAGTTGAACCACCAGATGCATGACCCCAGTTCTGCTGGTTAGCAGGCTTGAACTGGTTATCTGTTCCAAAGACCTTTGAGTCATAGATAGCGTACTTCGATGTTCCGTTTACACCAGCAACGATGGTTGCCACCGTGAGGGTGGTTGCAGTGTTAGCCGTTATCCAACGAATCTGAGCGGTAGGAGCAGTACCCGCAACCGAGAGATGCACAAGCTTACCCACATGTTCGTTTACCGTCCAGCTCTTCGTTGGGTCCACAATAACCGTTGTTGATTGTGAGTTAGATGCGGCCATAGAACCTGCTGCAGAGGTTGCAACATCAAATGTGGTGGTTGAGCCTGCACCAAGGATAGTGTGTGCCGCATTGTATGCACCATCAGAACATCCTGAGAATGTTACTGAATCTCCTGTCTTAAACCAGCTTGCTGATGCGGTTGTAATAAGACAGGTTGCACCAATCGATGTTATTTCAATCGTACAACCTGATCCAGTACCACCCGTGGTCGCCTTTCCAGTACCCGTTGTAAAGCCCGTCACCGTACCCGATGCCACAAGTTCTATTGTCGAAACAATACCCGTGGGTGCAATTGCGGTAACAATCACACGTGCACCAGTACCACCGACAGAACAAGTCAGGATGTCCCCTACTAGATAACCCGTACCGCCTGCTGTTGGTGTTGCGTTAACGGCGGTAACACCGGCTGCAATTCTGGCGCCAGTTGTTACACCTAATGCCTCCCAACCATTCATCTTAACGGCTATGTTTGCAACCACACCATCATCAAAACTGCTACCCTGCATCCAGAAATCGTTGCTTGGGGAATATTGATACATGGCACCCGCTGCACCTCCAGCGAGGAATGCTTTGTCATAATCACCCCATATTTCATAGGTTGAAGTGTTGTCTGGGTTGGTATCCCAGGCTTTGTTTAGTGTGAAGACAGTTGCTGTATTACAAATTATTCTCCTACTTTGTCCCACGCCTGTACCTCCTGTAATGAGAAGTCGATAATTCGAGTATCTATCGACTGTCATAGTCTGCACCGTATCAGTAAGAGTACGTGCGGCACCCGCCGTAGCGGTCGAGCTTAGAAAGGCTGTTCCCGTTTTTGCCAAACGTTCAAAGGTACAGTCTGTACCCAATGCCGCTGCAAGTAGTCCTTGGTTACACGTCTTGGTCTGCCAGGAATCATGAATGATGTCGTAGTACTGCAGAGTAAAGAAAGGTGCTGATGCTGAAGAAGAAATGAGATACAGTCCACCTGTTGCCGTTGTGTAGTTCGAACGATAATCAGGTGTAGTGTCCCACGCAGCAACCGAGTAACTCATAGAAAGAATCTGATAGTGCGCTTGCGAACCGGCGGTGGTAACTGGTACCGCATATGGTGCCACAGCAGCAAATGCCTGATTATTCCATGGATCATGAGGCTGTAGGTTTGCATCACCTATATAGAGCGTCGTGGTGTCGTTATACAGGATCTTCTTATACTGTGTGGCATCTGTTCCGAACGTAATACCAACGGTATATCCAGACCATTGATTGAATTTCCATTTCTTAGTGGAGTCAGCAAGGGTGAGTGTGGTAGTTCCTGTGATAACCCCCATGTCGTGTACCGTCTCACCCGTGGAAGTAAGGACACGGTCTTGTCCGATACCAGAGCCACTGAGTATTCTGATTGTTTTTCCGTTGAGGGTGTTCCCGCGAAGACCACCTATCTGAACACTTGTTGCGCCGGCACTGAGAATTCGACCATGGTACCCGCGATATCCGGTGTACCTGAGTGCGAGAGTGGTGAGCGGTGCTACGTTAGGGGTTGCAAGCTGCTGCCAAGAATCTGCATACGTATCATAGCGATAGAAGGTTGAAGCAGAGATGTAGTAGATATGTCGAGCACTACCATCATCAGCCGTAGCGAATGCAGACAAGGCCACTGATGCCGTAGGCGCAAAGCGACACCACTCCCAGACGGGGAGATCTACTTGCGGTTTAAGGTTGTTGGTAAGTGCCATACAGAATTAGGAGAATGCCAAATTGCTCCGTATACCATTAGCATACATGTTCCTCGCCGTATCTATATGTAGATATCTTCCATCAACACCTCCTAGAGCAACCAGGTTGGTAGCAGAAGTAACGGTACCAACGGTGGTTACGGTAGAAACCGTGGTAACTGCCGTCACTGTACCCACGGTTGTTATCGTACCAAGAGTGAGTGATCCACTGATTGAATCGATGGTTACCTTCTGACGCTGTGCTGAATCCACCACCGCCAACGAATCAGATTGCTTAACAAGCCTACGTAAGAGCGTGACTCCCTCATCAGTGGCTGGATTGATCTGTGTGTCAGTGGTGTCGTTAACCGTAACAGCACCGCCGCCCCCTCCCCCACCTGACGTAAGAAGGTTACTGCCACTGAAGGTGAACTTGTCAGTTTGTGCCTTAATCTCTGCGAGAGTTGCTTCCGTAGCAAAATCCTTTCCTGCTATTGTGGCAAGATTACCTCCCGTCTCTTTTGCAATGGTTGCGGTAGAGTCCTGGCGCACATACCCACCTCCGCCAGAAGATACAAGCGGATCTGTATTGGTCTTTATTGAAGCCAGGTTACCTCCTTCGGTAGCAGGATCGACACGTACATTAGATCCATTCTTTAGACCCACTACTCCAGAGGTTGGTGAGCTTCCCATTACATATGCCTGAGCATTTTTAGGGAGGACCGTTGATGCCACTACACCGAGACCTGCAATACCAGCTAAACGAAGGAATAGTCGTTTGCTCTCATCAACTCGTTCAGAAACCTCCTTTTTATTCTTTTTGCTGCCTTTTCCTGGAACACGTACCACTTCACGTACTTCCGCATCTAGAACAACCTGTGCTACTACTTCAGCAACTACAGATTCACGGATAGTTGCTGGAGCAAACTCAGAAGACACTGCAGGCGCCTCCTTTGGCTGACGGACACTACGAACCAACTTGAAGGAATATCGGTTGGGAATTACTAAATACCTCGAAGATACTCGAGGTCCCGGACGCGAAAGAAAGATATCACTTCTCATGTGGTGAGTGCAGAACTATGTATATAGTAGCATCACGTAAACTTCATGCGTGTTTCCTTTCCCCATATTCGGATCTAAACAGCAAGCCAGTAATACGTTACACCACCAGTCAAAGGAACATCTGCGCAAGAAAAGCTCCTGCAATAGGGAGAAATAGATTATCTAATCCGAAGATCAGTACAAATTCTAGAATAGTAAGCAGTAACGGTATAAGAAGGAGATGGCACCCAAATACTGGTATGAGGAGAGCTGTGAGAAGCATACTTGAAGTAAAGAAAGCAGCTGATCCTTCAATACTTTTAGTTGATCCAAGAAATGCTAATCGTCGCTTCCCTCGGGTTTCTCCAACGAAGCCTGCTATAGGGTCTGAAATACCCATGATAAGTACTCCAAACTGGAACGAGGCAACTGAGTTTGGGAGGAACAAGAAAGCAGTTATGGCTATACCAATTGGGAGCCATACTTCTCCGAATGTCTTGCGCTCAACAGAATGAATAGATGAGAGGAGTCCACGTGAATGACTCCACCATAAGACTGCAGCAAATAAGAGACTTACTATAATTATCTCCCTCTCAGATACAAACAGCGGGGCTGCTGCTGCAACTACTGCTGTTAGCACATGCACTACCCTTCTTGTTATTGAGGCAGGGAGAGAAAACCTTCGTTTCAACACTTCTGTTATAAGGATGCAAATAGATGAAGCGAAAATAAGTCCTAAAAGTTCCATATGTTATAGCGTGAATTCAAATGCAGCGTATTTACGAAAGATAACTGCGTGCTCTTTTGGAAATTTCTTTATGGCATTCCCTTCTCGTATAAGGGCATACACAATTTTGGTAATGCCATTATTTTCTGCATCTTGATGTAACTTGTATGCAAGCGCATTTCCGAGCCCTTGTCCTTGGTACTCGGGTACAATACAAATCGTCTTACAAATTAATGTTGAATCATTCTCTTTTGCTGTACTAAGGAATCCTATAATCGCCTCACCTTTATAGAGAAGATACAAACTATTGAGATGTGCATTCAGTTTCTGAGGAGAATAGAGTTGTAGGAATTCTTGCTCTGTTAGTTCTGTATAGCCCCAATTTGAATGGAACGTCTTCTTTGATATGTCTGCAATGGTTCGCATTTCTTCAATACTGACCTCTGTTGCTTCCTTAATGGAAAATCCGGTGAGAGAAAGACGAGTATATGATGCGGCACCCAGGAGCGTAAGAATCATGCTGTAACGAGTGCGATAAGCAGAGAAATACTGTATTTCAGAACTCGGACGCTTCTCAGTAAGCAGATGGTAGTAATAGGTTTCTGTTATCGGTTCTGCAGTGAAGAATTCCGAACCATCTGTTTCTTCTATACAACGATACTGATGCCAGATACTACCATTAACGGGCCCTTTAAGCGTAGTTATGCCGTGATGCTGAGATTCCCTAAGGAGAGCGTCCCAGAGCTTATCAAAACAGGATGCATCATTAGGTACTTCGAGAAAGCCAAAGAAGGCCTCACCTTTTGGAAGTCTGCTATCAAGTATGAGTGCAATGTGTGCAACACATATACCATCTTCAAATGCAGCAATCGGAATAAAGGTTATAGATGTGCTTTGAGTACAGAATGTATATGCAATCTCAGAATCCTTTAGGAAGTACTCGAAGTTCTCATGTTGGATATATTTCTTTGTAAGTAGTGCAAAGAATGCTGATGGATCGTCAGGAGAGTACATTCTTAGTTCCATAGCTATAGGACGGTAATACTGCCAGTAGATCCATCTATGCGCACTTCCTGACCATCCTTGAAGATCTGCATGGCATTGCTAATACCAATCACCGCAGGGACACCCAACTCACGAGCAACAATAGAAGCATGCGAGAGCACGCCTCCGTGCTCGATAATGAGACCTTTAGACAGCGCAATGAGTGGAGTCCATCCAGGATCGGTATGAGACGTTATGAGAATATCAAAATCAATTTCATTCGGGATATGAAAGTCACCAAAGACGCGCACCTTGCCTGAAACGATTCCTGGAGATGCTGGCTTACCGTATATCGTTTTGTCATTAGGTTGAGTTGTATTCTGTATTTCCATTGCCGGTGGCCTACCTCCCCTACTTGAAAAGTACGCAGGTGGGTGCACATCTGCATACTGTGAGTACTCGTCTTTACGTTTAGCAACCACATCTTTCAAATGATAGTTGGATGGTGCCTCAGCTGACATGAGTTCACTAAGGTGGAGATAAAACACATCTTTCTCATCTAAAAGAACTCGCTCCTCAGTAAGAATATGTCCCATCCGTTTAAATAGTTTCCGAGCCATCGCAAATGTATTAGAACGCAGTAGCCGAAATTCTTCTCGTCTACCGGCATGCTTTTTAAACACGGAAAGCACCATGCGCACAATTAGACTTTTAGGGGTAGCTAGAGCTTGCTGTTCTGTTTTAAGCTCGTGAGTACGATATGCTTTAAGTAGGGCAAACAACCTGGTAACATCCTCATCAACATCAACCGATTCAAGTTTCAATTCATTCGCAAATCTACCGCCAAAGATATCAAGATATTCATCAAGAGACTTCTGAAGTTCAGGGTTAGCCTGCAGTACCGATCCAAAACTATTTGGGTCGTTAGATTCAACTGCCTTCCACGCCTCACTGTTTCCGCTTAACGTGTTACTTAGTTCTACAAGAGCTTGAATCTGTTCTGTCGCCTTGCTTGGAAAGATAATTGATTCTTGGAGTTCTTTTTCATTAAGGAGCTTTCCGAGTATTCCTAAATACGTCATAACAAAGAAATCATTCTCCACCGTTACATACCAGCGTCTGAGTAGATTCTGATTAATAGAATCAAATAGCTGTATGCAGGATGCGTACTCAAGTTTCTCAAAGTCTTGAACTCGAAGATCACGGAGATGTTTAGTAACCTTTGTTTTGAATTGCCAGCACGTATAGTCAAAGCCCATGATCTTCCAGGCAATAATCCAAGGGTACAGAATTATAAAGCTCCAGTGAGGACGAATTGCCCTGCTCACGTCTTCCTGAATTGAGCTGGTTATCATTCGCTCAAAGTTCTGTTTGTTTCTCTTATACCCGGGAGCAAATTCTGCCATCCGGTACCAATTATTCATGTTGTAGTACATCCTTCCGTAGGAGAACGCGAGCAGATTCTCAAATATGGTTGAGTGCTGTTCAACCTTCCGGCTTGAAATACCAGACTTAATCAGCAAGTCTTTATATACCTGTTCGTATACCGTGCTAGCAAATGTACACGTGAGTGGGAGAACAATACCTGAATAACTTTCAGCGATATTTGCACTATCAAAATGAATCTCTTGTTCAATTATGAATCCTTTAGTTATAGGACGAGACTGCAATATATAGAGTTCTTCTCCACGGAAACACCACTCAATATCTTGCGGGCACCCAAAGAGCTGCTCCAGTTGCCTGCCAATCACAAGCACCTTTGAAATCTGTTCTGAAGTAAGCGCGTGCCCTGATCGTTTTTCGTGTACCATCCTCCCCTCCCGGAAACGCATAGCCTCTTTCTCTTCTGGAATCGTTACGCTCTGTAGCGTACCGTCCTCTGCACAAATGTATTCATCACAAGACTCACCATTAACCACTGGCAGACATAGTCCTTCTATAGCATTAAGCACTGATACATCTCCACCAACTCTCGTAAATAAAACACCAGCATAATCACTAGCGATAAACTCTTGAATAATGACCGAGCCCTCCATTTCACCAAAGGATGTGCGCACGTTACTAACTTCATTCGATATATCTGAAAACGAGACACCAACTGCAGAATAGAATTGCCCAGCGAATGATTGCTTCTTTGAATCCTCCTGAGCACCAGAAGACCGAACGGCAAAATACTGTACTTCAGGCAGTTCTTTCTGAACGGTAGTGAGTATCGTATCTAAAGACCATGTTGGACCACAGACAATAAACGGTGGGACATTAAGTCCAGCGCTTCTAATTTTCTTGAGTGAATCTGCTTTCCCGCCGGCACGCATGCCTAGATGATAGCAAAGTAAATGATCATATTGAGAATCGCATAATTAAGGAGAAAGGAGCCTTGCAAGGCCTGTTCTGTCTTATGCGTCTTTTGCGTACTGTGTAGGATCGTCCAAAATAGAGCAGAACAAACCTCAATAATCCCTATCCACATCCACCAATACTGATTTATTTGAGTATGTAAAATAAGCAGGAAGAAGAGTGATACCGTCACCAAGAAAAGGAGGAAGTATATCCAGAGTGCTCTCCCAAAAGGGACATACCAGGTATACGTGTCCTTGCCGGTTCCATCTTCACCAGGAATTTTTACCTTTCGTAGGAACTCAAAGATGAGTGTTCCTGAGGTGGTGAAAAGGAAGTGTAGTACTATAAGCGCAGTAGGTAGTGTTGATAATCCGAACATGGCATACACCAACACCTGCATCAATACCATCTGCAACAGATTAACGCTGTTATACAGAAAGAAATGAGATCGCAACCTCTCACCCAAGAAGAATTCCCTACCGGCAAGGTATGAATACGCAATTAACACTAGCGAAGTAATCAGTGGAATTAGTCCTAACGAAAAAGAGACTGCCAGAATTAGTACGACAATACCTAGATCTATCGTACGAAGCTCAGATAGCGTTATCACCCCTGCCTGAATAGGACGTGTCTTGTGGTATTCATTGTCATGGAGATAGTCGCGCTGTTCATCAATGATTCGAATGTGCGCTAAATATGCAACTGAAACAACAACGGCACAGAGTAGAGGAACCAGGTGCACCACTCCCCCAACCACTGCACCAGAACTAAGAATTGCGGGTACGAGACTGAGGAGCAGTACCACTAGTGGGAACCGCTCTTTCTGATATGTTCGTATTCTTTTTAGGAGATTTAGTTTCATTTCACAATAGTGTGAACTTTAAAGGTGTCGTAGAAAAACACACGATCCTTTGCATGGAGGTCCTCTGCAAACAGGTGCTCATCAGTGACTGAAGCTGCAACAGTTATAGGAATAGTTCGTGGTACCAGATTAGTCCAGTATGCGATCCGCGCGCCTGGCTTTGCAGTACGAACTATCTCCTGCCACATAGATTCATGCTCAGAATCAGATAGCGCTTCAAATATGTCTGAGAGATTGTATGCAGAGAATGTTGTATCAGGGGTAGAGCGAAAGTATTCGAGTACCGTATCAGAAACAATGCAGAGAGAGTCCTTGTCCTGCTTTCTCAAAGACTGATAACAGTTCTCTTCAAGGTACGGTGGTAATCCATGTACATAATTGCCGGTAAGGTTGTACTCAAGAAAGAAATTACCACGCACCGTTTTAGTACGTAGATGTCGTTCAAGTCGCTGTCGGTATATTTCTGCAACACCCCCTGTGTCTGCTTGAGTAAACATTATGGGTTGACGCGCACGACCCAACAGAAAACGACTTGATGCGATCCTGAAGAAGAGTCTCCAAAGAGCCGTATTCCACTTTGTCTCGTAGAACTCCTTCTGAGCTTCAATCTCTGAGGAAGAAAGCAAGGAGGTAATGGTCTTTCGTGAATGGATGTATGGCAACACATACCGAGCAAAGAATCGCACGAACTTCTCGAATCGTCCTGAGTGAATAATGCCGTTTCTAATGAGGTTGGTGTGCGTTCCCCACCACACTACTGCTTCTGCTGAAAGACTTGAGCTGATGGTTTTATATATATCAACTCGTTGCGTTGATTCTCGTACCCCTAGAAATTCTAGATATTCCGCATATGAAAGCTGCCTTGCTGCAGCATGTTTAAGTTCAAGCAAATAGTTCTGTGCAGGGTTGAGATCAATAGACACCACTCTTTTTGGTCCCTTTGAAAGAAGCGCCAGTGTATTATCTCCTCCCGAACTAATAGATAAGACTGAATCTCCGGAAGTAACCATGAGTGCCGCCTGAAGTACTTCAGGATCCTCCCAGCACTGACTGTAGCTAATGCGATCATTACGCATAGACAATATCATTATCTGCACTAAACCGTTCTAATGTCTTAACCATGTACTCGTGATTGATTAGGTTCTCGATTATTTGGGATTGTGGGAAAGTATAGTCCAAAGCCCAATACGGACTGAAGTTTTCTATAAAATGGAATAACGTTGCCTCTTCTTCGGTATGGGTACGTGTACTGAACTGTTCAAAGGAACAATCAATACCAACGACGGTCTCCTGTATGGAAAAGAATTCTAACGTCTCGGTGAGAACCCAATCTGTTGAAGGAGGGTTTGAGTTAGTGATGTATTCAATTCCTCTCCTTCCTTCTACTGCTGATGAGACAAGATACTCAGCTGCTTGATCAATAGGAAGTATGGGTGAGAAGCCCTGCGCTTTAGGAAACTTAAGTGTACGTCCCTGCTTCTTTGCAACTTCAGCCGCAGCGAGGAATGCTTTTACAATCTGATAGTACCCACTGTAGTTTTGAAGTGCACCAGTAGCAGTGCTTCCGACGAGGACTGAAGGACGTAAGATGCAATACTCAACACCTGATTCTATTAGAATCTCTTCAGCCTTTAGTTTGTCTTCTTCGTAACTGTTTGATGGTATTAAGGAAGATCCTTCAGGTCTATAAACAAAAGCAGTACTAGCGAAATACACTGGCACGTCTAACTTCTTTGCTAGAGACACGATTCGATTCATCATTTCCTGATTTTTGGTGCCTGCATCTCGAAAATGCACAGCACCTGCGCAGTGAATGATGCAATCTATAGTTCCCATGATTTGAATATCGTCATCACTTAACAGATCAGCAAGGACCACTTCATTAAAGTGAAGTGGTCCAACTGAGAGATCTTGTCTGCCCTTTCTAACAAGAGGGGTGATATGTATTGAACGCCGGTCGAGTTCAAGAGCAACTTCGTGACCCACGTTTCCGGTGATTCCGGTGAGCAATAGATTCATAGGTAAGGCGTTGTCCTTACTCTATCGTAGAGCAGAAGAAACGAGAAAGTAGCTATGGTTTTAGTTACCCTCTGCCCAAATACTGCGGTTGAATAGAATGGTCGTCCAAAGTGCGAAGTACACAATGCCAATCACCCATCCAATGAGATAAAGTGCTGCGGCACTTGCCATTGTACTTACTGACGTAATCAATAGAATACCGCCTGCAAGTTCAAGGATAAATCCATAACGGATAAGTGTTGCGAATTTACCACGGAACTTAGATGAAATTGCTTCGATTGCTGGGATTGCAGCAATAATGAAGGCAAACACATAGAGTGCTTGTAGAAGTGGATGCACATTGAAGAAGAAGAATCCTTCAGGCGAGAATCCTGGAAGAGACGGATACGAGGTAAGCCCCCCAAGGAAGAAAATACCGATTCCAACAATTGCACCTATAACAAGTGTGGTTGTTCGAGCACTCTTCTGGAACTGCTGAACTCCAGATGCGAGCAGGAAGAATAGCGATACCACAAAGGCCATGGTACCGAATGAGATGTACTCTTGGATTGCTTCTGGCTTAAGGATGACTGCTGCAGACCAAATAGCGAATGCGATTGCATCAAACAAGAGAGCGATACCGAAATTCTTCGAAACTGGATCACGGCGAATGGCAAATTTGCCACCTAGGAGAAGTGATGCGAGGACGTTCTGTACATAGAAAACTATGACCATGAGATTCATACGGGAAATTTATTAAATAAAAAATGCACTATGTAAAGATTATACGGTAGTATTATCTGCAATATGGTGTTGTGCACAACCGGTCCAGAACCAAAGCCAAAAAGCTTCTTCCCGAGCTTATTACAGCGTATTGCCTGGCTTCCGCTCCGGATACTATTCTCATGGTTTGGTTCTCTACAGGTCAAAGGCATCGAGAATCTACAAATCTCAAAAGGGCCAATAATCATTGCCAGTAATCATGTCTCGGAACTGGATCCGTTACTTATTGTTGCTAGCATTCCCTTCTTCTCACGACATCTCCCTCTCTTTTACGTATCACGAGTGAAGGGACAGTACGGGAAAGGTCTACGTAATCTAGTATATGGTGGACTGTTGTTTAAGATGCTTGGTGCATATCCCGCATACACTGGTTTACATAATTACGAAGAGGCACTTCGTCACCATATTCAAATTCTAGAGAGTGGCGGAAGCGTGGGTATTTTCCCTATGGGAGGAATCGTACTGAAAGGAACGGATCAAAAACCCAAAGGAGGTGTTGTATACCTTTCTCAAAGTACTAGAGCTCAAATAGTGCCAGTATCAATCAAAGGACTTGAGGGAATTACCATCAAGCAATTCTTTCGGGTACGACCTAAGATACTGGTTACTTATGGCAAACCAATTGAATCCTCTCTACTGTCTTCTTACACCACTACTAATTATGTAGCAGGTGCTGAGTTAGTGATGGGAGAAGTGAGCAAGCTATTCTGAGCGTCTGTAATTTTGTTCCGCTTGTGAACAAAAATCACATAGCATATTAGGTACGGTATTCCGCCAAATACAATTGCTGCACCACCGAACAATTGTATTACCGGCACACTGTTAAGGAGGACTGCAATATGCCTTATAAAGATTAGAGATGCAATTTGATTGTCGAGTGGCGACGTTGTCTTTTCAAATCCTGGGGCAAGTTTGTAATTCTCATAAAGTACAAAGCCGGCATTCACTACAAACGCAGCCAACATCTCTAGCCAGAACGGGAGGAGTCCTCCGAAACCACTGAAACCACCACCACTAGACACGAGAATGTACAAATCAAGCCCAAACACTAAGAGTGCGGAAATGAACAGTAGGATCAAGTTTAATCGTGGAATACCTTTCTTCCAAAGCACATTCTTGCCCCCTACCAATAACTGAACATTAGCCGCGACCCTAAACCAATCATTTGAAGTCTTTGAAAAACCATATAGGAATGCAACGCCAAGGATCGCGATCGCAGCAATACCTAGTAGTGGATAGACAATCCCTAACCCACCAATAGTACGTTGCGCGTAGCCCCCCATTAGGATTTGTGCAAATAAAACGATCGTCTGTACTG
Organism: Parcubacteria bacterium C7867-008; assembly: GCA_001189215.1. Classification (GTDB taxonomy): domain Bacteria; phylum Patescibacteriota; class Minisyncoccia; order Phycocordibacterales; family Phycocordibacteraceae; genus C7867-001. Next base: position 31,024 of record LFCR01000006.1, on the reverse strand, counting down.
AACCAATCATAAATAGGATAAGAATTACTATTCGCATCCAATTTATTTTCTTTCGTATTGCTATAGAAGCAAAAGCAATCTGCACAACTAACCAAATACCCGCAGGCATAGCTGCAAACAGAATTCCAGTTGAAGCAAAGTCTTTAGTATCAACTAGTACTAGGTACTTGGACATGCTAGCTAGGAATTCAAAGAAAAAGCCAACATAGAGTAGCCATTCGAAGATCCGTACCTCCTTTGGTTTTGGCATTATTTCCGCAGGAACAGTGCTTAGTGGTGCTGTCGGTAACGACTGCATCGTGACGAATGCTTGTTGTATCACTTCCGGAGACCACCCTTCAGTAAGAAGGTTGGCTTCAATGGTTTCTTTTGTAGCGCCAGCAGCAAGTTCTTTCTGGATATATGGCAGTGGTTCCTGTGGGTTCATAGTACCTTCACAATACTACGCAACAGAAAGGTGAATTCATCTATCCCCACCCTATTACATAGGACGTTTTAGCAAGATACGGAACAAACTCATAGAATTCTCTTCAAAGGCTACCTTTGCGCCGTGCATCCATAGTTCCCAGAGACGATAAAAGGCTGGATTAAACATGTGTTCGATTTCAGACCGGCGTGCCTCAAGCTGCTCAATCCAGGCAGTCATAGTTCGAATATAGTCTTCAGTATCATCTTGGAAAACCTCCACGGTTAATCCTGCTGTTGCAGCTGCGCTAAGAAGCTGATCCTTTGACGGAAGATACCCGCCTGGGAACACATACTTAAGAGTCCATGGGTCAACATCGCGTGCAATATATCTTCCCGTGGTTTGTATATATAGTGATCCACCTGGTTTAAGCACTTGGGCAACTTCTGTAAGGAAACGCGTTATCCTACCCTTCCCCACATGTTCAATAGATTCTATTGCAACAACAGCATCGAATTGCTTCTGAGAAAGATGGCCTAACATGTCGTGGTATTCAAACGTGACGCTATCTTCTAATTTCTCTTTCCTCATCAGTTCACGGCAATACGTAAGTTGTGCGTTGCTTAAGGTGTATCCAAGAATGTTCCATTTCTTATTCTTCGCAGCGAATGTAGCGAACCCTCCCCATCCTGAACCAAGATCGAGAATCTCTGCATGCTCTGGCAGCGTAAGTAGATCAGATATATAGGAGAGTTTGCTTTTTTGTGCTTCACCTAATGTTTCTGTACCTTCATACTTTGCTGCCGAATACGACATCGTCTCATCATCAAGGATCATGCCAAAGAACTCATTACCCAGATCGTAATGCTGTGCTATTTGTTTTTTACGATCAAAGGGACTTGTGACTAGTGCGATAAGAGTCGCACACACAAGGCGCCAAGTTCGGCGCACATGTTTAAACTGGTGTCGTAATCGAAGATACGCTTCGAGGTCTCCTTCAACACGGAGACTGCCGTCCATATAGGATTCACCAAATCCAATAGCACCCTGGGTTATAAACCGGCGAACAACCGCCTTGCTATTAATAACTAATGTAAATGCGCTTTCTGATCCATTCCCATATTCATTCTCCTTTCCATTCCAAAACCGAATTGAAAACTTCGGGCCTGTAAATTGTGAGAATATCTCATCTAGTACCCGTACGTAGTCCATTTATTAAAAGAGTTTATCATTGTCTTCACATTACGATGATATTGTCGTTTTCTGCGAAATTAAGCGCCTTTGGGTTCAAAAATGAGTACCTTTCCAGTGTTGGCATCCACACTCATGATCACTGCTGTATCGAGAGTTTTTGGGATTTCAAAGGTCATCACATAGCCAGTTCCTTCGGGAAAATAAGTGGGTCCACTTACTAGCTCGTACTTCTCCCAATCGTACCCATGTACCTTTAGAGTTTCTATTCCTATTTGTTTTGCATTCTCAGTGGAGCTCATATCCTTCATTCTATCAGCAGGCACTGGTGCCTGAATATAATTCAAGTATAGAAATGGAAGTATGCCCAGAATTATGACCAATACCACTATTCGTAACTTCATGGAGTGAGTATAACTTGTTGGCAATGTTGCCACAGTATTTGATCCTACAGCACACTAAGGCTCCCTGGACCTACACAGTATTTTCCCTAGCTCTATCGAGAGAGCTGGCACTATTACTACTTGTCGATATTTCGCTTTTGACACTCGTGCCCTCAGGACCAGAAATGCCTGGCATAAGGACTTTAAATATTTTTGGCTCGAGCGCCTTCCCTGTAACCGGATCCCATTGCTTAATGGCGGTCGACGAATCGTTGTGAAGATTTGGATCGAATGTATTGCCTGGCCAGGGTAGTATAGCCGTGTAGCCGAGACCGAGTGCACCTACAACGAGTTTTTGATAGTGAATAGCGTCTCCAGGAACATAGGGTCGCTCAGAGGCTGCCTTGCGGAACAGTCTACCGACTACTTTCATACGCCCCTCACTTCCTGGGCTCGTGAACGCAATCTCTTGCATGGTTTTTCCCTGATCTAGACCCATAGCGGCTGCGAATTCTCCAGCAGCAAGAGTCGCACCCTGTCCTTCAGAGAATCCTGTCGACTCCTCTTTATGAGATGCAGCTATCGGCGCCCTATTGAAATGGTTTCCTAGTCCTTCATTCATAGCAGCCAGTATACCATCAGCAATAATCCTCAATCGTGTTGCGGGGGCCGGAATTGAACCGGCGTCTGGAGGTTATGAGCCTCCCGAGGTACCACTCCTCTACCCCGCTATTAGTAAAACGTTGCCACGGCACCGTTATCGCCCTATTCTACGGCGTTTTATTGAATACGCAAGAGTGACTTAGATTTCGTTAAACTCTCTAAATACCGCTTCGTAGTTCTGGATCGTGCGATATGCGATGTGATTAGTGAGCTGATACGCAGAACCTGCATGAGCAATCTCATTACGTACTCTATGTGCATCCCAGGCATTCTTGAGTGTGGTGAACCGAGCAGGGTTGCCCGCCTTAAGACGTTCACCGAGCGTCTCTCCCGGATACCCATTACGAATGAGCATCTCATCCATCATGATGTCTGCTTCGATAATTGCCTGGCGCCAGTCACTTTCCTGAGCACTTTCAATCTGCTGTTTAATATATTCCCAACGAGAACGCTCCACCTCCATGTGCTCCTGCGCCTCAGGTACAGTCTTGTATCGCTCATCATCCTCTGCTAATACCTGCCAGTACCGGGTGGTGTAGTAGACAAGTGCCCAACAGGCAGCAAATACGGCGATCCAGGAAATGATGCTCACAAACAACCAGATCTGCCCGGCAAGAGCAACAAGACCACCGAGATTGCCAGCACTAACCGTTACTCCCGATACCGTATGGGTACCAAAGATAAGGTCATAGAGTAGGCGAAAGAAATACTCAACGTTAATGAAATGGACGGATGGTCCAGTGCTCTCCATGCACTTAGTATAGCTGCTCTCCGGTAACTGCAGCAGCGATTGTAAACACGCGTTCATCAGCACCACGTGGTGCGGTGAACTGTATGCCTATTGGAAGCTTGGTACCTTCGCGATCAACGGTTCCCATCGGTACAGAAATAGCAGGCATGCCCGTAAGATTCGCTGTGACAGTGAACACATCTTCGAGATAGAGCGATAGCGGATCGGACTTCTCCCCTATCTTGAATGCTGGCGTTGGCATAGTTGGTGTTGCGATAACGTCCACCGTCTTAAATGCCTCATCAAACTCACGGATGAGTGCGCTGCGTGCAGCTACTGCCTTTCGATAGTAAGCATCAATATATCCTGCAGATAGTACAAAAGTACCGAGAAGGATACGACGCTTTGTTTCTTTCCCAAATCCTTCAGTGCGCGAAAGAAGATAATCGTCTAGAAGAGTTTCTCCACGTGCTGCGTGTCCATATCGAATACCGTCAAGGCGGGAGAGATTTGTAGAGACCTCGGCGAAGTTAATGATGTAGTACGCAGCAAGTGCTGGCTTGTTGGAGGGAATCTCAATATCAACTATCTTGCAGCCTGTGGCTTCAAGCGCAGTATTAAATGCCTGCACTACGTAAGGATCAAGTCCCTGTTCAAGGAGACTTCGTGGCACCCCAATAGTCTTCACTTCGTGAGTGAACTCAGGGTAACTTCCTTCTGGCGCGGTGCTGGAATCAAGTACATCAGTTCCCCTTAGTACATCAAAGAGTGCTTTTGCATCTGCAACTGTTTTCGTAATTGGACCAATCTGATCAAACGAAGATGCCGCAGCAATGAGACCGGAACGAGAAATACTTCCGTATGTTGGTTTGAACCCCACAACGCCGCAGTAGCTAGCGGGGTTACGAACTGAACCTCCCGTATCTGAACCAAGGGAAGCGATAGCGGTATGTGCAGCAACTGCTGCAGCTGAACCTCCTGATGTTCCTCCTGCTACTCGATCAGTATCATGAGGGTTCGTTGTTGGACCAAATGCAGAGTTCTCCGTAGAACCTCCGAGTGCAAACTCATCCATGTTTGTGCGTCCAAGAAAGAGTGCACCTGCATTGCGTAGTTTCTTGATAGCGGTTGCATCATACGTAGCTTCATAATGTTCAAGCATCTCGGATGCAGCACTCGCAACCTTTCCCTTAATAAGGATGTTGTCTTTGATAGCCAATGGAATGCCACACAGTACCGAGGCGTTTTCTCCTTCTGCATCAATACGTGCCTGGGCAGCATCTATGGCTGCATCATCCGCATCAAATACTTCGAGATATGCATGTACTGCATCAGTCTTAGCTGCGGCATGGCAGGCGCCCCAAAGTTCACGTACAGTGCACTCCTTTGCACGGAGTTTGCGTGCGGCTTCTGTGATAGTTAGTGAGGCGAGATTTGATTCCATATTAGTCGTTCGCAATGATCTGCTTCACCGAAAGAGCGTCACCTTCCCTATTTGGAAAGGCTTTAACAATATCTGGAGTCCAGACACCTTTTTCATGTGGTGTTCCCTCGGTACGGAAAGTGTTTGCATAAGGGAGGATATCGCTACCTGCAGCAATATCAAGTGTTTCAAGCTGCCCCACATAGCCAAGGATTGCTTCAAATTCAGCAACAAAGGCTGGGAGTTCTTCTTCAGAAACCGTAAGGCGTGCAAGAGCAGCCAGCTTCTTTACATCGTCAGGCGTTGCGTGCGCGGTCATGCGGGTACTCTATCACGATTCAAGGCGCTTTCGGAATTCACTCTCAGTGAGAACCGGTACTCCAAGCTCTTCTGCTTTTGCTTTCTTTAACCCTGCATTCTCCCCTGCCACCACAAATGAGGTCTTTTTTGATACTGATCCAGATACATTTCCTCCTGCACGTCGTACTGCAGCCTCCGCTTCTTCACGACCAAATCCTTCCAAAGTTCCAGTCACTACTACCGTTTGCCCTTCAAGAGGGCCGTGCACAGCCGCGCTTACTCGTTCAATGGTGAGGTGTGCAAGAAGACGTGCAAGTTGTTCTTTGTTTTCAGTATCTGCAAACCATGTATGCACCGCCTTACCTATTACGTCCCCAATACCGCGTATACCTGCAATATCATCTACACTCGCTTTTTGAAGTGAAGACATAGTTGGATAATTCTGTGCAAGGAGATATGCGGTTTCTTCTCCAACATGAGGTATTGATAAACCAACTAGCAAACGGTCCATAGAAATGGAACGCACCGCAGCAAGTGATGCAAGGAGATTATCTGCAGACCTCTCCTTAAATCCTGGAAGTGCCAGCAGTTCATCTCGCGTAAGATCAAAGAAATCATCATATGCACTTACCAACTCGTGCTCCATGAGAAGTTTTACGGTCTCTTTGCCAAGTCCATCCACATCTAATGCTGAGCGTCCTGCAAAGTGAGCCAGCTTACGGTACTGTTCTTCAAAAGAACCGCGCACCGCGCAACGATGTGCGGCTTCACCAGGCACTCTCTCAATAGTCCCATCTCCTCCACATAATGGTGACCGCTTTGGAAACTTCCACTTCTTCTCTTTTCCGGTACGGAACTCGGTGAGAACCTGCACAATCTCTGGAATGATATCTCCTGCCTTTTGAAGGATGACAGTATCTCCTATACGAATATCTTTCTCGGTTATGAAATCTTCATTGTGTAGAGTTGCTCGAGCAACCGTCGTACCGGCAACTGATACGGGTCGCATCTGTGCAACTGGAGTTACCACCCCCGTGCGTCCAATCTGAAGTACAATATCTTCCACAATAGTCGTCACCTGTTCTGCTGGGAACTTAAGTGCGATGGAGAACCGTGGTCCTTTCCCGGTATACCCAAGTGCCTCTTGGTATTCGCGTTCATTGACCTTTATGACGATGCCGTCTATCTGATAGTCTGCTTTATCTCGTGTACTGCCCTGCCATTTCTTCCAAAGCGCCATAATCTCTTCAACGCTCGTTGCAAGAACGGCATTCGTATTTGAGGGCATACCCATCTTCTTTATGTATTCGAGCTCATGCATCTGTGTGTCTGGGAATGTTTCGCTCAGAACATCGATGTCATAGAGAAATACACCAAGTGGACGCTTGGCAGCAATAGAAGAGTCTAGTTGACGAACAGAGCCCGCTGCTGCGTTACGCGGGTTAGCAAAGAGTGGCTGTCCATCTTTCTCACGTTGAATATTTAGTTTCTTGAAACCTGAACGTGTTAGATACACCTCTCCTTCAACAATAAGATCGACTGGATGATCGAGCTCCTGTGGGACTTCCTTTATCGTACGAATATTATGGGTGACGTTTTCTCCTACCACTCCATCACCGCGAGTAGCGGCAGTAACAAGCTTGCCCTTCTCATAGGTAAGAACAATATGCAGGCCATCTATTTTTAATTCACATGCATACGTTGGAGAAACTTCACGTCCAAGGGTCTTGGCAAGTGTTCGCTTAACCCGATCATCAAATGCACATATATCTTCTTCGCTAAAGGCATCATCAAGAGACCATTGAGGAACCTGATGTTTTGTCTTCTTGAGTTCAGGAAGAACGGTACCCGCAACAGTTTGCGTTGGAGACGTTGCGGTCTTGAGTTCTGGGTATTTAGTCTCTAATTGTGCAAGTTCATATTTCAGTGAATCCAATGCCTCAGGGGAGATCGGCGATTCATCCTGTTCATGATACAGGGTGCGGTATTTTGCTATGGTTTCTTGGAGCTGTTTTGCTCTCACCCTCTTCTCGTTCGGAACACTCATCTATCTATTGTATGCGTAAATACGGAATGAGGAAATTATCAAATCTATGGAATTACGAGAGAGCCACTTGTGACGAATGTGTGGATGGTATTTCCGCCTGACGTAGTTTTAGAGCCTCCTGTTGCTCCTATGATAGTGCCGGTTGGGTAACTCACGATAACCACACCATCGGCTCCAGTACCACCCGGTCCAGAACCAAAACTACCTCCACCGCCGCCACCGCCGCCACCCGTATTTGCGGTTCCAGAAACACCTGCTACTGCCGCTGCACCGCCAGCGCCAGCGCCGTGAGTAGCAGATCCTGCCGGACCACCAGACGGCCCGGTACCACCACCGCCACCACCTGCATAGCCAACAGACACACCAGAAAGTGCGTTATTTACTCCTGTACCACCATTACCGCCACCCATCACAGGCCCATCTTGGCCCACACTAGCCTGACCGCCACCGCCAGCACCGCTACCAATAGGCCCTGTTGCTCCACCTGCATTACCTGAACCCGACGCTCCACCGTCTCTAGCTACCAGACTTCCACCACGACCACCAAGAGAGGTTACCGAAAAGGCAGAACTGAGTGTGCCGTTTGCTGCAGGACCACCAGAAACACCCGTTACACCCCCAGTACCAACTACAATCGGATAGGTAGTACCTCCTGTCAGAGCGAGTGAGCCGGTATTAACCTGTCCGCCTCCGCCACCACCACCGCCACCTGCACCACCGCCACCACCGCCACCTACGATCAAATAACTTGCACTTCCACCAGGTCCTGGGCCAGGAGCTGCTGCAGGATCACCATATGTAGCTTTGAGGCCGCGTTCAATGCGTGCGGGGTCAGCTGCATTACACGTGTTGAAACCATTGGCATAGAGTGCAGTAGCTCCTCCTGGATACTTATATATGGTGGTAGTTGCGTAGGAACCTCCATCAGCACAGGGGAGTGCAAAGATGGTGATGTGTTTTGTCGGATCACTTATATCTCTGGTGTAGTTCGTAACAGGAGTACTGCTGCAGGTAATTGCACCTGCTCCTATAGGAGAGTCATAATCGAAGGCATTAAATTTCTGATCATAGTACAGTGCACACTCAAGTGCGGAGTCTGCATTATAGAAAGCAAGCTCTGATTGTTTTGCAGTCGAAGCAAGAATGGTTTGCTTATATGCCACATCAAGCAATGAGAGGCCGACCGAGAGAACAACGGTTGAAAGAATAATTGCTATGAGAAGCGTGAAGCCTTTTGGTGTTCGAGTACGAATCATAGCCAATTATAGAGATGCTCCGTAACAACTAGTGAATTGTTTACCTGTGCATTTTTCCAACTAACCGTTACTACTACGACTACCTCTGTAGGTGTAACGTCAGTGATTATTACACTGCGTGTATATCGCGTTACGGTACCGCTACTGTAACTATAGAGGTTGCTGGGAGTAAGGTTGAGTGGCGTACAGGTCGTAGCACATGCTGTTGGTGGCTGATATCCTGTTACATCAACAGTACACTTCATTCCCTTGCATGGAGTAAGGGTATACATCCAATTCACCGGAGATCCAGGATTAGCAATATTATAGAGATAGTTGCTGTCACGAGTGTTACGTACATATTCAACACCCTCTTGTGCAAGTGACGTGGCGATAAGTTTGTCACGTGCGATATAAGTGGTCTGTACTGCCTTATAGATGGAGTAGTACGGGCCAACAATACTTATCGTTAGGATAGCGATGGCCACCAGCGTTTCAACCAACGTGAATCCTGAACGAGGTTTGATCATAGATCTATTTTACGCTGTGATGCCGTGCTCTGAATAGTAAATGTAATTGGCCCGTTTACAGCATCAGGAGTTATGGTCCCCTTCACACTATAGGTAACCCACGGTTGTATGCTGTCCGTTGTTCCTTGTCCGCGCACATAGAACGTTACATCTGAAACATTTACACGTGGGTCAGTAAGCGTGCTACACGAAAGCCCAACACATTGCTGCACAGCACCTTCAAGTTGTTTATAGGTAACAGATTGTGAAAGATCATCGGTGAAGGAAATAGTGTGGCTTCCGTATCTACAGTCTTCTCCACCACCACCGCCTGTATCAGGAGTAGTGCCAGTACAGGTAAAGTCTGAGCCAGTGCGAAGGGATCGTTCCATAGTATCTATGGCAAAGGAAAGATTAGTCACCAGATCGTTGGTTGCTCGTGCTTTTCGATCGAGACTTACCAACGAAAGGTATGCGCCTGTTGAGATAAGCATGACCACTGCAAACAGACCTACCGAAACGATAAGTTCAATAAGGGAAAAACCTGAGCGTGATGATTTCATAGTTATGAGCATATTTGTCCAACGGATATCTCACCGACCTGTGTCACACGTACTGTTTGCACGGCTGTTCCTCCCGGTGCACGTAATGAGAATTGGAGGCAAGAGAAGGCTATCTTAGTACCACCTGGTGATACACCCGTGATAACAGAGCTAGTATTGGGACGGAGGAAAAGTGCATGTACCGATGCGACATCATCAGTACTTGCACACTTCAAACCCGTGGGAGTCTTCCCGCAGAAATCACTGATAGTGAAACCGCGAGTTAAGGTATAAGTCTGAAATGTCTCGCCTAATCCATCATACATACAGTTGCCTGACTTTGATTCCGGTGTGGATGATGCAACTGCGGTGCACCAAGATGGGCCGCTTGGAACACTATTTATATCGGCAAAGATGATGTACGAGTTGATAGGTGCATTATTAGTAACATAGATGCCATACCCACCATTCTGCACCCCTGCAAACTTCCTACTTGAAAGGCCAAGTGATTGAGCTTGGCGTGTTGAAAGGGCAAGACTATACGCTGTATCGTTCAAAAGAATACCTTGATTGAAGGTTGATTGTCCGGTAATCGCAATGGCAGAGATAAGAAAAACAATAGAAAGAGACACGAGAAGCTCTACGAGAGTAAAGCCACGTCGCTTTTGGGGCCGATGTGCTACCAGAGAACGAGTGCGAATGGATTCCATGTAGAGAAGAAAGCGAGGAGATAGCCAAGTGCCAAGAACGGCACGAATGGAACCTCTATACCCATTCTAGGCCCTCCGCGCCTTGTACTCAATACAACTATGCCGTACAACGCACCAATCCAAAAAGAGAACATCACCCCAGCGAAGGCATATGTACCAACCATTAGCGAAAGTGCGAGTGCAACTGGTGCGTCTCCAAGCCCCATTGCCCTACCCTTCGAAAGCACATGCATAAGGAAAAAGAAGAGCGCAATTACGCCAGAAGATACTAGAACAAGACCAAATTCCTTACTACTGTGCGCACTAAGAAACGCGATAATGAGAGAGAGCACAATGAGACTGTTTGATGATCCTGTGGGGACCACCATATGCCGAAGATCATAGAGAACTATGAACAGTAAGACGGTCAGACCAACGAGAAAGAATGGAAGTACCGATGTGAGTCCAATAGTAGTATAGGCAAGAACAAATGATGTACCAAGTGCAATCTCTGTGACGACATACGTCATTGGCACTCGTGCACGGCAGGTACGACATCGTCCCAGATACAGGAACCAAGATATAACGGGAAAAAGATCACGCGCATCAAGTAGGGTTCCACATGAATTACAGCGTGATCTTCCTCGTACCCACGATTGTCCCGTATGTATACGTTCTGCAACAACACCAGTAAAACTAGCGCTGAGCGCCCCAAGTACGAACAAGATGAATGAGATAAAGAGTGGAGAAATCACGAAAGCTTATCCAGCGCATTTAGTATCACCTGCACCAAGTGTTTGAGTGGTAGTACTTGCTAAACCAGAAGAGTCCACACAATACACCTGACCAGTTGTTTTGAGAGGTGCTTCAGCTGCCCAGCGTCCTTCTGTCGTGCAGTCCGTACTGGCCTGACCGGTATAACACGCGTGACACGTTACAACTGCTGCCCCGCCCGTAACGGTAATAGTGTTATTTACCGTTCCATAGCCTGCTGCACGCGCAGCTGCTGCTACGAAACTAAAGACGCCAGAAACCGCTGGGGAGCCGACTGACGCTGTTGCTGCACACACATCAGTTGCGGTTCCTGGTGTTACCACGAAACGATTTCCATTGGTGTCATAGAAAAGCTGCGCCTGTGCACGCGCATTATCAAGGTTTGATTTCACTGCAGCGTCATTACCTTTATTCCTTGCTTGGTTCAGTGATGAAAGAACAATACTTGAGAGTACACCGATGATGGCGATAACGACGAGGAGCTCGATGAGAGTGAAACCGCGTGTGAACACGCGTAGTGAAGTCATATACGTATTATACGTATATATAGGTATTCCCTCCTACCGATATGGGGATTAGCTGCAATACAACTGGCCTGCAGGAAGAACGTTTGGTGTAACGGTCGCAATACCCGTGCTATCTACGCAGTAATACATATTCACCTGATGACGAAGAGGAGCTGATGCTGCCCATGCAGTCATGTCCGCATGACACGCAGCTTCTGTTGGAGAACTCGGGGAACCTGTCATTGCAACTGTTGGTGAACCACCGCTAGATGTTCCTGCAAAAGATACTGATCCATAGATACCACGTACACCTCCTACTGATGCACCTGAGAAACAAACATCATCAACCGTACCTGCTGTCCCCACATAGTGAAAATTATTTGCGTCGTAGAAAAGTTCAGCTTGACCACGTGCTTCACCAAGATTTGTCTTTACCGCAGCATCAACTCCCTTGTTACGTGCTGTGTTGAGAGATGCGAGCACCACAGAAGAGAGAATACCGATGATGGCGATAACGACGAGGAGCTCGATGAGAGTGAAACCGCGTGTGAACACGCGTAGTGAAGTCATATACGTATTATACGTATATGTTGCTATTCATTCCTATGTACATGTGGATTAGCTGCACGTAGCAAAAGCACCATTAAGAACCGTTGGAGTAATGGTTGCAGTCCCATAATTATCGACGCAAAAATTAAGTGAGGGATTGGATTTGAGTGGTACCTCAGCTCCCCACACCGCAGCATTTGCATGACAAGCAGCAGCGATTGCTGAACTATCAGTACCATTCATGACTACTGTGGGTGAGATGCCGGCTGCAGTTGCAGCAGCAGAAACATAACCGTAAATACCTTTTACCGCAGGGCTCCCGACCGAAGCAAGTGGCGAACAAACGTCTGTTGCAGTACCTGCAGCACCAACATACCTACCGCCGTTCGTTTCATAAAAAAGTGCTGCTTGCTTTCGTGCATTTTCTAGATTCGATTTTATGGCTGCATCGGCTGCTTTGTTGCGCGCTGAATTAAGAGCCCCGAGCACCACAGAAGAGAGAATACCGATGATGGCGATAACGACGAGGAGCTCGATGAGAGTGAAACCGCGCGTATGAGCGCACGAAGGAGTCATACGTTTCAGTATACGAGATACTTTATACCCCCTCCTACTCCGTGGGGATTACGTATATGAAGAAAGCGCCTTTCGGCGCTTTCTTTCCGCACAAGAGTTGCCAGTTGGAGACTAGCTGCAAACTGCAATACCTCCAGCAAGTGCTGTTGCAGTGCTGGTAGCGTTACCAGTGCTGTCAACACAGTAGTAACCCGTAGTTGCCTTGAGAGGAGCAGAAGCTGCCCATGCGCTACCGTCAGCAAGTGCGTGACAAGCAGCAACAGTAGCGGTACTAGGGTTAGCAAGTGTACCGGTGTATGTTGCGCCAGTTGCAGCAGCTGCTGCAGTTACTGATGTTGCAATACCCTTAACACCGCCAACGAGGCCAGTAGGAGCACAAACGTCAGTAGTTGCACCTGCAGCGACAAGGTACTTGTTACCGTTTGCGTCGTAGAAAAGTTCAGCCTGAGCGCGTGCTTCGCCGAGGTTTGATTTCACTGAAGCGTCAGCTCCCTTGTTACGTGCTGTGTTGAGAGATGCGAGCACTACAGAAGAGAGAATACCGATGATGGCGATAACGACGAGGAGCTCGATGAGAGTGAAACCGCGTCGTGCCGCAGAAGATACAGATGTCATAGTTTGATTAAGTAAGTTATGCGGGTTACGAGTAATGTTCCGCTATATGTATTGTACGTGAAGAATACATACATATGCGCTAACGTGTGGATAATGCCTTTATTTAGTTGATTGCACCCGCAAGGTTGTAGATCGGAATCATCACCGATGCGAGCAAAGTACCAACACCAAGGCCAAGGAAAACGATCATGAGTGGCTCAATAAGACCCACCAAGGTATCAACAGAGTTAGACACTTCACGACGATAGAACTTACCAAGAGTATTTAGAATGTTTCCAAGTTCTCCTGTTTCCTCACCCACACGGATCATGGCCACCATGATGCCTGGAATTTCTGGGTGCTTACCCAAGGCTTCAGATATAGGTACACCTCCCTTCACTTCTTCTGCAGCTTCACGAAGAAGATCTTGGAAGGTTGCACTACCGACCACCGCAGCAGTTGTTTCCACGGCTTCCACTGGTGGCACACCGGAAACAAGCATCGTTGCAAAGTTATCTGCAATTCGTGAGAGATAGAGCTTTGAATACAGATCACCAATATACGGTAAGTCGAGTTTGAGACTATCGAAGAAAAGTTTACCGTTCTCTGTCTGAAGCATGCGGTAGGCAACCACTACCCCAGCAACCATCGCAAGAATAAAGAGGAAGCCATAGTGCACCAAGAAATTAGAAACCCCGATAACAATCTTTGTGTAGAGAGGCACTTCTTGGCCTGATTCAAGGAGAATCACACTGATCTTTGGAATAACCACAGTGAGCATGAGTCCCATAACCACAAAGAACACCCCGATAACGAATGCAGGGTAGATAAGTGCGTTTTGTGCCTTACTCATCACTTCATAGGTACGATCAAGATAGTCTGCGAGGTACCCGAATGTCTCAGAGAGCTTTCCAGACTCTTCACCGGATCGCACCATGTTCACATAGAAACCAGTGAATACCTTCGGATGTCGTGCAAGTGCTTTAGATATCGGACTTCCGCCTTGAAGATCATCAGCAACCTGGGTCATGATCTCGCCAAGTATCTTGTTGTCCACCTCCGAAGCAAGGAGACGGAAAATGCGGAGCGCAGACACCTGCGCCTCGAAGAGTGTTGCTATCTGACGTGAAAGAATCACGACCTCTTTGTTAGAGACGTGACTGAAGATAAAGTCGAGGTTCATTGCCAACCCCTTCTCTTTCACCATCGGCTCGATAGACGAGACGATCAGGTTACGGCGTTGCAGTGTTGATACCGCAACATCCTGTGAAAGCGCTTCAACGCTTCCTGAGCGTTCATGTCCATCTGCATCAAGAGCGCGATAGGCAAAAAGCATAGGCTAAAGATAACGTTCAAATGTCTTAGGGTCGAGCGAGCGTTCGTATGCGTGTTCAATCGTAACTTCTCCACGACGCACAAGTTCGGCCAATGAACGATCCATATCAACCATTCCTTCCTGGGAGCTTGTTTGTACAACCGTGGTGATCTCATGGGTACGCCCCTCACGAATAAGGTTAGCAACGGCGTTGTTGTTAATGAGAAGCTCGTATGCAGGGATAAGTCCTCCCTGGATGCGTGGGACAAGACGCTGCGAGAAGATACCTGCAAGTGATGCTGCAAGCTGCACACGGACCTGATCCTGCTGTGTTGCAGGGAACATATCGATGATACGATCGATCGTCTGTGCTGCATTGTTGGTATGCAGTGTTGAAAGGACAAGGTGGCCAGTTTCTGCAGCGGTTACGGCTGAAGAGATAGTCTCCTGATCACGCATCTCACCCACCATGATCACGTTCATATCTTCACGGAATGCTGCCTGCAGTGCGCTCTGGAAGTCTGGTGCATCTACGTGTACTTCACGCTGATGAATAAGAGACTTCTTCTGTTCGAACAAATATTCCACAGGATCTTCAATAGTAAGGATGTGTTCTGCACGTGTCTCATTGATGCGATCGATAATCGCTGCCATCGTTGTGGACTTTCCCTGCCCCACTGGACCCACAATAAGGAAGAATCCTTGGGTACGCTGCGTAAACACTTCAAGAATAGGCGGTAGGTTTAGGTTTGCGAAAGTGAAGGTTTCGCGTGGGATAAGACGGAGCGCCATGGTCACACGTCCTTGCACCACATATCCGTTCACACGGAAACGAGACTGTTCAGTATGGGAGTATGAAAAGTCTACCGACTGAACCTTTGCAAACGTCTCAAGACGCTCTTGAGGCACCATAGCATTCAACATCTCCATGGTGTCTTCTTTTGTAAGAACAGGATGCTGCAAGAGTGGTACGAGAGAACCAGACACACGGATGATTGGATGTGATCCAACAGAAAGGTGTAGGTCTGACCCACCCTCGCTTATAACGGTATCTAGAAGCGGTCCGATTTTGGAGGTAGCTCCACTCATGCGGGCTTCTCAATTATTCGAATAGTTTCAGAGAATACTTCGGAAGGAATAGCTGATGCCTTGATGATGTACCCCGCAACGCCAAGCTTGTTAGCGTGTTCAATGTCAGATTCCTGTCCCTGATTCGAAAGTACGATGATCTTTGTGGTTGGGATAAGATTTTCTTTGCGAATAGTCTCTAGTACACCGAACCCGTCTATCTCAGGCATTACGATATCAAGAAGAAGCGCGTCAGGTGCTGGACCTGTGCGTAACGCTTCAAGTGCAAGCATACCCGCCTGGAATGCCGTTACTTCATGGCCAGCAGCCTTAAACTTCACGGCATACATGTCGAGAAGAAAACGGTCATCATCAACGAGAAAGATACGATACTGAGAGGCCATAAGAATAGATATCAAAAGTTGCTAGGGTGCTGCGGCAGCTGCTTCAGGATTGTTTTCCGGTTCCGGATCACTTTCTGCAAGGAGCGCGCCACCGAGCGTGTTCACTTCCTCGAACGGAATCTGACCGGCGAGTGCTTTCATGATAGCATCCTCACGCATCGTAAACATGCCTTTCTCACGTGCCGCTGCATATACTTTTTCCTCTACTGGGTCTTCAAGCACCACGCGTTCTAGATCCTTATCCATACGAAGAATTTCAAACACCGCAAGACGCCCACGAGTACCGTTTGGACAATCTGCGGTGGTGGTAGCTTCAAATGCGGTATCAAATGCAGGAAGGTTCTGGCGATGTTCAGGTGGAAGATCTGAGAATTCCTTCTCAAGCAGCAGTTTAATACTTGGACTAATAGGCTGAGGTACCCCTGCACCAGGACAGAGCTTGCGCACCAAACGCTGGCCAATAGCTGCAATAAGCGTTGGCGCAATGAGATAGGGATCCACACCCATATCCACGAGACGTGGAATTACACCCGCTGCAGTATTCGTGTGAATAGTTGAGAACACAAGGTGTCCTGTAAGAGCAGCTTGAATGGCGAGCTGCGCCGTCTCTTTATCGCGAATCTCTCCCACCATGATCACGTCAGGGTCCTGACGAAGAATGGAACGAAGACCTGAAGCAAAAGTATAGCCAATTTCAGGATGCACTTGAGATTGTGATACACCAGGGACTTCATACTCAACCGGATCTTCAAGCGAGACAACGTTCTGGGTCTCACGATCAATGGCAGAAAGCATCGCGAACAATGTGGTTGATTTACCAGATCCGGTAGGTCCAGAGATAAGAATGATGCCGTATGGTCGATCAAGTGACTCCTTTATGATTTGGAAATCCTTCTCTGAAAAACCAAGGCTTTCTAGTGTTGCTACTGATTTTGAACGGTCCAAGATACGCATTACCACCTTCTCTCCTCCTTGGGTTGGGAAGGTAGACACACGAAAATCGATACGACGTCCTTCGACTTGTGCCGAGAAACGACCGTCTTGTGGCTTACGTTTCTCGTCGAGACGCATCTGCGAAAGAATCTTGATACGCGCAACCACTGCAGGGTGCACTTTCACCGGTAGTTCCAGTGATGTGTGCAGATCACCATCCATACGGAAGCGAACATGAGTTTTATCTATACCAGGCTCAATGTGAATATCACTGGCACCCCCTTCTACCGCGTACCTAAGTATCGTTGCAACAATCTTCGTAACTGGCGCATCCTCTTTAATTACCGTCTCTACCTGCCCATCCTTACCTTTAGCTTCTTCTGTTTCAGCAGCTGGTTCGAGTTCAGATAGCGCCGTTCCAACCTCTTCAGAAAGACTGCCATATTCTTCAAGAACTTTATCAAAATCTGCCTGACTTATGAGGAACAACTTGTATGGAAGTCCAACTCTGCTTGAAATAAACTGAAGCGCATCCAGTGCTTCAATATTGTCAGGATCAATAATACCCACTTCAAGCGCACCATCGACCACTGCGAGTGGTGCAAATCCGTAGTGCCGCGCTGACTCCTCTGGAATATGATCAAGCACCTCCCTACCACGTGGAGCATTTGGGACTGCGCGCGCTGGGAGTCCGTATTTTTCACTCTCCTTCGCAAGGATTTGCTCTATCGTGATGCCGCGCTTATCAAGTATCGTTTCGATTGGTGTTTGCGTGGCACGTGCTTCTTCTGCAATTGCTGTAGCGTCTTCCGCTTTCAATAGTCCCGCATCTGTGAGAATGGAGAGTACGTTCATACAGAGACTGTGCAGCGCATGCGCATCATGTATCCATTATACATATACCTTGCTGCCGCGCGTACGCAGCGACAAGGAAAAACAACTACGGTGCAATAGCTCCAGGGAGCGCAGCAAAGGGGTCACGACGACCTGCTGCTTCAGGAACAACGATAGTGTGAATATCAACAAGAGAAGTAAAACGAGGATCAGAGAAGATAGCCGTGTTGAAAGAGATACTGTCGATTTGCACTACGAGATTCACAAAGTCGAGTTCTGCAGCGCTTGCAGGAGCGGCTACTACCACCGCAGGGCCCGTATCGCGGTTATAGAAGAAGTAGTAATACACTGCCGCAATAAGCGTGAGGCCTGCAGCGATGGCGAGTATGATGTTGCTTTTAGTTAAGTGCATACGTGTTTAGTGGAGCCAGTAGATGCGCATGGTCAATACATATCGATAGACACCATTCGCTCCGCTTGAGACCTCGATATTAACAATATCAAGTGGACGAAGACTACGCTCGATTCCATCAAGGAATGTACGGAACTCTGAGTACGTTCCTGTTGCTTCAACAGAAAGTTCAATAGAATCAACCGGATCTCCTGATTCAAGTACGAGTGCATTAGGGTTTAATGGAGCTGATCCATTTGTCACCGAAGAGGTATCGATATTGAAATTTGAAAGTGTCATACCAGAACGCGCAGCAAGACCATCCATATCAAGAATGAGTTGCACGTTATTAACTCCATCAGGGAGGAAGTTTTCAAGTCGTGCAAGCTGTTGTGGATCGATAGCAGCTCTCTGCTGCGCGAGATCTGCTTCTTTCTGTGAAAAACGCTTTGCTGCCGCAAGAGCATTTTCGTAACTCTGTATACGACCCTGTGTTGCAGTGATAGTGCCTTTATAGGTAGGGACGATGTAGCCGAAGATAAGTGCTCCAGCAACAAGCAGTGCTACGAATGGTAAGAGACGAGTGATCATGGCGTTGTGGTGGTTGCACTAGGCACGACCGGTGCAGCTGGAACTGCAGCTGGAGTTGGTGTTGCACCGTGCACCAAGTCTGGTTCAAGGTCTGCGGTAAGTTTGAACAAGATACGTGAAGACTTCTCAGTATTTGAATCAAAACGAATACCAGAGAATATTGCTCGTTTTATCTTCTTATCACTTGCCACCGCATTAGACTGCACCGCAAGTGCATTGAAGTTCTTTGCTGCACCATCAAGCTCGATTTTTGCAGCACCATCCCCCGCTACTGAGAGACGGAGTGAATTAAATTGCACATTCTGAAGTGTAAGGACCTCAAGCTCATCGAAGAATCGAGACAGTGTGATGTGGTTTGAAAGAAGTTGTTGGCCTGAATTAAATCGGTCTTTGAGTCGTACGTATTCTTTAACGGTCTCAGCACTAACGGATTCTTGTTCCTTCTGAAGTTCTGCTGCTTTTGTGTCTTCTATATGCATTAGGAATTGTGCATACGCGAGAACAAGTACTGCTGCAAGAATAGCGAGCCCTCCGATACCGAGTGATACCAGAAGAAATAGATTGTTCGCAAAACTCATGCGACGCTTTGGCGCCTGCACAGGAAGTTTTGGAACAAATGAGGTTGGGATGCCAGGAGAAATAGCCACCTTATGAGTATACGATATTTACTGCAACTTTACGTCTCCTGTTATACACACAAGATGAAGTTAGGCAGTTTCTTCAAGTTTGCGTAGTGCAACACCCACTGCCACTGCAAACTCAGGCCCAATTTGCTCAAGTACCGGGCGCATGAATGCTGGTGCCTGAGTTTTTGCGAACGGATCAGCAAGTTTCACATCAAGAGCAAAGAATTCCTTTGCATACTTAACCAATTCAGGAGTAACACCGCCACCGCCAGTAAGGACAATGCAGGAAATCGTCTTTTGATGAGTAGTTTCAAACTGCGTAAGTACACGCTTTGTCTCTTCAAAGATACGCGAGAATATTAATTCAATAGTCTTACGTTCGTATACTCCCTTCCCATCTGCAAAACCATGCTCTTTCTTAAGTGCTTCTGCTTTAGATACGGAATAGCCGTGTGCGGTAGCAATACTGCGTGTTACATCCTGTCCTCCTTGTGGAATATTGTGCGAAAGCGCAACAACGCCATGCTCTACCACATATACCTTTGTTGCCGATGCACCTATATCAAGTATTAGTACGGGAAGTACTGGCTCATCAACTACAGAGCGAATAGTACTGAAAATCTCAATCTCGTAGAACGTAGCAGTGAGACCTGCTCCAGCAATTACGCTTTGCAGGAGAGTAAGTTGATCATTGTGCACCGCCACAATAAGCACCTTCATCTTGGTTGGTGTTGGTGCACCTTGTGCAGCTGGTTCTGGAACGATGAACCAATCTAGTTGCACTTCAGAAACCGGCACTGGAATATACTTACGAGCTTCAAGTTCGATCATTGTCTTCTGTTCCTCTGGATTCTCTCGATACGGTAATTCTACGAGTGTTAGAAGTGAACGTGAGAATGGAATAGAGATACCAGAGTCAGTAGTGGTGACACTTGATTCTTGAATTAGATCTTTGAGAGTCTCTGCAATCTTTGCTGCAGGAAGGTTTGTTGCCTGACCTATTTCTCCACCGGCATACGGACCCAGTGCTAACTCACCGTAGGTCTCTAAAACTGCAGTTTCCCCATCACGACGAAGCTGGACAACTTTAAGTGAAGAAGATCCTATATCGACACCAAGAACACTCCTGCTTTTCTTGCTGCCGAATAGGTTTGAAAATAACGACATGGTTGCATTGTAACACTAGAGAACCACTGCTGAAGGAGTGCTGAATATACGACATTGGAGACGTGGCTGAGTGGTCGAAAGTACCTCACTGCTAACGAGGCAGGGGTTAATAGCCCCTCGAGGGTTCGAATCCCTCCGTCTCCGCACTGTGAATATACTTGTAATAACGGAGCGACTTGGCGTGTCATCTGGGTGGGACAGGTACTCACTTGATTTACGTACGGCCCTTCGAGCCAAAGGCCATGTCGTCGACGTCATGGCAACTGATGGGGAGCGAGATTTTTCATTACAACTCGGCGTACCGACCAACTTTTTCAGACTTGGGTGTACGTCATACATACAAGCGGTTTTGTTCTACCTAACACACAGGAAGAAGTTACAACAGTACGACTTGATCCATTGTTTTGTTGAACCCTATGCTCCGTTTGCAATGTATCTGAGCCGTTTACTCCATATACCATTCTTTATTACAGTCCACGGTTCCTATGCTGTCCGTACCTTAGGGAATGATTGGTTCGGTATGATGCAGCGTCACGCATACCGTGCAGCTGCAAAAATATTCTGTGTTAGCACCTACACACAGACTGCGTTATTGAAACGAATTGATGTTACTAACACTGAAGTAATCCCTAATGGAATAAATAGTTCTGTTTTTAAGAAGAGAATACGAACAAGCAACAAACAAATAATTCTAGGAGTTGGGGCACTCAAGAAACGAAAAGGATTCCACCTGGTTATTGATGCAATGCCAGAAGTACTACGCGCTATTCCGGATGCAACATACTACTTAGTTGGTGACGATTCTAATAAAGAGTATGTTGGTATGCTACAGCAACGCATAGCTGAACTAGGTCTTACCCATTCAGTACAGATATGTGGCCAGTTGTCTGAAGAAAAACTACATGAACTGTACTCTGAAGCAGCGCTATTCGTACTTACTTCTGTCAGTACTGAAAATGACTTCGAGGGGTTTGGATTGGTTTTCCTTGAGGCTAATGCAGTGGGTATCCCGGTAATTGGCATGAAAGGATCAGGTGCAGAACAAGCAATAAAGGACGGGTATAGTGGATTGTTGATTGAAGAGAATAATGTGACTGATCTCTCAGCAAAGATAGTACAGGTGCTTGCTGATAAGAGCGGAGCAGAAGCATTAGTTGCCAATGGATATAATTGGGCAACCGCACACGACTGGTCTCGCATCGTGGAGAAATATCTCGAACTTTATTCAAGTGGTCCTATTGATTAGTGCAAATCGATGATTACTAGGATATTCAATCTTAGATGGGTGCCCGGGACAGCGAGCAGGAACGATTGATAAAAGTTAGTTCACCTACATATCATCTATATTTGTAGATACTACAAAGTAGTACAATAGATCCATAAGCTAACTTACCCTGCATGTCCCACACGAAAATCATCATTGCCATTATCTTTGTACTTATCCTTGGTTGCATAGGTTACTTTGCATTTACACAAACTGCAGCAGCACCTCAAGAAGCGGTCATGACTCCTTCTACCACAGGTACTATGGACGCGGATCATGATGAAGGCACCGCAATGACCGGTCCTGTAATGACCGTTGCTGGTGGCCAGGCAACTACGATCACTTATACCGATGCAGGCTTCTCTCCTAAGACGGTGAGTGTGAAACTGGGTGACACCGTAACGTTCGTAAATAATTCTTCACATGACATGTGGGTAGCATCAGACGCACATCCAACACACACCGACTACGACGGTACTAACACCATGCAGCACTGCAGTAAGGGAGCAAATACGAATGGTACGTTCGATGAATGTAACCCTGCACCATCTGGAACTAAGTACAGCTTCACCTTTAAAAAGGCTGGTACCTTCGAGTACCATAATCACGTTCGTGCATCAGATAGCGGTTCTGTTACGGTAGCGAACTAATATGTTCAGCAGTCCTGAAACAATAGGACATCTTCTACTGCGCGTTGGAGTTGCGTTCTCATTCCTGTATCCTCCGATCAATGCATTCTCTGATCCTAATTCATGGATTGGATACTTCCCGAGCTTTGTAAGTTCCCTTCCTGTAGAACCAATGCTACTTCTGCATGGATTCGGTGTACTTGAGATGGTGATTGCAGTATGGATTCTTTCCGGTTGGAAGATTCGTATTCCTTCTATTGTTGCAGCGGTACTACTGATAACCATTGTCGTATTCAATGGTGCCCAGTTCCCTATTCTCTTTAGGGATGTCTCTATTGCTCTTGCAGCGCTTACACTCGCCTTCCTACCAAAATCAACTCATGCCTAATGTAACGAAAGCAGCAGGCGGGATTGTACTTGGAGATCATGGCACCATTGCAATGGTACGAAACCGTCGTGGAACAGTGTGGTTTTTTCCGAAGGGAAAAGTAGAACCTGGAGAAACTGATGAAATTGCTGCGCGACGCGAAATAGAAGAAGAGACCGGACTTAAGAATTTAGAATTGATTGATGATCTTGGTTCGTATCAAAGGCCACGTATTTTGCCTGAAGGTGG
This sequence comes from Parcubacteria bacterium C7867-008, assembly GCA_001189215.1. GTDB lineage: Bacteria > Patescibacteriota > Minisyncoccia > Phycocordibacterales > Phycocordibacteraceae > C7867-001. The sequence continues at coordinate 8,069 of LFCR01000006.1, read as the reverse complement.
ATATGATCATGCGGTCATTAAAGATATCCATATGTATCTTTTTGCAGCAGAATCACATGCAGAACTTGCGCCAACGATGGAGATCGAGAAGGCAATATGGGTACCATTGCCTCGCGCCAGCGAGTCACTTGAGGATGCAAAGGATCGTGCCTGGTTTGTGACGGTGTTTGAACGGGTTCGTCTTGCTATACAACGAGACTAACGAATAGTTAAAAATACATAGACGGCAAATGGAACTGTCCATGAAAGGATATCAATGATTCCATGCAGACGAAGCTGACCAAACGTACGTGGCTGGAGAAAGAATTCCTGATACACCAATGCAAATGCTGCCATACCAAGCAGTACATATAGTGCTATCTGACTACCAAACAGATCTTGAGATACAAGTGTCGCAAAGAATATGAAGAGAAAGGAGCCGAGTATATGAAAGAAGCTTCGGTACGCAATAAGTCTGGCGCCATAGTGACCAAATCCTTGTGTATCAATCATACGAGTAAGTGCTTGATCGTACGCTGCCTTCCAACGTACTTGCTTCCCTTCTATGAGTTCACTGAACGGATACAGATAGTCTGGAATCCGGACACAGAAGTTATAGAAACCAATACAAACGCGACGTGCGGTGTGCATATGCGCCCAGTATACCGGATACTAGCGAACTGCCTTTGCAACTGTGGGGACCACCCGCTTATCAAAGATATCGGGAACAATCTTGTTTGCGGTAGGGTTTGTAACAAGTGAAGCAAGGGCCTTGGCAGCACGTACTTTTGTCTCCTGTGTAATACTCGTTACTCCCTTATCAAGGGCACCACGGAAAATACCAGGAAATACCAGGGCGTTGTTTATCTGGTTTGGGAAGTCAGATCGTCCTGTACCCACGATAAACGCACCACCCTTCTTTGCTTCGTCTGGCATGATCTCTGGAACTGGATTTGAAAGAGCAAAGACAATAGCCTTGCCTGCCATGCTACGTATATGATCTGCGGTAAGGAGATCCGGACCAGATACTCCAATAAACACATCTGCTCCCATTAGAACCGTAGCTAGATCTCCTATGGCTTTGCGTGGGTTGGTAACAAGCGCGAGTCCTTGTTTGTCTGTGTTCATATCAGGACGACCAACATAGAGGGCTCCAGCACGATCAAGCACAATAATGTCGGTGATACCAGCTGCGCGAAGCAGAAGAGCAACTGCAGTACCAGCAGCACCGGCACCTGATATCACCACGCGAAGCGCAGGCAGCTTCTTCTTTACTACTTTCGCTGCGTTTATAAGTGCCGCAAGCGTAACGATTGCCGTTCCGTGCTGATCATCATGCATCACAGGAATAGAAAGCTTCTCGATAAGTGCCTTCTCAACCGCAAAACACTGCGGTGCTTTAATGTCTTCTAGATTGATACCACCGAATGATGGAGCGATAGCGAGTACTGTGCGAATGATTTCATCAGGGTCTTGAGTATCAAGCACAATGGGCCACGCATCAATACCTGCCATCTCTCGGAAGATAAGTGCTTTCCCTTCCATAACCGGAAGTGCGCCATAGGGACCGATATTTCCGAGACCAAGTACTGCTGAACCATCTGAAACAACTGCCACTGAGTTTCGCTTTACGGACATACTGCGTGCATCCTCTGGATGAGCAGCAAGGTGCTCTGATGCTGCCCCTACCCCCGGGGTATACCAAAGTGAAATATCATCTTTATTCTTAAGCTTTACGCGACTTTTTGTTTCTATACGAGCACCTGCTTTCTTAAATGCTGCAACAATCCGTTTTTTAGTCTGTTTCATGGAAATGGGGCTAGAAACCTCAGTATAGAGCATCTCGATGCTACTATTGACTTTTTATATATAAATGTTATTTTATGGACGGAACAACAAGGAGCTTCCAGATGAGCACTCCCATCCCGCCTCGGCCTCCGGAATTCGATCCCAGGATCTTGTACCAAGGCAGCGCCAAGGACGACGTCTTCGACTACAACCAGCTCGACCGGAATTCCCCGGACGACGACATCAGCCTGCACAGCGGTGAAGGTGACGACATCGCCTTTGGCGGTGAGGGTGACGACCGCATGTTCCTCGAACAGGATGATGACATTGCCTTCGGCAGCGGCGGCAATGACACCATCGACGGTGGTGATGGCGACGATTTCATCGACGGTGGCCGTGGCAGGAATTCCCTGTCTGGCGGCACCGGTGACGACACCATCGTCGCAGGCGTCAATTCCACCATCCACGGTGGCACGGGCGCCGACATCGTCTACATCGATCTCGATCTGGGCAGCCGTGGTCTCGTCAACTTCGTCGACTACAATCCACGAGAAGGCGATGAAGTGAGGTTCCTCAACGAACCCTACTACGACAGCTTGTTCGAACTGAACGGTCGCCTCATCCTCCGTGGAGCTGAGACCCAGCTGGTCGTGCTCGGCCCCGGGTTCAGCAGCGACTGGATCTTCGGCTAAGCACCTTCCGACGCATCCCGCGTCACAGACCCCCCGGCATTGTCGGGGGGTTTTTAATTTAAATACCGATAAGAGAATTGAGTAGTGTACGTGTCTTTGGCCCCAGCGCACCGGTCTGTTCAAGACTATTCTTTTTCTGAAACGCTTTGATTGCATCTATCGTGCATCCGTTCATTAGACCTGAGACAGAACACAGTGCGAGTGACGGTGTATGTGTTGCAATAGCTGATGAGGAAGTAGCTGCTGGATAAAAGCCGAGTGTATGTAGACCTGCCTGTAGAGAATAGACAGCAGGACTTGAACTACCAACCGCAGGCGTACCAGCAAACTGATATGGAAGCGCAAGTGTTGGGTACTTCGTTGATATCGGAGCCTTGAAGAAATCCTGCAGACCAAGATACGTTTGATATGCATAATCATCAGCCACGGTCTTTCGTACTTCAGTATTGGTGAACTTAGGCTCTGTGATATATCCGTACTCAAGAAGTACGCTTGGAACTAATAGTGTTCCGTAGGAGCCAATGGCAATAAGTTCTTGATCTTCCACCACACCATCTCCCTCTCCAGGAAGCGTTGATACTGCGTTAAGTGCAGAAAGGCGCGGAACAATTGCTTCTGCTATGTCACGTGATGGTCCTGCATTCCCGTATTGCGGATCAGGTACATATGCTGCAAATCCTGCATACGCGCTTGGGGTGTCTTCACCATGGTCTGGTGCATCGTTTATGTGAAGACTAAGAACGAGATCAACATCATTTTCGTTTGCCCACTTGTTAATGCCATATAGTCGAAGCGCTACATCATCTGGAGCAGTCGCATGATCGACCTGCTCCTCTTCTCCCCGCTCCTCCACCGTTCCTTTTCGCACAAGCTTCTTCATAAGTTTCTTCTGTGTATCAACAAACTTCTTGATCGATTTCATATTTCGATCAAAGTAATTATTGAGAGAAGGGTTCCAAGCATCGCCCGTACGAGCAACGGTGACTTCATAGTGTGGATTCTGTTCTAGAAGTTGACTCAGTTTATTGGAGATCTCCACTGTTAACTCGCGTTCATAGACCCCTTGATAGACCGCACCACCATACATCGGTTCATGACCGGGCACGATAAGGATGTGTATAGTGCCATCGGCATACGCCTGCTGTAGTTCAGAGGTTGAGACACCTGATTCGAATCCAGTAGGGGCCTTAGCAAGTACGGGTACTGTACTTACAAATAATGCGAGGAGGAGTGCAAGGGTGAGGACGGATCGCTTCATGTAGTAATAGTATAGCGAATTGCGTGAAGTATAGGTGATCATATACAGCAAACTAACCAGCTTGCACGTTTCTCTATATAATTAGAGGATGCAGCCAACCGATCTGGTCACCAAACATTTCACACGCCTGCGCGCAGACCAGAAGTCCGCCCTTACAAGGCTTGGTGTCGTCACACTCCGTGATCTCCTCTATCACTTCCCGGCTCGCTACGAAGCAGCGGGCCCAACCGGTACTGTAGCTGCTGTTACCCCTGGTACTGAGGTAACGCTATACGGAACGATACGAAAGCCTGAAACAAAGAAGGCTTGGAAGAGCAAACGGCCAATGGCGGAAGCGTGGCTTGAAGATGCGAGTGGACGCATCAAACTGATGTGGTTCTCACAACCCTATATGGCAAAGATGGTTGCGGATGGGATGGTGGTGAAAGCAACAGGTCGTATTGCGGGTACGGATAAGAAAATGTATCTCGCTAATCCAGAAATAGACAAGACTCCTGCAACTCCCGAAGACGTACACGATACCCTCTTCAAGAAAACAGGAGATGCTCCAGTAATTATTGAAGATGCACTCTATGCAATCTATCCAGAAAGCCGCGGCATATCTTCTCTATGGTTGTTACATGCACAGAAGAAACTGTTTGAAGCACATGTACACGAAGCTATACAAGATCCGATTCCTGCGGAGATACTTGAGAAGTACAACCTACCAAGTCTCGCTACAGCATTGGTATGGATTCATGCGCCACTTAAGAAGAATGATTCAGATGCGGCAAAGAAGCGGTTTGCCTTTGAAGAAGTGTTTGCAATACAGCTTGCTATGCAGCGTGAGCGTGCACAAACCCTTGAAGAGAAGGCGCTACAAGTGCAGGTTGATAGAGATGCTTTGAATGCATTTATTAAATCATTCCCCTTCCCTCCAACCGGAGCACAACAGCGTTCAATAGACAGCATCATTGAGAACTTTGAACTTACTCATCCTATGCGACGTCTTCTTGAAGGAGATGTGGGCAGCGGAAAGACCGCCGTAGCAGCAGCAACCGCATATACGGTAGCAACCTCAAAACCTCCTGGTCGAAAGTCTGGCACGCTGCAGGTTGCCTATATGTGCCCTACAGAAATCCTCGCCAAGCAGCATTTCTCTACCTTTGTTTCTTATTTCAAAGACCATCCTATTCCTATTGGTCTTATGACCGGCAGTGAGTGTAGGAAGTTTCCTTCCAAGATACGTGGTGAGGAGTCTGCAAAGGTATCCCGTGCACAGTTTGCAAAGTGGGTAGCAAATGGCGAGATTCCTATCGTTATTGGTACTCATGCACTCATCTATAAGTCTCTGGAATTCCAGAACCTTGCATACGCCATCATCGACGAACAGCACCGATTCGGAAAGATGCACCGACAGAAACTAACGCGCAAAGGTGAAACATCTCCACACCTGCTTTCTATGACGGCAACACCGATACCTCGTACCCTTGCACTTACTATCTATGGCGACCTTGATGTATCACTTCTGGATGAAATGCCAGTAGGGCGTAAGCCAATCATTACGGAAATACTTGGCCCAGAGAAACGTGAACTTGCGTACACACGGGTACGAGAAGAGATGAAGAACGGTCGCCAGGCATATGTGATTTGTCCGCGCATTAATGAACCAGACCCAACCAAGGAACTGGCCGTACAAGCGAAGAGTGTGAAAGCAGAAGCAGAACGTCTACAAAAAGAAGTATTCCAAGACGCTACTATCGACATCCTGCATAGCAAGATGACCCCAGCCGCTAAAGAAGACGTGATGAAACGCTTTAGTAACGGAGAGGTAGACATACTCGTTGCGACCTCAGTGGTTGAGGTTGGTGTAAACGTACCGAATGCCACCGTGATTCTTATTGAAGGATCAGAGCGATTTGGTTTAGCGCAACTCCATCAGCTTCGGGGTCGGGTCATTCGCTCAAATCACCAAGCATACTGCTTTGCACTGCCTGAATCCTACGGCCCTGCAACTAAGGATCGTCTCAAGGCACTTATAACCGCAAAGGATGGTTTCGAACTCGCTGAGTATGATCTTGCACTGCGAGGAGCTGGTGAGCTGGTTGGTGGTCGTCAATGGGGTATCTCAGATATCGCTATGGAAGCTATAAAGAATATGCGTCTTGTTGAGGCAGCCCGCACCGAAGCAGCACGCCTGATTAAAGAGGATCCAGAGTTATCTAAGTACCCTCTACTTAAGGCTATCGTCATCCGTTCTGATGAACGGTTACATATGGAGTAGTTCATTTACAGAGCCTGTCCTGCACGATACAGTACGAGTAATTATGACAAAGAAGTTCTTTAAGATCAGCTTCAATGTGGTCGTCTATATCTTTGCAGCAATCGGCCTCTTCCTCATGGCTGGATACTTCGCAGTAAAGTTTGGTCTCACCAATGAAAAAGGGATCGTTGATACCCAGCGCGATGCGTTCCTTGGTATACATGTTGTTCCTGAGAAGCAAGCTGGTCCTGCGGTACCCTGGAAAGAATCTGAAGAATGGGAGGTGCTGTCTGCAGCACTTACCCGTGATCAAGCAACCTTAAACAAGGCAGCAAATGATTCTGGCGTTCCCGCTCGTCTCATTGCAGCCAACCTTGTAGCTGAACAGCTTCGTCTCTTTTTCACAGAGCGTGAGTACTACAAACAGTTCTTTTCTCCTCTTAAGATCCTTGGTTCTCAGACGCAGTTCTCTTGGGGTGTTATGGGCATGAAAGAAAATACCGCAATAAAAGTTGAGGCGTACCTGAAAGACCCTTCATCACCGTTCTATCCCGGTCCACAGTATGAGCATCTTCTAGATTTCGAGACGTCAGATATTGAAGGTGAGCGCTTTACCCGCATGACAGATCAGCATAATCACTACTGGAGCTATCTCTATGCAGGTCTTTATATAAAAGAGATTGAGGCTCAGTGGCGAACTGCGGGCTTCCCTATTGATGGAAATGTAGCGATACTCTCAACCCTCTACAACATTGGCTTTACACACTCAAACCCCAACCCTGATCCTCAGGTAGGTGGTGCAGCTATTACCGCAGGAGATAAGACATTCTCATTTGGTGGTCTTGCCGCAGACTTCTACAACTCAGATCTGCTTACTGCTGAGTTCCCAAAATAGTATTTTATTGATTACGTCTCTTGTCGATACAGGGGGTTAGAGGTGCAGCACTAATAGAATCCAAGACCATACACTGCCCCAGAGGCCAGTGACCCACGAAGATGCGACCAGAACTGAGGCCAGCAATACACTTGATTTCTTGATAGGAGTTGTATCTTCAAGCGCGTACTGCCTGTGACTCGATTCCAATGAAATCGGATATCTTCCGTTACCGTTGCTACTGAGCCACGCCTTCAATCCTGAATCATCGGCACTTGGTGCTGGCAATAGGTTGTCTGTAATAACGAGACCCGGACCTGGACTGGCTGCTCGTATCCAGGGGACCATAACCTGGCCACCGGCCGTCGGGGGCCTTGGGAACACTTCGGTTGAGCCTTGTAGATAGTTGTGGGTGATCTGGCTATTAGAGCCAGACGTAAACCCAACACCCCACCAAGACTCACCCCAAGCACCGTTGCCTGTTATGACAGCATTGGTGAAACCTGCGGGACTATCGGTGAGGAATATGAATTGAGCAGGTGTACCTGTTCCGCGAGTATAGACGTTATCACGAACGGTGGCACGATCGACAGGTTTTGAATGGTCATAAGCATACAGCTGCATTGAATCCAAATGAACCGATGGGCCGCGGAAGTTTGTAAAGGTGTTCCGTTCGATATTAATTGGTCCGTTGGTTGCTCCAGTGATGCCGTCGTACCAAAGTTCGTAGAAATCATTGTCCGTAAGGGTGAGATTAAATGAACCAGCTTGGATACTGATGCCCGAATTAACGTCGTGGATCTTTGAGTTGGTAACCGAGACATCTTGTGATGATCGTATTATCACCGCCACCTTTCCGGTCTCAATTGATCCCGAACTTGTTAACTCTGAATCCTTGATATGAATACGTTGTGAGTTACCAATACTGAAGGTCTGCATAAACTTACAGCCCTTGAACGTAACGCCTTGAACATTATTGAAGGCAGAATACGTCATACTGGAGGGACTGATTACCGCACTTGGGCCACATGCAACCGTTGTTCCTGGAGCTGCAATACTGAAGTTCGTAGCACTAAAACTAAAAGGTTCATTGATGGTTATGGTACTGCCTGGCGCAGCTGCTTTTAGAGTGGCGACAAAGTTGGTAGCAGTCACTGTGCCTGGAGTCGGTGCGGGAGTTGGAGTTGGTACCGGTGTAGGTGTTGGAGTGGGAGTGGGAGTGGGCGCAGGGGTGGG
>LFCR01000004.1 GCA_001189215.1 Parcubacteria bacterium C7867-008 | reverse complement strand
ATACACAACACATACGCGCACAAAAATAATCTTAATTACGAATTGAAATTATTTCTGTGCGCATATGGGTCGACATTAGTCGTAGTTATTTTCATCCAACCAATATGGCTGCAAAGAGAAAGGCTGCTAAGAAGTCCGTAAAGAAGACTGCAAAGCGCCGCCCAGCAAAGAAGATGGTCAAGAAAGCAGTAAAGAAGGCTGCTAAGAAGACCACTAAGAAGACTGCAAAGCGCAAGACTGCAAAGCGCAAGAAGTAGTTCTTCAAAAACAAAGCACCTGCTCCTCTGGAGTGGGTGTTTTGTTTATGTATATCCATACCTATATATAGGTGCGTAGACTGCTCTGAAACGGTATAGTGTGCTGATATGGCAACTTTTCTAGGTAACATCTTTTCTAAGAACCAATCCGCAGGCTTTATAAAGGGTGCAAAAGGCGTCGTAGACGCTGCTGCAAAGCTCTCAGACGAGCTTGAGAAACTCTCCCAGGAAGAACTCCAAGCCCGTCTACAGGTCGTAAAAGAGCGTACAGACGGCCATCCTGAGAAGGATGCAGATATTGCTGAAGTATTTGCACTCGTGCGTGAAGCATCTCGTCGCGTCCTTAAAGAACGTCACTATGATGTACAGCTCATTGGAGGTCTTGCTCTCGCTAAGGGAAAGATTGCCGAGATGCGCACAGGTGAAGGAAAGACACTGGTAGCAACACTTGCTGCAACACTTCGTGCACTAGCAGGCAAAGGAGTACACCTCGTTACAGTGAACGACTACCTCGCACGTCGTGACGCTGCGTGGATGGGTCAGGTGTATCACTACCTAGGACTTACTGTTGGTGTGGTTGCTTCAAGTGGTGCTTACCTCTATGACCCGTCACACGTAACTAAGAGCGAAGATGAGTCTCGTGATGAGACTGGTTCATTCCGTGTTTTCTATGACTTCCTTCGACCCGCTACCAAGATTGAAGCCTATGCGGCTGATATCACGTACGCAACCAACAATGAACTTGGTTTCGATTACCTCCGCGATAACACTGCGTACGACGCATCCCAGATCATGCAGCGTGGCCACCACTACGCAATCGTGGATGAGATCGATTCCATCCTTATTGATGAAGCACGTACGCCACTTATCATTTCAGGCCCTGCTGCTGACGCAGAACAGCTCTATGAAAAGTTTGCTGCCATCGCACGAGGATTTAATAAAGAGGAAGACTATACTGTTGATGAGAAAGAGCGTGCTATTCAGCTTACTGATGCTGGTATCACTAAGGCAGAGAAAGCACTCAACATAGAGAATCTATATACTGAGGGCGGTGTTAAGCTGGCGCATCATCTTGAAACTGCCGTTCGTGCTAAAGCGCTCTTCCATAAGGACAAGGAATACGTGGTGGCAGATGGGGAAGTCGTTATCGTGGATGAATTCACGGGACGTCTGCAGCCGGGACGTCGCTGGAGCGAAGGTCTTCATCAAGCCATTGAGGCAAAGGAAGGTCTTTCAATTCAGAAAGAAACGCGCACCTATGCGAGTGTTACCTTCCAGAACTACTTCCGCATGTATGAAGCGCTTGGGGGTATGACCGGTACCGGTCTTTCTTCCGAGGAAGAGTTCTACACGGTATATAAGCTTGATGTGGTGGTGGTGCCAACGAATCGCGCCGTTAAGCGTATTGATCATAACGATCTCATCTTTCAGACCAACAAGGGTAAATACATGGCGCTGGCGCGTGAGGTGCGTATCCTTCAAGAGAAGGGGCAGCCAGTACTTATTGGTACCGTATCTATTGAAGATAACGAGATTGTCGGGCAGTACCTTGCAGACGCAAAGATTCCGCACGAGATACTTAACGCGAAGAATCATGAACGTGAAGGTGAACTCATCGCACAGGCAGGACGTAAGGGTCGTGTGACGGTAGCAACTAACCTTGCAGGTCGTGGTGTGGACATTAAGCTCGGTGGCGCACCCGTTGACCCTGCAGAGCAAGAAGAAGTCCGTGAACTCGGTGGTCTTGCGGTTATCGGTACTGAACGCCATGAGGCACGTCGCATTGATAATCAGCTTCGTGGACGATCTGGTCGTCAGGGAGATCCGGGAGAGACACGATTCTATGTATCGCTTGAAGATAAACTCATGCGTGTATTCGCATCAGACATGCTGAAGAACGTTATGGGTACCTTCAAGATTGCAGAGGATGAACCGATTGCCAGCGGCATGATCAGTAAGTCACTAGAGACTGCACAGAAGCGTATCGAAGGATTCAACTTTGATGCGCGTAAGCAGGTGCTTGCATACGACGATGTGATGAATACACAACGTCTCTCTATGTATGCTCGTCGCCGTACTGCACTGGTAGGTACTGCAGAAGAGATAGAAGGACTCGTACAAGACATGATTGCAGGCGATGAAGCTGCTATTGCTGCATACGAAGCAAAGCGTGAAGAGCTTGGTCCAGAGACTTGGGCACTCCTCCTTCGCCGTCTCATCCTCCAGGTTACCGATGCATTCTGGCTTGAACAGCTCGAAACCATGGACTACCTACGACGCACCGTATCCCTTCGTGCATATGGACAGCGTGATCCACTCATTGAGTATCGTCGTGAAGGCCTTATGCGATTCCGTCAGATGGAAGAGGGTATCATTCAGCAGATAACAGAAGCTATTCCACGTATCGTTCCTTCAGATGATGCGCGTATACGTGCCCAGGAGGAAAAGACTCGTCGTCAGCTGGTAGCTGCTAGTGAAGGAGGTGATGGCACGGCAAATGTAGAAAACGCTCCTGTAGTGAATGATCAGACGCACGGTCGTAATGACACAGTTACGATCCGTAACGGAGACAAGACACAAACACTCAAATATAAGAAAGCCGAGCCGTTACTAGCAGAAGGATGGGTACTAGAAACCTAAAGGAAACATACGATGTAATCGTAATCGGCGGGGGAGCTGCCGGTATGATGGCAGCCGTAACAGCAAGCACGCGCGGTAAGCGCGTGCTTCTGCTTGAGAAGAACGCAAAGCTTGGAGAAAAGCTCGCTATATCAGGAGGAGGACGCTGCAACATATTAAATGCTGAGGAGGATGAACACACCCTTCTTTCTAACTATGGAAGTGCGCAACCATTCCTCCACTCGCCATTCGCAACCTTTGGTATGAAAGGAGCGTACGAGTTCTTTGAATCAAATAAGCTACCAGTCGTCGTTCAGGCAAAGAAACGTGCCTTTCCAAAAAGTGAACATGCACGAGATGTGGTTGAATTCTTTCGTACGCAACTAATCAGTGGAAAGGTCTTGGTGAAACTCAAGGCACCGGTCCAGGAAATACGAACTAAAAGTGGACGTATTGAATCAATACTCGCTGGAACTACAGAGTACAGTGCTGCCTCATATATCTTTGCTACGGGAGGCCTCTCACACCCTGAGACCGGTTCCACTGGAGACGGGTTTAATTGGCTGAATACTCTTGGTCACACGGTGATTGCTCCTACACCAACCATAGTACCGCTTAAGGTTAAGGAGTCATGGGTAAAGGATCTTGCGGGTACATCACTACCTGACGTCAAAATCACATTTACCACTGAGATCAAACAAAAGTTCTCGGTACAAGGACCCATCCTTTTCACTCATCAAGGCCTCTCAGGACCAACTATATTGAATGCTGCTGGGAAGGTATCAGATCTTCTGCACGAAGGACTGGTTACAGCCCGTATAGACCTATTCCCGAAGATTGATCTGGGTATTCTTGATCGGCAACTACGTGATCATTTTGATACGGTTAAGAATCGTTCACTTAGAAATGCACTGCGAACCTTTGTACCAAACGGCACCACTGAAGTACTACTCGAGCGTCTTCCTGAGATTAATCCTGAAACAAAGACACACAGTGTGACCAAGGAAGAACGACGTCTACTTACAGAACTCCTGAAAGGTCTTACACTCACTGTTACGGGTCTTCTCGGGTTCGAGAAAGCGGTAGTTGCTGATGGCGGTGTTCCGCTCAACGAAATGGATATGCGTACGATGCGTTCACAGAAGATAGAGAATTTATTCATAGTAGGGGACCTTCTTCATATCACCAGACCCTCGGGCGGATACTCACTGCAGTTGTGTTGGACCAGTGGATTCATTGCAGGAAGTAACGCGTAGTATCATTCAGGAATGAAACAAGTTATTTTTGTAGGAATGGCTGTTGGCTCCTTTGTAGGAAGTTATATTCCAAGTTTATGGGGTGCAGGCATCTTCTCATTTTCATCTGTTATCTTTGGAGCCGTAGGTGGGTTGGTTGGAATCTTCATAGCGTACCGAATCTCTAATTACTAACCGAAAGTACCTCTATATGGTACAAAACGGCGTTTGTGATAGGGTGGACATATATGGCATTCATCGATGAAATGCACATCCATGCACGAGCAGGACACGGCGGAAACGGCGTGGTTCGCTGGCTGCACATAAAGGGTAATGAGAAAGCGGGTCCAGCCGGCGGTGATGGTGGCCGTGGTGGCGATATTATCCTTCGCGCGGTGCGTGATCTTGGTGTACTTGCACGCTATCGCTATGCAAAGAAGTTCAATGCAGAGAACGGTGCACCAGGTGGTAGTAACGATAAACATGGTCGTGATGGTGAGAATATAGTGATAAATGTTCCTGTTGGAACGGTTGCAAAGAACTGCACTACGCAAGAGTTGCATGAATTCTTTGAAGACGGTGAAGAGAAAATAATCTTCAAGGGTGGCATTGGTGGTCTTGGTAACCCTCACTTCAAAACTGCTTCACACCAGAATCCGAAGGAGTCTACACCGGGTAAACCGGGGCAGGCTGGGGATATCCATATCACCCTTAAACTCATCGCAGATGTTGGATTGGTTGGGTTCCCGAATGCAGGGAAGTCCTCACTCCTTAATGCATTAACGCGCGCCCAGTCCAAAGTTGGATCCTATCCATTCACTACTCTTGATCCGCATCTCGGTGAGTTCTACGGATACATGATTGCAGACATCCCAGGTCTTATTGAAGGCTCCTCGTCTGGCAAAGGTCTTGGTTCAAAGTTCCTACGCCATATAGAACGTACTAAAATAATTGCACATCTCGTCTCGGCTGAGCAAGAAGACGTTGTAGAAAGCTACCATTCCATACGAAAGGAACTGGAATCGTTTAGTGGAAATTTGGAAGGGAAGGAGGAGATTGTGATGCTTTCTAAGTGCGATCTCATATCACCAGAAGAGCTTACACAGAAGATAAAGCAGCTTTCTGATGCCTCCGGCAAAGCAGTTATACCGCTCTCGGTTATCGATGACGACCTCCTGAAGGCCTTTTCCGATACCCTGGCTCAGCGCCTCGAAGCACTTGAAAAGAAGTAAACTGGCCGAAAGTGTCGGTTGCGCGTTTGCCCCCTAACCTCTAGGCTAAGCGTATGTCAGACACATCTGGATACCGCACCACCATAGGTCTTGAAGTTCATGCTGAACTCGCCACAAAGACTAAGATGTTTTGTGACTCACCGAACGATCCGGAAGAAACACGTCCGAATGTAAACGTGTGCCCAGTATGTCTTGCACACCCAGGCACACTTCCTGTTCCTAATCGTGACGCAATTCATAACGTACTTCGCGTTGGCACCGCGCTTGGTGCAAAACTTGCTGACTACAGTGAGTTCGATCGTAAATCATATTTCTACCCAGACATTCCGAAGGGATATCAGATCAGTCAGTTTGAGTACCCATTCGTTGCAGGAGGAGAACTTGCAGGTGTTGCCATTACGCGTGTGCATCTTGAGGAAGACACGGCACGCTCATCACATGCAGCTGGCGCAAGTCTTGTAGATTTCAATCGTGCAGGAGTTCCACTCATGGAGTTGGTAACAGAACCGGTCATTCACGACGCGGAAACTGCAGGAAAGTTTGCACGAGAATTACAGCTGCTTCTTCGTACCCTTGGAGTGTCTCACGCAAACCTTGAGAAAGGGGAGATGCGAATTGAGGCAAATATTTCCGTATCAAAAACAGATACCTTTGGTACAAAGGTTGAAGTTAAGAACTTAAATTCATTCCGCTCTGTCGAGCGTGCAATTGATTATGAAGTTGAAAGACAGATCAAACTTCTTGAAGAGGGAGGAACGGTGCAGCAGGCAACGCGCGGTTGGGATGAGAATAAACAGGTAACATTCCATCAGCGTTTGAAGGAAGGGAGTGCTGATTATCGCTATTTCCCTGAGCCCGATATTCCTAAAATATATCGTTCTCGAATTCCTGAATGGAGCGATGAAGCACTTAAAGCATCACTACCAGAACTACCGTGGGAAAAGCGTGCACGGTACATCGCATTCGGAATGAAAGAAGAAGATGCTGCGTATGTAGCAAATGATATGCAGCGTACATCATTCTTTGATGAAGTTATTGCGCTAGTTAAAGACGATACAAATCTACGTACACATGCAATAAATTATTTCGTATCTGATCTTGCAGGTATTTATGCAAACGCAACGAGTGAAGTGCACGTAACTCCTGAATCATTTACGAAACTTATTCGTATGATTGCTGCGAATAAGCTTTCATCACGTGGCGCAAAGGATACACTCGCACTACTCGCTATTGAGGGTGGAGATCCTGAGGTTTTGGCACAGACTCACAACTTGATCCAGGTGAGCGATACTGGGGCCCTCACTACCGCAGTACAAGAGGTTATTGCAGCTAATGAGGCTGTAGCTGCTGAGTATCGAGCAGGCAAGGAATCGTCCCTCCAGTTCTTAGTTGGTCAGGCTATGAAGGCAACCAAAGGAGCAGGGAACCCTGGGCTAATCAAAGAGTTGTTACTTGCAGAATTATCGAAATAGGGAGAAGCAACACTGATTTAGTTATCCTTTATCTACTGTTGATATTCTATTCCATACAAGACGAGATAGCCTTATACTTTATGTATGAATGAACTTACTATCGACGGCAAGCAATATATCTCGTCTAAAAAGGCTGCAGATATAACTGGGTACGCAAAGGATTACGTTGGGCAGCTATGTCGCGAAGGACATGTAGAGGCTCGTATGGTTGGACGAAGCTGGTATGTACTTGAGACTTCTATACGTGCTCATCGTTTCGGAGGAGATGCACACGCAGAACCAGTTTTAGAATCTGTTATAGCTATGCCAAAAGATGAGACTGTATCTTCTTCAACGTGGGAAAATCCTGTCTATGTTGCTGATACGGTCCCCTCAATGCCCGTTATGCCCGTTGTAGAGCGCCCCATGCCTATTGAAGCTCCTGATGAAGCTCAAGAGCCAGGTGATACTGCCGAATCTCTCTCAGATATGCAGTCTGCGTGGAAAGAATGGTTTGCTCAAAAGCAAGATACGTTCATTGAAACACCTCAAATAATCGATGCACGCGAGGAAGAACATGATCGTGAACTCGAGATAGAAGAGAATATACAGGCATTTAAAGAGACGCACAGCACTGTTATTGAGGAAGAAGATCCTGAAGATGAGGTTATTTCAGTTCCTTTCACCGCATATCGAGCACCTGCAGTGGTTGAGATGCCTGAACCAGTAGTTATAAATACTCATATAGCAACTATCGAAGAGCCTGAGTTTGATGAGATAGAACAAGGTTCAGAGCCAGTCTTGATACATCATTCAACAGAAGCAGAGCGTGAAGAGGCTTTAGAAGAGCAGGAAGTACATGTTCCAAGCAAGAAAGAGCGCAAACAGGCTATTGCTGAGGCACGTAAGCAGCGTCGTATGCTAGGTAGAAGAACTCATTCTGGTTCAGGATCCATTATTGTTCGCGCCGGCCTTCTTGCACTCATTCTTCTTACTCTAGCCACTACAGCAGTAGGTACAGGTTTTGCAGATCGTTATCTTAAAGACACAAATATGTTGCTACCAATATTTGATTTTCTCGGTGGAACGAGCACTTATACTAAGTAAATAAAGGAATAGTTATCTCGGCAAAAAATAAATGAAAACTGCGCCAATATGAGGCGCAGTTTTCATTTATAGAAACTAATGTTGCACGTATAAGTGAGTTTTTGCCTATACTAAAGAATAAACAAGGCATTTAAATGCGTTCTAAGCAATTTAAACGTATACATAGGTATAAATACTCGACGCAAAGGAATTTATAGATGAGACTTATATATTTCCATATAGATATGCAGTTCGTGTCAGTCTCGTTTGGACACAGAGTATTTCAAGTAAGCTATCTGCTATTAAACAAAAAGATTAATAGGAAATAAGTATTATTAAAATAGTAAGTAAATACTAGGTATATCGGATACTCGACCACTATATATAAAATATGTGCAGGAAATGAATAATTAGATTAAATAGTGCAATCTAGTCATCGTTTTAAACACTTTGACAACTTATTCTACAAATTCGCTCATTGCGTTCAATTTGTGCGGATAGATGTACTGAATGTCAGTAGAGACTTTCTGAAATTGCCACCTGCATTGCTTGATTTTAGGTCGAGAAATTTAAATCTTCTCAAAGAATTTAAAATTAACGGTAGTCTAAGAGCTAGATGCAACTATTTTGAATCAAAATTCATTACTTTTCAGTATCCGAATTCACTATTAATTTCTTAAAAAACGTTCATGAGGAAATAGTAAATTTTATCCACAAATAAAAGTGAAGAGATTCTGAATTAGTGCGATAGAATTTAGTTAATTCGGATATCCGACATGACTTTGATCCTTCAAAAAAATCTTCTCTCCACTAAGGACGCAGCATCGCTGTCGGGGTACAATGCTGACTACCTTTCCCGCCTCTGTCGCTCAGGAAAAATTACCGGAACTCAAGTTGGTCGAACGTGGTTGATTGATCGTGATTCACTCGAGCAGTTTGTTCGCGAGCAAGATGATCGAAAGCGCGATATTGCAACAGAACTTTCGCAGACTCGCGAAAAGGAATATCAGCAGGCACAAAGGAACGCCTCAAAAATAGACAATAGGAACAAGAAAGTGTCTCGTGCCACAGTCCGAAGCCCTTATGCTTCAGTACTACGTGCTCCAGCAGCAGCATTTATTGCATCACTTATCGTTATGGGCGGAAGTGTCTATGCAGCATTTGGCCCCATTGGTTCTGTTGTTGAACATGCAGGTTCGTTTGCGATGAATGCGGTTCGTGCAGTATCAAATAGTGATTCTGCAACGGAGCCGCGGCTCCGTGTTGCGTCAACAGCTACAGCAACACTGAATGCTATTCCTCAAGAACGTACACAGTTTGCAAAAGCACTTGTACCTGCAATCGACAGCGCAACAATACGTTCAATGCTTGCGCGTATTGATGTGCCTGATGCACGCGCAGAAACAGGACACCGGATTATTGCGTACAACGTTGCAGCAGCACGCGCTGCAACGCTACAGCATTCGCGCGCTCACACCGAGCGCGCGTTCAGTCGTTTTATAGGGGGCGATGTGTCACTTACAGCACGCGCACTTGATGGATATATTACCTTCGGCTCGGATACACGAGATGTGTTGTATTCATTACTTGATACATATAATCTCGGCATTAATCGTGCAGGCGAGAATACTCTCTCCGTTGCAGCAACTACTCGTGATCTGATTGCCCGCGCACCAAGTACATCAGGTTCAATGCTCGATGCATATGCATATGGAATTACATCTTGGGCTGAAGGTTCGAACACAGTGGTCGCATATGCAGCAGATGCAGAAATTAATGCGGGTCCAGCAGCAATAGCTTTTGTGGAAGGTGCAAACACAAACATTCGTTCGCTCGCTCTTGCTACTCAACAGACTATCGACAATCAGCTTCTTGCGATGAGAGGCGCAGTATCACTCGCACGAATTGATGTTCCTGCCGCCACAGACGCACTATTTGCATCAGCCTCTAATATTCCAAATGTCTCTCTCCCTGAAATAAATACAGCTGACGTGTCAACGATTGTTGCGAACCCAGCGTCATTCTCACCATTTACTCCAGTATCGTCTGAGTCATTCTTGAATGCTGGACGCCGCGTTGCACTAGCTACCTACGAAGCAATTCATGGCTTGCAGGCCGCTGTCCATACAGGTATTGACCGCGTGCTCGCATTCCTACGAGGCAATAGAAACCTTGCAGTTGTACCGCTTCCCCCTGCCGTTACTATCCCTGGGGATGCTTCACGTCCAAACTACGGAATTGGCTACGGTACAGGCGGAAACAGCACAAATGTAACGAATATTCAGAATTTCTATAACTCAACAGAAGGTGGCGTTACGAAGGAAATGCTCGATATGCGCCTTACAGGCGTGAGTGAGAGTCTTGCACGCCTCATTCGTCGCAGTTCGAGTGGTGGTGGAGGTGGTGATGTAGTAAACGGAGGCGATATTACTGCAAGCTCACTACATGTAACTGGCGATTCAACTCTTGATGGAACACTCACTCTCGGTGGCATGCTCACAAGTTCTGGAGAGATAAGCGCACCGTTCTTCACCGCAACATCTCTAAGCGCAACATCAACACTACCTAACCTTGTAGTGAATTCATTTGGTATCGGTGGTGACTACATAACCGATTTCGCTGGTACTGGTCTTACTGTTGTTAACGGTGTTCTTACATTCACCGGAACAACGTCGAGCGGTACTTCTTTTGAACAAGGAGGAAATTCATATGGTGCCACTGCCGTACTTGGTACCCTTGATGTAAATCCACTTCAGTTCATAACGAACAACATTGCACGCGTAACCATTGATACGAGCGGTAACGTTGGTATCGGTACTACTACACCAGCATCACTTCTCACGGTTGCAGGTACGATTACGGGAGATATCTTCAACGCAACAGGAACGGGCACTTCAACCTTGCCACGCATTGCAAGTGGCGCGATTGCACTCGGTAGTGATTACGTTACTGATCTCACTGGTCTCGGACTTTCTGTGGTGAATGGTGTACTTGGTCTCGATAGTACAAACAATTATTTCTCTACAACTTCAACTGACTACTGGTTCACCACAAAGACTACTGATGCACTTGCAGAAGGCATTACAAATCTATACTTCACAAATGCTCGTGCGGATGCGCGCATCAATGCAACATCAACAATCGGTACTCTTACCTCAGCGCCAAATCTTGGTACGGTGGCCACATCACTTACCGGAATTCTTAAAGCAACTGCAGGTGTCCTTTCACCTGCAGTTGCTGGAGTTGATTACGAGAATCCGCTTTCGTTCGCATATCCTCTCGTCCGTGCGATTAACTCAGTCTCACTTGCGTTCGGTACCACCACCGCAAATCAATGGAATGCACTTCAGCAGTTCAACGGGGGTGCTTCTACAACCGCACTTACTGTTTCTGGCCCAAGTTTCCTTTCTTCACTTATCGCTGGCAACGCAACCACCACATCACTCAACACCACCACCTTCGGTCTCAACAGCTCATACTTCACCTCACTCACCGGTAGTGGTCTTGTAAACACTGCAGGTGTTCTGACGCTTGATCGCACCGGTGACTGGACCGGTACGTTTGATGGACAGGAGGGAAGTTATTACCTAGATCTCGCTAATCACACGGGTGTTCTTGCACAGGTGAACGGAGGAACGGGCATTTCTACCTATAATTCTGGAGATATTCTCTTTGCGGATGGTAGCGGCAACCTAACAACCCTACCAATTGGCTCTGCCGGCCAGGTACTCAAGGTTCAGGCAGGTCTTCCTGCATGGGGCCTTGATCAGACCATTTCAGGTGGGGGTGGTGGTGATGGTGTATTTGCTACATCATCAGGACTTATTTACCCGCAAGACACATCAAATGTTGTAGTAATTGGTGGTAGTGCAACAAGTACCTCAAACAGCATCTTTGAGGTAATTGGGCAGCAGTACATCTCTTCACGTCTCGGTATCGCAACAACTACAGCGCCTACCCAATTGTCAGTAAGTGGCTCAGGATACTTCACTGGCGGTATTGGTGTCGGGATACTTAACACCGTTGCAGGCACGCTACGAACTTCAGGGAACGCTACGATCGGCGGTGCCCTTGCAGTCACCGGTGCACTCACTGCTGGCAACGCAACCACCACCTCACTCAACACCACCACCTTCGGTCTCAACAGCTCATACTTCACCTCACTCACCGGTAGTGGTCTTGTAAACACCGCAGGTGTTCTTACTCTCGATCGCACCGGTGACTGGACCGGTACGTTTGATGGACAGGAGGGAAGTTATTACTTGAATGCAGTAAATCTGACAAACTTTGGTGAGCGCTTCTACTCATACTTCAGTGCAACTACTACGGATGCACTTGCTGAAGGTCTTACAAATCGATACTTCACAGATGCCCGTGCAGATGCACGCATTAATGCAACATCTACGATTGGAACACTTGTCTCTGCTCCTAATCTCACCACCGTTAATACATCACTCACCGGACTGCTTAAAGCAACTGCTGGTGTCCTTTCAGTTGCTTCAGCAGGTACTGATTATCAAGTACCACTCGTGTTTACCTACCCATTAATTAATTCATCGGATGTAATCTCACTCGCCTTTGGTACCACAACAGTAAATACCTGGGGTGCTGCAAACAACTTCACATCAACGGTTGCTCTTGCTTCAACCACTCCATGGGGGCAACTCTCCGTTAACCCAACAGCTGCAAACGGTACAGCACCATCATTTGTTGTTGGTTCATCGTCTGCAACCAACTTTGTGATTACAAATGCAGGACGTGTGGGTATCGGAACCGCTGCGCCTGCAGCTAAGCTTCATGCGGTAAGTACTACGGAACAGTTGCGTGTTGGGTATGATGGAAGTAACTACACGTCATTCACTGTTGCTGCAAACGGTGCACTCACCGTCAGCCCTCAGGGTGTTGCAGGAGGTACCATACTCTATGCGGGCCAAGGTGCAGTAACAAATGGCTGGGCTATCGGGGGTACTGATGTGCGCGGTCTCCTAACACTCCAGAAATCAGACACCAGTACATATGCAGCAAATACCGATATGGGAGATGCTGGTCGTACCTTCGTAATGGAGAATACAAATACGGGCAACAATGCCAACCAGTTTGCGAATATCACGCTTCAGATCAATCCCGCTGGAAGTATAGGTTCTGGACGCGTCCTTACCGATATTCGAAGTGTCCGTGAGACTGTCAATTCATCAAATGCTTTCTTCCTATTCTCAGGATTCCGCAACGATGGAACCTATAAGGACTATGCGCGTATAGGGTACGATACGAGCTACTATATCGGTAAGCTTGGTGTTGGATCTACCACGCCATGGGCAAACCTATCAGTAAATCCAATCGCAAGTGACGGATCCGCCCCAGCATTTGTTGTCGGTTCATCATCTGCAACAACCTTCTTGGTCAGTAATGGAGGTAGGGTTGGTATAGGTACTTCAACACCTGGTTCACTCCTCTCCATCCAAGGTATTGCTAACTTTGGCACTGCAACATCAACCTTCTATAGCAGTGGAGGAATCAACCTAAGTTCCGGTTGTTTCGCAATTAACGGTTCATGTATTGGTGGTAATACACTCTCATTCGCATACCCACTTCAACTTTCTGGAACTAACGTATCACTCGCATTTGGTACAACGACTGCCAACCAATGGAGCCAACTCCAAGATTTCAACGGGGGACTTACGGCAACAACCATCCTCACTTCAGGCTCCATCACAACTGGCTCACAGTTCATAGGTCTTAACGCTGATGGCGCATCAGCACCTTCATTCACTTGGGCGTCTGATCTCACTACAGGAATATTCCACGCTGGTGCAAATGCAATTGGATTCAGCACAAGCGGTATTGAACGCGCACGGTTTAACTCAAGTGGTTTCCTTGGTATCGCAACGACTTCACCAGGATCACTCCTCTCAATTGAAGGTGTTGCTAACTTCACTGCAGCAACATCGACTTTCTACAGTACTGGCGGACTCAATCTTACAGGCGGGTGTTATGCAATTAATGGAACATGTCTCACACTCAGTTCTCTTGTAGGAACTCTTGGACTTGGAAGTGGTGGTACAGGAACAACCACCTTCTATAACGGAGGTGTTGTATTCAGTGACGGTACAAAACTCACACAGTCTTCTGCAGCAGCAAACTTCTTCTGGAGTGAATCAAACAAATTCCTTGGTCTCGGAACTTCAACACCGTGGGCACAGCTCTCAATTAACCCAACAGCTACTCTCGGTACATCACCAGCATTCGTAATCGGCTCGTCCTCTGCAACAAGCTTCCTAGTATCAAACTCAGGATATGTGGGTATAGGAACCACAACACCCGCACAGCGCTTTTCCGTCGATGGAAAAATATATACTACTGACACCTTCACAGTTGCAACATCAGTCAGCGGTCAATTTGCACCACTTAGTTTCCAAAATTCAAGCGCAGGTGCAACAGCGCACTCAATCGTAGTCTTTAAAAACGATACATCCAGTACTGCAGGTTTCTACTATAACTCTTCGAACCGTACAGCAGACGCCGGCGCAAATGGTTTTGGGTTCTATAATGATGGATCAAATGGAAACGTGAATTTCCGTGCTGCTACTGGAAATTTCAATTTTCAGAGTGGCATTGCTGCGAGTCCAACCACGTTAGTTTCGATACTCAACGCTGGACGTGTGGGTGTTGCTTCTACAACACCATGGGCACAACTCTCGGTTAATCCAATAGCAACGCTCGGTACCGCACCAGCGTTTGTTGTTGGATCTTCGTCAGCAACAAGCTTCATTGTTTCAAATGCAGGAAATGTTGGAATTGGTACAACAAACCCACAATCGAATCTACAAATAGGCTCTCAGACAAGTCAGTCAACTGCCAGTCCGGTCGTAGTATCTTTGGGTGGTACCTTCTCTAGCTCAGCGGGTAACAATCCAAAGCTCAAATTGTATGACGATGGCTCTACGGTATTTGGTTTGGGCGTTAGCGGAAGTCAGCTTGATTACATAGTGCCAGTCTCAGGTAGTCACGTATTTTATGTAAGTGGTTCTGAAAAGGCGAGAGTGAGTAGCACGGGTAATTTCGGTGTCGGTACGTCAACACCATGGGCACAACTCTCTGTTAATCCAATAGCAACCCTCGGCACCGCACCAGCGTTTGTTGTTGGTTCTTCGTCAGCAACAAGCTTTATTGTTTCAAATGCAGGACGTGTTGGTATCGGTACAACATCGCCATTTGCGAAGTTTGCGCTTGCAGGAGGAAACTTTGTGCAGACTGCTGTTGGAAATCCAACCCTACTTGGAACATACAACACAGCAGGTTCTGCTGTAGTTGCACAAGTTATAGGTAGTTACGCTTACGTCGCAGATGCGGGTAGCGGCCTTCAGATTATCGATGTTTCAAACCCTGCACTACCTGTTCTTGTAGGTACGTACGACACTCCTGGTGTCGCTGGTGCAATTGCTATCTCAGGTAAATACGCGTACATCGCAGACTCGGGAAGCGGTCTTCAGGTTATCGATATCTCAAATCCAACGGCTCCAGCACTGGTAGGAAACTACAGTATTAGCGCTTTTGATTACAATGGTGTTGCGATAGTGGGTAGGTATGCGTATGTTACTGATGGCACAGGGGCAAATGTCGTCGTGATTGATATTTCAAACCCAACTGCTCCAGTCGGTGTCGGATTCCTTTCTGGCCTCTCAGCACCAAGCGGCATCTCTATTGCTGGTAAGTATGCATACGTTGCAGACGATTTCAGCGGTTTGCGCGTCATTGATATTTCAAGCCCTGCAAATCCAAGACTAGTTAGTACCTATGACACCCCATGGATTGCTGAAGATGTGACGGTGGTTGGGAAGTACGCATACATTTCAGACGGAGGTTCTCCTTTCGCAAGCGTTCAAATCGTTAATATCTCAAACCCAGCATCAGTAACGTCTGTTGGTAGCTTTGATACTGCTGGTACTGCACACAGCATCTTTGTTGCTGGAAGGTATGCGTATGTTGGAGATGGTAGTTCGGGTCTCCAGGTACTTGATGTTACCAATCCTGCACAACCATTACTTGTGGGTACGTATGACACATCAGGTACCGCATATGGTGTAACTGTCGTCGGCAAGTATGCGTATGTTGGTGATCTTTCTGCGGGGCTTCAGATCATTGATATCAACGGCGTTGATGTACCGGCACTTACGGCAGGAAACATTGCAACAAACGTACTTAACGCAACCGACAACATTTTCTCTGGAGGAAATATTTCAGCATGGGGGACTATCATGGCTGGAAATGGTCTCAATGTAAATGGTTTCTCTACATTTAATGCATCTACATCTCGTGCACAGAACATCTCAGTACTTTCAGTAAGCAACGCGACAAGTTCTGCGCCAATATTTACTGCGCTCTATAACGGTAACGTTGGCATTGGTACTTCTTCACCATTCTCAAAACTCTCCATCCATGCAAACAGTGGAGAAACAAATACCAATCTCTTCACTATTGGCTCTAGTTCACCTACCGCCACAACAACTCTGTTTAATATCCTCAATAACGGAAATGTTGGTATCGGTACCTCAACTCCTGGTTCACTCCTCTCAATACAAGGAATCGCAAACTTCACCACTGCAACCTCAACGTTCCAATCATCAGGCGGTATTAACCTCACGAATGGATGTTTCGCAATTAACGGTTCATGTATTGGTGGCAATACACTCTCATTCGCATACCCACTTCAACTTTCTGGAACTAACGTATCACTTGCGTTTGGTACCACCACTGCTAATCAATGGAGCCAACTCCAAGACTTTAATGGAGGCCTTACGGCAACAACTATCAACACGACTGGTTCCATCACTACCGGTTCACAGTTCATTGGTCTAAGTGGTGATAGTGCGTCCGCACCATCATTTACATGGGGAAGTGACTTGGGTACAGGTATCTTCCATGGGTCTGCCAACACCATTGGATTTAGTACCAGTGGTATTGAACGAGGCCGTTTCAACTCATCTGGATTCTTTGGTGTCGGAACAACCTCACCTGGCTCACTTCTGTCTGTAGGTGGTATTGCTAACTTCACCACTGCAACTTCAACATTCTACTCAACTGGTGGACTAAATCTCGCAGCTGGCTGCTACGCAATAAATGGAACCTGTCTTTCATTAAGTTCTCTTGGAGGAACGCTCGGTCTTGGAAGTGGTGGCACGGGAACCACTACGTTCTACAATGGCGGTGTAGTGTTCTCTGATGGCACCAAGCTGACCCAGTCATCAGCTGCTGCTAACTTCTTCTGGAGTGAATCAAATGCACGACTCGGTCTTGGAACTACTACCCCGTACCAGACGCTATCCGTTGTAGGCACCACCACAGCAACAGGCGGCTTCAATGTAGACAGCAACACAAACCTGTTGAGTTATCAGGGTTCAACAACTATCTCGGTACTAGGTACCAGTAACTTCTTTGGTGGGCTTGGTGCAAACGGATCACCAACAAAGACCACAGGTGCACGCAACGTCTTCCTGGGTACCGGTGCTGGATATGGCGCAACAGCAAGTGATGGCGTGTATATAGGAAACAATGCAGGTTTTGGTTCAAGCACGCTTGGTGCAAACTCAGGTGCATTTAATATTGGGATTGGTACCCTGGCACTTTCAACCAACACGACGGGAAATAACAACATTGCGATTGGGGGCAGCGCTCTCGGTTCAAACACAACAGGAATACGCAACCAGGCAATTGGTACCAGCGCTCTCGGTTCAAACACAACCGCGTCAAATAACAGTGCGTTCGGGGCAACGGCACTAAGTTCAAATACCACGGGAGCAGCTAACTCTGCATTTGGTGTATTTGCCATGACGAATTTGTTGTCAGGATCTAACAATACTGCGGTGGGTGTTCGAGCTGGTGGTGCAATTACTACCGGTGGCGACAACACATTCCTGGGAACTCAGTCAGGTACTAGTGGCACTGGCTACATTACTACGGGAGGAAACAATATTGGGATTGGTTTCAATACGCGTTTTGCAAGTGCAACAGCAAATAATCAACTCAATATTGGCAACCTGCTTTTCGGTACGCTTCCTGCAACAACAAGTGCAACTTCATTCTTAGATGCAACTACTGGACAGATTGGTATTGCCAGTAGCTCGCCCTATGCAAAACTCTCAATACACGCAAATACTGGCTCAACAGATAAGACCCTTTTTGCAATAGGATCTTCAACGTTAACTGCAACAACAACACTGTTTAATATCCTTAACAATGGAAATGTTGGCATAGGTACCACCACTCCAGGCTCACTCCTCTCCATAGAAGGTATTGTTAACTTCACTAACGCAACGTCAACATTCTCTTCAACGGGAGGCATCAACCTAACCAATGGATGTTTTGCGGTAAACGGAACTTGTGTCGGTGGCAATACACTCTCTTTCTCATACCCACTTCAACTTTCTGGAACCAACGTATCACTCGCATTTGGTACTACGACTGCCAACCAATGGAGCCAACTCCAAGATTTCAACGGGGGACTTACGGCAACCACTATCAACACGACTGGTTCCATCACTACAGGATCACAATTCATTGGTCTTAACGCAGATGGCGCATCAGCACCATCGTTTACGTGGGCGTCAGACCTCGGTACGGGTATCTTCCACGCTGGTGCAAATACAATCGGCTTCACTACGTCGGGTATTGAACGTGCACGATTCAACTCATCAGGTTTCCTTGGTATTGCAACAACCTCACCGTCTGCAGCACTGTCTGTTGAAGGCAACTTCCTTGTTCATGGAACGGCGACAATCGATGGTCTTGGCAGTGGTCTTGTTAAATCAACTAACGGTCTTCTCTCAGTTGCAGTATCCGGCACCGATTACCAAGCACCTCTCACTGCAACCTATCCAATCCAACTCTCTTCAAACATTCTTTCTCTCGCATTCGGTACTACCACCGCAAATACCTGGGGTGCTGCAAACAACTTCACCTCAACCGTTGCTCTTGCCTCAACCACACCTTGGGCACAGCTTTCTATTAACCCAACAGCAGCAAATGGTTTGGCGCCATCGTTTGCAATAGGTTCTTCATCAGCAACAAACTTTGTTGTTACAAATGCGGGACTTGTTGGTATTGGTACATCAAGTCCATTCGCTAAGCTCGCGCTCGCAGGAGGGAACTTCATCCAGACTGCTTTTGGGAATCCGACGCTGATGGGAACATACGACACGCCAGGCCAGTCCTTTGGTGTGCAAGTCTCAGGAAAGTATGCGTATGTCGCCGATGATTCTGGAGGACTCCAAATCATCGATATATCGAATCCGGCGTCACCTACGCTTGCTGGCACGTATAGCAGCGGGGCATTTATTGCCGATGTCTATGTTTCAGGAAAGTACGCCTATATTACTGATGATACTGGGGCACTCAAGGTCATCGATATCTCGAACCCAACGTCACCTACACTTGTGGGATCCTACATTGGCGTAGACATTCCCAGCGGTGTCTACGTTTCCGGAAAGTACGCGTATGTTGGTTATAACTCAGCTGGTCTCTTGGTCATCGACATATCGAATCCGGCGTCACCTACGCTTGCTGGAACGTTTAATACCACAGGCTTCGCCACGGATGTATACGTTTCTGGAAAGTATGCGTATGTCGCTGATGATACTGCTGGTCTCCAAATAATCGACATCTCGAACCCTGTTGCGCCTTCACTCGCTGGCACCTATAACACCACGGGATTTGCAGCAGCCGTCTATGTTTCTGGAAAGTATGCGTATGTTGCGGATGCTTCCTCAGGCCTTCAGATTGTCGACATCTCGAACCCTGTTGCGCCTTCACTCGCTGGCACCTATAACACCACGGGAGCTGCGGGCGGTGTCTACGTTTCCGGAAAGTACGCGTATGTCGCAGATGGCGCGGATGGAGTTCAAGTCGTCGACATTTCGAACGCCGCATCCCCGGTGCTTATTGGGACTTTTGATACCTCAGGTTCTACTGCCGATGTCTATGTTTCTGGAAAGTATGCGTATGTTGCGGATGCTTCCTCAGGCCTTCAGATTGTCGACATCAATGGCACCGAAGTGCCTTCGCTTTACGCCGGGAACATTGCTACGAACGTCCTTAATGTAACCGAGAACATTACAGCGAATGGAGACATTTACGCATGGGGAAGTCTCAATGCCGGAAGCGGTCTGAACGTAAACGGTTTCTCATCGTTCAGCGCCTCAACAACGAAATCACAGAATGTTTCTATTCTTTCTATTAATAACGCCACAAGCACGGCACCGATCTTCACAGCGCTCTATAACGGAAATGTTGGTCTAGGTACCTCGACGCCATGGGCACAGCTTTCTATTAACCCAACGGCAACGAATGCTACTGCACCAGCGTTTGCCATTGGATCTTCAACTGGCACAAGCTTCGTCGTTGCATCAACTACGAATGTCGGTATAGGAACAGCGTTTCCAGCAGCAAAGCTCAATATAAGTACCGCGATTGAAGGAGACGGTCTGCTTATAACCCAGACTGGCACAAACTTTAGTCCTGCGATCAAGCTGGCTCGTTCCGGCATTAACACGACAGCACTCGCTCTTTCTGGTGCGGCGAACTCATGGTTTGTGGGTGCTGCACAAAATGATCTAGCTATCCGCTCTAACTTCAACACAAAAATAAACATTGGTATCGACAACAACGCAGGCACCGGTATACCGACCCTTACCTTAGCTGGATCAGGCACGGCAGCACTTAACACCATTCAGGCAGGCTTTGGAACAACATCACCATGGGGAATGGTCTCTATAAACCAGAGTGGTAACGGTACACGACCTTCATTTGTAGTCGGATCTTCCACGAAGACTGATTTCATGGTGGCAGGTAATGGTTTTGTCGGTGTCGGTTCAACAACACCATGGGCTCAGCTTTCAATTAATCCAACAGCTGCAAATGGCACGGCTCCAGCATTTAGTATTGGTTCGTCAACCGCAACAAGTTTCCTAGTTACTAGCGCAGGACGCGTTGGTATCGGAACCTCAACCCCTGGCTCAACACTTTCAGTTGGGGGTAGTGCATACGTTTCAGGCTTTGTTGTTGCTCAAGGTGCTAGTCTTTCAAACACATCAGGTACCCTTTCCTTCCTACCAAACACGACCGCACTCCTTGTTAATGCTGATCCTGCACAAGTGAATCGTGCCGTTCGCATCACCAGCTCTCCTTATACTATTGATATTGCTGATGTGAGCAGTGGTGTTGGACTTAGTGCTACAGATGGAACTAACAATGCAATACTTAGTGACTCTGTTATCGGAGCAGGTATAAACGTGACAGGTGCAACATACGGCGTATATGCATCTTCTGTAACAAACAAGAACTATTTTGGAGGTTCTGTTGGTGTTGCAACAACCACTCCTTGGGGGCGTCTATCAATTAACCCAATTGCAAGCAACGGCACTTCTCCTGCGTTTGTAATCGGATCTTCAACGGCAACTAACTTTGTAGTCACAAACGCAGGACTCGTAGGTATAGGTACCTCAACACCCGGTTCACTCCTCTCAATACAAGGTATTGCTAACTTCAGTACCGCAACCTCAACCTTCTCTTCAACCGGAGGTATCAACCTAACGTCAGGCTGCTTTGCAATTAATGGTACTTGCGTGGGAGGTAGTTCATTCTCCAATACTCTAGCAAATGGGGGTACTGCAACCACTACGTTCTACAACGGTGGTGTCGTATTCAGCGATGGTACAAAACTTACCCAATCTTCTGACCCAGCCAACTTCTTCTGGAGTGAATCAAATAAGTTCCTCGGTCTCGGTACCTCAACCCCGTGGGGACGTCTATCAATTAACCCTGTCTTCTCTTCAACCGGAGGTATCAACCTAACTGCTGGTTGTTTCGCAATCAATGGCACCTGTGTTGGTGCAGGCTCATTCTCAAATACACTTGCGGCAGGCGGTACTGGAACCACCACCTTCTACAATGGTGGGGTAGTGTTCAGTGATGGTTCGAAGCTTACGCAATCCGCATCCGCTGCAAACTTCTTCTGGAGTGAGAGCACTAAGAATCTTGGTATTGGTACATCATCTCCATACGCAAGGCTTTCTGTGGCAGGTGAGGTCGTAGGCTCATTCTTCTCTGCAACAAATACTGCTGCCACCAGTACGTTTGCGGGTGCTCTTGCCACAGCAAATCTTAAACAGTTTAACAATGGTGTTGCTCAATTTAGTCTTGATAACGGTCAATTTAATTTCATTAGAGATTTTAGTAGCGGTTTGAGTCTCACTCCTATCGGAAAGATAGGCGTAGGTACAAGTTCCCCGATGGGTATCCTTTCTATTGCTGGACGCGAAGCAAGCACTGGTAATGGTTTAGATGGACTCGTGGTGTATGCTGATGATGCTTCGCAGTTTGTAGAACTTTTTGACATCGCAGGAACCGGAGGGCGAATCATCCTCAATGCAGGTAAAGGAGGTGGGGATGATGGCATATTTGGTGGAGGTGATGGAGGTGCTCTGCTATTCACTGCTGGTGATGGAGGTCCATACAATGGAGGTTCTGCCGGTAACGGTGGGGACGTATTCCTTGCAGGTGGTGCCGTTGGATCGGGAGGTATTGGTGGTCGTGACGGTAACGTACTCCTTGGAGTTACTGCAAATGGTGATCTTCGAGGTAACGTAGGTATTGCATCTTCCACGCCGTGGGCGCAGCTCTCAATCAATCCCCTCGCAACATACGGGTCTGTACCTTCATTTGCCATCGGCTTCTCTTCAACCGGAGGTATCAACCTAACTGCTGGTTGTTTCGCAATCAATGGCACCTGTGTTGGTGCAGGCTCATTCTCAAATACACTTGCGGCAGGAGGTACAGCTACAACATCGTTCTACAACGGTGGCGTGGTCTTCTCTGATGGTACTAAGCTGACCCAATCATCAGCTGCTGCAAACTTTTTCTGGAGTGAATCAAACACTCGTCTTGGACTTGGCACGTCAACTCCAACCGCACTACTCTCAATTAATCCAACTGCAGCACTGGGTAGTGCTCCCGCATTTGTTATTGGTTCTTCAACACGTTCATATCTAAAGGTTGACGCGAATGGTCAGATGACTCAATACACAGTTGGAGCATCAAACCCAATCGTCTTTGGTGTGGATGCGGGTGCACCTTCATACGGAGCGATTAGTCTAAACGGCAGTCTTGGTGACTCAACCATGGTTGGTTTCTTTGGAGGAGGTGATAGTAATCTTTACTTCCAGACTCCAACTTCTGGACGTATCGTTTTCCGCGCTAATGGCACCGTGGGTACAACTGGTACTGCACAAGTAAATAGCGCTGGGTTCAGTATTAATACCAATGCGACCAATTCAAGTCTCAACGTATTAGGAAACCTCGGCCTGGGTGCAACCTATGCAGGAATTACCGCCCCAACAAATGGTGCCATTATCGAAGGATTTACTGGTGTAGGTAGTTCATCACCATGGGGACGCCTATCAGTAAATCCAAGCGCAGCAGACGGTACAGCGCCTTCTTTTGTAATTGGGTCTAGTACTGGAGTAAAGTTCATTGTTACCAATAGTGGCTATGTTGGTATAGGCACCGCTACACCTGCTCCTGGTACGGCGGGTCGCGCAACACTCGTGATACATGACCCGACTGGAAATACCGGTAACGAGCTTCGACTTACGGGAGGCAATACCGCAGGTAGGTTGTACACAAACAGTTCACAATTCGGTCTTATTACCGAAACCAATGATCGTGAGATTGTTATTTCGGCTGGAGGTACATCAAGCGGAGTAAGTATTGGCGCGAATAGCACTACACGTATCTCGGTTCTCGGTAATACCGGAAATGTCGGTATTTCAAGTACTACGCCATGGGGATCCTTCTCTGTTAATCCAAATGCAATTGGTACAGCCCCAGCATTTGTTGTCGGTTCATCATCTGCAACAAGTTTCTTGGTCAGTAATGGAGGTAGTGTTGGTATTGGTACAACAACACCTGGTTCACTTCTCTCTATCGCTGGTATCGCCAACTTTACGACTGCAACATCAACCTTTTATAGCAGTGGAGGAATCAACCTAACTTCCGGTTGTTTCGCAATGAACGGAGTGTGCCTTTCAACTGGATCCTCCTTTACCAACACACTTGCAAGTGGTGGTACCGCTACGACAACCTTCTATAACGGCGGGATTGTATTCAGTGATGGTAGCAAACTCACTCAGGCAGCAAACTCGGGAGCAAGTATTCTTAAATGGGACAACACCAACGGCCGTCTAGGTATTGGTACTACTACACCAAACTGGCTACTAAGTGTTTCTGGTGCAGCAGGTGTTCGTTTTAAGACAACAACTGATGTTTCAGATGCGTTCGCCATTGAGAACTCAGTTGGTTCAACAACCTTCAATGTAAGTACGGTAGATAGTGCTTCTTCAATCTTTGCGGTAGGTACGTCAACAGGAAGCACCTACTTCATGGTCGGTAACGGAGGCAATATAGGCGTCGGTACCACTACTCCTACTGCTCAACTCAGTACCAGTGGGTCAGTACGATTTGCAACCTTCGGCGCAGGAACATTGCAGACAGATTCACTCGGAAACCTATCCGTATCGTCTGATGAACGTCTTAAGGATATAAACGGTTTGTTCACTCGTGGTCTTGCCGAAATACAGGGTCTTAATCCAATTCTCTACCACTGGAATGCGACAAGTAGTCTTGACCGTTCAACGCTGTACGCTGGTTTCAGTGCACAGAACGTCCAGAGTGTAATCCCAGAAGCTGTAGATCTTGGTCCGCAGGGATACTTGAGTCTCTCCGATCGTCCGATACTTGCAGCGAGCGTGAACGCAATAAAGGATCTTGCTGGAAGACTCGAAGTTCTCAGTATGTCTACTACGACGCTTGGGTCACGGGTCAGTAAGCTTGAACATCCGGATGCTGAACAACCGTCTGAACCTAAGTCACTAGTAGCAAGCGACATAAACGCGCAAAGCCTTACGCTTACAGGTAATGCTCTTGCGACAGGATTTATTGCACCTGCAACACCAATCACATTCACCATTGCATCAAC
The DNA here is from genome assembly GCA_001189215.1 of Parcubacteria bacterium C7867-008. Taxonomy (GTDB): domain Bacteria; phylum Patescibacteriota; class Minisyncoccia; order Phycocordibacterales; family Phycocordibacteraceae; genus C7867-001. Next base: position 353,248 of record LFCR01000004.1, on the reverse strand, counting down.
GACCGGTGTTCTTCCGAGTGAAATCCTTGTAGAAGGAGGAGTTGATCTCTACAAGGCTGCAACGTATGCAATCACGGGAGTACAATCACTCACCGCACAAACCGCACTTCTTGCAGGTCGTATTGATGCAGTTGAGCTCCGTGTTGCAATGTTGGAGGCAATTGCATCAAGCACCCCTGGTACTGGAGGAACACTTACACTTACTGGTCTTAAGGATCTGCTTGCTCAGGCGGGTATCTTGATACAGAACGGTATTGCACGCTTTGGCTCGCTCGCGTTCACAAATCTTATTGCTGCTCCAGCTGCTGATGGAACTTCATCAGTTGCAACTAGCACCATTGCAGTGGGAACTACAGAGACAATAGTGACGAATCCACTCATGCACACAAGCTCAAAGATCTTCGTCACTATTACTTCACCGCTCAATGGTAGCTGGTATATCCGTGAGAAGCAGGAGGGAAGTTTCACAATCACGCTTGCTTCAGCACAGACTGAAGATGTAACCTTCGACTACTTCATTGTTCAGACAGAGGAACAAACACAGGTTGCAAGTGTTGCTGCACCGTTCACACCACCAACTCCAAGCGCAGGGGAGCCAACACCAACAGAACCTGAACCGTCTGTTCCTGGAGCACCCACCATTACATTGAATGGTGACGCAGCCGTTGATATTGCACAGGGTGCATACTGGGCTGACCCAGGAGCAACTGCTACTGATGCACAAGGAAATGATCTTACGTCGCAAATTGCGGTAACAGGAACGGTGGATGTAAATACCAGCGGCCTCTATACCATTAACTACTCAGTAGTGGATGGGGTAGGGCAGAGTGCGGGGGTCTCACGAATGGTACATGTGGGCGCACCACAGCTACCAGCAAGTGAACCTACTCCTACTCCAGCACCGGAACCAGCTCCTACTCCAGCACCGGAACCAGCTCCTACTCCAGCACCGGAACCAGCTCCAGCTCCGGTTGTGCTGTCTGCGTCATAGCGATGCTATAATTGTTCCATGTTTCAAGACTTATTCTCAAAACGAGTTGCAGGATCCTTTCTTGTCGCCTTCCTGGTAATGCCGTTAGGGGTGTATGCGATGCAACGACCCGTCTTCTCGTCCATCAATGTTTCATTCAATCAGTTCGGTACTCGATACATTGGATTTGAAGGAGGTACATCTGGGGTCAACTCAAACGCTTTTGCTGGAGGTGCTCTACCTCAATCAAGTGCTGGCATGGTGAGCAATCTCACCGTACAACTAGTAACTCCACCTGGAGCAGGAAAATCTCACGTAATTACTCTCTACCGTAACAACGTTGCCACCGCACTTACTTGCACGATTAGCGATACTTCAGGTAGCTGTGCGGACAATACGCACACCGTCCCGTACCTTCCAGGAGATCTTCTCGCATGGCAGCAGGTACCCGCGGGCACTCCTGCAGCAAGTAATGGTGTTATAAATGCATCTGATACTCACGGTATTGCTGATGAGGTAAGTTTTGGTGGAGGAGGAACTATTGTCTCAAACACTGCATATAATTACTTCCCGCCGTACGGAGGCTCAGCCTTCACAGTAGAAGCATCTTCGTCCGCAATTATGCCTGTTGCTGGCACATTAACAAAATTGTATGGACAGCTTGCGCTCGCTGCAGGTGCTGGAACGTCATACAATATTTATGTAAATAAGAATGGTGCTACTACGACCGTAACCTGTAATGTAGGCGGTGCTTCTACACTACAGTGTAGTGATGTAGTACATACGGTATCATTTGCTGCGGGCGATACAATCTCGGTGCACACAGAACCCGTCGGCTCTCCCGCTGCCCGTCAGGTATTTTATGGTTTCGCGTACAAGCCAACTACCGATGGCGAGGCTCCGCTTTGGGTTCGGGGTGCAGTACTCACCAACGGCACCCGCTTCAATGCCATTGTTGGTGCTACTCAGGACACCACTCTTGAGAATCTTTCTTCTACTACGGTAGGTATTGACTATAGTTTGAAGAATATCTACGCGAGTATCGATGCGGCCCCCGGTGGTGTGACCACTCGAACCTTTGCTTTACGTATTAATGGTGCAACACAGGCCCTTAGTGCGACTATCACAAGTGCTGCAACCACTGCAAGTGATATAGCTAACACCATTGCGGTCAGCGCCAATCAATTCGTGAATTGGGTTACTTCTGTCTCCGGCTCTCCGGCGGCGGTGTCGCTTGTGAAGATGAGTATGGCTACATTCATTGCACCACCTACTGGCATAACTGTCATAGATACCACAAGCGGCAGTGCGGCTTCCGGTACTGCGGTATCTTGTACGAAACCTGCGGGTACTGCATCAGGAGATGTTGTTATCGCCACCATCAATTTTAATAGTGGTTCTGCGGTACTTTCAGATAACAATGGTGCAACACCATTCACAAAAGACTATACGAGTCCTAACTACGGAACTGCAAACGTCTACGTATTCTCACGCTATGCTGGAGGATCTGAACCTTCCACATATAATTTCACCTCGAACACGAATGACCGTTGGACTGTTATCTGCACAACGTTCCGTGATGTTGATCGAACAAGTAAATATGATGTTGCTCCTTCAAACAGTACCTTCTCATATACAGGGGGTGCAGGAGGTGCTACCGCAACAACCACTGCTATCACAACACTCACAGCTAAAGCACTCGTATACAGTGTCTCGTCTATTGACACTGGCACACAAACTCTAGCAACTGTAATGCCTGGAGATTCGTTTGTTGGACTTAACGAGATTTCAACTAACCAACCTCAGAACGCTATATACAAAATTATTTCAACCTCTCAAACACAAGCATCGGTAACTTGGAACTACGGAGTCACAGTACTTCCAGGTGTGACAACCTTCGCACTACGTCCTGCAATAAATAGTTCGCCTATTACTGATTCAAAATTCAATATTTTCCGTGGTTCTTTTAATATTTTCGGAGGTTCGTTCCGTATCCAGTAATCAAATGAACTATGAAACCAGTCCGAGTAGCAATTAATGGGTTCGGTCGTATTGGTCGCGCCTTTGTTCGTCAGAGTTTTGATCGTCCAGAGATTGAACTTGTGGCTGTAAATGATCTTGGCTCGCTTGAGAACCTCGCATACCTTCTTAAGTACGACACCGTCTATAAGCGCGCACCCTTTCCGGTATCAGTTACAGAAGGGAAGCTTATGGTTAACGGAAAGGAGGTAGTGTTTTGTTCAGAAAAAGATCCCACCTTGCTCCCATGGAAAGATTTAAATATCGATGTAGTTATTGAGTCAACTGGTTTTTTCACTGATTACGAAAAGGCAAACGCACACATCACAGCCGGAGCTCGCCGTGTTGTTATTTCAGCACCCGTAAAAGATGAGAATCCACTTGGTGCAACAGTTCTTATGGGACTTGATGAATCAAAGCTTGGAACATGCGCTATAACCAGCAACGCATCATGTACCACGAACTCAGCTTCACCAGTTATTGCTATTCTTGATGAGGCAATTGGTATTGAAAAGGCAATTCTTTCAACCACACACGCGTACACGGCGAGTCAGTCTATTGTTGATGGTCCATCAAAGAAAGATATGAAGGAAGGACGCGCTGCTGCACAGAACATTGTCCCAACTTCAACAGGTGCTGCCGTTGCTGTTACGAAGGCATACACGTCACTTGCAGGAAAGTTTGATGGTATCTCACTTCGCGTACCCGTGCCTGCAGGATCTATCGCTGACATAACGTTCATCGCCAAGCGTCCTACCACTGCAGAAGAAGTAAACGAGATTCTTCGTACCGCTGCTAAGGATGCACGTTGGGCGGGTATCTTCTCAGCAACAGATGATGAGCTGGTATCAAGCGATATTATTGGAGAACGCTTTGCTTCAATCGCAGATCTTGGTATGACACGAGTTGTAGACGGCAACTTGGTTAAAGTACTTGCCTGGTATGACAACGAAGCCGGGTACACCCAGACGTTATTGCTCCACGTCATCAAAGCAGGCCAATACCTGAAAGAGGCAGAAGCCAAGCAAGGAAAGTAGCCTTCATATCACAGACCGAAAAGAAAAAGCTCCGCGCAAGCGGGGCTTTTTCTATGCCCCGTGAGCTCACCCAAAAAGGTCGATTTTACCAGCCAATCAAAAGTGATTATGGAGCCACAAATTAAGTTCGTGAAAGCAAGGCGGGCAGACGTAAAGGGGTCGGGCGGTCGGGGCCAAATGATGGCCGACTACGAAACCATGGTCCAGGCATTCGGGAAGCCGCATGACTGCACCAACGAAGGACCCTGGCGGTCCGGAGACGGCAAGGTCAGAGCCGAGTGGGCCTTCAAGGCCATCCACAAGGGCAAGATGATCGTCCTCACCATCTACGACTACAAGGAGTACCTGAAGCCTGTAGAGCAGGTCACGGAGTGGAGTATCGGGCTCAAGGGGGACATCAACGTAGCTGCCTCCTTCCTGGCATCCAGGCTCGGCCAGTATTGCTTCAAGACGCACAGGATCATCCTGGCCGAGAAGCGCCTGGGCGAGGGCAGCACGATCCTGATGAGTGCCGAGCGCAAACTCCTCGACGAGTTCAGCAGCTAATCCAGATCATTGTCCCGAAAGGGATCGGCCCGACGGGGTCAGATGCTAGCAATGAAAAAAGCACTTAGAACCACTCGCGCCGTGACCTACCGGCGACCAGGAATACCAGCCCTGATCCTCGAAGGCCACTGGCTCACTCAAAGATACCGACTCTCAATCGGAGACGTTATCGACATCGATTATCAGCCTAAAGGAATAAGCCTGAGCAAGAACGCTCCCTTAAGCCTTAAGAACCAAAAGAGGCGAAAGGAAAAGCGAGAGTTCAGAGTCCGATTCAACGAATCAGATGACGAAACAAGAACGACGCAAAGCATTAGCGAGGGAAGCCCTAGCGGCAGTGAAGGATAAAGCCCCGACAAATGTCCGGGAAATGATCATCCCTCACACGCTCGATGAGGTCGCGGAATATATCGGCGACATCATGGGCAGCCTGACGAACATCGACACGAAAGATACCAAAGCCACCGTAATGGCATGCGGAATCATCCGGGACGGGTTAATCAGGGAAGTCATCAGTCAGCTCCAGGAGGAGATGCATGACGACTTAGACGCACGACTCAAATTATTCAAGGAGAAAAAGTAAAAGACCTTCCGAAGAAGGTCCCTCACCAACAGATACATCGTATCAGAGGCCGCTTCGGAGAGTCAATAGCATAAAAAAACTATGACTACCGCAACATTAGAAAGACCAAGCGTGGTCCCAATAGCGACTGAAGAAAACTTCTTCACCGCAATCGGGAACACCAAACCCTACTTCAAGGCAGCCTTTGAAGGAGAGCCTGGCACCGGCAAGAGCTGGAGTGCCGCATTAGTAGCAATCGGTCTTCACAAGAAGATCGGCAGCACAAAGCCCATTGTCCTTATCGACACCGAGAAAGCATCAAAGTTCCTGGTCCCTCTCTTCAAGGAGCACGGGATCGAAGCGATGGTGCGCGAGTCACACTCGCTCGCTGACCTGGTAACGGCAATGAAGCTCTGTCAGGAAGGATATTCGGACATCGTAGTGATCGACAGCATCACTCACATCTGGATGGACTTCCAAGAGGCGTACAAGCGAAAGCTCAATCGTCAGACGTTCCAAATCCAGGATTGGATGGCAATCAAGTCCGACTGGAACCGGAACTTCTCGATACCGATGGTCCAGTCACCGCTCCACATCATCGCCACCGGGCGCGTGTCGGATCGCATGGAGCAGGAGGTAGATGAGGATGGCCGCAAAGAATTCACGAAGACAGGCGTGAAGATGCAGGCCGAGAAGAATGCCGCCTACGAGTTCGATGTCCTGGTGCTCATGGAGCGCCACGAGCTCATCACTCGAAAGAACCGAGAGGTATGGCGACAGGCAACTGTCCTCAAGGGCCGCGGCAACCTCCTCGACGGAAAGGTCTTCAAGAACCCGACCTACGAGGACTTCGCACCGGCAATCGAGGCGGTCATCAAAGACCCGGCAGCAGCCCGTTTTAGCCCTGCAGTAAGGGACGCAGGCGAGCTGATCCGGACCGAGGAGGACAAGCGCAAGTGGGTCCTCGAAAGGAAGCGCTGGCTCGAGGAGATCGAAAGCTACCTGGTATCTATCTGGCCGAGCACAAGCGCGGCCGAGAGGAAGAACAAGGTAGACGCTCTCGACTACGCCTTCGGGACTCGCAGCTGGTCCGCGATCGAGACGATGCGCCCTGACATCCTCGAGGACGGCTACGCCAAGGTCCAGGAATTCGCACAGCAGAAGATCGCTGAAGCAAAAGGCGAACAGGTGCCAGAACCAACACCTGAGCAGAAGTTCGAGAAAGACCTTCGAGAGACGAAAGACGGGAAGCCCGAACGGAAAGCCGCCAAGGCTCCTAAGAGTGGCAAGTAGTAACTAGCTTCGCCACTGACCCAGCCCTGGTCGCAGTGGTACGAGGGCTGGGATCAGGGGCGAAGCCCCCGACTAACCGGGAAGAATCATCGAGCAATCGATGCTTCTTCTCTTCCAAAAAACTATGGATGAACACAAAACAACATCTTTCATACCAAACAGCACACAGCTACCAAACATTCTCCTCGATAAGGTTATTCCCCTTATCCCTGAAGCAGAAGCGCGATGTCTTCTTTACATTTGCCGTCGCACGTTCGGATTTCATAAAGACGCAGACCGCATCAGCTTCTCGCAATTCATGGATGGAATAAAAGATCGCCGTGGCAACGTGCTCGATTACGGTGCGGGCTTAGCGCGTGCCTCGGTCGCCAAAGGTCTCAAGAGTCTGAATGAGGCGGGAGCGATTTCGATCAGGGGAACGACGAAGGGGAACTACTACCAAATAAACCTGCATATGGATGTGGAAAAAGTAGTTCAGGTAGTGAACCAGTCTGCTGGGCGTACCAAAAGCGGTTCAGGTAGTAGACCGAAATCGGTTCAGGTAGTGAACACACAAAACCTAGGAAAGAAAGAGAAACCAAGTATTAGGGACCCTGTGGATAACTTAGGAGTCCTGAAAAGAGAACTCACTCAAAAAATGTCCCTCAATCGGTTCAGGCATGGGGGCCAATGAAGAAAGTCCTGAACACCCTTAGAAAAAATGTTCAACGCCAACAACCCACGCCACAAACTAAATGCCGCGCAGATCGAAGAAGCGCGAAAGCGATACGAGGACCAGGGCTGGAAAATCCTCTGGATTGCCCGCTTCTTCAGCGTCGATCCAAAGGCGGTCCGTTTCCACGCGGGACACAACGGCTGGATTCGCCGGTCCCTCATGCCGAAACAGATGCCCGAGGAGATTGCGGAGATTTACCGCGAGCGCCGAAAGGACCAGTACCACAAAAGAGTCGGCGGTACTTACGCGTTCATTCAGATGCAGGGCCAGGAACGAAGGCGCGACTCATGCGAGCACCACCGATGGATCAAGCGATGCAGCACCTGCAATGAAATCCTCGGCTCGGATGCGACCGAACATCAGCATAACCATTAACCCATGAAAAAAGATAAACAAAACAAAGTGCTCGACGTCTCCGATCCAATCAGCCTCTCCGCTCGGTTCCTCGCCGCCCGCCCGGACCTGGTCGGCGCGTGGATCATCGGAGCTCACGGCCTCCTGCCCATCTTCCGAACGGAAAGCAGGAAGGCGATCGAAGCATTCCTCGAAACAGTTCAGGCCGAATTCTTCGGTGCGCTCAAGCATCACTGGGAGAAGCGGAATCCGGGCCAGAAGCTCACCTATACCTTCGGCACCATCTGTCGCAACCGCAGAGGCGATGAGCGACTCGTGACCGGCATCGCACCTACCGCCAAAGGAAAGCCGGTCTATAGCTACGTCGACGATCTCGGCAAAGAAGGTTCATGCAGCGAGGTCAGCATGAGGTCCTGGATGGACAAGCAATAACATGCAGATCACCGACGTAAAAAAGTACGAGAAGAACGCCAAGGAGCATCCAGACTTCCAGCTGGAGAAGATCGCCAATTCCATAAAGGCGTTCGGATGCAAGCAGCCGATCATTCTCGATAAAGATGGCGTGATAGTGGTCGGGCACGGCCGCTTCATCGCCATGACGGATCTCCTGGGCTACACGCTCATGGAGCAGAAAGCGTTCACGAAGAAAGGCGAGCCGGTCATTCCGTATGTGCTGGTCGACGACCTAACCGAAGACGAGGTCAAAGCGTATCGCATCGCCGACAACCAGATAAACGCGCTCACCGGCCAGGACCTGATGCTCATCACGGACGAACTGAAGCTGCTCGACGCTGCTGGCTTCGACATCACGCTTACAGGCTTCGACCACGACATCATTCTCGAGGACGATGAAGCGGACGACGTGGTCCCGGAAACGCCGATCGAGCCGCGGAGCAGGCTGAACGACATGTATCAGCTCGGTCCACACACGATCGTTTGCGGCGACTCAACTGACGAGGAAGCATGGAGCAGGGCAATGAACGGCCGCAAAGCCGACTGCGTCTTCACGGACCCGCCGTACAACGTGAACTATGCGGGACGCGGTAAGAAGACAAGCGAAGGCATCATGAACGATCACATGGATGCGGAGGCGTTCGATACTTTCCTTGAGAACGCATTCCGACAGATCGCAAACGCTGCAAAGACCGGCGCTGGCTGGTACGTCTTCCATTCAACGTCAACGCAAGCGCAATTCGAGAACGCGCTGAAGAAGTTCGGCATGGCGATCCGAAACCAACTCATCTGGAATAAACCGACGGCATCGATGGGCTGGGGCGATTACCGATGGAAGCATGAGCCATTCTTCTACGCATCGAAGGAAGGCACCGAGACTGTCTTCTACGGCGATCGCACACACTCGACCATCATCGACTTCCACGACAGCGAGCAGAAACTCCTCAACTGGGCGAAGCGGCAGAAGAAGCTCGAGACTGAAGGAAAGCTCACGATCTGGACGATGAAGCGCGACCGCGTGAACGAATACCAACATCCAACACAGAAGCCGGTGGAGCTCATCACTTACGCGCTCATGAACAGCTCGAAAGCAGAAGACGTGGTGGTCGACCCATTCCTCGGCAGCGGCAGCACGCTTATCGCCTGCGAAAAGACTGGACGCGTCTGCGTGGGAATGGAGCTCGATCCAAAGTTCGCCGACGTGATCGTGCAGCGATGGGTGGACTTCACCGGCATAGAGCAGGTAGTCCGGAATGGCGAGCCGGAAGCCTGGTCCCGGACCATAACCGAGCATGAACCTGAAGAATAATGAAAAACCGCAAGAGACGCTCCTCCTGCTCCCGGCTCCCAAGGCCGTACCGGCCGCCACGCAGGAGCAAACGTCAGTAGAAGCCGGAGAAGCCAACTCCGGGCCTTTAGAAGCGCCAACTCCTGACCGTAAATACGGGGAAAATACGGGCAGGGACCCGGTCAATGGCCGCTTCACCGAAGGTAATCCAGGCAAGCCGCTCGGTGCCCGACACATGGCAGGAAAGATCAGATACAAGGTCGACAGCGCAGGAGGCGTCACGCGAGACGGGCAAAAGGTGTCGGTAGGCGACGTTATCGCCGACAAGCTCACGCGCAAGGCCATGGACGGGGACCTAAAGGCAATCTCCATAGTCCTCGACCGCGTCGATGGAAAGGTCCCGCTCGCCATCGAGGTCAATCCGGTCGAGCGTCAGGGCGTCAGGGAATACACGCCAGAAGAACAAGCAGAATTCGATTCACTATTCAGCCGCAATGATAAACCCGAAACCGAAAGCATCGCTGAAGCCGGTAACCCTGGTGGGAATCCAGGCACTCCGGAATCAACGGAAAGAAGTGCGTACGAATAATCTGAAGAATCACTTCGGATATTTCGTCGCGTATTACCTCCAACATTACGTGCGGAGCGAATTTAGCGCGTTCCACTACGACATGATGGGCGACGTGCATGACCTGCTCGAGCACCGCATCCGAGAGCTCGCATGGTTCATGTTCGGAGAGAGTGCAAAGACGAGCTTCGCCAAGGCACTTATCCTTTACATGATCGCCTACGACATCGAGCCGTACATCAACGCCGACTCCTTCGATAGCACGAACTCTGAGCGCGTCCTCTTCGACATCGTGTGGGAGCTCCAAACGAACAGACGCTTCCTTGAAGACTTCGGAGAGAAATACAACGCAAAGCGCAGCAAGGACGAAGTGACCCAAAAGCGAATCAAAGACTTCGTCACGAACCCGACGAAGAATGAGCAAGGCAACATCGTCCAGGAAGGCGTTCGTATCGAAGCGCATAGCACGCAGGAAAGCGTGCGAGGTCGGGTCCACGGATCAATGCGACCAGGCTTCGTCCTGCTCGACGACTTCGAGACGAAGAAGACTCTCAAGAGCGAAGTATCAACTGCGCAAATCCGCATGCATATCCAGGAGTTCAAGCGAAGCCTGGACTCGGGTAGACGCAGAGTGCTCTACCTCGGCAACATCCTGAGCGAGTACGGAAACGTACAGAGCGTGATCGAGCGAGCGAAAGTCGATCCGGAGCTTAGGGTGCGCGTGGTCCCAATTTGTGAAGGAACTCTCATGGAAGGACTGCATACGCCTACCTGGCCGGAACGATGGGTCATTACGGACGAAGAAGCGAAGAAAGCAGGGAAACTGAGCGTTGATGCTAAACGCCGTGCTATGTGGACGCCGGAAGAAGGCGACGCTGACTTCCAATCAGAGATGCTGTGTCAGCCACTCGACGAAACGAAAGCACTCTTCAAGCGCGAATGGTTCCAGCCAATCAGCTGGGAAGCGCTCATGCAGAAGAAGCTCGCTGCTTACGTAACGATCGACACACCAAGTAGAAAGGAAGGCGAAGTCGATAAGGCCGGGGACTATGTGGGCATCTGCATCAACTGGGCCGACAAAGAAGGGAAGTGGCACTTGAAAGCATGGCGAGAACGACTCGGACCAACCGCGATCATTGAGAAGATGTTCGGCGTCTACACCTTCCTCCTCCAGGCAGGAACACCTGCCGTGAAGTTCGGCTGGGAAGATACGGCATTCACGCGTGGACTCGAACCGATGCTGCGGCACGAGCAACGCATGCGACAAGTCTTCCTGCCGCTCATGTGGCTCAAGCACGCTGGTCGATCGAAAGAGGACCGTATCCGAACGGGACTCATGTACCGATACGAAACGCGCAGCATCTTCCACCTTGAAGGCGAATGCAAGGACCTTGAGAACGAACTGATTCGCTTCCCGGATGCGCCCTATGACGATACAGGCGACGCAACTGCCTACCAAAGCGACATCGCACGCCCGGCAGGGACTGAACGACCGCGCGATGTGATCCCGGAGCGGGTCATTGATACCGCATACGGCAAGGTAACGCCCGGATATGACGACGAATACGACGTCTTAGAGCCTCAATACCCTGATATCGGCATCTAAGTAGGGGTAATTCCTACAGAAAGAACAACTTTCGCTCACATACTCAGTCCATCATGTCGTTAGCCCACTACAAGAAACGCGACGCGCTCGCCAAGCAGGCGCTTAAAGAGATCGACTACTCCTATCGCTACAAGAAAGCGCGAATGTCTTCGTGGAATAAGAACGAGGACATGATGAACCCGGACAAGAACAGTCCGTCCGTCGTCTCACCTTACGGAGGCTCAACACAGCAGGCCGACACTCGCGCCCAGGTCCCGCTCTATAAGATGCATGGCTTCGTCCACACCATTCTCTCGAAAATCGACAGCCCGCTAACATTCAAGTACGTCAAAGGGGAATCAGCCGACCTTAAGAAAGCGAAGCTGATGAACGCCATACGCGACAAGGACTCGAAGACAGGACGCTGGAACTTCAAGGACCTTATGGGCAAACGCGATGCAGCGATTTATGGACGCGCAATTTATCTCTACCTGACCCGGAACGACAAGGGCCAATACCGAAGCATCCTCAACCTGATTGATCCGAAAGACTTTCTCATAGACCCGGACGTGGGTGGTCTCAGCACCGAAGAAGAAGACGGCAACGGCGTCGAGAAGGCGGGATACCTGGGATGGTGGAATACGAAGCTCACAAGAGCGCAGCTAACCAAGGGCATCAAAGACGGCATTTATTACAAGAAGATTGTCGATGAACTACTTGATGGAGGTACGAACGCAAAGACAAAGACAAGCCAAGATACCGACAAGGAGAATCGCAAGCCAAGCGGCACTCCGCGAGAGGGAGTGAAGAACGAGAATCAATTTATTTTCTATACGTGGATCACCACAGACGAGAACGACGACCGATACTATCTCGTGCTCACGCCATCAGGCGACTGCATCCGCTGCGAACCCTGGACCGAAATCCGTAAGAGCGGTAAGTACCCAATCTGGACCTGGGCAGCGTTCCCGGACCCACGCGAGTTCTGGACGCCTGCCTACTGCGACTTCGTCCGCGGTCTCTTCATGGCGCAGGAAAAGAGCATTAACCAATCGCTCGACAACTCCGAGCAGATCAACCGACCGCAGACCGCCGTGAATGTCGACTACGTCCGCAACCTCGCGCAGGTTCGCTACCGAAAGGACGGCTACATAGAGATCGAAGGCAACGTGGACGTGAACAGAGTGCTGCAGACACGGCAGACGCCACCAATCGAAGGACCATTCATGGTCTACGACAAGCTCGAACAGATCGCAGAAACAGAAAGCGGCGTGACATCAGACGTGAAGGGAACGAGCGACGAAGAAACGCTCGGCATCTACGAGGGAAACCTCATGCAAGCAGGCGATCGCTTCGGCCTCTTGAATAAGAGCTACGCCGAGGGTTACTACCGCTTCGCAGTCCTCCACAAGGAGGGCGTGATGCAGGACCTTAAGAAGAAGATGGCGGTACAGATTCTCGGGCCTATGGGTCTAGAGATCGAGATGGTCAGCTCACGCGACCTGAAGCCGTTCCAAGAGGACTACGATATCCTCGTCGAATCGAGCCTCGCCGAAGCGCAGAGCAATCTCGCTGACAGCAAGAATAAACTTACATTCCTGGGTTCCTACAAGGGCGACCAAACCATCAATCAGAAGGTGCTCTTTGAAACTCAGGCGACAATCGCAGGCGTAGATGACGACACGATCAAGCGCCTACTCGACACGAACGACTACAACGCAATCGAGATAGTCGCGCAAGCGGACGAAGCATTCCAGCTCATCATAGGCGGGCACACACCTCCTCTCTACAAAGACGCGAACACAGCATTCCTTCAGCGTCTCCATGACCTATCCGACAAATACGATCACGAGCTCACCTCCGAGCAGCATGCGGAAGTATTCGCCTACATCGACCAAATAACGCCGATCGTAGAGCGAAACGCCGCACGCTCGGTGGTAGCAGAATCCGCAAAGGCAGGCTTGATCAGCGGTGGAGCCGGAATGGTCGATGGAACCGGCCTCGAGAACCCTGAGCTGGCTGCAGCTGATGCGGTCCCGCTCGGCGATCCGGGCGCGGAGGCTGCGGCAACCGCAGCATTAACAAGTTAACTAACTAATTACATTTATGTCTGAATCAAACAACGTGAAGTTCGTAGAAGATAACGGCAAGTGGCTCTGGAAGCGCTACGACGCTGAGGGCTCGGTCATCTTCCGCAGCCCACTATTCGATACCGAGCGCGATGCCCGCGATGACTACGAGCGCAACAATGGCGTCGGTAACGCCGAGGTCGCGCCAGCACCGGCTCCAACCGAACCTGAAGCACCGGCTGCACCAGTAGGCGATACCGCTCCTGTCGAGAATCAGGAAGGTACCGCTGAAGCCCAGGCAGAGTCGACGGCCGGGACCGCAACTGGTGAGGGAGAACAGCAGGAAGAAGCTAACGACGCCGGGTCGGCAATATTCTAATGCTTCGCTTCTCCTACCAGATCAAGAAGAAGGCGAAGGATAAGGGCGACCATCGCATCACGAAGCACGGCCAAGTCGCGGAGTTTTCTCTGCGCGAGATGAATCGCAACGTCGAGCAGGTCCGCAAACAGGCCCGCGAGATGGAAGCGAACGCCAAGCTGCAGGATTCAATGGCAGAGAACATTCGTCGCGCAAATCCTGATCTCGTGGCGTACATGAAAAAGCTCACGCCGAAGAAGCGGTATGCGCTGACGATGCTAGCCATCCAGGAGAACAAGGCAAAGCAGTTCAAGGACCAAGAAAAGCAGGCAAAGAGCATTCTTCGCACGCTTATGTCGGAAGACAAGGAGGTCCGTAAGCAATTAAAGCTATGACCGACGAAGCTCCAAAAGAAGAAATCCTTACCGGACCGCATGACGAATCGCAGCCGGTCCCGGAAGAACCCAAGGAAGACGCCGCTGAAGTCGAGGAGATTAGCCAAGCCATCGACGTGGCGAGCGATCTCGTCTCATGGACGCGCACTCCCGCGGGCAAGGACACTATAGAAAGACTTCAGACCGAATCCCGCAAGGCAATGAACGAACTCTTCGCAGTCCTGCATGAGAGCCCAGAGCTGGGCAGACTCATCTCCGTCGTCGCTCGCTTCGAGGCGTCCGTCCAGATGATGCGACGCTTTACCGGAGCCCAGGATGACCTAGACACCTTGCTCGACGAGCTCTCGCGTAAGCGGCCGAGCACATCGAGCACCCTGGCGAGATAAAGAAAAGCTGGAGAAAAGATAAAGAAAAACCATCGGCACGCCGGTGGTTTTTTGATGCAAAAAGTAATTCCTACAGATAAACATCTTTTCCCGAACACACTTATCGGTAAGAGGGGCCAACCTCTTATTAAAAAGGTTGTTAATCGCGCGAATGTCCGGCGTACACATCAGGACATCGGTGGGGCGAAACCATCGACATAAAAACGTTATGCCAAAACCACAAAACCAGGAAGCAGCACCCGCTGACGACAAGTCAGGAAAAGCTGCAGGGGACCAGAAGCCAGCCGATCAGGGTGGCAATGACGCTGCTCCCTCAAACAAGTCAATCGCGGAAGTTGCCGGAGCGTCAGGCGATTCCAAGGACCAGAAGCCTAAGGACAGCGACGAGCGCGACAGCCTCATCGTTGATCTCAAGAAAGAGAACCGCGAGATGAAAAAAATGATCCGCGACGAGGTCATTCCCACCATAAAAGATTTGCAGGAGCAAATCAAAAAGGGAGGTTCACGCGGCGATGACGCTAAAGACGAAATCGAATCGCTCATCGAAGGAAGTGCCGACCCGGAGTTCACCCGAAAGCTGGCGAACGCACTCCTCACCAAGTCCAAGAAGCAGTTCGAGGACGAGTACCTCTCAGATATCAAGGACATCAAGAAGAAGACGGAAGCGCAATCAAAGGAGATCAACAATGCGCAGATCACCGCGGCGATAGTGAAAGAATTCGACCGCGTGGTCGCAGAGAATCCGGAGCTTGGAAAAGTAGCCAAAAGGGAAGCCGTGAGGAAATACATCCTGTCGAGCGAGGAAAACCTCAGCCGCACGATGGAAGACATCCTCGAGGAACTCTATGGCGACGCAGTAAAGCCGGAACCCGGCATGGAAGGCTACAGCTCACAAGGCGGCAACCATCCGAAGGAGCCGGATTACAAGAAGCCAAGCGAGGACGATCATAAGCGCATCGCTGAATCCCGCGAACGTGGCGGACAGGAGTTCGATAAGTACCAGGATGGTCTTATCGACCGACTGACGCAGCGCTCACGTCATCGCTCTAGTTAGTCCATTTCTGGGAGGGCAATTAGCAACTCTAATTTATCCCTCTCATGTTAGTAACTTTCAAGGAACAGTTCGACAACGCCTACCAGGCGGTGTTCGACAAGGTGCTCGTGGCGATGGAGATCGCCAACACGCGCCTCGAGAAGAAACTCGAGTACGGAGCATCGGTAAAGCGTGTGAAGTATTCTCTCGCACCAATTCGTGTGCGTAACATCACGATCGGCGTCAACCGCACCATTGACCAGCTCAATGACGCTGGCGAGACGCTCCTCGTGAACAAGAACAAGGGTGCCGACTTCCGCATCTCCAAGAAGGAGATGATTCAGGCTGGCCCGCTGAATCCTGCGGAGACGATCGGTGCCGAAGTCGCAAAGAAGCTCTCACGTTACATCGACGCGGACGTCTTCGCGCAGGTCAAGAACGCCCTTCAGACGTTCGACACCGGCGACCTTACCACGATGACCTCGAGCGGCGTCGCTGTCACGCTGTCGACCACGAACCTTCCGCAGCTCCTCTCGCAGGGACGCGCGAAGCTTCGCAAGGCGAACCAGGACCTCACAAGCCTGGCCCTTGTGCTCGACAGCTACGGCGGCTCGATCATCGAGCAGTACGTCATGTCGAAGAATATCGACCTAGCTGCAGCAGCCTTCAAGAACGGCTATGCCGGTCCGGTAGGAGGCGCAGAGCTCTATCTCTCCGAGAACCTTCTCGCTGAGGCGGTGATCACGATGGCGTCAAACCCCTCAAACGGGCAGACGTTCTCGATCAACGGCTTCGTCTACACCTTCGTGACCTCGATCGGCTCGAATCCGGGCAACGTGCTCATCGAAGCAGGCGTAGACGCGACGCGCGATAACCTCATCGATGCAATCCACCAGACCTCTGGTACTGCAGGCGTGAAGTACATCGCATGGACCGACGTCGATCCGAGCTATGACCAGTCCAACTGGGTCGACCTTCAGCTCGCGGCTGTCGACAGCGACGCTGCCGATACGATCACGATCACGGGTACCGGCTCCGGCCGCCTCGTGTTCGGCGGGAACGCGACCTACACCCTCACGAAGAACCTCATCCATGGGTACTACGGAAAGAAGGGTGCGATCGACGTGGTCATCCAGGACCTCGCGGAGATGGAAATGGTCGACGACCCGTACCAGCGGGCGAAGATCATCCGCGCCGATGCGATCTACGGAATCTTCACGTTCTCGGACGGGAAGCCGCAGTTCCTCGACGTTCTCCTCCAGTCGTAAAGACTGCACTGACCTCAGCTTCGGCTGGGGCCCAGTGCTGGATGCAGACATAGCCTGCATCCAGCACTGGGTAAAAAAGAAATTATGGCGACACCACTCACCGGACAACAAATCATCGACCGCTTCGAGCTCTACACCGACGATACGACGGACCTCTCGAGCGACGAAGAAATAATCCTCGCAAACGACAAGCTGCGACTCGTCTACATGGAGCAGCCGTGGGAGTTTTTGCGACGCAAGAAAGCAGGAAGCGTAGAGAGCGACGGGAAGATCACGCCTCCGACCGACTTCGATGAATTCATGGAGAACTTCAGCGACGATCCGACGATCGGCGAGCCCATAACGAAGGTCGTCTATGTGGGCGGCAGCAAAGCGCCGCATCTAATCGTCCCGATGGGGCAGCGGAATGCGAACAACTACAGCAATGTCTGCTGGTTCGATCCTTCGGACGGCAAGATCAACTTCGCTCAGAGTCCTGGCACGGGCGCAGCCTACGAATACGACTACAAGACGAGCCCTGACGATATCACCCCGCTGACATCACCAAAGCTTCCTGCCGAATACCACCCGATGATCGTCTTCGCCATGCTCATCGACGAGGAAATCATCAAGAAGTCAGAAAAGGCACGTAGCAGCATGCAGGAGAACTCGGTCCAGTACCAGCGCTACCTAAAGAACCTCAAGCTGCGAGACGCACGATTCAAACTCATCTAGCCATGGCAAACCACGAGATAGAGAAATTCGCATCAGGAGTGCATAACCGTGAAGACAACGAGGATACGCCGAAAGACAGCGCCAAAGACTCTCTCAACTGGGTAACGCTCGATGGCAAGATCGAACTCGCTCGCGGCAAAGTCACTGTAGGCGCTGAAGGCGCTGCGGGAACCTGTCCGGCAATTCATATCGGATACAAGAGCACCGGCGCTGCAATCCTCTGGCGCAAGATCGGGACCACGATCCAATACTTCAATGGAACAGCATGGATAAACGTGGTCACCGGTCTCAATCCGAACGACCTCTACGTCTTCACAAATTACAGCTCGCTGACCGGCGCGTGGACATTTGCAGGCGGCCCCGGCGGCCTCTTCAAGTTCGCCAACGCGAATCCGAACGACTACGTCCAGCTCTATACGACAACCGACTTCTTCTGCGGCTTCCCACTCATCGACAAGGCCCGCATGTACCTATGGGGAATCGCAAAGGACCAGACCAGCCTCTACCGCAGCTACATCGACGTGCAACGAGATGGCGCTAGCTTCACGCAAGTATCGAACGAGCTCATAGGAAGCGGGAACGGAGTCCAGACCACCTTCTCCGGCATACTCGCATTCAAACCGGGGCAGCCAAAACGAAACTGCGGGCTTGTTACGATCAGATGCACGGATGGTAGCGGAGAACTCTTTACAGACGACAAGAACGGGAACCTGAAGGGGAGTGCGGGCGGCGTCGGCACAATCAACTACATCACCGGCGCATGGAGCGTCACGTTCGTGACTATTCCAGCCGCGACCCCGAACAATGTCCAAGCCACCTATGTGTGGGAGAACAGCACGAGCAAAGGTGTAGCCGACTTTTCATACAGCTCAGCGAGACTCGCTGGTGAAGGCGACGTCATCCGCCAGGACGAGGGAGGCGATGCAATCCAACAGCTCGTGATCGGCATCGACGGCAACTACTACTCGCTCAAGAAACAAAGCGCCTATCAGCATAAGTACACGGATGACGATAAGACCTTCAACAACCAAGTGGTCCGCCGCAACATCGGCGTGCTCACAAGAAAGAGCGTCGTAACGACCGGACGCGGCGTGCTCTTCATCAACACCGCAAATCCCGACCGACCGCAACTCACAGTCCTGGAGAAGAACCCACTCGGCGATGACATCCTCGCAACCGAGCTCATTCCGCATTTCGCATGGGAGAAGTTCGACTACTCCGACGCAGTCATGGAAACCTACGGGCAATTCATCGTTCTTTCCTGTCGGGCGCAAAACAGCATCGTGAACGACCGCATGCTCGTGATCGACATCGTGAAGAACACTGTCGACGTGACGAACTACGGAATGAAATCTCTCGCACGCGATTCCGGAGTGCTCTACGGCGGAAGCCCACACACGCAGACTGTCTATAAAATTCTCAACGGCTTCGACGACGACGGGAATGTCGTGCAGAACAACTGGGACAGCAAATACGAAACCTACGGAGCGCGGCGACTCAAGAAGTACCGACGCCTTCGCTACCGCGGGGAGATCGACCCAGCGCAATACGTGGAGGTTTACGCCGACTTTGATGGCGCTGGATACACGCTGGTCGGCACGATCCGCGGCGATGCGAGCTATGTGAACCGCACGAGTCCTTCGAGCGTCGGCACGACTATGGTCGGCGACGCGGCCATCGGCGGGGACGGCGAGGCGAAAGTATACCCCTTCGAGATGCAGATCAAGGCGGTAAAGATTCCGAAGTTCCGCAGACGAAGCATCCGCTTTATTGCGAAGGGAATCGGCTACGTGAGCCTCATGGAATCGGTCGACTGGGACATCCTGACCTACGAGGACAGGCTTCCGAAAGCGTACCGCCAAAAAGAGCACGTCAGCCTCGATGGAAAGCAGACGAACCAGTAATTCCTACAGATAGGCAGTTTTTTACGCAAATACTTACATCATGTCGAGCAAACTCACCAAAGTAGTCGCAAACTTCGAGACTTCGCTCGCAACGAAGCTCGGAAACGGGGCGGTTGCTGGCGCTTTGACGAGCATCACCGACAAGAACAGCGTCGCGCTCCCAAACGGAAGGTACTGCATGATCGTGGATCGCGGTACTGGCGACGAGGAACACCTGCTCTTCGACCTGACCGGCAACGCGATAGCAAACATCGTGAGCGTCTCGCGCCAGGGCGTACAGACCGCTGGCGTTCAGAATCTCAACGGGCACCGGGCAGGAGCGAAGTGCTACCTGACCGATTTCATAAACCTAAAAGTCATCGTCGACATCCTGAACGGCGCGGATACGCTAGACGCCGCGAACCCGCTCCGATACGACGCCGATCCCTCGTTCAACGACGGCAAGCAAGTCGTCACAAAAAAGTACGCAGACGATCAATCCGCCGGGAAGGTAGGGAAGACCGGCAACGAGAATATCGCTGGCGTGAAGACGTTCCAGGACCGGCCGATCTTCCAGTCCGGACTCACCTCGAATACGCCCGTGTCTGCCGCGGACCCGGTCGGCAGCAATGACGTCGCAACGAAGCAATGGGTGCTCGCGCTCGCGTTCGGCGGCGCTGCCCTCATCTCCGGCCTCAATAGCCCGCAGATCAACTACGACCGCCGCGGCAGGGTCCGGAGCGTGCATGACCTCGATAACGGAAAGACCTACGTGCTGACCTACGACCCTGGCGACGTGCTCCGATCGATCTTCGACGGTACGAACATCTGGGTCATTCAGTACAAGCCGGATGGAGCATTACAAGCCATAAGCAAACGATAATTTTATGTTCAATATAAACGCATTCAAGAACGAGAGGCATTCCCCGCAACGCGGGTGGGCGCATATGTCGATCCAGCCTCTCCAGACGGAAGGTATCGCAGCTGGCTCGTATCCTCCGGTCAAAGCGCAGGGAACCCTCTCGATCCCGGTCAATCCGATAAACGGCGAGACGATCACCATCGGCTCGCGCGTCTACACTTTTCAAGACACGCTGACTAACTCGGACGGCAACGTGAAGATCGGAGGCAGCGCCATAGAAACACAGGCGAACCTCGTCGCCGCAGTAAACCTCATCGGCACGCCCGGCACGCAGTATGCTCTGGCCACGAAAGTGAACGAAGACGTCACGATAGATACCTTCGTTGGAAACAATGCTGTGGTAACAGCAAAGACTGCGGGCGTCGTCGGCAACAGTATCGCCACTACCGAGACGATGGCTGGTGCAGGTAACCAGTTCAACGGAGTAACGCTCGGCACGACCCGTGCAGGCGCAGAAGCGACCACTCCGGACTTCCTACTCCGCACCATCTGGGACTACGACGCTAACAACTCCGGATGGGCGATGCCTAACCCGTCGAAGCTCAACAACGAGAACTACACAGGCAGGACTTCCAAGCCATGCAATCCATTCGTGGACCTTAACGGCTTCCTCAAGATCGTATTTCCCGATAACTACGGATCGAAAGTGAAGCGCCTGAACTCACTCCTGCTCAGCGTCATGCACAAGCGATTCGAGCAGACCACACTCACCGGTCTGGTGGCGAACGGCAGCAACAACATCTACAAGATGATCGAGGTTGATTCTACTCGCGGCCTACTCCTCTTCCATGATGCCGCTGCGAGTCTTACGAAAGTCGTAGTGTTCTCGGTCGCATCGGACGGAGCACTGACCTTCGGGGTCCCTGCATCCATCGGCTTCTCGAACGGAATCGAAGAATGCGATGTGGTCATGGTAAATACCGACAAGGCGCTTCTTTCCTACAAGGGCACCGGCTTGGACATCTATACCGCCAGCATCTCGATCACCGGCACAAGCTGCGCCGTCAACTCCGGCGTGGTCTTCACGGCGGTCGACCTTGCGCAAAGCAGGCTCATACAGCTCGACGTCGATAAGGCGCTTCTCGCATGGAAGCCAGCAACGGCAGCTGACCCGCAGATCGTAGTCGTCTCGCTCACGGGAACGGTTCCTGGTTACGGTACGGGTGTCGTCTTAACCGGCTGCACTCAGGTCATACCTGTCGCAAACGGTGCAAACAAATACCAAATCTTCTATGCCAACGGCGGTGCCATGTGGACTGCCGCAGGCACAGTCTCGGCTGCGACGATATCGAACGGAGTCGCCTTCAGAGTAACTAATTCCCAGGTAGCGGGCGGTCTCAACGAGCATCGCGGCATCCAAGTCGCCGCCGACAGGATCATGTACATCACTGACGACGAAGACGGTGAATTCAGCGGAGGCGCAAACCTCTTCCTTATTTCCGTCTCCGGCACGACGTCCACGGTTCCATACCGAACCCGCTCGGGAATCAGCCAAAACAACTATCTGCATTGGATTGTGCCGCTCGGCTCGAACAAATACTGGTTCGCAAACGACACGCAGATGAATCTCATCGAATACGATCCCGTCAGGAATCGTCTCAATCCGAGGGGCTACTATGCCGCGCGTACTATCGCCAGCGGCGAAGACGCCTACTCGAACGACGTCAGCTACCGCATCCAGGGCGGGCATACCTACGGAAAGGTAGGCAACTTCGCCATCCACTTCGGCATCGAACGATCGCCGCGATACATGCCGATGTACAGCGTCTGGCCGCTCTCCGCAAACGTAGAGCTGTACCTTAACGACGAGTACAAGAAGACGATCAGCTACGACTATCCGTTCGGGTGCGGACTTCTATTCCCGATGCTCGATGTCGACGACTACGGAATGAATCTCAAGATAAAGAATCCTCTGCCTAACGCCGCGATCATGTACCCCGGCAGGTACTACACGATGATCGAAGTCTAAAAAAGAAATGAGCTCGTACACCATCAAATACGGCGATACCTTAAGCAGCATCGCCTCACAGACAGGGAAAAGCGTCCAGGAACTGATGGTGCTTAACCCCTCGATCAGCGACCCGAACAAGATATATGCGGGTAAGAGCATTAGTCTGGGCGCGGATGCTCCTGTAGCCGATCCGAACGCAGGCAAGAAGCAAACCATCGCACAGGTGGCGAAAGTGTCGGTCCCTGATTACGTGGAAGACCCTACGACAACGAAGATAGGTAAAACCTTGAAGTCGCAGGCGACCGACAAGGTCAACGAAGCCGCCATTCGCAACGCCACTCGTGCCCGCATCCAGGGACAGATCGACGTCATAAATGCAGCCGTTACAGACCAGATAGCGAACTTCCGCGGCACGACCGCTAAGAACCGCGAAGGCCAGAGCTACGCGCTCGCGGCCGCTGGAGGTCGAATCGGAAGCGCGACCGGCGAGTCAGAGTTCCGTGCAACCGAGGACTTCAACAACCAGGAAGAACAGACGTATCGCAGCGAGGCGAACGTGAAGATCGGCGCTCTACTCGGTGCTGCAAGTAAAGATGCGCAGGCAGAGATCGAGGCTAAGCGTGTGGCAATCAAGGAAGGCGCTGACAAATACTTCGAGTTCCTCGAGACGCAAGGAGGTCGAAAGAAAGAGCAGATCACCTCATTCCTCCGGAACATGCTCGCGCTCGGCGTGGACCCTACGGAGATCGACGACAAGGACTTCGAGAAAATCCAGGACCAGTACGGCTTTACGAAGGACCAGCTTTCCAGCTTCTTCGCGGATATCAAGACGCAGCAGGAGTCGGCTAATCGAGAAGTAGAAAAAGATAAAGTCGATCTCGACAAAGCGAAAATGGAAGCGAATCAGTTCGACCTAACTGAAGGGGAAGCACGCTACGTTTACGATCCTGAAACCGGCACCGCAAAGCTTGTGGCAGAACGCGCGAAGACCTATGCACCGAAAAGCGGATCAGGCAGCGGAAGCGGTCCAGGAACCACGCTGGCCTATGACGACCCGAACTACACCCTCGAGGCTATTCGAGGTTCCAGGGGCGGCAGGGTAATGACCCAGGGCGAGCTGAAGCCAATCACCGATATCCAGACGATCGTCAGTCAAGCCGATACGCTCACAAGCCTCATAAACAGCGTCGATACCGGACCGATCGTCGGAATCATCAAGAGCAACAATCCGTATGACACGAAGGCGCAGCAGATGAAAGCCGCCATTACTGCAATCGTACCGAAGCTCGCACGAGGCGTGTACGGCGAAGTGGGTGTGCTGACCGATGCGGATATCGAGAACTACTCGCGCACGATCGCAAACCTCCGCAGCACCGGCGATGTGAACAAGGCAGTCATGGCAATGACGCTCGACATTGCAACGCGATCACTCGCAAGTCAGCTCAACTCAATGGCCGCCGGTCAACGAGACGTATCCCGCTTCGAGTCCATCTACACGGGGCTAAACAGCAAGGCGACCTCGCTCAAGTCCGAGCTCGGCCAGGGAGCTGCTCCAACAGGAGAAGCGGCATCGTTTACGAGTAAGAGCGGCAAGACCTATGTCCTACCGAATTAGCCATGCTTACGCACGAAAAAATACAACAGAATATAGAAGCGCTCGAGTCCCAAGGCGCAAGCCAGGAAGAAATCCAGGAATGGTTGAACAACCTTCCTACTTCCGACGCGCAGCCAGAGCCGCCGAAGAAAGACGGCGTACTAAAAACAATCGGTAAGACCCTTATCTCAAGCGAACTGAAGTTCGGTAAGAGCATCGCCGACGCGCTCCCAGGATTCGTGCCAGGAAGCGCGGCGTGGACGAACAACCAGAACGCAGAGCTCATGAAAAGGAGCGAGGAGATCGCAAACAATCTCCTTAAGACCATTAAGGAAAAGAAAGCTCGCGGCGAAGACACTACCCGCCTCGATGCTGCGCTACAGCAGCACCTGAAAGACACAAGCAAGCCGCCCATCGATATCAATGAGACGAACGCAAGTGTAAACAAAAGCGCGAAGCAGATATTCGGCGAGGGACTGGGTGTCGCAACCGACATCGCTTCATTCGGCACCTACGGCAACGCCGCGAAGGGCGCACAGACCGGCAAGCTGCTCGTGAAAGGAGGCGCAAGCGGGGTGCTCGCGCGGGCGCTTCCGGAAGGCGCATCAACGGCGTTCCAAAAGACGGTACCGACCGCAACCTCAAAAGTCGCGGCATTCGGCAAAGGTTTTATCGAAGGAGCGCGAGAAGCGGTCCCGGTAGGCGTAAGTTACGGTGCATCCTCCGCCATGCAGGACGACGAAGACCTGCCGACCATCATGAAAAGGGCGCTCGGAAGCGGAGCGATATCAGGCGTTATAGGAGGTACGCTGTCCGGCTTTGCGAACATGAAGAACCTCAGCCCGGAAACCCTCAAAAAAGAAGCGGTGGAAAGCTATAAGCGAGGACTGAGTGCGACAAAAGAGAAATACAAAGAGCAGGCCGAGAAAATCATTCCGGACCTACTCGACGAGAAGGCATGGGGTACGCGCAAGCAACTCATCAAGAAAGCGGAAAAGGGAATTCGGCTCTCGAACGAGGAGTATCAGAAGCTCGGCGAGCTCCAGGGCTCTATCGGCACGGACGGCATCCTCACGAAGATCGACGACGAAATCTCGAACTACTCGCAAGGCGGTCGAGCCTTCTCAGAAAAGACCGGAGCGGTCCAAAGCACCATCGACAACCATCTCGAAACTGCCCGGCAGCTCCTCGCAGACCCGGACATGGCGAAGCAGATCAAGAAAGCGGGAGGGACCGCAGCGATCATCGCCGACTCGAAGAAGAACATCGTGGACCAGCTGCGCCATAACGGCATCGATGACATAGGCGACCTTATCGATAACCTGGATCTCGGAAAGATGGACAGCATCGACGAGTATTCCCGAACACTTAAGCAGGTGGTGTCTGAAGCGATGCCGCAGAAGCCTATATCGGTAAATTCATCAAAGATCACGCAGCTTAAGAAACTACGGGATGACATTCAGTCGTTGCACCTCTACAACATGCCGACCGAAGCGTATCAGCAAGACCTCCGCGAACTCGCACAGGATTATGGCAACGTGGTATACGAAACGCGAAAGAGTCTCAAGACAGTCGATGACAACGGCATGCTCTCGCAGGTCCGAAAGATCGACGGCGCGATCCGTGACCTTCTGAACACGAACAATCCGGAGTACGAAAAGATCAACAAGGTATACAGCCTCAACTCGAGGCTCTTCGACATACTCGACGAAACGGCGAAGCGCAGGGAAGCACGACCACTCATCTCATGGTTCAACGCGGTTATGGGAAGCAGTGGCGCGACAGTCGGCGGAACAGCCGGAGGCTTCGCAGCCGGTCCTCCTGGCTCGGCAGTCGGAACTGTGGCCGGAGGCACACTCGCCGTCGGACTTACCACCGCGCTCAACAGCACCTGGTTCAACACGCTACGCGCGGTCCAGAAGTCAGAGCTGGCAAACAAGCTCATGGAAGTGGGATCGCTCGAGGCAGCGAAATACTGGGTCAAGCTTCTCAACTCCCAAGGAACGAAAGCGGTCAACGAGATTCTTTCTAGTGAAAAAGAAAAGCTGAACCAAGTGCCAACAGGAACGCAATAACTGCGCCAAGGGCAACTCCGATAGGTCCTAAGATAGCTCCTCCGAGAAAAACGAGTATCGCCAGGGATATGAAAAATACCGCGTAAGGCATGGACCAATTCTATCCATAAGCTGATTAGTGGTGCAAATGTCCTTTACCCTGGTCCTCTTTTGTAATTCCTACAGATAGTCAAAAAATCACTCCTACCATTAGGGTATGGAGAAAACGGAGCCGTTAAAGAAGTTTTTATACAACCAGGTGGCCCTCGTGATCGGCATCGTGGGCGTCGCGTTCGGAGTCTTCAATATGCTGCAGGCACCGAAGGAAGACATCAAAGTCATCGAGGCCCTGAACAACATACGCGACAACCATATCCATACGATCGAAGAAAACGTAAAGCGCATCGACGATCAGAACCAAGACCAGTTCCAAAGCACAAGCGAACGGCTCACCCGGATCGAGACGATTCTCGACGAACGACTGCCAGTAGTTAACCCATAATTTTTATGAACATCCCATTCAAGCAGACCCCGAACTACGCAGCCGGTCCCACGAAGAAGATCGCCGTGGTCCTGCACCTGACGCTCGGCGCATACAACGGAGCAGTCAGCTGGCTATCAAACGCTGACAGACCGAATCGATCCTCGGCGCACTACGTCATCGGCCGGAAGGAAGGAGAGATCACACAGCTCGTGAAGCTCACCGACGTCGCATGGCACGCAGGCGCGATCAGCAACCCAAATGACCGAGCGAAGCGGATTATGCTCAAGAACCGCGACAACTCCTACGTCAATCCAAACCAGTACACGATCGGAATCGAGCTCGCAGCCGGATACGACGTGGATCAGGACGGCGTGGTCGAGCCGAACGAAAACGACATCACGGAGTGGCAGTACCAAATGCTGGCCGAGCTTGTGAAGTCCTTCGCAAACAATCCTGAGACGGCATTCATCCTCGACGAGAAGAATATCATCATCCACGGCGACATCTCCGACTACAAAGAAAAGCCCGAGTCGGTCCGTACAGAACTGCTCAAGCGAATCCTCTCTGTGCCGACGCAGAGCAGGGAAGCCATCAAGGCGCAAATTACTAACCTTCTTAATCAATTATAAAAATGACCATCTTCAATTCAGCATCAAAGCTCGTCTTCCTCGTCCTCACGCTCACCGCCTGCGCAGGATTTATCCTGAACAAGCTGCCGGTGGACCAGTTCATGATCCTGGCGATTGCGGCCTCGTCCTTCTACTTCTCGAACAAGGGAGATTCAAGCCAGCCTTACGCAGGGAAGTAAACGCTTTACTTCCTACACGTTCCAGGTAATGTGTCGCTCACATGGAAAAGTCACTGATCAGCAAAGAGAAGTTCCTCGCCTACGAAAGCGTCCGCCAGAGCGGCCGGACAAACATGTTCGATACGATCGCAGTAGAGGAGCTCGCCCTCGACGAAGAAGGTGTACAGCTCAACAGGGAAGAAATCCTCGAAATAATGGGGAACTACGCCCATTACCGAGATACCCATATCGGGATTGACACGGAATAGGAGCGGAGTATAATAGACACATCAGACCTGAACGGCATCCTACATGGGTGCCGTTCGCTGTTTATGGGTCTACTCTCCGTCAGTACGCTTCAAGCGTTCGCGCAAATAAGCGAAGTCGAGAAACTTCTCTGCAGCAAATCGCTTGATCTCTTTCGCCGTCCTCGAAGCGTGAGCAAGTATGTAAATCTCCTTCTTGCCTTCCTCCCGCAAGAACTTCAACACCGGCAGAAAATCCCCGTCGCCAGACAGAATGACCGCACGATCGTACATGTTCTTATCGCGCATAAGAAAGAAAGCCATGTCGACATCGCAGTTAGCCTTCCGAGTTGGAGAGC
The DNA here is from genome assembly GCA_001189215.1 of Parcubacteria bacterium C7867-008. Taxonomy (GTDB): domain Bacteria; phylum Patescibacteriota; class Minisyncoccia; order Phycocordibacterales; family Phycocordibacteraceae; genus C7867-001. Next base: position 325,356 of record LFCR01000004.1, on the reverse strand, counting down.
CTTCCGCGTCATAAAAAGTCTTGACCGGCTTCAACACCATTTGATATCCAAACTTCGCAATCTTGAGATAGAAGCGCACACGCTTCAAGTGGCGATCAATTAACTTCAACTCCGCTTCGCTCAGCGCGTCGCCTTTCTCCGCAATCAATTTGACCAGATACTGCTCGAGCTCGCGCACGGGCACCGAATCATTCGTTAGGTAGTTGAAAGGGAACTTGTGGATCTCCACGCCGCCGAAAAAGAACACCTGTCCTGCCTGGTATTTGTCCTCAAGATATTCGTACAGCTTTTTATAGTCGATGCTCCAACCAAGCGACTTCTTGCCGCCGTAGAAAAGATTCGATGCATCGATATAAACGTTAGTCCTCATGTGGCTTACATTATAGCTATTTTCAGCAGAAAGCCAACTAGAAGTCAATCAGCTGATTTAGCTTCATGCCGAGGGCCTTCGCTATCTTTTCCATGTTTGAAAGCGTGATGTTTTTCTCGGCCCGCTCGATCATGCCAATGTAGGTCCTGTGGACCTTGGCCTTCTCGGCGAGCTTTTCCTGCGAAAGATCGGCTTTGATTCTTTCGTCGCGCACCCGCTTCCCGAATTTTACTAAAAGTTGCCTGTTCATAGGTTACTATGAAGTCTAGGCACTTGCTAACTATGAATCTACATACTATAGTTAGCATTAGGAACAAGCGGCTTTTTTGCGCTTTTGTCCCCACCGCCTTCTGCCATAGCCATTAACATTAAAAAGTGGTAAGATTTAGGCTATGCTATGACCCCATTAATACTTGGACCACAAATCATTCTGATAGTCCTCCTCCTCGCACTATTAGTTGTGGTTCTTTATTTCTCCTTAAGCTCACGACGACATATCGAACACGCGATCGCAGAAGCAACTCACGCGATCCGAGAAGAGCTCCGATTTTCAATACAACCTAAGACCATACAGCTCAGCCAGGGAGTCGGCGAACTCGTCGAACTTGCCGTAGAAGTATGGCGAATGGGGAACCGTATCGCAAAGGCCGGACCCGACCTCCCGGAGGTCCAGAAGAAGGGCCTCGAAACCTCAATCCAAAAGCTCACTGCCTACCTCGACCGTTATGAAATCGAGGTCGTTGACTATACAGGCAAAAAATACAATGATGGCCTAAACCTTGATGTCTTGTCGGTTGAAAAAGACCCAAGCATCGAGGTTCCTTTTGTAAAGGAGACAGTAGAGCCGACCATCATCTGCAAAGGTCAGGTGGTCAGGAAAGCTAAAATAATTCTGGTCACTAACTGACCTCACCAACATTATGAGCGCACAAAACCTACAAATAGGCGTAGACCTAGGAACAACGAATTCTGAAGTTGCCGTGAACAACAAGGGCAACGTCGAGATCGTAAAAAACATTTTCAATGACGAATACACGCCATCGGTTTTCGGCGTCGACAAAGCAAAGAATAAGATAGTCGGAAAGCGAGCATACGAAAAACTTTTCAAGGATGCTTCCGAGGATGAATTTGCAAATAACAAAGCGGAAGTTAAGCGCCTGATGGGCACCGCGGACAAAGTTCACTTCGACCGACTCGGAGAGGATTTGACCCCGGAAGAAATCTCCGGAGAGATACTCAAGACCCTCAAAGAGGATGTTCTCCGCAAGTTCCCAGATACCTCGACTGTCGGCGCGGTAATCACGATCCCGGCGTATTTCTCGACCCTCCAGGCCGAGGCAACGAAGCGAGCAGGCAATAACGCTGGCTTCAAGCATGTCGTGCTCCTTCAGGAGCCAATCGCCGCAGCGATCGCTTACGGATTCATGAACGCTAAGAACGAGAACTGGCTAGTGTACGACCTTGGCGGCGGCACCTTCGACGTTGCCCTCATCTCATCAAAGGACGGGACGCTATCGGTCCTCGGACATAACGGCGACAACTTCCTCGGCGGCAAAGACTTCGACAACGCGATCGTCGATAAGGTTATCGTCCCTAAGATTCTGGAGAAATTCACGATCGCCGATTTCAATCGTGGCAACAAGAAATACCTACACGTTTTCTCTAAGCTCAAATACTTCGCCGAGAACGCGAAAATCAGCCTCTCACAAATGGAGGGCTATACCATCGAAGTCGAGAACATTGGCGCAGATGATGATGGCAAGGAAATCTACCTCACCATCCCGTACACCAAGAGCGAATTCGAGAAGCTGATCAAGCCGTCGGTAGACAAGACCATCGAGCTCAGCAAAGAAACGATAAAGGAATCAGGAGTGAAGCAGGCATCAGTCGCTAAAATCGTCCTCGTCGGAGGTCCGACCATGATTCCTTATATCAAGGAGCGTCTCGAGAAGGACCTGAAGATCGACGTCGACACCTCGGCCGATCCTTTGACAGTCGTAGCTCGCGGAGCCTGCATCTATGCCGTAAGCCAGAAAATCCCGAAGGAATACCTCGAATCGAAGAAGGCGACGGACGCCTCGATCCATACGTTGCGTCTTAATTACGAGTCGCTCACTTCCGAGACTGAAGAAACTATCACCGGCATCGTCGAAGAACTCAAAGACTCCGAGGGCGAATACTACGTCCAGATACAGAGCGAAGGAGGTTCCTTCAGTGGAAAGAAACTGAAGCTCAAGAACGGCAAATTCATGGAGACGGTGAGCATTGAGAAGAACAAGACCACGCTCTTCTGGATATACCTCTTCGATGTTGACGGCAATCCAATAAAGACGGAACCGGAATCGTTCTCGATCACGCACGGCCTTTCAGTATCGGGAGCTCCAATACCACACTCTATCGGCGTGGGCGTTGCACGACGAGATTTCAATACCAGCAACTTCGCAATGGTGGAGGACTTCGAGGTTATCTTCGAGAAAAACAGCATCCTGCCGCTCAAAGCGACCCGGACCTACAAGACCCTGAAGAAGCTCGCCAAGGGCGATAAGGACAACGCGCTCCCGATTAAGATACGCGAGGGCGAATCCGACGTACCGGACCAAAACCAATTCATCTGTGACTTGAAGGTCACCGGCGAAAACCTCCCATACGATCTCCCGGAAGGTACCGAGATCGCACTCACGATCGAGGTAAACGAATCCCGCGAGATCAAGGTGGAAGCCTTCGTTCCTTCAATCGACCTAACCTTCAGCGCCCGTGCAACTATTCATGCAGAGAACCTCAGCATCGAGGAAATGGAGGCACAGCTCAAGCAACAGATCACACGCTGTGAGAAAGTCGGTCAGTCCTGCACTCCGGAAGAAAAAGGAAAGCTGAGCGACCTGACGAAGTCCCTCGAAACCAGCATCGCAACCGCGAACGTGGACGAAGATGAGAAGCGCAAGGCAGACAAGCAACTCAAGGAACTGAAGATCAAGCTCGACTACCTCGAGAAAGCAAAGGAGCTGCCACAGCTGATTGCCGAATACAATGAGAAAACCACGGACATCCAAGAGCTTATAGATGCCTACAGCGATGAAAAAGAAAAAGAGATTCACCAGGACCAGCTAAATGTGGTCAAAGAAGAAGGCGAGAAGGCGCTCGCATCTAGCGACAAGGTCATGCTTGGCCGAGTTCTCGAGCAGCTCAAGGAACTCGGTCACAAGGTAGTCCTTTCTAATCCGGCATCCTGGGTCCATCTGTTCAACACCATCCTTGAAAAGGATCACAAGTGGACCAGCCAAAGCGAAGCCGACTACTACACTCAAAAGGGACAGCGTGCCATCGAGATGGGCGATGTCGACGCACTTAAAAAATCGGTACACAACCTGATGCTCCTCCTCCCGCCTTCGGAGCAGAAGCTAATCCAGGGCAGCATGTCAGGCATTACCAAATAAACCCATGTCTAACCTCCTCAAAAACAACGCGTATCACATCCTCGGCCTCGACACGTCTGCAGCTCAGAAAGACATACAAAGGCGAGCGAAAGAGATCGTAAAATTCCTTCAGATCGACGACACTCCCGAGTACGACCTCGACCTCGGGATTTTTGATAATTTCCGTACCGAGGAATCAGTGAAGGAAGCAATCCAGCGGCTTACCTCGCCGAAGAAGCAGATCAAAGAATACTTCTTCTGGTTCCACATCGCGGACGACATAGACCAGCAGGCCGTAGGAGTCTTCAGGAAGAAGCAGCCGGAGGAGGCTATCAGGATATGGGAGCATCATGCCGAGGGCGACACCATCAAGGCACTTTTCTATAAGAAGAACTTGGCGATCCTCTACGGACTCCTCCTGTTCAAAGAGAACAACGAGAAGTACCTCAAGAAATCCCTGCAGCTGTGGAGCGAGATCGTCAATTCGACCAAATTCTGGAGCGCCTTCTCGAAAGCCTACAAGCTGAACGACGAACTAGATACCGATCAGGCAATCATCACGGCATTCCAAAGCGAATGCGCGTCATACATCTCGGACCTCTATACCGAACTCAGCCACGAGCACAAAGACGACTCGTACATAAGCGAATTCGGACAGCTATTCAATGTGCGAGGACAGAAGACCGAAAAGGTGGTCCTCAACCCAATCTTCAATGACATCACCGCCGCGGTCGAGAAACTGGAAGCAATGAAGGTGTCCGAGGACGGGGAGTTCGACCAAGATGAGGCTGCCCAGATAAAGCAGTACATCGGCCAGATTCAGGAATCCAGCAACAAGCTTATAGACCTCGGCCTGTACGACGACAGCCAGACAAAGACGATCCGGGACCGCGCAGCCGCAGCCATCCGGTCAATTGTCCTGGATATCCATAACAACCTCGACGACCTTCCGAAGGCAGAGCAACTGCTCAAGGTCGCCATGCAGTTCGTGGGTACGCCAGGCATGAAGCACAAACTCCAGCAGGACCTAGATACCTTCGAGCAAAACAAGAAGGACATGGCAAAGATCAGCCCGGTTCTCGAACTCCTGAAAGAAAAGAAGTACGTCGAAGCCATCGCTCTCATCGACAAGACTAAGGAAGAACACAAAGACGAAACGGACCTGGTCGATGCAATGAACTCGAAGAAAAAGGAGGCAGTAACCATGTACGCCGTGGGCGAATTCCTCGAGGGCCGCAAACTATTTGAAAAGGATAAATACGACGAAGCGGCACCTCGCCTGCAAAAAGCAGCCGCAATCGTTTACGAGAATATCGAGATATTCGATGTCGACAAGTCGGTAGTCGATTCCTGGCTACAGCTGATAAAAGACAACGTCAAAATCATGACGTCGGAAAACGCCAAAGAGGTCGATGCGATCCAGGATAAAATGATTAAGAAGATCGACGACGCGTTCGACGAGCGGTGGGAGCAGATGGCGATCAAGGTGCTCGTCAACGGCTACTACTACGTCGGCCTCGGCGAGGTCATCAAAAAGAAGAAGGCCGAAAACACCAAGTCGAGCGCAATCGGCTGGATAGTGTGGATCATTATCATCATCGTGCTCGGCGCACTATTCAATTAATTTTATGAGCGAAAAAACACACCTAGACTTCAACTTCCTGGACGAAAACGCCAAGCCGACTGCTGAAAAGAGCACGGCTGCAGCTCCAGAGCCAAAGGCGGCCGCAGCGCACGGCGACCAGGTAAAGTTCCTTGAGTATTTCAAGGAGTGCTTCACGCACTTCCCGAAATTCGCCGAGAAGTATCTGACGACAAAGAACAACCCGAAATACCTCCTCTTCGTAGTGTGGGTCGTCGGCGTGGGAACTGTCGCGGATCGCGTCATCGGATCAAGCAGCGACTACTCGAGCTGGGGCGAAGCATGGGCAATCGCGCTCTTCGGCGGCATCCTCTCAGGAGCCCTCGTTTATTTCATCGCGGGCTGGTTCTATGACGTGCGAATAGGATGGTCGAAGGGAAACCGCAACGTCGACACATCAAGGAATATTTATGTCTTCTCCTCATTGCCGATCGCGTTCCTAAGCATCCTCTCGTTTGTTTTCAATAACATGGCGTATGGAGACGACTACTTCTCCAGCTACGCCTACGACGGATCGGTCGTTGATATAATCTGCTTCCTGCTCTTGATCCCGGTCCTTATTTACGCAATACGAATGGGCTACAAAGCAGCAAGGGAAGTCATGGGAGCAGAAAAAGGTCGAGCGATCTGGTGGTTCGCTGTCGCGCCGGGAATATTCTATGCACTCGTTATAGGATTCGCGGCCCTAGGCTCCTCATAAACACATGGAAAAGAAGGACAAACTCAATCTTGATCTCGATTTCTTAGAGAAGGACGCACCAGCGGCGAGCCCTGAAAAAGCTGCTGCCAAAAAGAAAGACGAGCCCTCGACCTCCTTCGATGATGAGCCGATGTCGGACAATGCCAAGTGGATCGCCGGTGCCGTCTTCGTCGGCGCTATCATCATCATCGGCGCTTGGATAGGCACCAGCGGCAATAATAGCGGCTCTGACGCCCTTACCGGCGCAACACCGGCTATAGAAGCCCCTACGGCGGTAGCAGACACCACAGAGGCACCCGCAGAGCTGCCTAAGCCTTCTGTGGCTGATCCTGAGCCAGAACCCGAGCCGGTATACACGGCTCCAGAACCGACCACGAAGTCGAACTACGAGATCTGCCAGGAACGGCACGGATCGTATGCTACCTATGATAGTACCGACAACAGCTGCGGCTGCATGAGCGGCTACTACACGAGCGATACAACGAACCAGTGCGTTAGCCTACTAGAGGCACGGAACGACAGCTGTTCGGCAGAGTGGGCGAATTCGAGCTTCCTACGCTACGACGAGGAGGGCACCAGCATCTGCGACTGCAAAGCCGGATATTCCTGGAACAATGATCGAACTGCTTGCTACAGCCAGACATCCTACAATCAATCGTGCCAGGCATCCTTCGGGTCGGGTAGCTATTCAACTACCGAAAACGGGAAGCGGGTCTGCGACTGCAGCTACGGATACGATTTCAACATAGCTCGCAACGCCTGTGTCACGACCGCCTCCATCAACCAAACGTGCGAGCGCGACGTGGGGCGCAACAGCCGGTACGCGGGGTATGTAGAAGACGGAGCGTACATCTGCACGGCGCCTTATTAATATGACAAATACAACACCAACAAAACCAGCGCTGCATCCCGGCTTCAAGCTAAAGGATGACATTACCATCGTCGCCCGTATCGAGAAGATATTCTTCACCGAGGTTTATTCGCTGTCTAACGGCAAGTTCTTCTACCTCTTCACGACGATAAAGCCGAACGACGTCATCGATCGAAAAGGAAAGTACGAGCTCGTGAAGTTCAATCTCAATGGAACGGAGGAGCTGGGCGTGATCACTGAATCCCACTCGCAGGAAATGATCGTCAAGATCATAGACGAGCTGACGGTCCTGCGCGGCTTTGACTGCGTCGCGGGAATGAACGACCTAAAGACGCTGCTCCGAGAGGAAGTCATCGAGCCGCTCCTGAATCCGGAGAAATTCAAGAAATTCAAACTCTCCGTACCGAATGGAATCCTTCTCTACGGGCCACCAGGCTGCGGCAAGACATTCATCGTCCGTAAGCTCGCAGAAGAAATCAACTACAACTTCGTCGAGGTAAAACACTCGGACGTTGCTTCTCCTTACGTGCATGGAAGCGTCGAGAAAATAGCGAAGGTATTCGACATGGCGAAAGCAAAGCGTCCGTCCATCGTATTCATCGACGAGCTTGAGGGATTGCTGCCTAAGAGAGAAAACCTCGTGTCGAGCACCGCGCACAAGCAGGAGGAGATCAACGAGTTTCTCATGCAGTTCAATGACGCCGGAGACAACGGCATCCTTATCGTCGGCGCAACCAACCGCCCGCATCTCATCGATACGGCGATCATGCGCTCCGGACGCATGGACAAGCGAATTTACGTGTCGCCGCCAGACTTCGAGGCTCGCAAGGAGATGTTCAAGCTCTGTCTCTCCGGCCGTCCCTACGAAGCGGACATCGACTTCGGAAAGCTCTCCGAGATGACGGAATTCTTCGTGAGCTCAGACATCGAGCTTATCGTGACGGAAGTGGCCCGGCTCGCCGTTGCAGAGGACCGGAATTCGATCACAGAAAAGATGATCGTCTCGGTCATCAGCAAATTCAAGCCGTCGATCTCCCAGCACGAAATCACCTACTACGACCAGTTCTCTGACCTTGAAAGAGCATAACGCCATGACCAGCCCTGAGCATATAAAATACCGAATACTCTTCTCAAAGATCGCAGGCATCCTCCTGCTCATTGCGATAATTCCGATCTGGCCTTATTTCGCCTACCAATTCCTGAAGTTAGTGGTGTTCGCAGCAGCAGCGCACTCAGCCTGGCTTTACCACAAGGAGAAGAATACAAAGTGGATGGTTGTCATGATTGTGATCGCCATCATTTTCAATCCTATTAACCCTCTCTACTTCGGACACTTCCTCTGGTCCATCGCGGACCTGGTGGTCGCGCTCGTATTCTTCAATTCACCGAAGAAATCATTATCAGCAAATACATAATTTATGAAGAACTTTTTTAGTCATTTACTTTCCATAGCAGGCCGCTTCTGGTTTCTCGGTCTTATCGCAATCGTGATCATTGCAGGGGCGCTCGATGACAGCAGCAACTCGTCGTCGCTTCCGCCTCCAGATACGTCAGCACAAGCAGAGCAAACCTCCGACTACCAGCCGGACCTCACGCCAGGCAATTCCTTGCCGACCGGCACAGTGATAAAGAAGCGTGCCGCCTACCTCGGTGGGGAGGGGCAACTCGAGATATCGAACGGAACCAGCTACGACGCTGTGGCAAAGCTGATCCGTGACGGCGCTTCGGTCCTTACTGTCTACATTAAGGCAGGCGATACCTACACGATGGAGGGCATCAGCGACGGTACCTACTGGCTCGCCTTTGCCCAAGGAACGGACTGGGACGCGACCGCGCAGAAGTTCAACCGAAACGAGCACTTCCAATCCTTTGACGATACCTTCCCCTTCGATACAACGAGCACGCAATCCGCGGGCTGGGAGGTAACTCTTAACTCTGTCGCTGGTGGCACCGCAAGCGCAAGCGAGGTCGATCCAGCACAGTTCAACCAGTACTAGGCATGACGAACAAATACCTTAAAGGCACCCTCTTCTTCGGTGGAATTGCTATCGCGTTCGTCGTCCTGAGCTTCATCAGCTACGCGATTTACGACTCGGTCATGTATGGGGATGGGGAGATGCTCTCGGATAGTTATGATGACTCAAGCTGCACAGTGATGGGGATCAATCTCCACGGCACCATGCTCACATACGTTCCGAATGAAATGAGGGGCGAGGAAGAAGAAGATGCCGCGACCGAGGATGTGGTCGGAAGCGAGGAAGTAGTCAGCGCGATCATGAGCGCAGATGATGATCCGAGTATAAAGGCGGTACTGCTGGAAGTGGATTCATACGGGGGAGCGCCAGTGGCGGGAGAAGAAATAGCAAACGCCCTTAAAGCGCTCAGCAAGCCTTCAGTCGTTGTCATACGGCAGAGCGGGACATCGGCAGCATACCTGGCCGCAACCGGCGCGGATCATATCTTCGCCTCAAAGAACTCAGATATTGGCGGCATCGGCGTCACGATGTCTTACCTGGAGAATATCGACGACACCAAGAAGTACGTTCAGCTCTCAAGCGGAAAATACAAAGACGCAGGCGATCCAGATAAGCCGCTCACAGAGGAAGAAAAAGCGGTGCTCCTCCGAGACGTTAAAATCGTCCACGAGAACTTTATAGAAGCGGTCGCCGAAAACAGAAACATCCCGGTAGAAGAAGTAAGGAAAATCGCTGACGGCTCTTCCGTGCTCGGGGTTGCAGCAATCTCGCTCAAGCTCATCGACGAAATCGGTAGTTGGACTGAAGCAGAGAATTACCTCGAACAACAGATCGGTGAGAAACCCGTGGTTTGCTGGTAATTCCCACCCGTTGACTATGTTTTTTGCTTACAGTAGTGTCGTTCACTATGCCCAAAGAACATATAACCCACGAGCCGGAGGACCGGGACGCCTGGCACTGCATCTGCAAAAATACGCCCTGTGACGGCGGTTTTTACCCCTGTGACGAGAAAGGGAACGAGATGGAGCCTACGATCGGGAGCAACTGGAACGGCTTGTATGTTTGCGCCGACTGCGGCCGGATCATAAAGCAGGACACCCTCGAGGTCATTGGCCAGAATCCGAACCCAGTTTTTCTAGCGTAGAGCACCTGTTAGAAAAAAGAGTATATTGAACATATGGATTTTTTGATTATCGGGCTTGTAGCATTCGGTGCGTCAGCACTCACGTTATTCTCAGGTTTCGGTTTGGGAACTCTCCTACTTCCTGCTTTTGCACTCTTCTTTTCTGCACCTATCGCACTCGCGGCAACAGGTACGGTCCACTTACTCAACAACCTCTTCAAGGGCTCGCTCGTAAGAAAGCTCGTTGACTGGCCAACGGTACTTCGCTTCGGCCTTCCTGCCATCCCAGCCGCCATTATCGGCGCGTCCCTGCTCACTTATTTGGATACACGTGTCGCAGCTATCGTGATTGGTGCCGTCCTCATTATTTTTGCGGTCCTCGAGTTTCAGACGTGGTTCCAGCGTCTTACGTTCCCAAAAAAGTATCTCTCCCTCGGCGGCGTCCTCACAGGGTTTATGGGTGGTCTATCAGGACAGCAGGGTGCGCTGCGCTCCATGTTCCTCTTGAAGTCCGACTTTGATGCGAAACGATATATAGCAACTGGAGTATTTATTGCCGTCCTGATTGATCTTGTGCGTCTACCAACTTACGCGATTGGGTTGAAGGACGCCGCATCTATAACGCAACACGAGATAGCCTTAATTGGTTTCGGGACACTTTGCGCGTTTGCTGGTGCGTGGCTTGGTGCGAGATATATGAAAAAGACCACCATTGGTTTTGTTCGCTACGTGGTGGCAGGACTAATGCTTGTAATAGGAGCCTTGCTTATATTAGGGATAATTGGAAATTAGGCCCATAGGGTCCTCCTAGATATCCTGCCCGTTTCTCGGTATGTTCGTATGCTGTGGACGAAGACATAGAGGCGATCGAAAAGGCTGCCCAAAACATCCGCATACCCTTCAACCGGCACGAGATATTCAATCGGCTTTCTAGGCTTTCGCAGCCAAAGGCAAAAATGAAGCAAGCGCTCAAGGACCGCATACGGCACCTGGCGGCGGTCTACATCTCACTCGCTACTTTTATAGACGACGAGGAAGTGGAGTTCGTCTTCAACAACCGCAAGAGCAAACGGAGTAGGGAGATAGCCCTCCGGGTAAGCGCCGACGTTGATCGGGCGACCAGGGAGGTGCAGAAGTTCCAGCTGATCCCAAAAGTAAAGTTTTCCTCAAGAAAAGATAAAGAAAAACTGAAGAAAAAGTAAAGGAAATCTCAAGCTTCCCCTCCGGCCCTGAAAATTGCTATAATCAAGTGAAGCACTATGGACGACCAGGAAAAGAACGGAATATGGGCCGAAATCGAGCAGAGATCGCCTGACCTCATCAGGGCTTTTCTGTCGCTTAAAAACGAAGACGAGCTCAAGGCTTTCTTCCGCGATCTCATGAGCGAGCGGGATCTCCGTGAGTTCGGTATGCGATTGGAGGTCGCAAAAATGCTTGACGCAGGTATGTCTTTCACGCAGATTCAGGAAAAGTGGGACGGCGACGAAATGGTCTCTCCTAGAACGATCACCAAGATAAACCGCTGGCTCAAAGAAGGCACCGGAGGCTACAAGATGATCATCGACCGACTGAAAGAAGGGCAGTAATTCGCTAAAGCATTCATAAAACTATAAAATAGGCGCTGGGAGCGTCTTTTTTTGTTCCTTAACTTCAACCAAAACCAAGGAGGTCACCATGAGCATCGTCGCACAGGCGGCTCGTCATGGGACCTACGTGGTTACCTATGACGTCGCTAGCCGATTCAACGCGCTTCGCACGAGCGGATTAGCTTTCAACCAGCACGATCCAATCTTCGAGCGCTTCCGCCAGCATCTTCTCGAAAGGATGCAGCAAACCCTGCCCGGCGTCACCATCGACGCCATCGACATGAGCGAGCTGCGGCTCAAAATCTGGGACCAGGTGGAAAGCCGCCTGACAGATTCAACTCGCCAGGTCGTCCTGAGCACATGTCAGGAAATCACCGATGCGAATCCCAAGAGCGAGGGTCTGCTGCTTAACATCAACCGACTGTTCAATACGGAAGGGGAACTGATAGGCCACGGCGCTCGTCCGGGATTCGAGCCGATAGACAAGCAGCTCGATGAACTTGTCGCGCGGATCGCAGGACGTTCGGTCCTCCTCATCGAGGACGGAGCATTCAGCGGAGGTACGCTTCGCTGCGTGCTCACGGAGCTAAAGCGGCGCGGGCTCAAGGTCACAGCAGCCCTCATCGGCTTCTGCTGCACCCGGGCAAAAGCGGTCCTCACGGAAGAATACGTGGGCGAGCTCGTCATAGTGAATCCGATCGAAAACCTAATCGACTGGATTCCCGACCACGATCTTATTCCGTTCATACCAAACTGCGGACGGGTCCTCGGCGAACAAACGCCGCGGGGCCTCATGCCGGTCCAGACGGCCGACGGGTTCAGCTGCTCTTATCCGTACATCGAGCCGTTCGGCTTGATGGAAGCGTGGGCAAGCCTGCCGCCTGAAGGGGCTCGAGAGCTTTCCAGGTTCTGCCTGGACACGAGCGTCGAACTCTTCGGCCGCCTCGAAGGACATGATGGGCGCAGGATCACGATAGGGGAGCTCCTAGGTCGAAATCCCAGGGTCCCAATCCCGATCGAGATAGGCGCTCACGCCGATTTACCGGCCCTCACCATGGAGATCGTCGATTTCCTGGAAAAGGTACGAAATAGGCTGAAATAAAAGCCTCGGCTTCATGAAGTCTCAAGTCGCATCGCCCTCAAAAGCGGTGCGACTTTTTCATATACCTCAAAAAACCCTTACATTTATTGACTTTTTTGATGTCCTGCTTTGATTTTATTAGAGGATAGAAAATCCTCGTTGACAATGGCTAGCCACTATACTAGGTTATAGTGGCACATTACGAATAAGAACCATTGTCCCGAAAGGGATCGGGTCGGCAACGACCTGATGCTAGCAATGGACCAGCCCAAAAATCATTCTTGATATCCTTCAAAGGGGTAGGGTAGAATGCTGGGGCAACCCGAATAGGGTTGCATCCCAAGCTTGGGATCGGCCCACATTTAGTTTCTAAATGCAGGCAACGAAAGGTCCACTTTGACTAGCATCAAGTGGACTTTTCGTTTGCGCATGCAAAATGAAACTAAGCAAAGCTATAGAAGAATTCAAGAACTGGAGAGGCTTCAAGGTTACCGGCCAAACGGTGGTCCGGTATGATGCCGTGCTTCGGATTTTCTGCCTTACGATGGGCGATCCGGAAATCGAGCAGATTCAGATAGGCCACATTCTCCACTACCTCAGCGAGCTCGAGCGGCTCGGCTGGAAGCGTAACGGTATAAATATCGTGGCGCTTGCGCTGCGTAAATTCTTCGAGTTTTACAATCTTCGTGGGCACAACTGCCTGAACGAATCGTTGATTCCACTTCCTCGGAAAGAATTCAACATTCCCCGCGTTGCGAATGAGCCTGACTTCAAGAAGTTGGTAAAGGCGATTCCGCGCGACAACAACCCGAACAATATCCGGAACCTGGCGCTGATCCATGTGGTATGGGACAGCTGGGCCCGCAGCGGCGAAGTCGTTTCGCTCAACGTCGACGACCTCGAGTTCAATAAGGACCTCTCAGGGTCCGCGATCATAAAGACCGAGAAGTCGAGAGGACGCCGCCCGATCCGTGAAATCTTCTGGACTGCCCAGACCGGCAAGTACCTGAAGGCATGGCTTAAGAAGAAGGAGGAGATTCAGGATAAGATGGTCTTCGAGGACTCAGGTGCCGTCTTTACATCGATCCGCAAGTGCGGCGCATTCGATGTGCGCGGAAAGCGCATGACCGGCCGCGGGGTCTGCGAGGTATTCAGAATGCTATCGAATCGCGCGGAGCTACCAACAATCTTCAACGCACACTCGGCTCGGCATTACGGTGGTCGCAAGATCATCAAGGAGGGAGGTGCGAGCGCAGACGTTACTAACATCCTCGGTCACTCGAACCTGGAGAGCTCTCAATTTTACACGATGATGTGGGGTAACGATCTCAAGGAACGCTGGCAGCTTTTCCAAAATACTTACAAGAATCCTAAACAAGATAAGGCTAGGCTGAATAAGAATTTGAAAAGCCTGACGCACGTCGAGAATCTCGGCGACGCGAAAGAGATCGTCGAATCGTTTATCGAATTCATGCAGCACGGCAACATCCCGGCGCACCCGGACTATACGAACATGCCAAAACGAACCACCGAACATCGAACTCAAGGCGGCGGCAGATACGCAAAAATGTAATTCCCACCTGTAGTTACGGGAGAGAAAGTACGATAGCGAAACTTATGGCAAATAGACCGAACCAGGTTAGAAATAACGAGCTTGTAATGCTCCATGACCTCGATCCGATCGAGCACTCCTTCGCCAACCTAGCGAGGAAATACTGCATTACCCGGTCCACAGTCCACGAAATCTATATGAGAGAAAAGGCCAGAGCGGGGGACAAAAGAGCGCAGTCTTCAGGGGTTGTCAGAAGCAAATATCCTCGCCTAATACCTTGTTAAAAAGGGGATTTTTCCGCTTGCTATGTGTCAGGAGTTTGAGTACCATAGGGGAAGAAACCTTGACAGACAAATAAATCACTTCGCTCGCCTGCCGAGCTTCTAAAGTCCTTCTTTGGAATTTCAGCAGGTGAGCGAGCGGAGTTTTTTCTCCCGAGAAGTGATATGATTACTGACATGACGTCAGCAATGACAACAACAAAAAGGTCGAGTTCGCGCTCCGGTATGAGCGGCTTGCTGACCTGGTACAACCATGAGATGGGGTATACCCACACGCTTGTTGAACATGCTATCAAAGCAGGCCAAGCATGATCGCACACAGGACGATGAAAATTATTCTCGTCATAGTAACCATAGTTTGCGTCATTGGATGGTTATCTTTTGTCCCTATTTGGTCACAACGTGTGAAGTCTGGAATAATAAAAATTGATACTGTAACCAAGGTCCAAATTATGCTTGGCATATTGATAATGGATTAGTACTTCATACTTCTTTAATCGACTGAATCGCATCTTTACTGTATGAAAATATTTCTCGCTGCAGACCACGCTGGATTCCGTCTTAAGGGTGCGCTCATTGAACAACTTACTCTTCATGGCCATGAGGTGGAGGACATGGGTCCCTATGACCTTGATCCAGAAGACGATTACCCTGAATATGTAATTCCACTTGCTAAAGCTGTTGCAGAGAATCCTGACTCATTCGGTGTTATATGTGCAGGAAGCGGCCAAGGGGAGGCTATGTGTGCGAATCGCACACCAGGAGTACGTGCAGCAGTCTTCTATGGGAAAATGCCGGTGACCGTTGCACTCGATAGTGAAGGCGCCCATTCAGAGGATGGATTTGATGCGGTACGTCTTCCACGTAAACACAATAATGCCAACGTACTTTCTATTGGTTCACGCTTTATATCTCCTGTAGACGCAGAAGAGGCGGTCAGTATATTTCTTTCCACGGAATTCTCAGAAGACCCACGTCATGCACGTAGGATCGCTAAGTTCTAGAGTATACTTACCGGTATGGGCGTTATTGTACCCGCCATACTTCCTAAATCACGCGACGATCTTGATGAGAAGCTCCTTCGGCTTCACGGTCTAGTCGATGCGGTACAGGTCGACATCGTCGATGGGCGTTTTGTCGTTCCTGCGACGTGGCCGTACCAAGATCAGGTAGTGGGTGTACGTGAGCCAAGTGGAGATACGTTTCCATATCTAGGTGAGATTTCATACGAGGTTGATCTCATGGTTGAAGAACCTGAACAGGTTATTCGTCATTGGATAGAAGCGGGTGCAACCCGCATTGTTATACATGCGGAAACGACACGCATGCTCCCAAAGCTAATGAATGAGCTCGCTAGCACTTATGGTCATGATAAGGATTTCACGCCAGGACTTCTAGCTTTTGGGTTAGCAATAAATATTAGTACCGACACAGCTCTTATTGAGCCATTTCTGCATCAGTGCGATTTCGTGCAATTCATGGGAATCGCAAAGATTGGGAAGCAAGGTGAGCCTTTTGATAAATCAGTCCTACCAAAGATATCGGCGTTTCGTAAGAAGTATCCGGACATGCAACTGCAAGTAGATGGGGGAGTGTCACTGGAGACAGCACCACAGCTTCTTCAGGCAGGTGTTAGTCGTTTGGTAGTTGGCTCAGATCTCTGGAAAGCGCCAGATCTAGCAGCGGAGCTCAAACGCTTACAGGGATTGGTGCATACGTACGGGCTATATGCGTAAGAATGAAGTAAATATAAAATCTTCCTGAAGAGGGGATTCGACTCGCTACTTTGCAGTGATATAATTACAGAATGTTGGACCCTGAACTCAAGGTTGAATTTTCGAAGATACATGCTGAGTTCAATAAAATTAATGGTCGATTAGGCACAATTGATAATCAGTTCACTAAAATCGACAATCGATTCAAAAAAATTGATAGTCGATTCGACACCGTCGAGGATTCAATTGAAAGTCTTGCGCGCTCAACAGCGGAAGGTTTTCAGGCAGTAGACCAACGCTTTGAGAGACTTGACTCAAAACTCCAGAACCAAATTGACGCTATTATGGAACATAAGGCAGATCGATCTGAACTTTCTCCCATAAAAGCACAGATACGAAATTTACAATCACACTAATGGCAATTACAGATGAACAAGTAAAAGTGCTTGAGAAGGACGCGGAGGAGATTCGCGAGACCATTATCGAGATGCTGGTTGAAGCAGGATCAGGTCATACTGCGGGCCCGCTCGATATGACTGATATCTTTACTGCATTCTATTTTCATATTCTTAAGCACGATCCAAAGAATCCTGAATGGGAGGAACGCGATCGTCTCATACTTTCTAACGGACACATTGTGCCGGTTCGTTACGCAACGATGGCACATGTTGGCTATTTCCCGGTTAAGGAGTGTCTTACTCTGCGTAAGTTTGGTTCTCGCCTACAAGGACACCCAGAACGCTTAAAGCTCCCAGGAATGGAGAATACATCTGGACCTCTTGGTGAAGGGCTCTCACAAGCAGGAGGTATGGCATATGCACTACGTATGGATGGTAAGAAGAACCATTTATATGTATTGATGGGAGATGGGGAATTAAACGAAGGAAATGTATGGGAAGCAGCGATGTGGGTCTCTAAGTACAAACTTTCAAATATCACCGCAGTAATAGACCGTAACAATATTCAAATTGATGGGCTTACAGAAGATGTAATGCCACTAGAATCACTTCGGGCTAAATGGGAAGCATTTGGATGGCACGTACTAGAAGTAGATGGACACAACATTCGTCAATTCATTGAAGCAGTGGATCAAGCAAAAGCGATTGTTGAGAAACCCACGGTAATCATTGCGCACACCATTGCTGGTAAAGGGGTGCCTGATATTGAGTATGACTATCACTGGCACGGCAAACCACCTTCGAAAGAAGAAGGAAAAATCTTCCTAAAAGAGTTGCGTTCTATGAAGGGGAAGCTTCCACATGAATATTCATAAATATGATTAACCCAAAGATTCATCTTGTTGAAGAAGTATTTGCAAAAGATATTGCGCAGAAACCAACGCGTGATGGATTCGGCACAGGCACAATTGAGGCAGGGCATGCGGATGAGAATGTAGTGGTACTTTGCGCTGATCTAAAGGAAAGTACTCGCGCAGAATGGTTTGAGAAAGAATTCCCAGATCGTTTTATTGAAGTTGGTATTGGTGAACAGAATATGGCGGGCCTTGGTAGCGGATTTGCAGCTGCTGGAAAAGTTCCATTTATCGCATCTTATGCAGCGTTTAATCCTGGTCGTAACTACGAACAGATTCGCACTACAATCGCCCTTAATGAGCAGCCTGTAATAATCTGCGGTATGCATGCAGGTGTATCGGTTGGTCCAGACGGTGCCACGCATCAGATGCTTGAAGACATAGGTCTCATGCGCATGCTCCCGCACATGACCGTTATCAATCCAGGTGACGCAGAGGAAGCCCGTAAAGCAGTAGTTGCTGCTGCAAAAGCAGGTATACCTATATATATACGATTCGGTCGTGCTCCTGTACCAGTATTCACCACCACAGAAACACCGTTCGCTATTGGCAAAGCACTCCCTGTATGGGAAGGAGAGAAGCCGAAGGTTGCATTACTCTCAACCGGTGCCCTTACATACCAAGCACTTCAGGCAGCTCGTGCACTCGCCGCGGATGGTATTGAATCACTTGTTCTGCATGTACCAACTATCAAACCACTTGATACAGAAGCGGTAGTGGCTGCTGCAAAAAGAACAGGGCGGGTGATAACTATTGAAGAGCATCAGATTGCAGGAGGGTTCGGAAGCGCAGTTGCTGAATGCCTTTCAGAACATTACCCTGTACCAATAAATCGCTTAGGTATACATGATTCCTTCGGTCAGTCCGGTACCCCTGAAGAACTACTTGAACATTACGGACTTTCCGCTGCGCACATTGCTGAAGTTGCACGAAAGGTAAGCAAGTAAAATAGATATTATGAAAATTCGTCGCGTAGATACAGTATTTGGAATACTCTTCGTGTTTATTGCTGCGTGTTCGGGTGCATATGCAATCATTCACACACTTAACTCAATCCCTGCAGAATATCTTGTTGCGAGTATTGACGAGCAGTAGTGTACAAAAAAGGAACACTCGGAGCCCAAGGATTCCGAGTGTTTTCCTTCTGTCTATATTAGAGATCGCGAACAACGTACGAACTCGGTGCTTTGTTAAGGAAGTCGAGAAGCTCCTCTCGTGTTAGAAGACCAGCTTGAGCACCCACTTGTTGCACCACACTCATTGAGTTGATTGGTCCCCACAAAAGAGCTTTCTCAAGTGGCTCTCCAAGAGAAAGTGCAGCCACCACTGTTGAGGCAAACGCGTCTCCAGCGCCGGTACGCTCGAAAGGTCCACGAGTGTCTGGATACATCGGCACATACATGAAGCGAGAACCATCAAATGCATAAGCACCCTTTGTGCCATCAGTTACCACGACAATTTTTGGACCAAGCTTACTAATACCAACAAGCAGTCCACGGGGATCTTCTAGATTATCTGTACCAAGAATGCGCCCTGCTTCTTCTTTGTTACACACAAAAAATTCACAACGTTCATAGAGGCTCTTGAGTGCCTCTACTCCAAGAGACATTTGAAATGTACCAGGCTGAAACGCTAGTTTAATTTCTGGATGTTCGTCAAGGAGTTTGGAGAGCTCCATATGATAGGGAAGCGTGTGGTCTGCAAGAGAGGAAAGATAGATCCATTTTGGAATATTCCTTAGTTTCGGAACAGTGTATGAGAAATTCTCATGCTTCACTAATATAGTTCGTTCACTTTGGTACCAAAGCACATAGTGGTAGTTAGTATTCTTACCCGTCTCTGTCACCATATAGGTGGTATCTACTTTCTCCTCAGTGAGGCGTTCCATGCACTCTTCGCCATAACGATCATTTCCTACATATGCTCGAAGTCCTGCATTTAGACCAAGTCTTGCCGCGGATACCGCAGCGTTTGCTGAATTTCCAACTGCCGGCATATATACGGCATAATCGTAGGGTATTTTGTCACCCCAACTCATGCAGATTCCACATTTGTTGGCGCCTTTCTCGCAATGCACTTCTGCCTCTTTCAGACGAATGAATGGTTCACACACGATATCGCCAATAGCGAGGAAGTCTATTTGAGTCATGCTGCAAGTATAACGCACGTCTCACCACTGAATCCCCATGTCTCATGAGTACGGTACGCTATACTAAGCACATGCATGATCTTAATGATATCGCTCGTTCACTCGTTGCGTCGGGTAAAGGAATCCTGGCAGCAGATGAAAGTAACGAGAGTGCCAACGAAAAGCGCTTAAAGCCATTCGGGATAGAACTTGGAGAAGAGAATCGCCGTGTCTTCCGTGACCTACTTCTAGCAACGCCAGGTATTGAAGAGTATCTCACCGGTGTAATCCTGTACGAAGAAACATTGCATCAGAAATCTACCGAAGGTATTCCATTTACTGAGCTACTTATACAAAAGGGTATCGTCCCCGGTATAAAGGTGGATCAAGGACTCGAGCCATTCCCTGAAAGCAAAGACGAAACTATTACAAAAGGTCTTATTGGTCTACCTGAGCGCCTCACAGACTACGTGAAAACGTACCATACTGGCTTCACGAAGTGGCGCGCAGTGGTAAAGATAGAAGGTACCCGTCTTCCAACCGCTCAGGCGATTCATGAGAATGCAAAACGTCTGGCACAGTATGCACTTGAGGTGCAGAAAGCAGGAATGGTTCCAATGGTTGAGCCAGAAATGTTACTTGATGGTACGCACAGCCGCATGCGTGCAAAGGAAGTACTGACTGAAACACTCGGTACTTTAATGCAGGTACTTGAAGATCATGCGGTAGATATGACTGCAGTCATTCTTAAGACCTCAATGGTTGTTTCAGGAAAAGATACCGGCAAGATTGATTCACCTGAAGAAGTTGCGGAAGACACTCTCAGTGTACTTATGGACACCGTGCCAGCACTTGTACCGGGTATTGTATTTCTCTCAGGTGGACAGAGCCCAGACCAAGCTACCGCTAATCTCGCAGCTATTTCTAAGCTTGCTAAAGAACGTACAGCGCCATGGCCCCTTACATTCTCTTTTGCTCGTGCACTCCAAGAAGAGGCCATTGCTGTATGGGCAGGGAAGGATGAGAACATTCCGGCAGCACGAGAGGCATTTATCGCCCGTCTTAAGAAGGTATCGGAAGCACTCGCTGCATAACGGCCCCAGCTGGCCGTTTCTTGCATTTAGTGGCGTATTCAGGCATACTGACTCCTACTATGAACACGCTCGCAGCAGAACCCCGCACTATTACCGGCAAGGCAGTTAAGGCACTGCTTCTCGAAGACCGTATGCCTGCCGTAGTCTACGGGCCAAAGAAAGAGGCTACTCCGGTAACCATCTCACTCCGTGAGTTCAAGCGCATTCTCCGTGAGAACGGTGAATCTGTGGTCGTTGACATCACTGGTATTGGCGCATCAATGCAGGCTCTTATACAAGAGGTAAGTCGTGATCCGATTACTAACGAACCTCGCCACGCAGACTTCTACGCAATCGAGAAGGGTGCAAAGGTTGAAGTTGCCGTACCTATTTCATTCATTGGTGAGTCTCAGGCGGTTAAGGAGGGAGCTAGTCTCGTTAAGGTTATCCATGAGATCGAAGTTGAAGCAGATCCTTCAAAACTTCCTAACGAGATCGAAGTTGATATTTCATCACTTGCTACCATTGGTGATCAGATCCGCATAAGTGACATTAAATTCCCTACAGGTGTTGTGGTTAAGCTTGAGGCTGACGAAATTGTAGTACTCGTTCAGCACGTTGCTGAGGAGGAAGAGACTACAGAAGCACCTAATATGGATGCTATCGAAGTAGAGCAGAAGGGTAAGACTGACGAATCTGAAGAGGCAGCAGCAGAATAATTTCGTTGTTTTATGAAGAAAGAGACGCGTCAATGGCGCGTCTCTTTCTTATATATGCCGTGGTACACTGATTTGGTCATGTTCTTGCGACGCTATTGGTCAACGCTCGTTATAAGCGCTCTACTGCTCGCCATTCTCGCGAGTACGCTTGCTCCATACTATTCCCGTGCAGAAGAAACCGATATCGGTGCACGTCGTGCGGCACTTCAATCACAACTCGATGCAATCGAAGGACAAATTGCTCAGACCCAGACCGTCCTCACAGGATTGAATGGCGAGCACCAATCTATTCAACGAGACATTAATATTCTTGATGCGGGTATTAAGAAGTCTCAACTACAAATAAAGGCAACACAGGTCCAAATTCAGGCACTAGGTGAAAATATTACGGTTCACGCCAGTACGATCGGTACCTTAACAGGTAGGCTCTCAGATGAGCGAGACTCTCTTGCACAGATTGTTCGCAAGACACGAGAAGTAGATGATTTCTCACTTGTTGAACTGGTCTTCTCTTCGGAGGATGTTTCGAGTTTCTTTGGTGATCTGGATTCTTTCGCCGTACTTAAACAACAACTTGGCGAATCTTCAAAGGAACTTACTCGTACCAAGAGTCAGACTGAAACTGAGAAGTCCCAATTGGAAGACCAGAAGATAGAGACTGAGCGTTTGAAGGGGATTCAAGCAGCAGAACAACAGAAGATTAAGGATCAACAAGATCAGAAGAAGGTACTGCTTGCCAAGACGAAGAGTCAGGAAGCAACCTATCAAAGTATTATCGCTGCACAGCAAAAGACCGCGGGACAGATTCGTGCAGAACTCTTCGCACTTGCTGGCGGAAACGGAGCCATTAGTCTTCCCGTTGCTATTACCCTTGCAAAACAAGCCGGTGCTGCAACCGGTGTACGTCCCGCACTTATTCTGGCCATCCTCAAGCAGGAAACAGATCTAGGTAAAAATGTTGGTCAGTGTCTCCTAACTAACTCTCCAGCAAAGGGCGATGGAAAGGGAAAGAATACGGGCACACCATTTCCAGGAGTGATGAAGCCGACACGCGATGTTGATCCGTTCCTCGCCATAACCGCAAAGCTTGGTATTGACCCATACACCCAGCCTGTCTCATGTCCGCCTTCCTATGGATATGGTGGTGCAATGGGCCCAGGACAATTTATTCCTTCTACGTGGGTTATCTATGAGAGTCGTGTAGCGCAACTTGCAGGACACCCAAATTCTCCAGCAAACCCTTGGAACAATCTTGATGCCTTCACTGCAACAGCACTTCTTATGGCAGATAACGGCGCAACTGCTCAAACACCTTCCGCAGAACGTCTTGCAGCACTCAGGTACTTTGCAGGATGGGGTAATGCCGGTAATCCAGCCTATGCATTTTACGGTGATGGGGTGATGGGATTTGTTAACCAGTTCCAGAGTGACATAGATACGCTCGGTGGATAGTGTGTACTGTATCAACAATTGTTTATAAAAGTCTGTATTTAATAGATGCTAGAGTATATACATGCCTGATCAATCAGATGGAGTAGGACCGACTCATTTTTCATCTCTAACGCCTCCACTAGCGCAAGAACCTTCTCATAAAAACAGGTACCTAATAATTATTGGGGCCGTAGTGCTCATTTTGGTCTTGGTAGCAGCAGCATTTATATTTACGCCACTAAAAGGATATATAGGCGCGTTGCTTGGGCAAATAAAAATACCCACAGAACTTAAAGGAGCAACATTTATTGCTGATTCTGATCAAACAAAAACCACCTTATATAGCTTTGATAAAGCAATTAGGGAAACAGAGGCTCTTGAAGGGGTACTTGTTTCAGCAGAGAAGACTGCTGCCGGCGAAGCACGGATAACACGTAGCGGTGGCGGTAATTTCTCAGTATCACTTGATGAGAAAGTTTTATTCAAAGATTCATTCCCGCGTATAGGCATTAGCCGTTCACCGGATGGCACACGAGTCGTGTTTGCTCAATCACTTGAAATTTCTTCATTCATTTCTCCTGCAGAAGGTGCTTTGCTTCCACTCGATCGTAAGCGTTGGGAAATTATTATGTATGAACCAGCATCTCGTTCAACCATAAATCTCGGCAAGGGGGTATCACCATTCTTTATAGATCAGACACATGTAGCGTGGATTGCGCCAGCAGGACTTGCGGTAATGGACCTCACTACAGGCGTCACAAAGGTGTTGGTGCCTGATGTTGGTGGTCGAGTTATCGCAACCGCATTAGTGTCGCCCGACCATTCAGTTATTGCGTGGTACGGTAAGGGGTCAAAAACACTTCTTGCGTATAAGGTGAATACAGATTCTGCAGAACCACTTCCACCAACAGCTATTTCTGGTTCAATGCGCTCATTAGCACTTGGTAATGATGGGTTTTTCATAATTAGTATTGCTCACGGATATGCAGAATTGTTTAAGCAGCCCTTTGGCCAGGAATCTGCTAGTGTTGGGCGCCTACCGGGGAATCTTGGTATAGGAAGAGTTCTACTAGGGAGCATATAATTATGTATATGAAAGCACTTAGTCCACGGCTTCGGAGTAGCTTACTACTGGTGTTGGCGGTGTTCGCTGGAGCAGTCATAGTCTATTTTGCTTACACTCATACACAATCTGCAGACGCAGCAGGCACATACGAACTTGTCATGACGTTCCCAGAGAGCGGCGTAGACAGTGATGAGAATTTTGGTGAGACCTTTGCTCCGTGTCATAGCACCGGGAATTGTAGTTTCTCCTGTAATGCTGCTAATGTTGGTAGAACATGTAGCAATCTTGTGTGTGCAGGTGGAAGTGGAGATGCAGGATACTACTACACCCATGAGTATGCCTGTGTATATACACCTCCTGCATGTACTCCATCTTCCTCATGTGCAGCAAGTACTTGTACTACTGACACCTGCTCTGATGGTTGTGGAGGTTCAGTTAGTGGAACCATGAGTTGTTCAGTATCTTGTACCGCAACAAACTCCTGCGGGATGAGTAATACAGGAACTATCGTCAGTGGCTCATGTTCTGTGAGCGCTCCCCCAGAGTCTAGTTGTAGCTGTACAAATGGTTCTTCTGGCCCGTATCCATCCTGCCCGCTACCTCCTACCTGTGCAGACAGCGGACAGCTAGGAACGTACCCAGCTTGTTACGATGCACCAACTTGTGCAGATTCTGGGCAGCTTGGTACCTACCCATTCTGCTATGACCCACCCTGCGCAAATGGTTCAGCAGGCCCATATCCTAGTTGCCCAATTGCACCCGGTTGTACAAACGGCTCAGCAGGCCCAGCCCCATCCTGTCCGCTACCTCCTACCTGCGCTGACTCCGGCTTACTTGGAACGTATCCAGCATGTTTTGCTCCTCCAACATGTGCTGATTTCGGTATGCTCGGTCTCTTTCCCGCATGTTATTACGACGAACCCACTTCATGTACAAACGGATCACCTGGTCCGTATCCAACATGCCCATTAACGTGTAGTAACGGGTCATCTGGTCCATATCCTTCATGCCCAGTTGCTCCACCGCCATCATGTACAAACGGATCACCTGGTCCGTATCCAACCTGCCCAGTTACAACACCAGACCCTACCTGTGCAGATTCTGGTCAGCTTGGAAGTTATCCGTATTGTTACGATGCGCCTTCAGATTGTGTTCCTGATCTCTCGTGCAAGGCAAATACATGTGTGGGATATAGCTGCGCAGACGGTTGCGGAGGACTCGCGTCAGGGACTAAGACCGATGGGGTATGTGTAGTGCCACCTGGTGGCGGTGCCTGTACAAGTCCATCAGTCTCTGTAACTGCAGTACCATCACGAGTCCGTCCCGGTAACACAACAACCATTACGGTTACTGGCTCAGGACTCAATCAGACCTGTACCATAACTGGTCCAGGAGTAACTCAAGTTCTTACCCCGACGAGCTGTAACATTGCAGCAAGTATTACGACTCCTGCAATAACCAAGCAATCTACCTACACCGTCACGTGTGCGGAGACTCCGACAAGCACAACGGTAATTGTAAATATTCTGCCAACATTCAGCCCCTTCTAGGGTTTGTAAAGCCAATTCGAATTCCTTAGTAAGGCAAATGACGCTTGTTGGAAGCGTCTATGCGTTCTCCCCATGACCTAATGAGTATGTTTGATTATTAGGATATAGTTGAAATTATAAACGTCTATGGATGAAGTGACCGCTCCGACCTACGAGATACCTACCTCTCCTGCAAAGCCATCACGTAAATTGCTTGTAGCAGTTTTTGTTGTTGGTTTAGTTCTACTTCTTCTAGGGTGCTCTGTTGCCGCGTACTTCTTCTACAAACCATTTACGAAAGTTATTGATGGGGCAGTACTCGCTCTTTCCGTACCGCAAGACCTAAGATCAGTTCATTTCTTTGTAGGGGACAATAAAAATAGCAAGTCATACCATCTCTCGAACCTTGGTCTCAAAGCTGATAGTGGTACAGGTGCCCTCACGGCTATAGAAAGTACATCCCCAGATGGGGCAAATGTTGTAGTTTCATACAAAACCCCTTCGGATCAAATAACCCAGTTATTTACGGGTAAGAAGATTTCACCTAATGATTGGAATATTGTGTTGCGCAACGTATCGAATCCAGAGGGCGCGGTAATTGCACACGGCTATGCTCCTGTATTTGTAGATAACACCCACATAAGTTATTTCAGCGTTGCAGGTGTTGTTATGTATGATCTCACCACAAAGTCTGCAAAGCTCGTCTTTAAATATCCAGAAGGATCTATGCTGGATTCTAAGGTTCAGTACTCTCCAGACCACTCCCTTGTTATGTGGTCCAATAAGATTGGTGGCGATATTATCCTAAGTCGAATAAGTGCATCGTCATTTACGAATCTCCGCACCTTTAAGCGATTTACTAATCCAATTCTTACTAATACAAACTTATACGAACTTCGTAAGAATCCTAAAGGTCCTGAAATATGGCGACATGCAGTTGAGGGCGATGTGGTTGAAAAGGTGACAACTATTCCGGTGTCTCTTGGTGTTAACTCCTTACTACCGTAATTATGAAGAATCTGTTGCACACTAGTTCGTATGGTCCGATTGCTGTCTATGTGTTGGCTGCAGCTATTTTCGCGATAGGGCTCTTTTCAGATACAGTGCTTCCAAAAGTCGCAGTTGGACAGGTGGGTGAAATTTGTCCTTTTGCAGTTCCATTCCCTTGTCCTCCTGGGCAAGAGTATTTTTGTGTAGATGTGTGTGGTACCTGGTTTGGTGGCGCGTATGAATGTTCTAACAGTCAGGGTTGTATAGATAAAATAACCTGCGAATCTTTTGGTTTCTTCACTCTTCCAAGTGGAGATTGCTCGCCTACGCCACCACCATCATGCGTTTCAACGAGTGGTAATTCTTGTTCTTCAGGAGCAAATGCTTGTGGTATGAGAGGTTCCGGCACTATAGATTGCGATGGGAATTGTGATGCTGTTACTCCTGATGGGGGACTATGCCCCGTCCCTCCAACACCGACCTGTGCAGACAGCGGACAGCTAGGAACATACCCAGCATGTTACGATGCGCCCACTTGTGCAGATTACGGGCAACTTGGTACCTATCCAGCTTGTTACTACCCGCCTTGTAGTAATGGTTCGCCTGGCCCTTACCCAGAATGTCCTGTTGGGCCTACAGAGCCACCAGTTTGTCCAAACGGTTCACCAGGCCCATACCCGTCATGCCCGGTGGATCCACCAGTCCCGCCAGAGTGTACAAACGGATCACCTGGCCCATATCCAACCTGTCCAATAGTGCCACCGCCAGTAGTTGATACGTGTGAAGATTTGGGTTTTATAGGTCCGCCTCCGTGTCATGCACCACCAACCCCGACTTGTGCTGATCTTGGTCTTCTTGGCACGTATCCGTTCTGCTATCCAGACCCAGGTCTTCCGCCAGAACCGCCCGAACCAACCTGTGAAGATTTTGGCCAGATTGGTACATACCCAGCGTGTAGTGATCCAGTCCCTGGGTGTGTACCTGACCTTTCCTGCAAGGCAAATACTTGCGCAGGTGATACTTGCGCAGATGGTTGTGGAGGTACTGCATCCGGTACAAAAACAATCGACGAGTGTGAGGTTCCTTCAGGAGGACCTCCTATGTCTTGCACAGGTCCAACAGTAACCATCAAGGCATCTCCATCTCGCGTGCAGGTTGGTGGTACATCTACCATTACCATCACTGGATCAGGTCTCAATCTCGGTTGTACGGTCACCGGTCCGGGTGTGAGTCAAATTCTGGTACCAAATTCTTGCAATCTCTCAGCAACAATTACGACCCCAACAATCACTAAGCAGTCAGTCTATACAGTGCTCTGCGCCGAAGGAGGGGCAACAGAAACCATTATTGTGAATCTCATCCCTAAGTTCACGCCATTCTAGGCAGTTAGTACAGAACCGCGCCAGGCATTGCCTGGCGCGGTTCTGTTTGATATAGTCATTCCACTATGAAGAAAGATATTCACCCAGAGGGCTACCGCACTGTGATGTTCGAAGATATGTCTTCGGGCGCGGTTTTCCTTATTGGATCCACCATCCGTACTACCGAAACCGGTACATACGAGGGCAAGGAATACCCTAAGGTAGTGGTTGAAATCTCCAGCAAGTCTCACCCATTCTATACTGGTGAGGATCGTTCCCTCGACAAGACTGGTCGCGTTGAACGCTTCAAGCAGCGTGCTGCGGCAGCAAAGGCTAAGTAACGACGCATGAAAGAGAGGTCCTGTTTCAAACAGGACCTCTCTTTCATATTTATTTTGCTACCATATATCTATGATCGAATACTCATCCGAATTCAAGAACAATCATAAGACCGCATATCTTGCGGAGGAATTCGAACGTCTTGAGGCGCAGCGTAGTAGTGGTCGTGAAGCAGCAGGTGAGGATGCCGTATTGCTTGAGATGGCTGCAGAAGATGAGGATCATATCGATGCACGCCAGAAAGAAATTCTTTCAACTATTGAAGATATTTTAGATAAAGAAAAAGAAGAGGAAAGTATTCCTAAGGCAGTGGTACTTGAGTTCCGTGCTGGCGCTGGCGGTGACGAGGCGACACTCTTCGCACAGGAACTGAAAGAGATGTATCAGAAATACGCAGAGTCTAAGCGGTGGCGTGTACGAATCATAGATGAACTGACACTTGAAATTGAAAGTCCTGAGGCATATGCAGCCCTTCGTTATGAAACGGGGGTTCATCGCGTACAGCGTGTCCCTCTTACCGAGAAGTCTGGACGTATTCATACCTCAACTGCTTCAGTCGCTTCACTTCCTATACGTACAAAGCCAAAGTTTGAAATCAATCCAGCAGATATTGAAATGGAGTTTTCTCGCTCGGGTGGAGCAGGAGGGCAGAATGTGAACAAAGTAGAGTCCGCAGTCCGTCTTATTCACAAACCAACCGGTATCGACGTACGTTCGACCAGCGAGCGGTCCCAGCTTAATAACCGACTCAAGGCTATGGAAATTCTGTCAGCAAAGCTTGAGACACTGTATGAAGAAGAAGAGGCCAAGAAACACGCAGCACTACGAGCTGGACAGATCGGAACCGGTGATCGCTCAGAGAAGATTCGTACCTATAACTTCCTTCAAGACCGTATTACCGACCACCGTCTAAAAGAGTCTTGGCACAATCTCCCAAAGATAATGCTCGGAAACTTGGATTCAATTGTTGAGTCTCTGCAAACTGCTGCAGCGAATGGGGGAGTTGGTGCTGCAGAAGACGAGGACTAATTCACAGACCCGATCTTCATCTGCTCAGATGGTGGTAGGCTTTAGGTATATGCAAGAAGAAACCCCAAGCCATTCTGTACCACTGCATTCGATGCCTCATAAGAATCGCTTTGCAACATGGGCATTTATCATTGCCTCAATAGCAGTCGTGCTTACTGCGATTATTATAATATTCGCTACGTACATGCCGGATCTATTCCGACCACTAACGGCGAGTCTCCTGCCAGCAGATCTTAAAGATGGGTTCTTCCTCTACCAGCAAGATAAGGTAAATACGCTCTACCGCATGACCGATGGCAACTATGCCCCGGTAAGTCTTGGTAGTACTTTCTCAACACTATCTATTTCACGCCGTGGCAATCACGTAGCATCAATCCAACTTGGACCTGAAAACATCTATGAAGTACGAGGTGACACTACGCTTCTGTATGGTTCAGAAGATGTAAAAACTAGTGCAGCAATATCACCGAATGGTATGCGCGTTGCTTTTGCACAGGCGAGTCGAGCGGGTATTGAAACTGCTCACGATACTAACAAAGCCATATTTCCAACGCGTGTGATGCTTCTATCAGAAGGAACCACAACACCACGCTACATAGGTGCTGGCTTTTCACCCTTCTTCATAAGTGATTCTGAAGTCGCGTGGTTCTCAGAACAGGGAATCATTAAATACAACATTGATAATGGGGTAAGTTCGATCTATGCACCAAACGTTATTGCAACACCGGTGCCATATCCAGCACCAGCTGTATCACGTGATGCAGCGCTGGTGGCATGGGTTACTCCCGATACAGCTACAGCTCATCTTGGACTGCTTACACCACAAGGAGTACGAGAGATTGCCACGTATGTAGACGCGAAGAGCCCATCTCTCGTGCTTGGAAGTTCTGCACTCTACTTCATTCAACACTCTACGACTGGAGATACTCTTTGGAAGTATGGCCTCACGGCTAACAGTTCCGGAAGCACTATTCCTGGTCTTCCAGCATTTGGAACACTAATCGACATTGCCCTATGATCCGCCGATTCATCTCACTCCGTGCTTGTATATACGTAGCAGCTATAGCGATACTCCTATTTGCCATGGCCATAAGTTCGAATATGGCGCGTGCAGAATCTGGACATTGGGCAGGTTGCTTCCAAACCTGGTTCGGTCTCTTTATTGGTCCTCCTGAATGTGGTGGGCCGCCTCCGGGATCTGAATGCTATGGCCCATGCAGCGGGCTACCAGGATTCTGCCCGGCTGATTATTGTTGGGAAGTATTTATTCCTGATCCTCCTGCCTGTGTAGCTAACGCAGGCAACTCATGTTCTTCCGGTGGAAACAGTTGCGGAATGACTGGTTCAGGAACGATTCAGTGTGACGGAGCGTGTTCAGCTGCAACACCATCTGATTCTCTTTGCCCACCACCAACCTGTACCAATGGTTCTGTAGGACCATACCCGGCGTGTCCGCTACCGCCGCCTTCATGTACAAACGGATCACCTGGTCCATACCCGGCATGCCCACTCCCTATACCAGAATGCACTAACGGTTCTGCTGGTCCGTATCCCGCATGTCCACTCCCACCACCAACCTGTACCAATGGTTCTGTAGGACCATACCCGGCGTGTCCGCTACCCCTACCAGGATGTTCAAACGGCTCTTCAGGCCCATACCCCGCGTGTCCACTTCCAACTTGTGAAGACCTTGGTTTGGTTGGAACATACCCTGCCTGTGTTCCCTTTGACCCACCAACGTGTGCTGATTTCGGAAAAGTAGGTGTGTATCCAGCGTGTACAGATCCAATACCGCCAACGTGTGCAGACAGTGGTCAGTTGGGAGTTTGGCCTGCATGTTATGACGCCCCAACGTGTGCTGATACAGGACAAGTTGGTGTCTATCCTGCCTGTACCGATCCAGACCCTGGTTGCGTAGCAGATACATCTTGTAAGACGAATACATGTGTAGGAGACAGCTGTTCTGATGGTTGTGGTGGACTAGTATCTGGCACTAAGACTGATGGGGCGTGTACGGTGCCCGCAGACACTTGTACCAGTCCCACGGTCTCTATAAAGGCCACACCAAGTCGTGTACGCACCGGTACATCAGCAACTCTTACCGTCACTGGTTCTGGTCTTAATCAGACCTGTACGGTAACGGGACCAGGAGTAAATAGAGTTATTACTCCAGCATCCTGTCTAGCGTCAGCATCTTTCCCAACACCTCCAATCACGAAACAATCCGTCTACCGTGTGGACTGTATTGATGGAGCAACGTCTGCAACGGTGATTGTTAATATAAATCCTATATTCTCGCCCTTCTAGCTGAGTGAGCAGGGAATTGCGCCCCCATAGCCCCTGTGGTATCTTCTGTCTATGACTACCGAAACTTCGGCTGGACCTGGCGTTGACCGTCTTTTTGCGGCGGGTGCTCACTTTGCCCAGGTAAAGAGCCGCCGTCACCCAACAATGAAGCCGTTCGTACTTGGATCTAAATCCAAGGTTGAGATCTTTGATCTCGTAAAGACAGATGCGCAGCTTGCTGCAGCAAAGACTGCAATGGCAGCACTTGCACGCGATGGTAAGACCATTCTCTTCGTAGGAGGGAAGCGTGAAGTATCTGATCAGGTTCGTGATGCTGCAAAGCGTATCAACCAGCCATACGTGGCAGGCCGATGGCTCGGCGGAACCATCTCAAACTTTGTTGAGATTAAGAAGCGTATTGATCGCCTCGCAGATCTCACTGAGAAGCGTTCTTCTGGTGAACTCAGCAAGCTATACACCAAGCTTGAGCGTGTATACATCGACCGTGAGATTGATCGCCTCACCGAGCGTCTTGATGGTGTCCGTAACCTAAGCAAGCGCCCAGACGCTATGGTTATCGTAGATACCAAAGCTGAAGCGCACGCTTCTAAGGAAGCACGTGATGCGGGGATTCCAGTAATCGGTGTTATGAGTTCAGACTGTGATCTTAAGGACGCAGCGTACCCAATCGTTACAAATGACGCATCTCGCGCAACGGTAACTCTCGTGCTTGATGAACTTGCTTCTGCATACGAAGCAGGTCTAAAGGGATAAACCCTTCCAATTCAATTGAAGCTTCATGCTTCAATTCGTTTGATTATTTTGTTGAATCTTTATACCTAAATCATTATGGAAATCACCACCGACATTCTCAAGCAGCTTCGCGATAAGACCGGCGTTAGCGTCATGCAGTGCAAGAAGGCACTTGAAGAAGCGGGTGGTGATATCGATAAGGCAGAGGTTATTCTCCGTAAGCGCTCAAGCTCAGCAGCTGAGAAGAAGGGAGACCGTGAGTTTGGTGCAGGTGCCGTTGGTACCTATATCCACGGGGGTGAAATCGGTGCAATGATCCTTCTCTCATGCGAGACAGACTTCGTTGCCCGTAATGACGAGTTCCCGGTGCTTGCTCGTGAGATCGCCATGCAGGTCGCTGCGACTGATCCTAAATACCTCAATGAGGCAGACATCGCTCCTGAAGCAGTTACGGCTGCCAAGGCGGTGTTTATGGAAGAGGTTAAGGACAAGCCTGCAGAGATGCAGGACAAGATTCTAGAAGGAAAGATGGCGTCATACTTCCAGGATCAAGTGCTTATGAATCAGCCATACATCAAGGACGATTCAAAGAAGGTGCGCGATCTTATTACTGAGGCATCTCAGAAGTTCGGCGAGCGTGTTGAGATCACCAAGTTCGCGCGGTTTTCCGCACGCTAGCGTTTGCCTGCGAGCATCGCTCGCATACCTATGCTGTACTTCATCCCTATCCCAATCACGTTACTGATGCTCACTGCATTTGTACTGCTTATTGCGGTGGAGGATCGTCGTGGGATACGGTTTCTTGCGGTACGTCGTGATCATTTTGATGCTCGAGTAGCGCGTGCATCGTTCATCCTGCAACACGTTGATTGGGGCGCATTCTTCAATGATGTGGCACGTACCGGATTTGAACGCGCACTGCATGATGTAGCACACGCCACCCTCATCGCGGTCCGTTTCGTTGAACGTGTCCTCACACGCACGGTGCGCTCTCTACGCATGCGTCGTTTGGGAGAGGTGAGTGCTACAGAGCCCATGCTTCCTAAACAGTCCCGTATCGCAGGTACAGTGCTATATTTGAAGTCTGCTCTGAAGCGTACCCGTCGTGCCCCTAAGGCACTACGTGCGCAAGAAGGGGTAGATGTGGTAGAACTATAAAGTGCCGCCTTAGCTCAGTTGGTAGAGCAACACTTTTGTAAAGTGAAGGTCCCCAGTTCAAGCCTGGGAGGCGGCTCCAAAAAAGAAAAACCTCTCTCCAACAGGAGAGAGGTTTTTCTTTAACAGTTACTTCTTTTTGCTGGTACTTGTTGCGGTCGTTGAAGTTGCAAAGAAGTCCTTAGGGAAGGAACTCTTAAAGTCATCTATGGTAGTAAATCCATAGGCCCGCTTTCCTTCAATTACAAAGGCAGGGAATTCAGGTTTAACCTTCTCAACCGCAATAAGTGTCTTAAGTGCGCCGAGGTTCAGGTTGTAGTCGAAAGAGTACACCCGAAGGTTTGGGTTCTGATCATGGAGGTAGGAGAGTGCATAACTTGCGCGGTCACAATCAGTACATGCGCCTGGAATGTTTGAGTAGAAGTATAGGGCAACTGTTGGTTTGAAGTTACATGCTTCTGCAAGTCGCTTGGTGAGAAGATAGTCACGTATCTCAAGCAAGGTGTACTGATTCTTAAGCTGGATTACTTGTTCATCTGTGGCACCCAAACGACTCTCTGCGGTAGAAAGCTTTTCACCAAGATTCGATACCTCCTGAGAAAGGGTGTTGCCTTCAGATATATCTTCACAGGGCGCAGACTCAAGAAGTGCGAACTGGGTCTCGACAGAAAGAGTGTCTGTAGCCAGTTGATTCTGGATAGAAGAAAGTTCAGCAACGCGCTGACGATCCAAGTAATTAACGGCATATACCACCGAGCCAATAATGAGCAGGGTGATAACCAGTGCCAGAATGGCGTTACGAGTAGCGAGGGATTTCATATAAAAGACAGTATAAACGAATTAACGCCATTTGCGCTTCGTGTTGGTAACGAGGTCTGAAAGAGAACGCATAAGCCAGAACGGAGCTATGAGGCCGGTGACTAGCGCATATCCGATGATACCCACGGTTAGCTCACCGGGAGTATCAGATACACGCTTGCCGATGATGATAAAGGCAACTGAGGCAGCACCAGTAATAAGGGAGAGGAGGGTAACAAACGTGAGAGAAAGATAGAACCCTTCAAGCGTGAAGTGAGGCATGAGGGTATATGAAAGGGGAACGCCATGCGTAATCATGTAGGTACGAATAATCTCACGGACCATCATAGCGATCGCAAGCAGGAAGAGTGCAACACCACCGATCACAGCAACAAATCCCAAAGGAAGAATCATAAGCCCCAGAATGCCGTACTGTGGGTTACCTACGAGGTCTCGGTATTCCTGCGTAACGTTGCGTAGGAAGCCCGTAGTCCAACGCGTGCGCTGCTTTACGAGGGTCTTGATGGTGCGCGGCACCTTGGTGTATACGCGAGCACGTGGGGCGTTCTCAATAAGATATCCTGCACGCTGCATGCGTAGCGCCATTTCCATGTCTTCTGCCTGGTGCGCGTGGCGGAATCCACCTACCTCACGTATTACAGACATTCGGTAGAAGGAGAACGGGCCAGGTGTCACATAAATACCATTCACCGCAGAAAGTACGTGGCGCACCATGATACCAAAGATGTACTCAGCGTTCTGCATACGCTCTAGCATGCTACGCGGATTATGTACGCTCATGGCAGGTGTCGCTGCAGAAACCTTTGGATCATCGAAACAAGAAACAATCTCACGAAGTGCATCTGGTGCAACGAATGAGTCTGCATCAAGACAGCCCACAAATATTGCATCCGTGGCACGTTCAATACCGGCATTGATTGCCGTGTGCTTCCCACCATTCTCTTTGTGGATCACGGTGATCTGTGGATTCCCAATATATGAATCCATTACTTCTTTTGTGTTATCAACTGAACCATCATTCACGAGAATGATCTCAAGTTTGTCTTTCGGATAGTCCAGAGCTAGAAGCGATTTCACAGTCCCGCCGATCGTGTCTTGTTCATTCCAGCAGGGAACGATAATGGCAACTTTAGGGGTAGCTATAGAGGCTGGTCTGGCACGTCGTTCACGTGCTGGAGTGGAGAGGAAGGTAATGAGGAGAAACACCTGGAAATACAAGCCAAGGAAGAGGAAGGGGTATACGAAGAATTCAAGTTGCATAGGCCCGAAGCGTAGTAGCAGTCTAGCAAAAATAGCCTATTTTTTCTATGACACAGAGGGTATACTCGGCTATATGGCAGACGGCAGACTTCACCCCATAACGGCTGCGACCCGTGAGATAGCGGACATATTCGGTCGCATGGGATTTGCTATCGAGTATGGTCCTGAACTCGAGGATGAGTGGTACAACTTCACTGCACTCAATGTGCCAGCAGATCATCCTGCGCGCGACATGCAAGACACCTTCTGGACGAAGGAAGAAACGCCACGAACTCCACGCACTCACACCACAAGTGTCACCATTCGATTCTTAGAGAAAATGGCTAAGGAGGGACTCACAAGCTATCGCGCAATCTCGCCTGCAAAGGTATTTCGCAACGAAGCAACAGATATGACGCATGAAGCGCAGTTCTATCAGCTTGATGGATTTGCCGTTGGGCCTGATATCACGCTCGGACATCTAAAAGGAACGCTCGATCAGTTGTATCGTGAATACTTTGGTGCGGAAGCAAAAACCCGATTCCGTCCAAGTTATTTCCCATTCACCGAACCGTCGGTTGAATTTGATATGTGGTGGCAGGCTCCAGGAAAGGAAGGTCGATGGCTTGAGATGGGTGGTGCGGGTATGTTGCACCCAAACGTCATTAAGAATGCCGGTCTTGATCC
This sequence comes from Parcubacteria bacterium C7867-008, assembly GCA_001189215.1. Taxonomy (GTDB): domain Bacteria; phylum Patescibacteriota; class Minisyncoccia; order Phycocordibacterales; family Phycocordibacteraceae; genus C7867-001. The sequence continues at coordinate 289,130 of LFCR01000004.1, read as the reverse complement.
TGCAAAGATCCAAGGCTTTGCATTCGGTGGTGGTCTCGAGCGTCTGATAATGGTTAAACACGGTGTACCTGATGTGCGACTCTTTCATTCTGGAGATATTCGCTTCACGACAGGATTCCCACAAAACATTTCCTAGATATGGCTATCAGCATGAAAACATCCCCCGCGTGGCTACAGAAATACTTCGATGAACCACTCCCAAGCCCGGAAGAGCTTGCTGATGCACTTACATTCAACGTTGCTGAAATTGAAGAGATTATGCCAACGTACATTGATGTGAACGTACTGCCTGATCGTGCAGCTTATCTGCTTTCGCACCGAGGTGTCGCATATGAACTTTCAGCAATATTAGATCGCCCAATGAAAGAGGATCCCCTCCGTACACTACTTCCTCTGTGGCCAACAACAGACAAGCTCACCATTACCATTGATACCGATAAGAGTGCTCGTCAGATGGGTGCATTGGTGAGAGGAGTGAAAGTCGGCCCATCACCTGAATGGCTTAAGAATGCACTTGAATCAATTGGTCAGCGCTCCATAAATAATATTGTCGACATAACAAATTATGTGACCTTCAATATGGGGCAGCCACTGCACGCCTTCGATGCATCCAAGATACAGAAGACCACAAACGGAACTCTTGCAGTCCGTATTCGCGAACTTGATTCAGAAGAAAAGATTACGGTACTAACCGGTGAAGAATATCTCCTACCCGTAGGCACTATTGTTATCGCTGAAGCAGAAACAGGAACCCCGCTTGATATTGCGGGAATCAAAGGAGGAATGGCTTCGAGTATTGATGAGCATACGACCGATCTGTATGTATCGGCTGCTAACTTTGATGGAAGCAGTATTCGCCGTACCGCTCAGGCACTCAAACTCTTTACTGATGCAAGTAGTCGTTTCCAAAACAAACCTTCACCGGAACTTGTTGCATATGGAATGAATGAGGCACTTGTCCTTATTGAGCAGGTCGCAGGAGGTGAATTGATTGGAGTCGTTGATGTGTATCCAAATCCACAAGATAATCCAATGGTATCGGTACCGCTTTCACAAATAAATGGAATGCTTGGCACCGCATACACTGCCGATGATGTGGTAGGAGCGCTTAAACGTCTTGGGCTTCCCTATACACTTACCAGTGAAGTCTTTACCGTCATGCCGCCCTTCGAGCGACGTGACATTGTCCTTCCGGAGGACTTTGTTGAAGAGGTGGGACGTATTCTTGGGTACGACAAGATAGAGTCGACCCCTTTCACCGATGGCATCCAGCCAGATAATCTTCGATACAAAGGTATTGAACGTATCAAAGATTTCCTCCTTGAACGTGGCTACATGGAAATTAGTACCCAGTCTTTTGCGGTAACAGGAGACATATATCTTGCGAATCCGCTTGATATGACTAAACCAGCACTGCGCACCACTCTTGCAGAGAACATGCGTGCTGCACTTAGTCGTTCAGTGAATGTTGCTCCGATAGCACTAGGACCAGACTCCATGATTAAGTTGTTTGAGATCGGTACGGTATTCCCAAAGCAAGGCGAAAGCCTTTCTCTTGTGCTTGGGTATCAGCAGCTCACAGGAAAGAAGACCGATACAGTACTAGGTGAGCTTGCAGAAGCACTCGGCAGTGAACTTGGTCTCCATGTATCAATACTCGATGTGAATGTGGCTGAAGTGGATCTGTCAGCAATCGATCTAGAAGCACTTGGTCGTGACTACTGGCCTCAGAAGGTTGTACTCGGAGACTATCGACAGTTCTCTGCGTATCCTTTTGCATTACGCGATGTTGCAGTATGGGTCCCTGAAGATACGCAGGAATCAGAAGTTGCACTGCTGATCGAACAGGAAGCAGATGAGCTGCTTGCGCGTATTGATCGCTTTGATCGCTTTGAAAAGGATGGCCGTACCTCGTATGCTTTCCGTCTCGTATTCCAAGCAAATGACCGTACGCTTGCAGATACTGATCTGGACCCAATTATGCAGCGTGTAACGAATATACTTAACGCACAGAGGGACTGGGAGGTACGCTAGTAAAGAGGTCTTGCGGGGCAGTTTATGCTATACTCTAAGTAACAAAGTATGGCTAAGGAAGGCGATAAAACGAGCAAAAAGGCTGCCAAGAGCGGTGAATATGACGCATCTTCCATTAGTGTTTTGGAAGGTCTTGATCCGGTACGTAAACGACCGGGTATGTACATCGGAACCACGGGTCCCGATGGTCTGCATCACCTTATCTGGGAGATTTTCGATAACTCACGCGACGAAGCGATGGGTGGCTTTGCCGATGATATTGAGATCACCCTGCTTCCCGGTGGCTATGTGCGTGTCGTAGATAATGGGCGCGGTATCCCGGTGGACATTCACCCAAAGACAAAGGTGTCTGCTCTCGAAACCATTATGACCACTCTCCACGCAGGAGGTAAGTTTGGTGGTGAAGATTCTGGATACAAGGTGTCTGGAGGTCTCCATGGTGTGGGAGCATCTGTGGTGAATGCACTTTCAGAACACGCAAAGGTTATCGTCCACAAGAACGGTGCAACACACATGCAGGAGTACAAGATTGGTAAGACACTTGGAAAGGTAAAACAGATTGGAAAGACCAAGCATCAGGGAACGGTGACTTTCTTCAAACCAGACGACACAATCTTTAAAGACGGTATTAGTTGGAACTGGGACAAGATCGTAAGTCATGTACGTCAACAGGCATACCTGGTGAAGGGAACTCGCATCGCCGTTGTTGATGCACGTGAAGCAGGAATGGTTGATTCAGAAGAAGTCGCATATGTGCGTGAACTTGGTCTTGAAGTCCCGACAATGAGCTTCTTCTTTGAAGGTGGTCTTCGCTCACTTATATCGTTCTATAACAAGCATCAGACTCCCGCACACAAGAACATTTTCTATGTTGATGCAACTGATAATGAAGTGATGGTTGAGGTTGCGTTCCAATACACAGACGATATCTCACCACGTCTTCTTGCCTTCGCTAACAATATATATAATCCGGAACACGGTACGCATGTGACCGGTTTCAAAACCGCCCTCACCCGAACACTTAATACGTATGCGCGTACGGCAGGCATCCTGAAGGAAAGTGAAGAGAACTTTACCGGTGATGATGCGCTTGAGGGAATCACTGCTGTGGTTTCCGTTAAAATGCCTGAGATCCAGTTTGAAGGACAGACTAAGGGTAAACTGGGTTCTGTTGAGGCACAGGGAGCCGTGGCCACCGTGTTTGGAGGTGCGCTGAGCACCTTCCTTGAAGAGAATCCAGATGATGGTCGTGCCATCGTAAACAAAGTGTTGCTTGCCCTTAAGGCACGCAAGGCTGCTAAAGCGGCGAAAGATTCAGTCATGCGAAAGGGTGCACTTGAGGGAATGACCCTTCCTGGTAAGCTGGCCGATTGTCAGACAAAGGACCCAGCAGAGTCAGAGATCTTCATTGTGGAGGGAGACTCTGCAGGAGGTTCTGCTAAGACTGGTCGCGATCGCCGTACCCAGGCAATTCTTCCACTTCGTGGCAAGATCCTGAACATTGAACGAGCACGTCTTGATAAGATGCTTGCATCTGAGCAGATCAAGAACCTCGTTGTTGCTATGGGTACCGCTATCGGAGATATCTTTGATATCAGCAAGCTCCGGTACCACAAGATAATCATTGCAACTGATGCGGACGTGGATGGTGCACACATTCGCACCCTTCTCCTCACTCTCTTCTACCGTCACTTCCGGCCGATCATCGATGGTGGATTTATATACATCGCACAACCACCGCTGTACAAGATCAAGCGTGGCAAGGAAGTCATGTACGCGTACTCAGACGAAGAGAAGTTCCGTATCCTTGGACCTGATGCAGACATGGCCGTAGATGCGGGTGAAGAGGACCAGGGAACTGATGAAGAAACGGATGGTTCACCAGAAGAAGAGGTGGCTACCAAGAAGAGTGCGAAGGTCTCTATTCAGCGATATAAAGGTCTTGGTGAGATGAATCCAGAAGAACTCTGGGAGACCACCATGAATCCTTCTAATCGTGTTCTCAAGCGTGTAACCATCGAAGATGCCACTGATGCAGACCGCATCTTTGATATCCTCATGGGCTCAGATGTTCCGAGCCGTAAGAGTTTCATCCAGTCTAATGCGAAGCTCGCAAACCTCGACGTATAGATAAAAGAAAAGCCACCCGGCATGAGCCGGGTGGCTTTTCTTTTGCTTACTTGATCGTAATTGATTCAGAGTCGCTGTTATTTCCTTCGTTTGATTCGTTTACATCGCTACCGCTATCAACCGTGATGGTGATGGTACGGTCGCCTGAACGTGCGCGATCAAACCCAAGCACATAATCAATCTTCTCTCCAGGTCGTAGTGACTGCTGTGAAGCTGAATTGAAAGTGTAGCTTGAAGTGGTAGGAAGCTCAGCACGGAACTCCCATGCGCCCGTAGTGTTAGTTCCTGTATTTGTAACAGTGAACTTCACTGCAGCATTCTTGTTGTCAGGAACAGACTTACTTGAAATAAATGAGTCTGTTGAATCTGAGGTGAGATATCCGGTCTGAGTGATTGAGACCGTAAGATCAGACTTTCCTGAAAGGGGAGCGTTGGAGCCAGCGCCAACAGGGTAGGTGGTTGTGGTGCGAGGACCAGGATTTACTGCTGCAGGCGTAGCTCCACCCGGGATGACTGTTGCTACAGGGGTAGCAGGAATTGTAGTCGTTGCTGTGGTTGTAGATGCTACTACGTTCTCGAAAGGAATCTGGGGGACAACGGTAAGATTCTCATCGTCACTAGGTGAGAATACCTGAGAAAGGTATACCGCTGCAGAACCAACGCGGTTAACTGCGTCTGGTACGAAGCGTGCGGTATAGATAGCAAGCACGATACCCATGATGATAAGTGTGATAAAACCTACCACGGCAAGTGCTTGGATAGCGTATAGGCGACGTGGGTCGCGGGTGATCGTGGTCTTTGTAATCGTTTCCATATATGTAGTGTTTACCACGTTCACTATATAGTGTCAAGTATCAGAATATGAAGCAGGGCTTGACAACAGTGTTCTTATGATGTAAATATGAGTAAGACGATATGGCAACAAAAGGACCAATAATCAAGGTCGCCGCTAAGAGCGTGCAGGCCGGGCAGAAGGTTTCAACCAAGAAGTGGAGCTTCATGGTTGCTTTCGCATTGGTATTCCTCACCTCATATAGCTCCCTTATTGCTCTGGATCTCGTTCCTGTGGCTCCGGTAAAAGTAGCTACCAACCTGACAGCATCTGCTATACAGGCCGTAACTACTCGTCCGGAGTCACCTACCAAGATTGAGATCCCAAGTATCAAGCTCTCTGTTACTGTATCGAACCCAGATTCATCTGAAGTATCGGTGTTGGACAACGCACTCCTCAAAGGTGCTGTCCGATACCCGTCTTCATCAAATCTTGGGGAGGCAGGGAATGTAATCATATTTGGCCACTCAAGTTATCTGCCGATTGTGAACAATCCCGCATTCAAGGCCTTCGATGGCATTCAGGATCTGAAGCCCGGCGACCGTATCAAGGTCATTGGTTCAGACCATGTGTATGAATATGCCGTTGAGACCGTCGTAAAGGCAGATGCAGAGTCTGACTCAATTCCGCTCGTCGTTACTGGAAGCAAGCTTACTCTTGCAACCTGTAACTCATTCGGTACCAAGTCTGATCGCTTCGTCGTTACGGCGAACCTTGTGAAGAGCGACCTGATCGGAGCCTAGTGCTCTGGTCAGATCGCTCGTTGCAAGCAATTGTACGAGACTCACCCGCAAGGGAGGGAAACCTGAACCTTTCACCAGTCCGCCCTACGGGGCGGCAACAGGGAGAAAAGAGATGAAGCTCAAGCTCACCGCCCTGGCGCTGCTCTTCGCCTTCACGGCGGGGGCGGCGTCTGCAGGGACGATGGCGGAACGCATGGCAGTCACTGCCGTGTCTTCTTCGATTCTCGCGGAAGTGACTTCCACGTCACAGCGCGAGCACAATCTGCCGTTTCTTCGGGGCAACACGTCCCCGCAAGATCTGGCCAAGAAGATGCGCGCGGTCTACAAGCGCACCAGCGACTACAACGCCGTGATCGATCCCGAACGCTGCAAGACCGATGGGTCTTGCGCCAGCATTCGGAACTACTGGGAATCTTTCCGGGTCAAAGCACCCGGCCTGACCCTCGAAGGAACGATCGCCTACGTCGAGCACTTCCAGCGGCGAGTGCCCACTGCCGCAGAACGCGCGACCGAGTGGAGCATGGACTGCCTGCATGCGCAGGACGGCGGATATCAAACCATCCTCGGCTGCATGCACCGCAAGCTCTCTCCGACCGAGACCTATATCTGGCACAACGGCGACAACGTTATGTTCCCGGACTGCTCTAACCCGAAGCGTGGTGAACACCATGAACCGGAGGGAGTCGTCGTCGAGATCCACTGCGTGGAGCTCGTCTATCGCCTTCCGCCGCGCTCGCGCGTGTTCCGTTACGAGGTGGTGGGAGACCATGACCTCAAGACGCTCAGTAAGTGTCCGCTGACGATTCAACTGCCCGGTGGGCAGAAGAAGCCTTTCAGCAAGGACTGCGAGTCCAAGAACTGCAGCTTCCGCGAACCGGAAGCTCACGTCCTTCGCTTGATCGACGACGGCACCATCACTTCGGTCAAGAACCTCGATGTGAATTCGGGGGTTGGCAGCAACGAAGTCCGTTTCGTTGAAGAAGAACAGACGGTCAGCATCTTCGGGCCACCTGACCTGCAGTGGCAGGTCGTGATCGCCTGCGTCGACCTCGAGAAGCCGGACGGAAAGCCGCTCTACTCGAATGGCAAGGCGGCCACCGGGTCCTATGGGCCTGAGCATCGCCTGATCGCGACGCCCTTCACGTTCAACTGATCGAGAAGGTAACTTCATCTTGGTGTGCGGCGGGTCTTGAAACAACCCGCCGCCACTACTCTCCCTTTTTTGTACGCCGCACAAGCGGCAGGGGCTTATTTCACCAATCATTATTTACCAGAGCGAATCAACTGAATCTATGGAGTCTACACAAGAACACAACCCACGCGCGCAGGTGCATCCGTTTCGAACGGGGTTGTTCGCAGTGCTCGCTGTACTTTCAGTTGGTATGACCGTAGCATTTGCTACGGGTATTACATCACCAGATAAGGTGATGGCTCAGGTATTTGATACCCCTCCGTGTTGTACTATCCCAACAACACCTCCACCAATTCCGCTACCGCCTCCACCAATTCCGCTACCTCCAGCGCCAGAACCAGAACCACCGGCACTTCCACCACCGGTTATTGTCGACACACCTCCGTGTTGTACTATCCCAACAACACCTCCGGTCCCAGAGCCACCTGTGCTTCCTCCGCCAGTGATCGTAGACACACCCCCGTGTTGTACGCTACCAACCACTCCTCCCGTTATAGAGGAGCCTGTTCTGCCACCACCCGTTATTGTTGATACCCCTCCGTGTTGTACTCTGCCGACTACACCGATAGTGCCTCCCGAGGTCCCTCCAACACCCCCAGTAATCATCGACACGCCTCCGTGTTGTACGCTACCAACAACACCACTAGTGCCGCCGGAAATTCCACTACAACCTCCAATTATTACGACTCCGCCGGAAATTCCAACCACTCCAGTAATTCCACCAGTAATTCCACCAGTAATTCCACCAGTTATCCCACCAGTTATCCCACCAGTAATACCTGAAGTACCCAAGTGTCTTGCGCTGAGTGCAAGTAAGACAAACATCACTCCAGGTGAGACGGTACAGCTCTCATGGCAGACATCTGCGAATGCGACATCAATAACCATCAACAATGGTGTTGGTACCTTTACGCAGATTCCATTTGGATCAGTTGCTGTTACTCCTGTTAGTGCAAACACTACGTATGTCGCAACCGTGCCTGATGCTGTTGGAAGCAATCCTTGTACAGTTACCGTAACTGTTACTAACACACCACCAACAACTCCTCCTGGAGGAGGCGGAGGTAGCGGAAAGTGTGTACTGCTTACCGCAGACAAGACTTCTGTCGATGAAGGTGATGCTGTTCTCCTTACCTGGACTACACAGGACGTAACGTCTGCAACTCTTAATGGTGAGACCGTACCACTTAACGGTACTAAGGTTGTTAATCCAACATCAAACACCTCATATCAACTGAGTGTTCCTGGTGATACCTCGAACCCGAAGTGTAAGGCGGAAGTCACCATTAACACTGATAGTGGAGGAGGTGGCGGAGGTGGAGGTCATGGCGGAGGTGGGCGTAGTCGTCCGCACGTAACGCTCGCATCCTCACAGCCACTTGCATCCGTGTACCTCTCTCAGATTCCGTATACCGGTCTAGAGCTTGGTCCGGTTGGCACTGCGATCTACTGGATCACTCTCGTGCTTTGGAGCGGTGCAGCAGCATACCTGATACTCTTTGCAGGTATGCCACTGCTACTGCGTCGTGCTAAGACATTCGGTGCAAACGTACAGGAAGCAATCAACGCAGACACGGCAGTTGAACCTGAGCCGGTATACGCACCTGAACCTGTTCCAACATATGAACCTGCTCCAGTTGCACACATCGAGCCAGTACAGATCGCAGCAGCTCCACAGGCTCCGGCACAACAGCTCCAGCAGCATGGATTCAAGTCCTTTGCGTCTGGTGAAGCACTCACGATTGATGACATTGTAAAAGGTCTATCCCGCGAGTCAGGTATGGTATTCACTCCTCACCTAGAACAGGTACAAGAGACATCAGTACCATCGTATGATGGAGACATGGCACCACGTACCGCAAAGCCAGTGGTTCAGGAAGAAGTACTGCCTCAGGTAGCACCAACACCTGTTACTGCACCCACAGAAGTACTCACGTATTCAGATGATATCTCCGGCTTCCTTGGCGCACTCCTTTCAGGAGATCGTGAACAGGTATTCGGCACCCTTCGTACCGTAAATCGTACGGGTGGTGATGCACAGGAATTCCTTGCACATGCAGTCTGTGCACTTGATGATGCCTATCGTGCACGTATGGACGGCACTCCGTGTCACCCAGAGATTGCACGCATCACCTCAGACTGTGCAACGAACTTCCTCGAGCGTCTCGTCTCGTCTCTTGCAACCGCTATCGATTCAAGCTACTCCGCTGGTATGACTGGCGCAAAGCTTGCAGCAACTCGTGCACTTGCGATTGTGAACGGATAAACCGTTAATAAAAAGAAAGCGTCCGCACTGCGGGCGCTTTCTTTTTATACAAACAGGAGTACCGTCTTAGACAGGGCAGTAATGCCAAACAACAGGGAACGCAGATGAGCGAACGTCCAGATCTTAAGAGGTTCTACGACCCGCGCCAGCCACCCAGTCCCATGGTCCCTTCTCTGCCCTGGGGATGGATTATTGCAGGACTTTCTGTACTCCTCGTAACGATCGGGTTTGCGTACGATGACTCGATCCGCGACACTGGAGTGCAAATGACGAGCACCGTCAACAAGACCACGGAAGCATTCAGCCGGGAACTGATCGTCTCTTCGAGACGCAATCTAGAATGAGGGTTCTGTGGGGCGAAAGAAAAAGCACCGGAACCTCTAGTTCCGGTGCTTTCTTTTTCGCTACGCTCGTTCCGTAATCTCTTTTTGAATCGCTGACACAAACTCATTCACTGGTACCGCATCTTGCTTGCCGTTATCACGACTCTCAACGGTAACGGTTTTGGCCTCAGTCTCTGAATCACCAATTACTAGTACATATGGAACCTTCTCACCTTTAGCTGCACGAATACGTTTACCTAATGAATCGCTGGCATCATCGAGTTCAGCACGCACACCGGCATCAATAAGCTGCGCAAGTATTTCTTTTCCATACTCAAGATGCTTCTCAGCTGAAATAGGAAGAATCTTCACCTGTACTGGTGCGAGCCAGGTAGGGAAGGCGCCACCATAGTGTTCTATTAGGAAACCAAATACTCGTTCTAGGCTACCAATCGTTGAACGGTGAATCATAACGGGACGCTTCTTTTGTCCGGTAGCATCCGTGTATTCAATGTCGAACTTCTCAGGGAGGAGGAAGTCCATTTGTGCAGTGAAGAGTGTGTCCTCCTTACCGTTTACATTGCGTGCTTGCACATCGAGCTTTGGGCCATAGAATGCTGCCTCATCTTCTGCTTCAACATAGTCGAAACCAAGTTCATCAAGGGCTTCCTTCATGAGTGCTTCTGCATGGTTCCATAACTCATCGTCTGGATAGTATTTCTCTTTGTTGTTCGGGTCACGCTTAGAGAAGCGATACGAAACAATATCAATAAGACCAAGACCCTTCATGCCCTCAACGATCATGCGGCACACGTTCTTGAACTCTTCCTTGAGTCCTTCTGGAGTAACAAAGATGTGACCATCTGAAAGCTGGAACTTACGAACACGAATCATACCCATAAGCTCACCGGACTTCTCATAGCGGTTATAGTCTGCAATCTCTGCATAGCGAACCGGAAGATCACGATAACTCCATGGCTTACGCTGATACATGCGAATGTGATGCGGGCAGGCCATTGGCCGGAGGTAGAACGTATCACCATCCATATCGATTGGCGCATACATGTTGTGGCTGTAGTGATCGAGGTGACCAGAGGTACGATACAGTTCTTCAGCACCTAGGTACGGTGTTGAGACATGCTCATACCCATAGGAACGTTCAAGTGCACGAGCAAAATTCTCCATCTCAAACTTCACTGCAGTACCTTTCGGTGTCCAAAGGGGAAGTCCCTTACCAACCTTCTCATCAATAAAGAAGAGATCGAGTTCCTTACCAAGTTTCTTGTGGTCGCGTTGCTTTGCTTCTTCACGCTCAGCTACATAGGCCTCTGTTTCTTCTTTAGTATCAAATGCCAGACCATAAATGCGCGTTAGCATCGGCTTTGTTTCGTCACCACGCCAATATGCACCGGCAACACGATCAAGAGTGAACGAATCAGACTTAATGTCTTTGGAAGGATGCTCACTATGGCCACCACGGCAGAGATCGGTGAAATCCCCGGCAGTGTACAGAGTTATTTTTTCTCCAGCAGCAACGATGCCATCAATAATCTCTAACTTAAATGCGTTACCCGCAAAGCGAGCGCGAGCGTCTGCTTCAGATACTTCTGTGCCAATCATCTTCTCCCAAGAAGGAAGGAGTTCACGCATCGTGTTCTCAAGTTCAATCAGATCTGCTTCTTTTGGAGCTTCACCACCCGAGAAATCAAAGTCGTAATAGAAGCCATTATCAATAGCTGGACCAATGGTTGCTTTTGCGTGAGAGTAGCGTTCCTGCACTGCTGCAGCAAGTAAATGGGCCAATGTATGACGCTTTTCTTCGAGGGTTACCATAGGGATGAGAATACCATAATAAAGGAAAAGGGCGGCCCTGCGGCCGCCCCCTCGTTCATGGCTCACCGCCAGTATGAGCGACGCTTAAGTCTCCCAAACTCCAGCTTAAGTCGTTCCCCCAGAGGGTTTCGGCTCTGAAGCTGCTTGCGGAACTGGCGTACCTTTCGTCGCACAACCCGTCCGCGATGTCGCTTGGAACCAGTTGCTTTTCTCTTCGTGCGCATCCCCGTAACCCTCCTTGGTTGGGATGTCGCGACTATATCACAGCACCTTTAAGTTCTCTACGGCAAGTGACGTCTCTCCATTACGTCCAGATACCGTCGCTTTAACCAAGAGACATGTACCAACATTTAAATGCGCAGCATGCTCTTGATAAATCTTCGGGAAGATAACTCCTTCAATAGAATCAGTTTTGTCTTCAAACTTAACGAATGCCATCTTATCTCCTTTCTTTGTGAGGAGAGTGCGAATCTCAATAAGGAGAACTGGCAATATAACGGGACGCCCTGCCTGTGCTTCAGCTTTAAGCGTTGCGATTGAACCGCTTGCTTTAGCAAGGGATGCTTCGTGTGCATCAAGAGGATGACCCGAAACATAAATACCAAGAAGATCTTTTTCCCAGATAAGCATTTCTGAAAGAGAGGTGCTTTCGGTTGCAGGTGGAAGAACGAGTACGGGAGCTGCCATCATGCCACCAAATAAAGAATCCTGGGGTGCCTCGGCCGTTGCATCACGATGAAAGGCAAGAAGCGTTTCAATATTTCGTAGAAGATCACTACGTTCACCAAAGCGATCAAGTGCCCCACACTTAATGAGCGATTCCAAAGACTTTCTATTAAGACTCTTGTTTGCCACGCGAGATAAGAACTCTGCTAGTGAATTGAACGGACCACCCTTCATGCGCTCAGAGAGAATGGCTTCTGAGATTCCTTCACCAAAGTTCTTGATAGTGGTGAGACCAAAACGAATCGCGTCTATCGGACCTCCTTCAGTACTTGCTACCACAGTGAAGTCGGTACCACTTTCATTTATATCGGGAGGCAGCACGGGAATACCAAGACGTTCACATTCTTCAACAAAGATGGCGATGGACTCAGTGTCCCCAGCGTCAGCGGTCAGTACCGCAGCCATGTATTCGACTGGGTAGTTCGCCTTCATATATGCCGTCTGGTATGCCACTTTTCCATAGCACGCTGCATGGGCTTTGTTGAAACCGTATGCCTGAAAGGGTTCAAACAGCAACCACAACTTTTCTGCAAAGGCCTTGTCCCGTCCATTAGAGATGATTCCTTCAACAAACTGTTCCTTCTGTGCAGCCATTTCCGCAGGAATCTTCTTTCCGATTGCCTTACGGAATTTGTCTACGTCTCCCCATGAGTATCCTGCAAGATACACGGCGCAGTACAAAAGGTCGTCCTGATACACCAACAGTCCGTACGACGCATCAAGGAATTTCTCCATGCGTGGATCTAGGTACCTTATAAGTTTCGGATTGTTTTTTCTTTGAATATATTCAGGAATCACGTCCATAGGTCCTGGACGATAGAGCGCTACCATTGCGTTGATGTCGTGAATGGTCGTTGGACGAAGCTCCTTGAGATAGCGCGTCATGCCAGAGCCGTTTAATTGGAAGAGGCCTTCGGTGTCTCCACGTGCGAGCATAGCGAAGGTCTTTTCGTCATCTACCGGAATGGTTTCAATATCGATGTACATGCCACGCGTCTCACGCACACGATCAATAGCATCGGAGAGAATCGCTAAGTTCTTGATACCAAGGAAGTCGAACTTAAGGAGGCCTGCTTCCTCAACGGCATGCATGTCGTACTGCGTAATAAGTTTGCCGGTTCGCTGGTCAACCTGGAGGGGAGTCCAGTCGGTTAGAGGAGTGGGCGCGATAACCACGCCCGCAGCATGTACACCAGTATGCCGGGCACATCCTTCGATACGTGTTGCTAGATCAATTATTTCTCTAACATCGTCATCACCTTCATATAGAGACTTGAGTTCCGGCTCCATCTCCATGGCACGCTTGATAGTCATAGGGAAGCCTTGTGAGCCCATAGGAATGAGCTTTGCAATACGATCACCCGTTCCGTATGCATGCCCGAGTGCCCGACTCACATCACGCACCGCAGCGCGCGCCATCATCGTTCCGAACGTACCGATCTGCGCCACGTGATCCTCTCCATACTTCTCCTTTGCGTACGCAATCATTTCGTCACGCCTGTTGTCGGCGAAGTCCATATCGATATCCGGTGCTTTGGGACGTTCTGGATTAAGGAAACGTTCGAAGGGAAGTTTGTATGCGATCGGATCTACGTTGGTTATACCGGTGAGGTATGACACGAGTGAGCCTGCGGCAGAGCCTCGAGTGGTGGTGAGAATACCCTTGCTCTTAGCGTGAGTAAGAAGATCAGATACACAGAGGAAGTATGGTGCAAAGCCCTTACCAATGATGATTTCCAGCTCGTATTCCATACGCTGTTTAACTTCTTCCGTAAGTTCCATGCCACGCATAGAGAGACCATCCATGGTCTTCTTACGCAGCTCTCCTTCATGCGTGGTTCCTTCCGGGATTTGAACATTAGGGAAGTTCCAGCTACCAAGATCAAGGGTTACCTTGCAGCGTGCAGCAATATCTCCAGAACGAGTAACGGCATCTGGTATGTGTGCGAACCATTCATTCATTTGTTTCTCCGTTACAAAAGAGAAATCTTCCTCCTCATTCTGTCCACGACTTCCATACGCAATACGACGCATCACTTCTGTTGCTTCACGATCGTCCGGTTTGAGATAGTAGACGTCATGCTGTGCCACCACTTCAACACCAGCACTCTTACCAAGTGCAATTATCTTCTTCATGCGGTCCTCGTGCCCCGGTACCTTAGGATGATGCGTTATCTCCAAGAACAAATTCTCTGTACCAAAAATACTCACATACTCTGCAAGTGCCGCTGCGGCACCATTTGCATCTCCAGACGCAAGTAGACGAGCAACATCACCAGCAAAGGATGGAATGATCGCAATCAGACCGGCTGAATGTTTTCTAAGAAGCTCACGATCGACACGAGGTTTCTCAAAGAATCCTTCTGTATATGCAAGGCTCACTAACTTCAACAGATTCTTATATCCCTCGTCATTTTCTGCGAGCAACACAATGCGTGTACGTTTCGCATCAAGATGTGGATCCTTATCATGCCGGGTACGAGGTGCAACGTGCGCATCAACACCAAGTATTGGATTCATACCTTTCTTCTGCATTGCTTTATAGAACTCAACAGCTCCATGCATGTTGCCAGAATCAGTGAGAGCAAGTGCGGGCATCTCAGCTTCGGCTGCTTTCTTAACAAGATCTGGGATCTTAGGGAGCGCCTCCAAGAAGGAGTAGTGGGAGTGGGTGTGGAGGTGAACGAAGCGGGACATACAGCCATTATACCGACCGGCTCGTAATGATAAAATCCGTGTATGTCTGAGCAGGAAATCCTAGACCTAATACAGAACGATGCAGAGCGGATGATCATAATAAAGGCCGTTTCAAGCCTCAATCTCACAGATTGGTGGGTGGGTGCGGGCTTTGTTAGAAATAAGGTATGGGAACATCTTTTTGGTAATGACATACCAACGAAACTTAATGATGTTGATGTGGCCTACTGGAAATCACTCTCAGAATACGGAATGCCTGAATCAGAAATTCTGGAACTAATACAAAAAGAAGAGTCGAATCCTGTGTGGGACGAAGAAAATAAGCTTTCTGAAAAACTACGGCGAATACTTCCTGAGTACGAGTTCGAGGTAAAGAATCAGGCACGCATGCATATTTCAAAACTAGGAGATTTTGAACGACAACCTTACAACTCTGCTGCTGAAGCGATCGGAGATTGGGTCGAGACTGCCACAAGCGTTGGTGTTCGTACTACTGAGGAAGGCTCGCTCTTATTGCTCGCGGTTCACGGTATTGAAGATCTAGGTAATGGAATTGTTAGACCAATACGGATTGAACGCAGAGCTCGCGCACTCGAACGTGCGGAATCTAAAGGTTGGTTCAGCAAATGGCCAGGGTTACGATTCGAAGAACCATGGCTTATATAATTGGCATCGATGAAGCAGGGCGCGGTCCATTAGCGGGTCCGGTTGCTGTGGGTGTTGTTAAAGTTGCAGAAGGCTTTGACCTGCTTTCAGTATTCCCAGGGCTTAACGACTCAAAGAAACTTTCAGAGAAAAAACGTGAAGCATTATTTTTAAAACTTCAGGAAGAAATTAAGAACGGAAACGTACAAGCGGTCGTTTGTCTCTCAAGTGAGAAAATGATCGATGAGAAGGGAATTGCGTTTGCGATTCGTCATGCCCTTGGTCGTGGGGTGCGCAAACTAATGCCAGACCCCGCAGAAGGAAAAGTATTTCTCGATGGTTCATTAAAGGCACCTCCCGAATATGAACAAGAAACAATCATCGGTGGAGATGCAACCGTCCCTGCAATTATGTTGGCATCTGTAGCTGCAAAAGTTACGCGCGATCGTTTAATGAAAAAGCTCGCACTTGAGCACCCTTTATACGGATTCGATATACATAAAGGCTATGGAACAAAGGCTCATATGACAGCAGTACGTGAGCATGGTCTCTGTGCTATCCACCGCACTTCATTCGTACACCTTGACCCTCAGTCATAAGGGAGCTACGCTGACGGCTTGTGCTCGTGAGTTCAATGGGGAAGAGGTTTCTATGACGACTTTGAGTCAAGAAGTTCAGGTGTCGCACTCGGTGACGTCTGTCCGATGTGTTCTGGGAGACGGTTCGATCTGTCGTCGAGCCAAACACGGGTATTCCAGTGGGAACACCCAAATCTTCTGCTGTGAAAGGGAAGATGGTAGAGGGGTCAATCTCCTCTCACAGCACGAAGCGCGCAAATGCGCTGGACCGGATAAGGTCCACTAATTCTGCAGGGCCTCCCTGCAACGACGACGCCTCGGGGTTTCCCGGGCGGCGTTCTTCTTTGTTTCAATATAAAAGGGAAGGGCCGGCAGCGAAGTGGTGCTGCCGGCCCATGGCGACTGACTCGGTCAGTGCCCTTCTGAACCATCATGCGCATTCAGCGCGCGGTTCAGGTCGTATTGGTGTCTTACGCAAATCCTTCGGCAGGATGGTGCGTCCGGTCAGTGACCCGCCTTTGGCCGAAGATCAGGCTCCAGACAAAGATCAGGAAGTTCAGGATCGATTGATTCAATGTCATCAACTTTCCCCAAGCTGATTTATCAAAAGGACAGTACACGTCCGACTCTTTGCCGGTCCAGAAAGTCGGGTTAAGCCGCCAGTCCTTCGCGACCCTTTAATAGTGTGCCTGGAGTACGAAATAGGCAAGGGATAGGCGGTGCTTTTGCTTTTTTAAGGCCCTGTGGTAGGGTATTCCTTATGTCAGTACGAATGCGCCACACCAGTTCCCATACTAAGAATCGCCGCAGCCATCATGCGCTTGCGGGCACTAACCTTGTCACAGACAAGGAATCAGGCGCACTTCGCCTCCCACACCGCCTTGATGAGACCACCGGTATGTACCGTGGCAAGCAAATCATTTCTCCAAAGGTTATCAAACGTGAAGCAAAGCATGATAAGAAAGTTGAGAAGCATAAGAAGGAGCACATTCACGCAGAAGGTGTGAAGGAGCCGATCCATTCAGATAAGGAAGTGAAGAAGGAAGGACTCATGGGTCGTATGACTCTCGGTAAGGCAAAGAGTCGTTCTGGTTTCGGAGGAGGTGCAGGAAACTAAGCCCGTACATAAATAGTTATGCACAACACCGCGCCATTGCGCGGTGTTGTTGTTTAACGTACGCTACGAATATAGCTCTTTCCATATGGCCAACCGCCACCTAGCCCGTTCAGTCGTACTACAGACACTCTTCGAGTGGGATACTTCCCATGCTGATGAGTCGACCGTACCCGACATGCTTACCCGCAACGTCGAAGAATTCGGCGGTGAAGATACGGACAAGGTATTTATGGAAACTCTCCTCACGGGTGTTATCGCAAAGCGTGCAGACCTCGATCTCGTTATTGAGAAAGCCGCACCAGACTGGCCCATTGATAAGATTGCTCCGGTAGACCGAAACATTCTCCGTATAGGTCTATTCGAACTTCTCTTTGCAGACCGTACGCAGGTTCCAGCGAAGGTAGCAATTAACGAAGCCATTGAACTCGCTAAAGTATTTGGTGGAGAATCATCAGGCCGTTTCGTAAATGGTGTACTGGGTGCCGTATACAAAGAAATGGGTGAACCAGGTAAGGATGAGACCGGAAAGAAGGAGAAGGTTAAGCGTGAGAATCTCCCTCTAGAGAAACTTGGTGGAGGCATCATCTATGCAGAACATGAGGGTCAGTACTATTTAGCGTTGGTACACGATGTCTTCGGACGATGGACTCTATCTAAAGGGCATATTGAGACAGACCCTTCACCAGAAGAGGGTGTTAAGCGTGTGGTAAAGGAAGAGCTTGATGTAGAGGGAACGGTAGAAGACATGGTTGGTGAGAACGAATACATCGCATCACATCCTGAAAAGGGAAAAGTTCGTAAGCACGTATATTTCTATCTCGTGAAAGCTCCGTTCGAAACACTCACGCTTAAGAAGAGTGGAGGTCTTGATGACGCTAAGTGGTTTCGCCTACAGGACATACTTGATCTCAATTTCTATGACGACATGCTTCCGATCGTAACGGCAGCGGTACAGAAACTTCTGGATCGTTCTAGTGCAAAGAAAAAAGTGCACGCATAGTTATTAAAAGGAAAACGGCCCGTGGGCCGTTTTCCTTTCCTTTATCCTCGCTCAGCGTGCTGAGAAGACTGGTACTTAGATATACTATTCTCAAAATAATAACCTGTCAAAATCTATTTGCGCTGGCGGAAGGAATCGAACCTTCGAGGATAAAGGTACCAATCTTTTCCCCTCACACCGAGCCGCCAGCCACAGGATGGTACGAAATAAGCGATCAAATCCCCGTAAGATATTGATAGGGATTTAATGGACATTTTGGTAATTTTAGATACCCTGCACCTATATGGCTGATTTCAGCGCAGCAGCAGGCCACCTTGGCCTTACATTCAATAACCTAGAGTTCCTCGAGGAGGCGCTTACGCATCGTTCGTACCTAAACGAACATAAGACAGCAAAGGCACATAATGAGCGCCTTGAGTTCCTTGGAGACGCGGTACTTGAGCTTGCCACGACCCACTTCCTTTTCCTTAAGTTTCCAAATAAGCCAGAAGGAGACCTCACTGCATTCCGTGCTTCACTCGTGAACACCTTCTCACTTGCAGATACTGCCGAAGCGATCGGACTTAACGATCTCCTCCTCCTTTCAAAAGGTGAGAGTAAGGATATGGGTCGTGCTCGTCAGATTATTCTTGCAAACGCGTTTGAAGCAGTTCTTGGAGCTATCTATCTCGATCAGGGATATGACGCAGCGGAAGCGTTCGTAGCAAAACATCTCTATCCAAAGATTGATGCAGTGATAGCAAATCGTGCATGGCAGGATGCAAAGAGCCGCTTCCAGGAAGCAGCGCAAGAGAAGCGCAGCGTCACTCCCTCATACAGAACACTTGAAGAAGTTGGTCCTGATCATGATAAGAAGTTCACCGTGGGAGTATTCCTTGGAAATAAAGATGAAGTTGCTCGTGGAGAGGGAAAGAGCAAACAGGAAGCTGAACAAGATGCTGCACAGAACGCACTTGGTAAGACCGGGTGGTAATTGACGCATACAGTAAGTTTTCGTAGAGTACGCCTGGATTGAAACACTAACCGCTCGTTGGAACGAGCAGAAGGGTATGTCATGTTCAGCACGCTCCGGGTGTTCCTCATTCGCTTCGTTCTCTACGTCGCGATGGTCGCTGGCCACATCTATTTGGTCGTGCAAGCCGAACTTCCAGGTTTGAATCAGTCACTCAAAGCCATGGGGTATCCGACACTGGATACTTCGACCGAACTCTTCGGATGGAAGACGCGACTCACATTCATAGCCACCCTCTGTTTCTTCGTACTGGTGGTTTTCTTCAGGAGATCCGGCCAGGATCGGCAACAATTCTTCCTCCAGACCATGCTTCCATCACTGCTGTTCGCCTTCCCAATATCGTACGGCCTGGCTTGGGGGGCTATAGCAGCTCCAGAAACTACTGGCTGGTTGATCTTCTTCTTCGATCTGGCGATGCTTATCGTGCTGGCGGTTCGAACAATTCAGGACTCCAAACAACAGATCGCCACCATGGTCGAGGAATGGCTCGACAGGCAGGGGCTCTCTATTAATGAAGGCCCATGAACGTATCACGAAAAGTATATGTCCACGACCGCTCCCTTAAGAAAGGAGCGGTTTCGTTGTACACACAACGCATGTATATTTGACGATACCTCATTTTCTCTCTAGGATCAGTCTTGTGAGTTTCAGGGGAGTTCTGTGTGCAGTACAAAAGTGAAAAGTATACACGTGCACTCCATATCGGAGCGTACTTCGCCGCAGTGGCCGGGCCATTGCTAGGTCTGCTTGTTTGGTATCTGGTCGCGACTAAGTCCTAGGGGTTCATTGTGTACCAGGTTTCATCAACCGCCTCCTCACGGGGGCGGTTTCGTTTTATTCATACGGTATACTGGAACAAATGTTGAAGCGTCTTGAAATAGCAGGCTTTAAATCCTTCGCACGTAAGACCGTGCTCGATTTCTCTAACCAAACCACTGCCATCGTTGGGCCGAATGGTTCGGGTAAGTCAAACGTAGCTGAAGCATTCCGATTTGCACTTGGAGAGCAGTCTATGAAGAGTATGCGTGGTAAGCGTAGCGAAGATCTTATTTTTAGCGGTACGCACATGAGTGCACGTGCAAACCGTGCCGCAGTAGCGATTGTGTTCGATAACACCAAACGCATCTTCCCAAAGATAGACTTTGATGAGGTAGCCATTGAGCGTGCGGTATTCCGTGACGGGACCAGTGAATACTCGTTAAACGGAAGTAAGGTACGCCTTCGTGATATTCAAGAACTTCTTGCTGGAGCAAACATAGGTGAGACCGGACACCACATCATTTCTCAAGGAGAGGCAGATCGCATTCTTCTTGCGAACCCTCGTGAGCGCCGTGCGATGCTCGAGGATGCGCTCGGTCTTAAAGGATTTGAATTCCGTAAGCAGGAAGCTGAGCGAAAGCTTGAACGTACCGATGCAAACGTAAAAGAAGTCGAAGCACTTCGTCGTGAGATCGCACCGCACATCCGTTTCCTTAAGAAGCAGGTTGAACGTCTAGAACGTGCAGAGGAACTGGCACGTGAGCTTGCAACGGCATGTCAGACATACTTTGCCATTGAGGAACTTTATCTTGATACCGAGAGTGTACGAGTAAAGCGCGAACGTGAAGTAGCTGGTGAGAAGCTCGCACACGCTGAAGCAGGACTCAAAGCCTTTGAAGATCGTAACAATGATTCAGAAGGACTTAAACATGTTGAGAAAGTCCGACTGGCAGAACGCGAATTAGATCGTATATCTCAAGAACGCGCACAGCTCTCTCGTGAGATTGGAAGAGTAGAGGGAGCGCTTGATTCAGCGAAGCGTCGTAGTCACGCGGTTAAGGAAGAACCATATGTAAAGATCCCACGACAAGATCTTACTCAACTACAGGCCTCTATTGAACGTGCAGGAGATATTGCAGAGGGAAGCGACCATGAAGCTTTACGTGGTGCTCTAGAAGCAATCAAGGGTGCTATAGGTGCCTTCCTTCTACGCTTCACTGCTCCTGCAGACGAATATCTCATTGAAGAAGAGAATATTGTATATACGCTGGAAGCAGAGCGAGAAGCCCTTACTGCTAAGGATCAGAAGCTTGCAGATGCTATTGCTGATGCACGGGCTGCACTTGAACGCGCTCGCCAGGATCGTCTTGCCTATGATGAGACCGGTCGTGAGCAACAACACCGTCTCCTTGCGGTTGCAGACTCGCGAGCAACTGAAGAAGCAAACGTAGCTCGTCTTGATGCTCGATTGAATGAGCTCTCTTATCTTGCAGAGGAATTCAGTAGAGAGCGTGGGGAAGTACTAGCACTTGCTGGTTCATCCGCACTTTCCTATGAAAAACTAACAGAGCTTCCCAAGGAAGATCGTCGTACCCAAGAGGAACGTAAGCGGGGTATGGAACGCCTCAAGATTCGTGTTGAAGAAGCTGGTGGAGGTACCGAAGATGTGAAGAAGGAATATGAAGAAGCTGTTGGACGAGAAACATTCCTTGCGCGTGAGCTCGATGATCTCGCTAAATCAGCAGACGGTCTGCGTTCCCTCATCAGTGATCTTGATATCGAACTGCACAAAACCTTTAGCGAAGGTCTCACCAAGGTGAACTCATCTTTCGGAGAATTCTTCAGCCTTATGTTCGGAGGAGGAGGTGCAAAGCTGGTACTTGAAGAGCTCACGGTCATAGCAGAAGAAGAGGATGAAGAGGGAGAACAACTTGAGCCAGGAAAGCCACGCAAGGCAGGTATAGAAATCTCGGTAAACCTTCCTAAGAAGCGTGTGCAGTCTCTCATGCAACTCTCGGGAGGTGAGCGCGCGCTCACTTCAATTGCATTGATCTTTGCAATGAGTCAGGTGAACCCGCCACCATTCCTTATCCTTGATGAGACCGATGCAGCACTTGATGAGGCCAACAGTCGTCGTTATGGAGACATGATCGATAACCTTGCTAAGAAGTCTCAGCTCATCGTTATCTCCCACAACCGCGAGACCATGAGTCGTGCAGGTATTCTCTACGGTGTCACCATGGGAAGTGACGGTATTTCAAAACTCCTTTCTGTTCGTTTTGAAGAAGCAGTGCAGGTTGCTAAGTAGATTTGACTTTTATACATTAAAGCGTATATTCCAAAAGGAAAATAGATCTACTCGTGGTTAGCAGGCATCACTCCATTCTGACATCAGAGAGGATATGCAATGCAAAACAGCGACGAACGAGTTAAGTGCCGTTTCTGCGAATGGACGACTTTGAAGGTTGATCCACTCAAAGACAAGGATGATAAAGACTGGTCTACACGCTTGTGGTACCACCTAGCTGTGGCACACAAGAGTGAGTCTAGGAAAATACAATCCCAGTTTCGAAAACCGCATATCTATCGGAGACGGACCTGGTATTCGCCTAAGTCTACCTAACTACACTCCGCGCCTTCGCTGACCATATGAAATGATCGCAATGGAATCACTGCTCTAGTACAGAACATTCGGAGATTACTATCTGAAGGTGTCCGCAAATCTATCCAGACAATCCGGTCTGCATTGCGTTTAATTAAGTTGAGAATTAAACGAAAAACCCCCTTTTAAGTAAGGGGGTTTCGCATTTAATTATTCTCAGCAAGTGCAAAATCCAGTTCCTTATCCTGCACACGAGCGGCAATGAGCTTCACACGAATCGGATTACCAAGAACGTATTCTTTCTTAGTACGACGACCAACAAGACGGTACCGCTTCTGATCATGATCAAAGTAATCATCACCGAGGCCGCGCACATTTAGGAGTCCTTCTGCATGAGTCTCTGTAAGCTCTACGTATAGACCGCGATCAGATACACCTGAGATCACTGCATCAAATTCTTCACCAACCTTATCGGCCATGAATTCAACCAGCTTCATCTTTACAGAGTCACGCTCTGCTTCAGCTGCTGATACCTCTCGTTCGCTTGAGTGTTGTGCAAGACCTTCGAGTTCTGCAATTTCAGTCTTGGTGATCTTTTCACGCTCTGCATAGTGCTTAACCATGCGGTGGGTGAGAAGGTCTGGATACCGGCGAATAGGGGAGGTGAAGTGTGAGTAGAACTCAAAGGCGAGACCGAAGTGTCCAATATTCTTAGTGCTGTATATCGCT
This sequence comes from Parcubacteria bacterium C7867-008, assembly GCA_001189215.1. Taxonomy (GTDB): domain Bacteria; phylum Patescibacteriota; class Minisyncoccia; order Phycocordibacterales; family Phycocordibacteraceae; genus C7867-001. Next base: position 265,912 of record LFCR01000004.1, on the reverse strand, counting down.
TTCGCCATTGAACGAAGTGCAGAGACTTTGATGAGATACTCCTCAGGCTTTCCAACCACACTATCAAGGAGCGCATTGATAGCGGCACCCTTAACCTTTCCGTTCTGAGATTCGAGGTGGTACCCAAGTACTTTGAGGAACTGCGTAAGGTTCTCAATACGATCAGCATCCGGTACATCGTGTACACGATAGACAACACTGCCTTCAAGACCAGCAGCTTCACCTTTCTTGGTGAGGTATTCAGACACATGCTCGTTTGCAAGGAGCATGAAGTCTTCAATGAGGAGGTTTGTTGCACGACGCTCTTTAAGAAGTACTTCAATAGGCTTACCGTTCTCATCAAGCTTTACCTTGATCTCTGGGGTATCAAATGCGATAGCACCCTTTGCAACACGACGAGCACGGATCTTATCTGCAAGATCACGAAGGGTAACAAGTTCCTTTAGGTATTCACCCTCATTATTGTCGAGAACTTCCTGTGCGTTCTCGTATGTGAAGCGTTTGTCTGAATGGATCACTGTTTCACCAAACCATTCCTCAACAATCTCTGCGTTCTTATTAAGCACGAACACGGCAGATACCGCGAGACGATCTTCGTTCGGATTAAGGGAACAGAGATTATTTGAAAGTACCTCTGGAAGCATTGGGATGGTCCGATCTACAAGGTACACAGACGTTGCGCGCTCACGTGCCTCATCGTCGATAGCAGTACCAGGGCGAACATAGAAGGATACATCCGCAATGTGTACACCAATCTCCGTATTTCCATCAGTAAGTTCACGAACTGAAAGAGCATCGTCGAAGTCCTTCGCGTCGTACGGGTCGATCGTAAATGTCGTTGTAGTACGGAAATCGCGACGTGCGCCAGAAGTAACCGCAGCCTCAACTTCAGTGGCAAGTTGATCTTTACCGCTAGTATCAAGTTCAGCTGCTTCTTTCTCTACGCCAGGAGGGAAGTTAGAACTGAATCCTTGTGACAGAGCGAGTGCACGCATTTCTGTCTCATGTACCCCCGCTGGACCAATGATCTCAACGAGTGAAGCGCTAGGACGTAGCTGGCCTTTCTCCCATGCTTCAAACCGTGCAACTACCTTCTGGCCAACCGGCATAGAGTCTCCCACCATAAGGAATGGCGTATACATCTTCTTAAAGTCTGGCATCAGGAAGAATTGTCCCGGAAGACCGAAATCATTCGCCGGGTCTGAAGGAACGATAGTCCCCACAAAGGTCTCACGTGCACGCTTAACAACGCTGAGTACATTGCCGGTGGAACGAATCTCAGCAGACTTAGGATCGGTGTTAGTTCCAGATACCTGGATCTTTACGGTGTCTCCCGGAAAAGCGGTGCCAAGGTTTTCACCTGGTACAAAGAGCTCCTCTTCGGAGTCAGGAATCTTAAAGAATCCTTTACCTGATCGAATAACGGTGATTGGTCCTTCGAATATAGAACCTTGTGCAATTGCCATAGATAGAAGCACTGTAGCAGATTGTGCTTCATTTTACATTTATAGGTATCCGCTATACTTCTTGTGTTGACCTGCGTGACTATCGCCGGACGGCCACCCCGCCCAATCCGGCAACCCCAAACGCAGCGATACACACCTGAAGACTTGGGGGTGGCTGTCCGGACAGCCACCCCCCTTTTTTATTTCAGCCTCTCCCGCTTTGACTCTACCGGCCCCATCTGGTATTGTTGGCCTCACTATGTTGATGATCCGTTTCCAGCGCATTGGCCGAAAGAATGACCCGGCTTTTCGTATGCTCGTGCTCGAGAAGGCGTCTGGCCCTAAGGCAGGCAAGTATGTGGACCTCGTTGGTACCTATAACCCTAAGACTAAGGCTGTAACCCTACAGCCTGAGCGTATTAAGGATTGGGTTGCTAAGGGTGCACAGGTTTCTCCTTCACTTATGAACCTCCTTATCGCTAAGGGTGTATTCGAAGGAAAGAAGATCAATGTTCTTCCTAAGAAGACCTTCCCAGCACCAGCTCCTGTTGAAGTAGCAGCTCCTGCTCCAGCACCTGTTGCTGAAGCACCTGCTGCTGAAGAGGTAGTTGAGGTAACTCCTGAAGAAGTCGCTACTGTTGAGGAAGCTCCAGTAGAAGAGGCAGCTGTTGAAGAAGCACCTACAGAAGCTGCAGCAGAGGAGACTCCTGCTGAAGAGCCAGCTGCATAAGGGAAGTGCGCTTTGGCGCCTTCATCTTATTTTCGTTCCCTTCGTGCAATCCTGAACCGATATCCCGTAACTCTGAAACTCTATGGACACAGATCAAGCATTTCTAGAATACGTAGTTAAAGCGCTCGTCGACAACCAAGACGCGGTAGTCGTAACACGCACTGTTGATGAGATGGGTGTACTCCTTACTCTTACCGTTTCTCCAGACGATATGGGCAAGATCATTGGTCGTGATGGAAACATCGCAAAGGCCCTCCGTACCCTCCTTCGTGTTGTGGGTATGAAGCACAACGCTCGTGTGAACATGAAGATAAACGAGCCAGCAGGCGGTAAGCGATTCGGTGAGGATCGTCCTCTCGATGACGTGATCAGTGATCTGGGCGTCTAGCTCTCGATGCTACGCTTCCATCTCATAACTCTTTTTCCAGAAGTCTGTGACGCATATCTTAATGCGTCTATCCTTGGTCGCGCCCGTGAAGCAAAGAAGATTAAAGTGGATTATCAGAGTCCTCGTACCTACGTCTCTAATAAATGGGGCAAGGTAGACGAGCGGCCATATGGTGGTGGTCCCGGCATGGTTATGACAGCACTTCCAGTGGTGAAGGCAGTTAAGAAAGCTCTCACACGCCGTAATGGAAAGACAGCGATAATTTGGTTTGTTCCTGGTGCAAAAGCATTCACCAACAAAGAAGCAGATGCGCTCATCAAGTTTGATGATGTCGTCCTTGTATGCGGACGCTATGAGGGTATTGATGATCGTGCAGTCTCCATGCTTAAAGCCTTTCTAAAAGGGAAGACGGGTTCTAAGTTTCTTACCTACTCCGTAGGGGAGGCGACCCTTACCGGAGGTGAAGTTCCCGCCATGGCAATAGTAGATGCTGTTACTCGCCGCATTCCAGGGGTACTTGGAAAGGATGAATCTGTAGAGGAACGGCGTGTTGCATCTAATGCCGTATACACACGCCCAGAAGTAATTGATCATGAAGGGAAGAAGTACAAGGTTCCTCCCATACTTCTTTCTGGGCATCGAGCCAAGATAGACGAATGGAAGGTAGCAAAGAAGGGTCCTAAATAGGACACATATTCATACTATTGACAAGTACCCCTAAACAGGGTATATTTGTTTTCAGCTACTAGTCCGGTGCTTGGGCTTCTCCCAAGTGCTTTTGCAACATTCATCAACTACTCCGTTGGGGGATTGAGATGATAGCAACGACAGCGTTCCTGATTATCACTGCGATCACTGTGGTCGTGGTGTTTGGTGGAGGGGGACTTCGGTCCCTACGACATCACTTCGTGAAGCTGGCTTTGGCCATACTCGCCTACCTCTCAGCTGGTTCGGTCGCACGTCACGCGGACTCGATCAATGAACCAGCCTACTGGGACGGAAGCCAACTCATCTGCGTGGCTGTGGCCATGCTGACGGGCTACCTTCTTGGATCGTCCCTAACTTTCTTCTTCTTGGCCTTTCGCAGAAACGAGGAGCCGGAAATGATGCCCTACGTGGAGGACTCGGGATTCGTGGTTCGCCAGGGCTGGCCCTATGACGAGGGCAGATTTCGTCCGAATCTCTAGACACAAGGATTGATGGTGGGAATACAAAGAAGCAGGGCGGGTATCACGAACACGTGAGCCCGCCTTTTCTTATGTATCCCTATTTCACTCAATACTCACTTGACGACCTCCCAGACCCCACTTATACTATCTTTAACCAGAACGGATTGAGTGGTGGCAGGCACTCTGGCGGGAGAAGGGCTTCTCAGTATAAAGAATCGATTTATTAAGCGTCTCGGAAAACGAGGGACGCGGCTCATGCGTATATGAGCCCATTTCGCGTTTCCGTACTTCACTTTCACGTACCCTATGCCGAAGGCAAAAACGCTCGTTCAGAAAACGTTCGGCGCGTACCGCGCGCCACGCGTTGAGTTCCCGGATCTTGTGGGTCATCAGCGCGAATCATTTGAATGGTTCCTCCGCGATGGTCTCAAGGAGCTGTTCAATGAGTTCTCTCCGATTAGCGATTATTCAAATAAGAAGTTTGAACTCCGCTTCGATGGTTTCGAAGTAGGTGAGCCAAAGGGTGATGAGGAATCTGCGCGTGAGAACATGCGCACATACGAAGCACCTCTTAAGGCAACTGTTACTCTCGTCAACAAGACATTTGGTTCTGAGAAGACTCAGGACATCTTCCTTGCAGATATTCCAATGATGACCCCACACGGGTCCTTTATCGTATCTGGTGTTGAGCGTGCAATCGTTCCCCAGCTCGCTCGTTCATTCGGTGCTTTTTTCGCTTCAGAGGAAGTAAAGGGTAAGTCGTACTTCGGTGCGAAAATCCTTCCAGCACGTGGTGTCTGGATTGAGATTGAAACCGATGTTGATGGTGCGATCTTCGTCAAGATCGACCGCAAGCGTCGTTTCCCAATGACCAACCTTCTCACCATCTTTGGTGCAGGAACCAAGGAGGACATCATGGGCATCTTTGCGAAGGATCCTATTGCACTCGCTGCAATTAGCGCAACCATCGCACACGATACCGCTAAGACCGTTGATGATGCCTACGTTGAGATTCACCGTCGTATGCGCGATGGAGACCTCGCTACACCAGATAACGCGAAGCAGTACGTAAACACCCTCTTCGCTCCTGAGCGCTACGACCTTTCAAAGGTTGGTCGTCATCGCCTCAATGCACGCTTCGGTCTTCCAACTGACAAGAAGTCTCTTGATCAGCGCGCCCTTACCCTTGATGACCTCACTCGCATCACTGCAGAGATCGCACGCCTCAACGTAACGCCAGACGCACAGCCTGATGATATTGATCACCTCGGCTTCCGTCGTGTTCGTTTCGTCGGTGAACTTCTCCAGGCACGTATGCGTGTTGGTATGAGCCGCATGAAGCGCAACATTCAGGATCGTATGAGCACCATTGAGTCTGAAACGACTCTTCCGATGGCGTTTGTTAATCCTCGTCCACTTCAAGCATCGGTTCGTGAATTCTTCACCGCTAACCAGCTTTCACAGTTCATGGACCAGCAGAATATTCTTGCTGAGCTCGAGAACATGCGAACGCTCTCAGCACTTGGTCCAGGTGGTCTCACTCGTGAGCGTGCCGGCTTCGAAGTGCGTGACGTGCATCCATCACACTACGGTCGTCTCTGCCCAATCCACACACCGGAAGGTCAGAACATCGGCCTTATCCTTCGTCTCGCGCTTCATGCACGAACCAACGAGTTTGGTGTTATTGAAACACCGTACGTAAAGGTGAAGAACGGTGTCGTAACGGAAGAGGTGGTGTACCTCAACGCTCTTGAAGAAGAGGAGCAGGTTATCGCACACGCTGCTACCCCTATCGATGACAAGGGACGTATTGTTCCTGATTCTATCGAGGCTCGTAAGAATGGTGAACCAGCTATCGTTGAGCGCAGTGAGATTGAACTCATTGACGCCTCAACCTACCAAATGTTCTCTGCAGCGACCGCGATGATTCCATTCGTGGATCACGACGACGCGAACCGTGCACTCATGGGTTCAAACATGCAGAAGCAAGCAACACCGGTTCTTATCCCAGAAGCACCACTCGTGTCTACGGGCATCGAGGGTCATGCAGCGCGTAACACTGGCCGTCTTGTGCTTGCACAGGAAGCAGGTGAAGTAACGTACGTAGACGCTCGTCACGTAACCGTTACCAACAAGGAAGGGAAGAAGAAGGAGTACAAGCTCCAGGGACTCACCCAGACTAACCAGAACTCAGCATTCAGCCAGCGTCCATCCGTTCTCCTTGGCGACAAGGTAAAGAAGGGTGATGTGCTCGCAGATGCTTCAAGCTCTGATCAGGGTCAGATGGCACTCGGTCAGAACGTACGTGTTGCGTTCATGAGCTGGAACGGCGCTAACTACGAAGACGCGATCATCGTATCTGAGCGTCTCGTTCAGAACTCTAAGTTCACCACCGTACACATCGAAGATTTCGAAGCAGCGGTACGTGATACCAAGCTTGGTCCGGAAGTAACAACGCATGACATTCCTAACGTGGGTGAGATGCGTCTTAAGAACCTCGATGAGGAAGGTGTTATCCGTATCGGTGCTGAAGTACGTCCTGGTGACATCCTTGTGGGCAAGGTGACTCCTAAGGGAGAAACACAGCTCACTCCTGAAGAGCGTCTCCTTCGCTCAATCTTCGGAGACAAGGCGAAAGACGTTAAGGACACCTCACTTCGTATGGAAGGAGGAAAGCGTGGTCGTGTTATCGGCGTGAAAGTATTCAGCCGTGAACGAGGTGACCAACTCGAGAGTGGCATCATCAAGAAGATTGTCGTCACCGTCGCTCAGGTTCGTAACGTATCAGTGGGCGATAAGCTCGCAGGTCGTCACGGAAACAAAGGTGTTATCTCCCGCGTGCTTCCGGTAGAGGACATGCCATACGATGAGCTCGGTAATCCGATCGATGTGATCCTCACTCCACTCGGTGTGCCATCACGTATGAACCTCGGACAGATTCTTGAGCTCCACCTCGGACTCGCTGCAAACTCTCTCGGATACCAGGCTGTTGTGCCTCCATTCGCTGGAGCAAGCGCAGATGAAATCCGTGATGAGCTCGTAAAGGCTGGCTTCGATAAGACCGGTAAGCTCCGTCTCTTTGATGGACGCTCTGGTGAAGCATTCGCACAGGCGATCTCTGTTGGATACATGTACATCTTGAAACTCCATCACATGGTGGAAGACAAGATCCACATGCGCTCTATTGGCCCGTACAGCCTCATCACCCAGCAGCCGCTTGGAGGTAAGGCACAGAACGGTGGTCAGCGCTTCGGAGAAATGGAAGTGTGGGCACTTCTTGGATACGGATCGGCATACACTCTCCGCGAGATGCTCACTATCAAGTCTGACGATATCCAGGGACGCTCTGCGACCTTCGATGCAATCGTGAAGGGCGAACCGGTGAGCCATGCGGGAACTCCTGCATCATTCTCCGTACTTACTAACCAGATCCGCGGTCTCGCGCTCGACATTGAGCCAATCGAGAACGTGCGTGACGTAGATGCGTAATCGTATCTTCTAATTCCACTTCTATGGCACCTACATCATTCCCGGGAAAGAAGAACGACGGTTCCGCACCACGCGGTCCGCGTCGCAACGACTGGAACGCACTGCGTCTCTCGATTGCATCTCCAGAGCGCATTCTTGAGTGGTCTCGTGGTGAGATCACCAAGCCAGAAACCATTAACTATCGTACGCAGCGTTCAGAAAAGCACGGACTCTTCGATGAGAAGATCTTTGGTCCTGAGCGTGACTACGAATGTTACTGCGGTAAGTACAAGGGTATCCGTTATAAGGGCATTATCTGTGATAAGTGTGGTGTTGAAATAACCCGCAGCATCGTCCGCCGTGAGCGCATGGGCCACATCGAGCTCGTATCTCCCGTAGCGCACATCTGGTTCCTTCGCTCCATGCCAAGTCGCATGGCGCAGCTCCTCGGTGTACCGTCTGCAGAACTTGAGAAGGTTATCTACTTCGCGGGATACATCGTTACGAAAGTAAACGAAGAGACCAAGAAGCGTCTTCTTAACGAACTTGAAAGCGAGTACAAGACCAAGCACAAGGCATCTGAGACTGATGCGGCACGTGACGCTCTTAAGGAGCGCATGAGTACTGCAAAGGCTGAGATCGACTCAGTAGTAGTAGGTAAGGTATTCGACGAAATGTCCTACCACCGCTACTCCGTGAAGTACGGAACACTCTTTGAGGCGAAGATCGGTGCTGAAGCTATCTACGATATCTTCCGTACCCTCGACCTTCCAAAGCTTAAGGACACCCTTGAAGAGCGATACACGAAGGCTGGTGCTGCAGAGCGTGAGAAGCTTGCAAAGCGTATCTCACTTATTGCAAACATGATCGCTGCTGAAGTACGTCCTGAATGGATGTTCCTCACCAAGATCCCTGTTATTCCTCCAGCACTTCGCCCGATGGTGGCACTCGAAGGTGGTCGTCACGCTACGTCTGACGTTAACGACCTCTACCGACGTGTGATCAACCGCAACAACCGTCTTAAGAAGCTGCTCGACATCCATGCACCTGAAGTTATTCTCCGTAACGAGAAGCGTATTCTTCAGGAAGCAGTTGATGCTCTTCTAGACAACTCTATTCGTAAGAGTGGTGCATCAGGTGGTGCTCTTACTCCTGCACAGCGCCGTCCGCTTAAGTCTCTTGCTGACTACCTAAAGGGTAAGCAGGGATACTTCCGCCAGAACCTTCTTGGTAAGCGTGTGGACTACTCAGGACGTTCGGTGATTGTGGTGGGTCCAGACCTCGAACTCGATGAGTGTGGTCTTCCTAAGCACATGGCACTTGAGCTCTTCCGTCCATTCGTTATCGCAGGACTCCTTGATCGAGAACTCGCCTTCAACATCCGTGGTGCCGGTCGTCTCATTGAAGACGGTGTACCAGAGGTGTGGGAGATCCTTGAAGAAGCAATTATGGGTAAGCACGTTCTCTTGAACCGTGCTCCTACACTGCACCGTCAGGGTATCCAGGCATTCCGTCCTCGTCTTATCGAAGGTGATGCTATCCAGCTCCACCCACTCGTGTGTCCGGCGTTCAACGCAGACTTCGACGGAGACCAGATGGCTATCCACGTACCCCTTTCAGAAGAGGCACAGTGGGAGGCAGCGAACATCATGTCTGCTAACAAGAACATCCTCAAGCCAGGTTCTGGTGAGATGATTGTTATGACGCAGAAGCCACTCGACATCGTTCTTGGAACGTACTGGCTCACTAAGGAAGTACCTGGTGCTAAGGGAGAAGGCGAGTACTTCGCATCCCCTAACGCAGCGATCCTTGCGTATGAGTATGATGGTATTGATCTACGCGCTAAGGTTCATGTGCTTCCAACAACCGAGAAGGTGAAGTATGCGATGTTCGAAGGAAAGACTTTCGAGACAACCGTAGGACGTCTCCTCTTCAACACGGTCCTTCCAAGTGATTATCCGTATGTTAATGATGCGATCACCAAGAAGGTGCTCTCAAGCATCATGGCAGACAGCATCGTACGCTACGGTCTCGATGCTATTCCAGGCATCGTAAACAAGATCAAGAAGTTCGGCTTCGAGTATGCGACCAAGTCTGGCGTATCGTGGAGTCTGGACGACGTGAAGGTTCCTGCAGGTAAGGTTGCTGTTATCAGCGCTGCTCGTGAGAAGATCGCGAAGATTGAAGGAGACTTCAAGGACGGTCTCCTCTCTGAGGATGAGAAGCGTCGTATGGTCATCGAGGTATGGCACGGCACTAAGCAGGAAGTAGAGGCACTCGTGGGTGAGGCACTAGACCCTATGGGTTCTGTCTCAGACATGGTGACGTCTGGAGCCCGCGGTTCGATGGGTAACCTAACCCAGATGGCAGGTATGAAGGGTCTTATCCAGAACACTGCTGGAGAGACTATTGAAGTGCCGATTGTGTCTTCTATGACGGAAGGTCTTAACCCACTTGAGTACTTCATGAGTACGCACGGTGCACGTAAGGGTCTTACCGACACCGCACTCGGTACCGCTCGTGCCGGATACCTCACCCGTCGTCTCTTCGATGTGGCGCAGGACTCTATCATCACGGAGACCGATTGTGGTACCAAGCGTGGTGTTGCGATCAATCGCGTATCCGCTTCAGGTATCAAGATCGACTTCGCAGAAAGCACTCGTGGTCGTGTACTTGCAGCACCCGCAGGTGCGTTCAAGACTCGTCACTACCTAACCGCAGATGATGCACGTGCTGTAGCTGCTGACGATTCTATTCAGAGCGTTCAGGTGCTATCTCCGATGTCTTGTGAGACTCGCTATGGTATCTGTGCTGCTTGTTACGGTATGGATCTCACCACACAGGTGATGGTAGACCTCGGTGAAGCAGTCGGTACGATTGCTGCACAGGCTATCGGTGAGCCGGGAACTCAGCTCACGATGCGTACCTTCCACGCTGGAGGTACCGCCTCTGTTGGTGGAGACATCACCCAGGGTCTCCCTCGTGTTGAAGAACTCTTTGAGAAGCGTTCTCCTAAGAATCCAGCTACCGTTTCTAAGACAGACGGTGTGGTAACGGAGATCCGTGATCAGGGACGAGACAAAGTTATAGTGGTACAGCCTGAGGTTGGCCAGGGTAAGAAGAATGGAACCGCAATCGAATACGTTGCACCATATCCTCGTCAGTCATTCGTGAAGGAAGGGGAAGCGGTAACACGTGGACAGCTCCTCACGGACGGTTCCGTAGATCTCGATGAACTCTTCGAGTACGCAGGCCGTGCAGCGGTACAGGAGTACATCATCACTGAGACTTCGAAGATCTATGAACTTCAGGGAGCTTCGGTTTCTCGCAAGCACCTCGAAGTCGTCGTACGTCAGATGTTCTCACGCGCTAAGGTTACCGTTACCGGTGACTCAGAGTGGTCCATCAATGACGTCGTTGAGCACTGGGAGATGGAGCAGGAAGTGAAGGCTATGGAGGACCAGGGCAAAATTGCTCCGGTAGCTCGTGAAATGGTGCTCGGTATTAAGGAATCTGCACTCTCACGTCGCTCATTCCTTTCTGCTGCATCATTCGAGCAGACCACCAAGATCCTCATCAATGCTGCGCTTAAGGGTTCAACCGACACACTCCGCGGTCTCAAGGAGAACGTGATTCTCGGACGCCTTATCCCCGCAGGTACAGGCTTCAAGGGTAGCAAGAAGCGCGCGTCAATTGACGATCTTCAGGCAGCTCGTGCAGCACGTATGCCTCGCGCAGAAGAAGAGGTAGAAGCACCGGGCGTTGCTTTCAAGGCATAACCCAATCTTCTAAAAGAAAAACCACCTGTTTAACAGGTGGTTTTTCTTTTTTCTTCAGTAAAACTTTATAACTACATTCTATTTCTTCTATCTCGAATCAGTATAGTTAGGTTGCTGGTTAAAGTATTAAAATGGAAATATCCTTGCCAACTCGTGCCCGAGAGTTTTGTTTCCGCCCAGCAATGCTGATTCATTTAACTGTAAGGATGACTCATCTGATGGTCGGGCGTGAGGAAAAGCGGCCGAAAGGCCGTTTTCCTGTAACTGTGCATAACTTCTTGCACCCTTCATGAACAGGCGTATAGTGAGTGGGTGCCAGACGCCAGATAACTGGAATATGGCCGTTTTCAGAAACCGCAGACACAAGAGGTACTTCATGTCCCCTCGTCTCACCACCCAGGCGACCTTCGCCCAGGCCCACCGCTTCGTGACCCAGATCCAGGCGCCGTCGACCGACTCCGGCCAGACCGCTCCCGACATCGCCGGCCGCATGAGCTCGGACCAGGACCACGGCGCCGGCGCGATGACCCACCAGGTCGACACCCAGTAGGTCCATTAACGGACCGTTCCGTCTCGCAAGAGACACCACCACGGCTCCCCGGCGCAACGCGCTGGGGGCCTTTTCTTATACTTAGTGAGTTAATTCATTTTGTAATTGCTGTGCATAACTTCTTGCACCCTTCATGAACAGGCGTATAGTGAGTGGGACGTGACGCACCGTTACGCCATGCAATGGGAGATCCCTATGCTTCGCTGCACCTTTGACTCTGGTTCCTGTCAATCGATGACCGTCGCCAGCACCTCGGCACAGGCCGCCGTCGTCGCCACCGCTGCGCGCAAGGCAACCACCCCCGTCGCCGCCCGGACCGACCAGGTCGACGGCGCCTGACAACCCAGAAGAGCTTCCAGCAATGGAGGCGCACAGAGCCCCGGCCGCAGATTCATCTGCGCGCTCGGGGTTCGACTTTTTCCACCCACCACGTTCTGGAGTAGAATGAGATAAATGGCTGGGCAAGATACCGTACAGCAAGTCAAAGATAAACTTTCGATAATCGAGGTTATTTCTCCCTATGTGAAGCTCACGAAAGCAGGGAAGTACTATCGTGGGCTATCTCCTTTTAATAAAGAAAAGACTCCATCCTTTTACGTAAACCCAGAGCGTGGTTCGTATTACTGTTTCTCCTCAAGTCAGGGTGGTGATCAATTTTCATTCATTCAGGCAATGGAAGGTGTGGACTTCAAAGGTGCATTGAAGATACTCGCAGAGAAAGCAGGTATAGAGATCGTGTATCAGGGAAGCATAGAGAGTAAAGTGTCGAAGGATCGTATAGAACGATTACGCGAGGCTATGGGCGAGGCAGAAGCATATTTCGCACGAGCACTCGGTGACGGTACTGATGCATACGCCTACGCACAGAAACGCGGTCTCACAAAAGAAACTATTGCTGAGTGGAACCTTGGATTCGCACCTGATGGGTGGCGCAGTCTTCTAGAATCTCTCACCAGTGAAGGTTTCACTCTTCCTGAACTCACTACAGCAGGCCTTATTAAAGAGGCAGATGAGAAACGTGGTACGTTCTATGATCGTTTCAGGAACCGTCTCATGTTTCCCATACGGGATGCAGCAGGGCGTACCGTTGCTTTCACAGGTCGTGCACTCAGTCCTGACGATCAAGCAAAGTATCTTAACTCACCTGAGACCGACCTCTTTAAGAAGTCTGAAGTTCTCTTCGGCATGGATCGTGCAAAAGATGCGATTCGTCAGAGAGGGTTTGCGATTCTTGTAGAAGGGCAGTTTGATCTCGTGCTCCTTCATCAAGCTGGCTTCACCAACACAATCGCACTTTCGGGTACCGCACTCTCAACCCAACACCTCTCACTCATTAAGCGCTATGCAGACAACCTCATGCTCTGCCTAGACTCAGACCGAGCGGGTTTAGCAGCAAGCGCCAAGAGTGCACGAGCTGCACTTCTTTCTGGCATGCGTGTCAAAGCCATTCGATTGCCAGATGGTAAGGATCCTGCAGATATTGTGAGTGAAGACCCGCATGCGTTCACCGCACTCGCTAAAGACGCCAAGAGTATTATTGAGTTCTTCCTTGCCGTGCTTTCAAGCCAAGAGAAAGACGAGACACGTCTGTTGCGAGCCGTTGAAGGTATAGTCCTTCCTCTGGTGGTTGCCGTTAAAAGTCCCCTTGAGCAGAACCGTTTCATTGAGATCATCGCCAGGGCAGTGAACTCAACTCCAGAAGCTGTCCGTCGTGCACTTCCTAAATTAGAGGTTTCTCCAGAAGAGAAGTCTGAGACCTATGGAAGTGCCTTTTCAGCTGGTCCAATCTCTTCATCCGTTCTTGAGGTACGAAGAGGCATGGTGTTAGCGGTTATGCAGGCATATGCCAATACCGCTCTTGCAGATCGTGTGAAGAGCGAGTATGCTCGTATTACAGGCGCTGACGATTCGCTGGATTTACCAGTGGACGAGCGAGCCCTTTTCGAGGCGGGACTCACCTACGGGGAGACGCCAGATCAGCACGCGGGTGATGAATTGCTCCAGATGTTCGAATATACCGTCCTTTCTGCAAAGCTTAACGATGCTACAAAAAAGCTCCGTACCGCTGAAGCACAGGGCGATCAAGAATCCATAACCGAAGCGATGCATACTTTTCGTGCCCTTAGCGCACAGCTCGCTGCTTTGAATTCTGCTCGGTAGTTTTTATATTCTCTGAATTATTCCCCTAATTGATTTTCCCTATGCCTACTGCAAAGAAGAAGGTAGCTTCAAAGAAGCCGACACCCAAAAAAGTTGTAAAGAAAGCTGCTCCTAAGAAGGTGGTTAAGAAAGCTGCAAAGCCTGTAAAGAAGGTGGTTAAAAAGGCTGCACCAAAGAAAGTAGTAAAGAAGGTAGCACCTAAGAAGGTTGCTAAGAATGTACGTGCTGCGGGTGTAGTGCGTGCTGCGGTATCCGGTGTTAAAGCAAAAGCAGCCGCTGCAAATCAGGACAAGGCTGCTCGTCTTATCGCGAAAGGTAAGGAGCGTGGATACATCACATACAGTGAAATCCTTAAAGAGTTCCCACACGTAGAAGAGGACGTATCCTTCCTTGATGATCTCTATGAACGCTTCACCACTGCGGGTATCGATATTCTCGAGGGTGGCATGCTCGAAGACAACGCAGACGAGTATCTTGCAACCCGTAACATTAAAGGTCGTGAATCAACCGGGTACGATTCCATCCAGATTTACCTTCGTGAGATTGGTCAGTACCCACTCCTTACCGGTGCTGAAGAAAAGGAGCTCGCTAAGCGCATTGATGCAGGTGATGCAGAAGCACGTAACATTCTTGCTCGTTCCAACCTTCGTCTCGTTGTGTCTATCGCAAAGAAGTACGTTGGCCGTTCACCTGACCTCACACTGCTAGACCTTATTCAGGAAGGTAACCTTGGTCTCTTCAAGGCTGTAGACAAGTTCGATTGGAAGAAGGGATACAAGTTCTCAACCTATGCAACCTGGTGGATTCGTCAGGCAATCACTCGTGCACTAGCAGACCAGTCTCGCACTATTCGTATTCCTGTGCACATGGTGGAGACCATTGCTAAGTACAAGCAGGTATCACGCCGTCTTGCGCAGGCACTTGGCCGTGACCCTCAGCCAGAGGAGATCGCTATTGAAATGGGTGTAGAGGTAGATAAGATCTATCAGATTGAGAAGATCAATCAAGACACGCTTTCTCTTGAGAACCCTGTTGGCTCTGATGGTGATGATCAGTCTACGCTTGGAGACTTCATTGCAGACGATAAGATCCCATCCCCAGTACAGGAATCATCTGAGCGTATCCTAACCGAGCAGGTCCGCGACATCCTCGATGACCTCTCACCAAAGGAGCGTAAGATTCTTGAAATGCGCCACGGTCTTCTTGACGGTGTGTATCATACTCTTGAAGAGGTGGGTAAGGAGTTCGGTGTGACTCGTGAGCGTATCCGTCAGATTGAAGCAAAGGCACTTGAGAAGATCAGGACTCATGAGAAGAGTCGCCGTTTGAAGAGTTATTAAAAACAAAGCCCGCGTAAGCGGGCTTTGTTTTTAATAACAGGTCAAGACTATTTCCTGCTCTTTATGCAGGAATCAGCTTTATCATTCCATTCGTACTTAGCCTTACAAATACAAACGGGGGAGCCATCTTCTAACTTTCCGTTCCACTTACTCTTAGAACCGAAACTATCTCTACAAATTTGATCATTATTTTTGCTAGGTATCTTCTCACACGTATTCTTCTTTTTGTTTACTTGATATCCTGAGTCACACGTACACTTATCCGAATTTGTGAGTGACTCACTGGAGTGAGCAGGGCAGCTCAGAGCGCTGCTTCCATAGTAGCTAGAAGGGGATGAATATGAGCTATAGGGAGATTTATAGGTGCACAAACCTGAAGCACCAATTTCATACCCAGTCATACACTCACAACTACTGCTAAGTGAGTTATATCTCGACATTAAACCTAACTGAGAGGTGCAGGCTAATGCAGCAGATACACAACTGCTTCCTTTAACTACATATCCATAATTACAGGTGCATGATGCCCCATTTGAGTATGAATTTGCTGGGCAAGAAGGAGCAGAATAATAGGAAGACTCTGCATATGCTGGCCACGGTTGTGTATACCCAGTTCCGTTTGCACCGTAGGTACTACGGATCGGGTAACTCGATTGCGCTGGACCCTTTGAATTGTGGTAGTGATATTCTCCGGTGGACAGGCCCCAATTAGCACAGTTAGTCCTGCATGTGTGGCCACCTGCAGAGTCTGTGTTACCAGGATGTGCTAATGCTGCGGAGGGTACTAGTAGAAAAGGAAACATTCCTAGTCCAAAAGCGCACAGGGTGGAGAGTTTCATGTGTAGAGTGATTATGCACCTAATATGGTATGACGAAGTTAGATTTATACAAGCAGCAAGCGTGCGGACTCTAACTGCACATGATCTTAAATTCACTTTCTTCAACACTCATTACAGACAATCTATTGCCTCTTTGTAGCAACGCCATCTTCGTGAGTCTCTTATCTTTCTTAAGTGCTTCCAATGTAATTGGTTCATGTATTTTTTCAACAAATCCAATATCCACCAGATACCAAATTGGTTTCCCCTTGGTTGCTTTGGGATCGTAGTACGAACTTGAAGAATCAAACTGCGTAGGATCTGCATATGCCTTAGAGACAACCTTCGCTATACCGTATACCCCAGGAACAGGGCAGCTAGAGTGATAGAAGAGAACTGGATCACCTATTTGCATACCATCGCGCATAAAGTTACGCGCTGTATAGTTACGAATTCCCGTCCACGGTGTCTTCTTATCTTTTTTTAAATCATCAATGGAGTACGCAGAGGGTTCAGACTTAACGAGCCAGTACCGGGGTTCAGATTTCATAGAATGATTATAAATGAATTTGACTTCAAGCATCTAGTGGTATAACTTAGGGTTTCTGGGCAAATGGGGCTCAGGGAACTACCAGGGAGACGACTAGTGGCTGAGACACCGAAAGGGCCCAGCAATTCAACGATGGGGCCGCGGCACCATCGTTCCAAGCGCACGACGCTTCGCGGGGTCAGGACGACCCCGCCGGCGCCCATGCGTCCGGACGACTGACCACAGCACCGTGTGGCAGCGGAACTAAAGGGCCGGCGCGCGATATGCGCGTCGGTCTTTTCCTTTTCAGGTACAGTATGAGTATGGATGGGTTGAGGTATGAAATCAGGGAATCCGCACGAGCAAAGCACGTGCGGATTGATGTATATCCCGATGGCCGTGTACTACTCACCAAACCAATACGTATGTCTCTACGCGTGGCTGAAACCTTTCTCAAGCATCGCACTGAGTGGGTCAGAAAAACACAGGAAGCATTTATAACTCGGCAACAGAGATTAGATAAAAGGCGCAAGATGCTAGGACTTTTGACGCCTGAAATTCTGCCACGGCCTAGACGAGGATCAGTAGCATACAAAGAAGCAGTTGCTGCCAGTCGTATACTCACTGCTAACCGTCTCAGACATTTCAATCAGCACTATACGTTCCAATACGGAACTATTTCCATACGTAACCAGAAAACAAGATGGGGTAGTTGTTCTGCTGCAGGTAACCTGTCTTTCAATTACCGGATCATATACCTCCCACCTCAACTCCAGGACTACCTCATAGTGCATGAACTATGTCACACAAAGGAACATAACCATTCAAAGAAATTCTGGAACCTAGTTGCAGACACCATCCCTGATTACGCCAAGCTTCGAACTCAATTAAAGATTGGGTATCAATAGGCAGAAAGATCTTTGAGACCCCACGCTGGGCAGGGGATACCGATACCGATAGAATAGAGGTAATGGAGAAGACGGACAAAGCAGCCTTCCTAAAGGCATACGACACCCTAAACGAGGCACAGAAAAAGGCCGTTGATACGGTTGAAGGCCCGGTACTGGTTATTGCAGGACCGGGTACGGGTAAGACACACATTCTCACCCTACGTATCGCAAATATCCTACGTCTCACCCAGGCCAACCCCACAAACATCCTTGTTCTCACATTTACGGAAAGTGCTGCGCGTACCGTACGCACGCGTCTTGCCGGCATGATTGGTGATACCGCTACTCGTGATGTATTCATATCAACATTCCATGGCTTTGCTGAACACCTCCTTCAGAACTATCAAGATTCATTCCCCCAAGCAGTGGGAAAGAGATTAGCGGGTGATGTAGAGAGCACACTTCTTTGGCGTGAAGTCTTAGAGAATGAAGAACTTGTTGCACTTCGCACCACTAAATCTCCCTACTTCTATCTAAAGGATCTGTCGATGCTTCGTAACGACCTGTTACGAGAACGTATCTCCCTGGATGAGTACCGAGCATGGGCAAACGAAGAAGCAGATCGTGTCAAAGCTGATGAGTCTCTCCAATATCAGCGAGACAGTAAGCACGGTGCAAAGGGAGAGATGAAACCAGAGGGAATCAAGAAACTTGAACGACTTGAAAAGGTGTTTGAAGCAGCACGCCTCATCGAAGCATATGAAGCACTCAAAGAAGAACGCGATGTATATGACTTCGCTGACGTATTGCGAATTGCTGTAGATGGGTTAGCAGAGGACGCAGAACTACGCGCAACGATTCAAGAACAGTATCAATATGTACTTGCAGATGAACACCAAGATGCCAACGCACTTCAACATGCTCTTCTTGATGTACTTGCGTATGATGAACACCCCAACATATTTGTGGTGGGAGATGAGAAGCAGGCTATATACCGCTTCCAGGGTGCAGACAGCTCACACTTCAAGACCTTTACCGAGCAGTATCCACGTACCGAGGTTATTTCTCTCACAACCAGCTACCGATCACGCCAAGGTATTCTAGACACTGCTCATAGCCTTATACAGGCGGTACCAAGTGCTACCGGTACCCATTTGGCACTTGCTGGCAGGGAAGAAAACGCAACCGTTTCGGTGCTTGCTGCCCCAGATCCACTGGCAGAACGAGACCAAGTTGCACAACGTATTTCAGATGAGATCGCTGCTGGGACCGAACCACATGAGATCGTGGTTATTGCTGCGCGTAACAGTACGGCAAATGAGTTTGCAGAGATCCTCACTGCTCGAGGTGTGCCAACTCTCAGAGCTGGAGATGTGCTATTGAGTAGTCGTCCAACCCTTAGAGGTATTCTGGCGCTTATGCGCGCGATCGCCGATCCACTTGATACTAGTGCAGTTCGTGAATCATTGCTTGCTCCCTGGTGGCCACTCACACTTACTGAGCGTGCAGAACTCCTCAGACAGAATCGAGATAACGAACTCCTTCTTGCGCTTGAAAGCCGTGCCCCTCAAGTCGCCGAAACAATCGCCACACTTCGTGCAGAAGCACTCACGCTTGCGCCACTGCCACTTCTTTCAAAGATGATGGTTGATTCTGGAGCACGTGCCTTTCTCCTGTCTCATGGTGAACATCTTGAAGATATTACACTCGTACGAAAACTCTTCATGCATATTGAAGAGTTAGTCGCCCGAGAACCCAATCAATCCTTTGCAGATGTGGTGCGTACCTTCACACAAGCGAATGAGCATGGCCTTGAAAACGTAAAGACCAGTGTCACGTTATCTGAAGGAAAGGTCACCGTAATCACCGCACACAAAGCAAAGGGCATGGAATTTAAGAAAGTCTTTGTGGTTGGTATGAACGCACGGCAATGGGAGAAGGGCGGTATGCCCACAAAGATCCCATCACCGGTGGATCAGACGCGCAGTCTGGAAGACATCACCAAGCTCTTCTATGTGGCTATTACACGCGCTAAAGATGAACTAGTATTTTCATACTCAGTTGAATCTGCTGATGGTAGAGAATTGGCACCATCTGCACTTCTTCCTGAAGGACTTTCTCCAATCACTCCAAGTTACGATCCACTTCCGATACTGCACACTACGATAAACACATCACAACTAGTGTGTGAGCTGGTACGTGAGTTCCTCACCAGAGACGGTCTTTCACCGTCTGCCATGAATGAATACCTAGAGTCTCCAAGTACGTTCTTTGCACGCCGTGTTCTCAGGCTTCATGAGCCAGAAGCTCCAGCAACGGCCATTGGTATAGCGGTACATGCAGGTATTGCTGCATATCTCGAGACCAAGAGTGTGGATACTGCTGAAGGAGCACTTGCGCGCTGCCTTAAGAAATCATTGCTTCCGCGTAACGCTGCATATAACCGTGTGGTTGAACATGCGCAGAAGAGTCTAGCGTCTTATATTGCTCATACCGGTACTCTCACAGAATCAATTGCTATTGAAAAAGGCTTCTCCATAACTAAGGAGATTACAGGACACTCCGTAATCCTTCAGGGAAAGGTAGACGCGATTTTCAACACGCCGTCAGGGGAGTGCATTGTAGACTTCAAGACTTCAAGTGATGTACATATTAAAGATGAGAAGCACACACGCCAGCTCGCATTCTATGATCTTCTCTTGCGGGCAGGAGGACATGATACGACACAAGCAACTATTGTGCAGGTATCACCTGAAGATGTAACAGAATATCCAATCCCGCTTACTGATGAAACCCGCAACGATCTCACGACAGTCCTCGAGGAAGTGATTGATGAACTCTGGAATGGAGAGTGGCGTAAGGGTGAGCCGTCTGAATATGACGATCTGCTCAAGCTATTCACGTAAGTTATACTTTTGGTATGTCGATAGAGAGGGCGATAAAACGCAATAAAAAGACAGAAATTGATGGTAAGGGATTTCCTGAACACCGTCTAATTCCCAGTAGTGAAAGACAAAAGGAACTTACCGCAGAATGGATTCTTCCTTACGAGGAGGTAATTCTTGAAGATGCTCGAGACATACGAAAACAGGTAGATCGTAGTCTGCCGAGAACTGAAAAGATTCGTGAACGATCTAAAAAGTTTGATAGACCATACCCTAAAGGGTTTTGTGGAGAAATTCGCAATGCGGTACTCGAAGATATGAAGCTGGCAATGATGGATCGTTCAAAGCCAGGAATGCAGGCACTTAGAGGATTCGTGCGCCAGGGGGGCGTAATACAGCCATTCTGGGGTATTGATAACGGGATGTATTTTCAAAATGCTATTCAGATCGGTGATGCGATTTTAGATGTAGCAAATGACACTGTCGATACTTCTAAAGAGCCGGTAGTGTTCTACCCAAACCAATCAGAGGCGCCAATTAAAAGAATCAATAATTTCACAGAGTTTGCAGATGTCGCTGAATCATACTGGGACACCGAAGTATATCCGAACATTTATCTTCCTCACCTTGCACCGTTGTATCCGGTATTAATACTCCATCGAGCTGGAAAAGGTAAACAAAAGTCAGATAGGTTGTATTTAGAGCAAGGGGTTTCAGATCTTATGGTTGATAACCTTCGATCAGTTACAAAAGATGATCTTTTGTTTGGACTATCTTCAAACTTTCTCTTTAAGAGCCCATACAGCGAAAAGCGATTGCCAGACGATATATTGGAAGCAATGTTTTCAAACGAAGTGATAAAAGAAGTTCAAGGGAAGCGACCAGACGCATTTGCTACAACAACAGATCCTGAAATTGCACGACAAGAATTTCATCGTTTTCATAAAGGAGCCGATATCAATACCGTATACCCAAGATACGTTAAAGAGGCTGAAGAAATGCGTCGGAATGGATATGCACTTGCTGGTTTCCCAATTGCAAAAATAATGCGTTTCTAGCTACTTCGCCCTCGTAATCGATTCCTGAATAATCTTCTTCATTGCGTCATAGGGAAGTGCGCCACTGATTGGTACTGCTTTCTGTCCCTTGATAAGTACAACGGTAGTTGGAGCGCTGTATGCGCCTATCTCAATAGCATTTGAAATATCCTTACTTACGCGTTCACGATAGAGGTTTGCCTGTAAGCAAGATTGAAAGCGTGCAGTATCAATACCAAGTGTCTCTACAATACTGTTGTAGTTTTCTGGATTGTATACCTGGTTACCGGGAGCACGTGCCTGAAGAATATCGATGAAGCTCCAGAAGGTATTGGGATTGCCAAGAGAGCTCGCACACTCAGCTGCTTCAGCATGTAATTCGCTGTTACGATACTGATCAATAAGCGGGAAGTGACGGTATACCCATGCCACTTTTCCTGCTGGCGCGTATTCTGCCATAAGCTGCTCCATAGTCTGTTGGAATGCTTTGCTATAGCTAGAATCCATATCCGCGTATTCAATAATCACCACCGGTGCAGATGGATTGCCGATTATATGGTCCGTATCAGATACTGGACGTAGATAGGAGATGTCCCCCTTAGGGGCGGTTGGCACAATCGTGGTGCGTACGATGTAAATACTTATTGCAAGGAGAATTCCTGCTGCAATGATAGCTCCGGGAATGAACCATGTGCTCCGGGATTCTTGTACTAGCGCAGCATCATGAGTTGCTGATGTCTCTTCCATACCACAAGAATACCATGTGGGATCAAGGTGTATAAGATAAAACCCCAGCGACCAATTGGCCGCCGGGGCAGAGGGAGAGCGCAGTGTGCTTATCCGTGCACCCGACACCGACGTTCGGTGAGAGCACGGGATTCATCCGCCACATCGAATACCTGCAGATCAGCTTCGTTCCCGAACGCCGCATGCGCGGTGTCCGCGATGACTGCAGTCAGTGCAGCACGAATTTCAGGGCGAACTGGAAGCCCTGTGACAACGATCTCGATCACCTGTACGTCCATCGGTGTGAACGTCACAGCATCCAGAGCAATGGTCGAACCTTCACCCCGGCCGAAATACACTTGAAGTCCAGGCATCCTTTTCAGACCATCCATGACCTGATTGAAATTCGGGGCAAGATTGTTTCTTGCCGCCTTTGCCTGTGAAGGGTCTAAGCTAGCAGGATATTTCCCAACAACGCTAATCAGCACTACGCAAACTCCTTAATGATTTGTGACCCACCCATGGGCCACATTTTTCTAACTGTACACTACTTCATAAATACACCCAAGAACATGACTAAAATGGCAACGTGTGGGTGATAGCAGGAGCTTCAGGAACTTCTTCCCACAATCTTGTATCAATTTTAACTTCACGCTTTTCCTTCAGGTCCTTATATTTTAGTGAGCCATTTGTAAGGGCATAGTCGTAAAGCTCACGGGTGATTCTAACGTCCTCAATGCAGTATTTACGAACCTTCTCATATTCACCCTGTGCCCACCACTCAACAGCTTGAAGTCCGTTACCGCCTTTTCCTTTATTTAGTGTTGCTTCAGCAAGAGACTGCAATCGAAGACGTCGTCCAAGTGCTTTTTGTACTTCAACAAGCAGATCAAGTGATTTTATTTTGGTGAGATCACCAGGGTAGTAGCGATTTAGTATCGGAATATCAAAGGTGTCAGAGTTGAAACCAATTAGCATATCTGCTCGTTCAAGAATGGGCCATAGTTTAGGAAACTCTTCTTTTGAGTATGACGAATATTCGTCCGTCTCTGAATCATGTATGCCAACAATCGAAATCTCCATACGTGCAAGATCATTCCGGCCTAGACTCGGAAAGGCATTTGCGGTTTCAATATCAAACGTAATTGCGCGCATGTCTAAATACCTCTATGCGCTTAAAAGATGTGCGGCAACATCTTGTTCATCAAGCGATTCTTCTGCACCGGTATCAAGACGCTTAAGTCGTAGAACACCAGACTTTACTTCGTCAGGACCGTAGGTTGTGAAGTACTGGATACCGCGCTTAGCTGCTTCTCGGATCTGATCCCCAAGACCGCGTTGAGTGAGATTCACAAATACGCGTATGCCTGCACTTCGAAGGGTTTCTGCGAAGGTGGTGGCTTCTTCAAGGCCTTCTGGAACGGTGCCAAGATATACTTGCGGAAGACCGGCACCATCTGGTGTTAGGCCGTGTGTCTCGAGGAAGTCCATGAGAGTAACATCCCCAATCGCAAAGCCAACCGCTGGTATTGGATCACCTCCAAACATTGCCACGAGTCGGTCATAGCGTCCTCCACCAAAGATGGCTCGAGGATTCTCTGGGTCTGTATCGTATACCTCGAAGGTGATTCCTGTGTAGTAATCAAAACCACGTACGAGGGTTGGATCAAACACGGCATTGGCAACACCACGTTCCTTAAGCTGAACGATAGTGCCAAGAATGGCACGCTTTGCTTCCGACAAACGTGGTTCATCCTGCGCAATAAGATCAAGTGGATCTTTGTGTGTTATCTCACGTACCGCAACATCAAATACTTCTTTTGGCATCTTGTCCTTCTTATCAAGAAGACGCATGTACTGTTTGATTGAATCTCCTGTGAGTCCTGCTGCTGCGCATGCTTGCGTAAGGAGTTCCCGTGAATTCACACGCACAATGAAGTCCTGATCGGTAGCACCAAACTCTTTAAGGATGCGTGTTGCGATGGACACCACTTCAATATCAGCATCTCCTGCAGAAAGACCTAGTAGATCAACATCTGTCTGAAAGAATTCACGCATGCGACCGCGCTGCGGACGTTCATAGCGGAACCGATTACCAATAGAGAACCAACGAAGCGGGAATACTAATTCACGGCGCTTACCAGCAACCATGCGGGCAAGGGTAGGAGTCATCTCAGGACGAAGGGTTACCCTGCGGTCACCACGATCGGTAAAGGTATAGGTCTGTTCGTTTACGAT
Source organism: Parcubacteria bacterium C7867-008 (assembly GCA_001189215.1). Taxonomy (GTDB): domain Bacteria; phylum Patescibacteriota; class Minisyncoccia; order Phycocordibacterales; family Phycocordibacteraceae; genus C7867-001. The sequence goes on along the minus strand of LFCR01000004.1, from coordinate 241,760 downwards.
TTCCTCACTAGTCTTTGCTTCATAGAGCTCCGCACGCTCTAAAGGGGAAGCGTTATATTCCTCATAGCCATAGAGACCTAAGGTACGACGAATGCGTCCAAAGACGGCTTCACGTACGGCGAACTCACGGGGATAGAAATCGCGTACACCTTTATACGATTCAGTGCTGAGGGGTTCGTGTTCACTCATAAATTGAGTGTATCGCAGGAAGGTATTTTTCTCCACCTGGATTCTGACAATACCTCTTGCATTGCTATATCAATACACTACCAACCGTCTTTGCTATCTTCGTGCCAAGACCATCATGATTTTGCAGATCAGCAATCTCTCGCATAATGAGATCCCGTACATCTTCTGGATGTGCAATACCTTCCATAGAGAATTTCTCTTCACGTCCTGCGGTCTCAACATTAAGTGTTCCGTATCCAATGAGTGTAGGGAAGACCCCACTAATATCTGTAGTAATGTCCTGAACACGAGCAAGGAGGAAGCTAGATACCCGACGACTAAACAGGCTCTCCTGGGTGATATCAACAATACGAGTACTCGTAATAATCCACTGTGTAAGGAAGAATTTCGTGAGCATGGTGAATGTTGCCATCCAGATAAATAGCCACCACGTGCCAAGGAGGAATCGTACGAGTGAATTCCCAAGACTTATATCAAGTACTGGGACCTGTGCTCCTGCTGCACTCGCACTAGTAGCGAAGAGTACATAGAGCGGCAAGATAACGATTGGTGCCAAGGTGAGCACGATATAGGGAATCAGCTTCAATACCAGCAAGAACCAATGCTGACGTACCGACTGCTTCACGACCTCACCAAGTTCTAGTTCGAATTCTTCCATATCAACGCAGGCCACTAATCATGAACAGGATAATGAAACCAGATATAAATAAGTGCATGACTATAGCCGGTACTGCGAACCACGATCGGTGATGATAGCGGAACCAGTGATAAATAATGACGAGGGTGTATATGGTCCAGATAAGAAATATGATCGTAAAGACCACTGGGATGATGGCACTCAGATCAATAGAAGGAAGTGCACCGGGTTGTCCAAATGATGAGTTTCCCTGCGTAAACTGCTCCATGAGGTTAATACGTGGAGCAGTGTCATTCAGAGTCGCGGTAGGCGGCGGCGTCATTATGGATAGTATGACACTACGAATCGTGGCCGGCCATACTGGTCAGTGCGTATATCTGAGTGCTGAGCACCATACGCATCCAGCAGTGTTTTGGCAGTACCAATATTCTCAATATCGCACTCAATCCAGAGTTCACCCTCGGGTGTAAGGCGCATAGGAGCTTCCTGTGCAATACGAGTAATAACCGATAGTCCTGAACTCCCTGAGAATAATGCCTCAAGGGGTTCAAAGTTGGTAACACTTTTGTCTAGAGTGCGATCCTCTGGAATATATGGAGGGTTGGTTGCAATAACATCAAAAGGCTCTGTCCATGAGGAAGGAAATGAGTTAAACAGGTCGCTTCCACATATCTCCACTCTCGATGCGTCCAGATTGTTCTCTTGGATGTTGAGTTCAATCTGGGCAACGTGTTCAGGCATAAGATCGGCAAAGTACACGTGTGCTTCTGGAAATTCCTTTAATACCGCAAGACCAATGGCTCCGGAACCCGCACAAAGGTCGAGTAATCTGAATGGCTGTGTACCAAACTTCTCACGAAGATGAGTTAGTAGTTCGTTTGTCCAATATTCTGTTTCGGGGCGCGGAATGAGAGGACGAGAATCAAGACGTATACGCAGGGATAGAAAGGGAATCCAGCCAATGACATACGCCAACGGCTCACCGTCAATAAGTCTTGTGATATCGACTGCCAGAGCTTCATCTGGTGCATTCCCCTGATACTTATCCCGTATAAGTGCAGCTATATCTTCCCTCGAGACCTTTAGTGGTTCCTCCATGTGCCTATTCTATCGCGTATTCCTATAACCGGAGTACAATATCTGCATATGCGTATACACCCCTGGAACACCCTACTCTCACTCTTCTTTGCTGGTTTAGTTGCACTTGCTGCGTGGTGGCTTTTTGCCTCAGAGCGCATCTTCTATGAAGTGCCGGTCCGTGATCTCACTCTCATGGCACTCGCCATCTTCCGCCTCACTCGTCTCTTTACCTACGATGTCATAACTAAGTTCATCCGTGACTGGTTTGTAAACACACGTGAGAATTCGTTTGCACACACCCTGGGTGCACTCCTAAACTGCCCATGGTGCACAGGCCTCTGGTTTAGCTTTATAATAGTGTTCGCATACTTCGCAACACCATATGCGTGGCCAGTGATCCTTATCCTTGCACTTGCAGGAGTAGCATCATTCTTCATGACTCTCTCTAACCTAGTTGGTTGGATGGCAGAAGGACGTAAACTTGAGATTAAGGAAACGTTTGGGGAGTAACAAAACAAAGGGAGACAAAAGAAAAACGGCCTTCCGGCCGTTTTTTCTTTGTTCCACTCGCTGTTTGATAGCGTGAACCCTAGTCATGTATAACACTATACCTACGCACCAGTACCGTCAATCCTTACTAAGCCGATGGAGGGAATTGGACCCTCGAGTGAAACGTGACTAGGGTTCACTCGCTACCAAGCCACCGGCGTAGAGCAACGGCAGCAAGATAGCGGTAGTGAAATCGTAAAGAGTTGATAGGAGAATGATGAAAAGAAAAACAGCATCCCAGAGGGATGCTGTTTTTCTTTAGCGAGTGCTAGTAGCTGTTGCCGCCGCCGAAGCCGCCGCGATCACCATAACCACCGCCACGGTTACCGCCACCAAAGCCGCCTTCGCGACGTGGGGGACGATCACCTGCTGGACGATCACCCTGAGGGCGAGCGAAGGATACTGATAGCATACGGCCATCCATCTCCTTACCGTCCCAACGATCAACAGCCGCCTGGGCCATTGCATCGTCTGCCATCTCCACGAAGCCGAAGCCACGTGAACGATTAGTCATACGGTCCATGATAATACTTGCGGACGTTACCGTGCCTGCTTCTTCGAATGCAGTGCGGAGTTCATCCTCGGTCGTGCGGTATGGAATACCGCCGACATAGAGCTTGTTGTTTGCCATGTGGGCTGAAAATTCTAGGTTATAACCTCGCTGGCACCGAACACTTGGGGAGACACGTTTTGGAGCGGTCGCACAAAGCTTCTGGAAATCGGCGAGTCACTAGCAGTATGCTACAGAATGGACAAATTTGCAATATTTTAGCGAATAGGTGGGGATTACGCAGCTGGCGTAACTACGACAGCCCTTTTTTCCAATGAATGCATTCCAAAACGATCTTGTATCAATACTCTCACCATATTTGTTTGCTTCAGGATCACTTTCAATAACACCAATCCATATGAATACACCAAGGATTGCAAGACCGATCACATTAGCCACTATTGAAATGATTCCTTCGTTGTGTGTTATGAACATAGCAATGTTCGTAATAATAGAGAGTGCTAAAACAGCAAACACGAGTGAACCATTCGATCCAAAATCATGTGCTCTGCGTACTTGTATACCAAGAGAAATAATAGTGAGAGGAAGTCCAATCAGTACAAAATGAACGATGACTGCCATAGGAACAACCGCAAGCAGTATCAGAAAGACTACATCCTTTGAAGCCCAAAGGGCAGGCTCAACAATGGTTGCAATGATGATCCCTAAAGCAACGGCAAGAATTAAGGTGCCTGTTTGGATACCAAAAATAGTTGCAAGAAACTGCCAATAGCGCGTGCGACTGAGTCTTCCTGTAAACATATTATGAGCCTAGCATTTAGATCCGTTACCAATATGTTGGACTGGGATAACCCCTACATATGCCGCAGCATGCTTTCTTCGATGTCTGCGAAGGTGCCACCAACTTTCTTGCCTGGATTAAAGATATTCTCTGGATCAAAAATACGCTTTGTCTCTCCAAAGAGTTTCACCATATCGGCACCAAACATTTGTTCAAGATAAGGAGTACGGATGATCCCATCATTATGTTCACCGGTAGTGGAGCCACCATACTTAAGAACGATGTCGTATACCAGTGGGGCAAGCTCAAGAATGATCTTGCGAGATTCAGGCTTTGAAACATCCATAAGTGGAATGATATGGAAGTTACCATTCCCGATGTGTCCTGCAATGGTATAGATTAGATCGTACTTTGCGAGCAGAGCATTAAGTTCAGGAAGGAACTTAGGATAGGTTTCTGGAGGAACCACGAAGTCATCAATGAATGGGGATGCATAGAGACCACGAAGATTCTTACGGAGAAGTGCAAAACTCTCACGACGTACAATCCAGTATTTCTCAGCAGCCTGTTCGTTTCTGGCAATACTCGTTGGAAGTTTTAGGCTTGTGAGTGCTGCACGAGCTTCTTCTGCACGCTTGAGTGCATACTCAGCCGTGTCTTCAGAGAATTCAGCCATGAGTATGAGTTTTGGTACACCACCACGAAGCACCATGCCAACCTCAGGGAGGAAGGAGATACCAAGACGTGTAGCCCGCATGAGACCCATTTGTGAGAGCATCTGCGGCATGAACTGCACGGCAAGCTTAAGCGTGTGATCGTCAAATGATTCGAAAGACTCAGGATTAAAGGGAAGTACTTTCTTAACCACTTGTGGTAACACTTCAAGATCTGAAAGGAATACAATCAACATCGCACGATGCTCTTGAGGCTTTATTAATGAAAGTTTTGCTTTAGTAACAAGAGCGAGGGTACCCTGTGCACCGGTGATTAACTTTGCAAGATTAAACGTTCCGGTCTTTGGATCATGGATATCCCAAAGGGCATATCCTGCGGAGTTCTTTGAAACACGTGGTTTCGCTTTCTCAATAGTTTTTGCATATGTGCTCACCAATGCACTCATACGCTTGTATATAGAACCCTCAAGAGTAGGGAGCTTTTGTTTCTCAGCTAGTTCACGAGCAGTAAGTGCCTTGAATGTGGTTTGGGTACCATCGGAGAGCACTACATCTAGTTCTTCTACGTAATCACGAGTTTTTCCATACTCGAGCGTACGCTCGCCACCAGAATCATTGTTGATGATTCCACCCATGGCACAAATTGAACGAGATGCAGGATAGGAAGGGAGAATGTACCCTTGCTTAAGAGTCTCTTTTTCGAAATCACGATAGAACACGCCCGGTTCTGTTACGGCATATCCGCGATCACCATCTTTTCCGACAGCACCAACCTTGTTCATATATTTAGTGAAGACCGCAACAATTGAATTAGTGAGCGGTCCACCAGACATATCAGTACCAGCAGAACGTGCCGTTATGGATACATTCATTCCATGGGTGCGAGCAGCACGCGCTGTTTTAACTAACTCAGAAACATCGTGTGCATCTTTTGGATAGACAACCAACTCAGGTGTTTTTGTGAAAAGACTGGTGTCCCTGGAATATTTCTCACGCTCCTCTGTTGAATCTTCAACCTCACCCTGAATATGTGGGTTAACAAGTTTATAGAGCGGAGTGTGAGCTACTTCAGGAAGTACTGGTGCAGATACAGTAACAACTTTTTCTTTGACTGGTTTGGGCTCTTTAGGAGTTTTTACAACGGGTACTTTTGGTTCCTTAATCTTCTTCTCTTTACGAGACCGTTCCTTGTGTCCAAGGAAACTCCAGAAGGTGGTACCAGGATGATGCACTACCCATAACTCACGTATGACTCCGACAACAAATACAATTGTTACCAAGTAGCAGCCAATGATTGCAGGAAGTACAACGAAGAACTGATTCATGTATATAGAATAACTTATCGAACGAGTATTTCTTGTATCACACGCATCGTATCTTCTGGATCTTTCACTTGATGAGTACGTATACCTGTTTCTTTCACAACTTCATCGTTACCGCCTGGGTATAACGCATCGCCGATGTACAACATGTCACTTATAAGAAATGAGCAAAGCTCTCCAACCTTACGTACTCCGTACGCCTTGTTCACTCCTTGAAGGGTTACATCAATGCTGGTTGATCCACCGGTCTTAACATCAAACTCGGGAAGCATTGGTGCTATTGCATCACGCAAGATACGTTTCTTGGACGCATCAGGATCCCAGGCCTCTTTCTCAGCGATAGGTGCCTGTTGTCCAAGGGCAGAGAGAGTCACTTGTGCACCACGTAATTCAATACGATCTCCAAACGATGGTACGGACAAATCAATAACGCTGGTCTCCCGTATCGCTGTTTCGATAGCGTCTTTAATCTTTATAGTTTGGGCATCGGTAAGGTGTTCTTCGTATACTGGTTTCCACATTCCATCTCTATAGGTATAGAGTGCTGCGCCTGACGTTGGAAGAATATAGAGTCGCTCAAGACATACGCCGTGTGGAAGTTGATTAATTATCTGTTCACGGAACTGCGCAAAAGCACCTCCAGAAATAATCGCTACATTTGTACGTTCAAGTAACTGACCAAGTAATGCTGCCATCTCTGGTGTGAGTGGCTGCTTGCTCGAGGTGAGCGTCTTATCAATGTCAAAGAAGATGAGTGCTGGCATATTAGTGAGTGGTACCTCGTAAGCGCCTCATAAGATCAGAGACCGAGTAAGTCGCAACACCAAGTTTGCTATCGGCACCGCCATAATACACAAAGAGTGTGTCATCGCGCTGCACAATACCGCAGGTGAATACCACATCTCCAATCTGTCCGTGCTTCTCCCAATCCTCCACGGGCTCAAGTATCGGTGCCACCATGCGTGAAATAACTCGTTCACCAGTCTCATCAAGTAGAGCAGCGCCCAAGCGATATGTCTTCTTGTCTGGAGCAATGCCGTGATAGATGAAGAGCCATCCCTCTGGTACCCGTATTGGTGCTGCACCTGCACCAATCTTATGTCCGTCCCACATACCACGTCTGGGACCCATGATGTCGAAACCACTATCGATGACGCTTATGTCTTCAAGAGAGTCGAAAGTTGCAATACAGATGTTTGGATCAAGTCGATGCATCACAACAATTTTTCCGTTTACACGTTCAGGGAACACGCATACATCCTTATCAGGAACGCCCTCAGGAGTGATGAGTTTTGGAGTGCTCCAATTCCTAAATTTCTTGTCAACGAAATCTTTAATAGGAATAGTGCTTATTGCGCCGCGTACTGATACCTGTCCATCATATGCGGTGTAGCAGACCGTGAGTGTATCATCGAGAATAGTAAGGCGAGGATCTTCACACCCAGAGTTACCGTCTGGTGCGCCACCCTTTGCTTCAAACGATTCGCGGGGCGTATAGGCAGGCTCAGTCAATCGTTCTGTCACATGGATACCATCTTCAAGACGTGCGTACCCCATGGTGGAGGTAGAGTCTGCACCCATAGCTCTATAGAGCAAATGCACAGAACCAGAGTGATCAACTGCAGCTGCGTTGAATACTGCTCGTGATTCCCATGAATGTTCAGGAATAGGAATGAGTATCGGATTGCCTTCTGCACGAGTTGCAAAGTTCTTTCGTTTATTTGCATCCATTGATTCCAGTAGGGCAGAAAGAGAAAGCGTTGCTGTGGCGCAGGAAGTATCTGCTGCCCCGTAATATATATGAAGGGTATCCTCGTGTAGACTGGCTCCCGATGGGAATACAATATTTGCCACGATTCCATACCGTTCATATGACTCTTCCGGAACCATAAATGGATATGCCGTCTTTCCAATGACCTCTGTTGGATCATTGGCATCAAGTAAGAGGGCTTCAACACCAAAGATACGGCGATGCTCATCGTAGTAGTCTTGAATATGCGAATACACAAGAAGCCACCCTTCGGGAATGCGGATAGGGGTTGCAGCAACCTCCATGTGTTCAGTGTCTGAACGGCGAACATCTGGAATTGCATGATCTGCAAGATGCTCGTGCCATTCATTCCAGAAAGAAGGGTTCCAGAAATCCTCAATATTCTTTGAGCGCGCAATACCGATAGTTGGACGAGGGTGATCCTCAGTCCAGTCGGTGTGTGCCGTTACCAGTAACACCGCATCTCCATTTATACGTTCTGGGAAGAGGGTAGCCGCCTTTGCATTAAAGGGTGTTACCAAATGCTTTTCGGTAAGCGCATCAGGACTATCACCGATAGCAACCGCAGATTTAATATTCCCAGGACCAAATGGATATCCACCAAGAGCCGTGTAGAACACATACCATTTACCTTCAAAGAAGGTGGCGCGTGGATCTTCACAACCATAATGTTCCCAGTCTTCAGTTGCTTCGATCACCTGCGTGCGTTCCTCAAAGTCCATGTCGCCGCATCCTGCTGCGTGTCCGATGGTTGAGAATCCATGATGGGGAGTGCGCACTACATCAGGTTCTGCCATCGCACGGTAGAACAAATGGGTGACACCATCCTTATGTACAACACTTGGATTGAATGCACCGATCGCCTCAAAGGCTCGTGCACGAGATGGCACGATAATAGGATTATTGGGTGATCGAGTTACGATAAACATATTATGGTGTTGCGAGTGTTGGTGCCCCGTGACCAATAAGGGTCTTTAAGAACGTGGGGAGGTGTGCAGATGCACTACATACCACTTGATCAGCACCGCCATAGTACACATGCAGAATGTCGTCTTTAACTACTGCGCCACAGCCATATACGATACCCGGCTTGCCCTCATTTTCGTATGAAGCATCAGGAACGAGTACGGGTGACGGAGCACGCGCAATTATCTTAGTAGGATCATTTAGATCAAGGAGCGCAGCCCCCATCTTATATTTGTGTGACTCTTCATCGGTACCGTGATACAGAAGCAACCAACCAAACCCTGTCTTTATAGGTGGTGGCCCTACACTACGCATGCGCTTGTGCCAGGCAACAGGATGATCGGGTAGCGCATTTGGATCAGGACTCTCAATGTTGGGAAGCTCTGTACCAATACGAAGAGGATCATCTACATAGTCGACACGAACGCGATCAGAATCTTCAGTGTGTAGATTGTGCAGGATGGCAAACTTCCCATGGATCTTCTCGGGAAATAGAACCCAGTTCTTATGTCGCTGACCCCGTGGTGAGAGGAAGGTTGGAGTACTCCAGTTCCATCGCTTTGCTTCGAGATCTTCAACCGAAAGGGTGGTGAGCATCACACGCATGTTGTCCCAACCATCAAACATGTTGAAGGTTAGGTATACGATGCCATCAATTATCACGGCACGAGGATCTTCTGTTCCTCCCCAGCTACCGCCAGAGGGATATAAGACAGGATCATATCTGTAGGTACCGTTTCGAAGACTTTCTGCGGAGAATACCGGGTAGGGAAGTCGCTCATTAAAATTTGTACCATCTTCAGATGATGCATATCCAAGTCGAGACACTCCGTCATTACCGATAGCTCGGTAGAAAAGGTGTGTCTTGTCGTCGGTCGCTACCGCGGCAGGGTTAAGTACTGCTTGTGCCTCCCACTCATATGACCCCTTCTTTAAAAGAGGGTTGGACCCTGACTTACCGAATCTAAGTGCTTCAAGTATTGTTTCAAGTAAACGTGTTTTCTTTGCAAAGGAACGTATAAGATCCCATACCCCATATAAAAAGAGTCCGGTTACAAAGAAAGCGACGAGTACAACAAAAAGGAAGAACAGCAGGCTGCTATCCATGAGTATTCTCAGCTACACGCCCAAAATCATCTTCTAATCGTTCAATGTCATCCTCATCAAATTCTCCTAGAGCAATCTCAAGTACCGTAATACCATTGGGACCACCAGTAAGCCGATGTGTTGAACCTAGCGGGATTGTTACCTCGCTATCAATTTCCATTGGATATTCTATGCCGTCTACCTCTGCCACCCCACTCCCTTTAATAGTCTTCCAGAACTCTGAACGTTTCGAGTGTCTCTGTAGGGAAAAACGCTTTCCAGCCTCAACATTCAAAAACTTCACTTCCGAGGGTTCATTTTCGGTAAAGCGATCAAATGACCCCCAAGGTCGGTCTTCATGATAGCGGTGGGAGAGTTCTAGCATAAGAATCGTACCTATAATATAGCTTATATTATCGTTCTTGGTTTAGGGGGATACGTGTATAACGCATGAACTATGGTGGTACGCTTATTACATGAAAGTTGCAACACTGGCCATCATTGTGAAAGACGGAAAGGTATTGCTGGGTGAGAAGAAGAAAGGAGAGATAGGCACAGGTACACTTAACGGTCCTGGTGGGAAGCTTGATCCAGGAGAGTCAGTTTTAGAGTGTCTAATACGGGAGACCGATGAAGAGCTTGGTATTGAGCTTTTCCCTGAGTATCTTAAAAAAGTTGCGATCATTACCTTTTTTGCAGCAGGAGAACCTGACTTCCAAGTACACGTATACCGTACTGACACGTTTGAAGGAGAGCTGGTAGAGACTGCGGATATGATCCCAAACTGGTATGACATAGAAGATATTCCGTATGACCGAATGCTCGGTTCAGATCACATGTGGTTTGCTCGCGCCATCTCTGGTGAACCCTTTAATGCAAACGTCTATTATCGAGAACGCACTAAAGATTTCATAAATATTGATTTTTTGCCTTTTGAGGACTGCAATCCCCGGATTGATGTCTAGTGGTGCTTACCAACAACCCTAAAGTTTACGTACAGATTAAAAAGGTAATTTCCTAAGCCAATGATTGTGGCAACAATGAATCGTGCATATAGGTAATAAAGGCCAGTCGTACTCACCACAATTGTTACCAAACCTGTGGTTAGCAGTGATCCTATAAACCCTATGGTCATGAAGTAGGCATATCCATGATGCATTCGTCGTTCAGTGCCTTTAAATACAAAACGGCGACTGATGACATAGTTTAGAGAAACCGCAATGAGGAATGCTATAGGTGTTGAAATGTAGTAGGGAACACCATAGATATCTGTCGCTATATAGAGAAGAATGAGATCAAACGTAAGGGTACTTCCGCCCACTAGGGCATATCGTAGGAATCGTCTGAATGCCTTGCTTCTAAAGTACTGCATTAGACGCAGTGTACCGTGCTAGGAATCATTTGACTTTTTAAACCACCTATACTATAGTAGGTGTACGTGAGGTAATGCATGTGCGGCTTATGTTCGGCATTCGTGCTGAACCACTTTTTACAACTAGGCCGTACATTCATCTTCTTACGTAGCAAAAACGCACCTCCGGGTGCGTTTTTGTCTCTCTCAGAGCTACACGGTATACTGCCATTATCATGTCTCCTGACGCATCATCTGTTCCCGCACTTGAGATCATTGGTCTCACAAAGACCTATCCAGGAAGCAAGAAAAAGCCGGGCACAGAGGCTCTAAAAAGTGTTTCACTTACGGTACCTCAAGGTGAATTCTTTGCTTTTCTCGGGCCTAATGGTGCGGGTAAGACCTCTCTCATTTCTATCGTCTCCGGACTTTCAATGAAGAATGCTGGCTCTGTTCATATCCACGGTATTTCAATTGATGACCACCCAGATCAAGCAAAAGGATATATCGGGCTGGTTCCTCAGGAGCTTAATTTTAATATCTTCGAAAAGGTAATAGACATCGTGCTTGATCAGGCTGGATACTACGGTATTTCACGTGTGGAAGCTCTACCCCATGCTGAGAAGGTTCTTAAAGATCTTTCTCTATGGGAAAAGCGTAATGATATGGCGCAGCATCTCTCCGGAGGTATGAAGCGTCGACTTCTCATTGCACGTGCACTCGTGCATAAGCCACGTGTCTTACTTCTAGACGAACCAACGGCAGGTGTTGATGTTGAACTGCGCCGCGGTATGTGGGACTTCCTTCGGGAACTTAACGAAGCAGGCACCACTATCATCCTCACTACGCATTACCTAGAAGAGGCGGAACATCTCTGTCGTCGTGTTGCCATCATCAATCAGGGTGAGATTATCAAAGAGGGAAGTGTAAAAGGTCTTCTCAGTAGTTTGAATACCGCAACACTGCTTATTGATACTAAGGACCCCATTACTCTTGCTGATATGGAACTCCTTCGTGGATACCCAATCAAAAAGATTGATGAAACTACGTTTGAGGTAAAGCTTGAACATAAGCAGTCTGCCAACGATTCATTCCGTAAACTTGCTTCAATAGGCATTGAAGTGATGAATGTACGCAATACCGGGAGTCGTTTGGAAGAGGTGTTCGTGAATCTTATCGAGAAGAAATAACTGTATGGAACCAACTATCACTCCTGCGCATCCTGATCGTGCACCGATTCTTATCGGCTATTACACGATGATTCGTAAGGAATTCATCCGTATCATTCGCATCTGGTCTCAGACGCTTCTTCCCCCGATAATTACAACGGCACTCTATTTTGCTATCTTTGGAGCATTCATTGGTTCTCAAGTTGATGCTATTGAGGGATTCTCATACATGTTGTTCATTGTGCCCGGGTTGGTAATGATGGCAATTATCACTAGTTCGTACATGAATACGGTCTCCACGTTCTATTTTGCAAAGTGGATGCACACCATTGATGAACTGTTTGCGTCTCCAATGCCAGACTGGGTGATAATTGCTGGGTACGTAACAGGTGGCGTCATGCGAGGTCTCCTTGTTGGTGTTCTGGTGATTGGGGTGTCGCTCTTCTTCACAAAGCTTGTAGTATTCAACGTAGCTATCGTCATACTTGCAGCTGTTCTAACCTCACTCCTATTCTCATTCGCAGGTCTGGTGAACGGTATGTTTGCAAAATCCTTTGATGCGATCAATATCGTTCCAACCTTTGTCCTTACGCCACTAACGTATCTTGGTGGTATTTTCTATTCCATCGATCAGTTACCTCCGTTCTTCCACACGTTGTCTCTCTTCAATCCGATCCTATACATGGTGAATGCATTTCGGTATGGGTTCCTTGGTATAAGTGATGTGCCACTCAGTACCTGCTTCATTGTTATGTATGGCATCATTGCCGTGCTAATTGTGCTCACTCTCTTCTTCTTCAAACGAGGAACAGGTCTTAAGACCTGAGGTCTTGTATCAAATGCAGTAGAGAATCTATTGCATTAAGTACTGAAGCAGTCAGTGTTTTGCTGCTGCGCTGTGCGATATTGGTCCAAATATCACTAAGTGCAAATGAGTGATTCGTTACAGAAACAGCAACCGATGAACGACCGTGAGATGAAAGCCACGCGTTTATATCTGATGTGCTGCCAGGTGATACGGCATTAATAATTGTATTATTTGTCTCTACGTACCCTGGGTTAGGACCTTTATCTTCAAAGTTTGAGATTAGTTGTGTGGTGTTGTCTCTAACAGTAGCGTTTGCACTTGCGCCACGGACGATAATACGTGCAGGGTAGTCCGTATACCCCTGGATAAAGTTGTCTTGAATAAGTGTATTGCTTCCTTCGGATACCGATATGCCGTTATATAGGGTACCAACCATGGCGTTACCCGTGATCGTTACCCCTGTTACACGCTCTAAGAAAATACCTTGCATGGGTATGCCGCTACCAGATCCTCGATAGATAGTATTGTTAGTGATACTTACATTAGAATCTCCACCGTAGAATTGAATACCATCTGGATGATCTCCAGAGAGAGGGAAGAATGATGAAATTACGTTACCGTTAACAGTCACGTTACTTGAACCACCTCCACTTATACCGTCGCTCTGTATATGATCGATAGTATTATTCGATATGTTCAGGGATGAGACGGTTAGGTGTCCAACTCCAAACCCAAGATTGTGTACATGTGAATCCTTAAGGCTTATGTTACTGCTATCTCGGAAGAGGCTTGCACTGCCATTGCGAGTTCCGTCACCATGGATATCTACTCGCTGAAACTGAATATTAGAAGAATTAATGACGTTAACTGCTCGACCTCCCCCAAGAGCTAGGAATGTCATATCCGTGAACTTAAGTCCAGAGCTATATTGAATATCAATACTACTAATAACTGCCGGTTGTGAAGGATCTGCAGATTTAATAGTCACCCCACTTCCAGTGAATTTGAAGTTTTTCATACTGAGGGTGCTGTAGGCACCAGGAGCAACCAGCACAGTATCTCCATCGTGAGATGCTTTCACTTTTTCCCAAATACCAGCCGAAGTTGTTGCTGCTGTTGGATAGCTGGGTGCAGGGGTCGGGGTGGGACTTGGAGTTGGTGAAGGTGTAGGGCTTGGAGTAGGTGTTGGAGTTGGTTCAGGAACCGGTGTTGGGGTAGGAATTGGCGTCGGCTCAGGTGTTGGGGTCGGCGTTGGGGAAGTTGTCGCAGGAACTGTAGCCACTGTGGTGCTTTCGGAAACAGAACCGCCTGAACCTACACAAGTGATTGTGAATTGTGTGCTGCCATGAAGTCGCACGTGTATGCTACTTTCAGTTCTATCATTTGTTTCAAATTGATTTCCAGAACAACTCGTTGCGTTCGCTGCCTTCCAGCTAAGTAAAATGCGCGAACCGACAACAACAGAAGATTGATCTGATTTAAATATTACGGTTGGTTTTGCAGCTGCTACTGCCCCTGTGCTTGTTATTTTTGGTTCGTTTTTTATTGATTGAGATGGGTCCGCCTGTACGGGGTTCGATGATACTACATTGTCTGTATCTTTAACCACAGCAACTTTTTTGGTACCAATTGGTGCTACCGGAATTAATGATGGAACATCGCGAAGCAGATCGTATCCCTTCAAAGAATCCTTTACAACCACTGGCTCATTTTTAATTGCAGGAATAAATATGCTTGTGACTAAACCATACGCTCCAGGAGCTGACACGAGCAACACTATGATTATCACGAATTGAAATATGCGTGTAGTTGTGGATGATGCAGAAGCTTCCAATGACGGTATTCTTTCGTATCTCTTAAAACTAGGTGAAGGACTCTTTTGAATCTTGTAGATTGCAAGTGCACCATTTATATCTCCAGCAGACCACCCCTTCCCATCAAGTGATGTTCGAACGTCTTCCTCAGACATCCCTGAGTTTAATTTTAAAGAAATAAGGTCAAGTAGTTTCTGCTCTGCCATAATATCTAATCAGTTTCTGGTGCTTCTATTATGCCAGATTGATTTGTATAATATTGACAAATAGAACATTATAGTATAATGTTCGATTAGACTACGAACTATTCAACCAGCAACCCGCTTCCAGGAGCACTTCGATGAACCGTGTGTTGATTGCGTTGAGCATTATTGCGCTCGCCACCCCCGCTTTCGCTGCGGGCAAGGATAAGCCGCTTCGGTCGTGCTGCACTGCGGGGCAGATGCCTTTCATGAAGAGTCCGCAGCCGTTCGTACCGCCGACCACCGTCACTACCGAGCGGGTGCGGACGATCGTCGGCAAGAATAAGACCTTCCAGGTCTTGACCGATCGGCTGGGCAACCAGCACCTGACGTGGATCTTCTACGGGATCAAACCCGGCAGCGACCACACCTACTACGTGAACTGCAACAAGCCGTCCGACGAGGACGAACGGAAGGCCTGTCTGTTGCTCCCCAAGAAGTCCTAGTCTACTCGACAGGACAAAACATCTATGGACCGCCTCAGCAATGGGGCGGTCTTCTACGTACTACCCAAGATTCATTTGTACTTCCTGCACCGTTTCATCTAACCCATGATCTTTAAACCTCCGTTTATTTGATGGATCATTAACATTTGGAAAACATAGCTCCATGGTTGTCCCGTGGCCTACCGCACTGCGAACGGTGATGGTGCCACGATGTAACCGTACGATTTCGTTTACAATTGCAAGTCCAAGTCCAGAAGTTCCACCGCCCACGCCGCGATTGCGTGATGTTTCTGCACGATAAAATGGTTCAAATATGTGATACAGATCCTTTTGTGCAATACCAATACCGGTATCTACGATTGATATAATAATTCGTCCACGATAATCCGCTTCTATTGATACCGATACAGAGCCACCTTTATTTTCTGGTGTATAGTTGATGGCATTTTTAATAAGGTTGGTGAGTACTTGATCAAGTGCAACCGCGTTACCCAACACCATATACTCGCCATCGGGAATATGTATGCGTAACATAACGCCTCTAGAGTCTGCGAGTGCGTGATGTCTTTCGGAGACCGTGCGTATAAGACTAGCCACATCAACACACTCAGACTTTATCCGACCAGGCCGTATAAGGTTATCGAAGGAAAGGAGATTATTGATAGTCTCAGAAATCCTATCGAGTTCAGTAATGGTTTGTGTAAGAGTCTCTCGAATATCTGTAGATACACGAGGATCCATCAATGCAACTTCAGTACTTGTTTTAATTATGGCAAGCGGTGTACGAATCTCGTGAGCAACATTGCCAATGAAACGTTTCTGGAATTGAAGTGAATCTCGTGTAGGACGTAGTGCGAAGCGTGCAGCTAGGAAGCCGAACACAACGGTCAATAGGATAAGTATCACGAATACATACGCAATCGTGTCTGTACGGACCTCAGTTATTGTATGACTGAGTGTATTGCTATTAGTGATGCCACCACGCATTGCTTCTGCTATGTGTTCACTAATAGACCCAACAATTTGTGTCTGCGAGTACTGCAAACCCCAACCAAAGACCGCAATCGTTAGGATGGTAAGAACAATCTGAAGGGCAATTATGTGCACCGTACTTTTTACGTACGGATTGTTTCGGTACTTATCCGTTAAGTCGGTACCCAATACCTCGAATCGTTTCGAAGAGGGGGTCGGCATTTGCATAGTCGTCGAGTTTCTTACGGAGGTTCTTCATATGTACATCGAGTACGTTACTGAATGCGGGGAAGTCGAAACTCCACACGTGATCCAGTACCTGCTCACGCTTCAATGCTTCATTTGGGTGACGCATAAAGAATTCAAGGAGTGAGAATTCTTTAAGAGTAAGAGCAACCGGTTTGCCTCCTTTGGTAACGGTATGCTTTCCGGGATCAAGTTCGATATCACGAACGCTAAGCGTGGTTGGAAGTGTTTCTGTTGGGCGACGCATAACCGCATTCATGCGCGCCACCACTTCATCGAAGGAGAATGGCTTTGCAATATAGTCGTCTGCACCCAGGTTTAGGAGATTGATCTTCTGTTCAGTCTCATCACGTGCGGTGAGGATAATAATAGGAGTAGTAACACCTTCAGCGCGGACATCCTTACAAATAGTTGCTCCATCAATTCCTGGAAGCATAAGATCAAGGAGAATGAGATCATACTCATCGCGGTATAACATTATACGTGTACGTGCCTTCTCGCTGTCTGAAAGCCAGTCTACGGTGTAGCCCTTCAATTCAAGGCCCTTCTTCAAGGCTTCTGCAAGTTTAGCTTCGTCTTCAACAATGAGTATTCTCATACAGTTCTGGAATTACTACGGTGTGCGGGTAATGTCCACGAAGTATCCTTGTTTGGGCATGAAGGCTTCATGAAGATACCTTCATAAAAGGTACGCTTTGCATGAGAGACCGTAAAGTATCAACAGTGTTTCCGCATGTCGTATCCAGAAGAATTTGATGTGCCATTTCAGCCTTTTGTACCAACAATCCATCTGATACACTCCTCCTATATGGCATATGACTTTTCAACGCTAAAAGCGAATATTCAGGAGACCGAGGAATGGCTTCAACGGGAGATGTCTAACATTCGCACTGGCCGCGCAACACCAACCCTCCTTGACTCGATAAAGCCTGAGATTTATGGATCTCGAACCCCGATCCCATCTGTTGCGAGCGTGACTATTGAAGATGCTCGAACTCTTCGTATTGTGCCCTGGGATAAATCAATAACTAAGGATATTGAGCGAGCGATTAATGATGCTGACCTTGGCGTCTCTGTTGCTGTTGATGACGGGGGACTTCGCGTTATCTTCCCCATGCTTACTGCAGAACGCCGCACCCTTCTTCAGAAGCTTGCAGGTGAGAAGTCTGAACAAGCAAAAGTTACCCTACGAGGTCACCGAACCGATGCACTTAAAGAACTTGATGCTGCTGAAAAGGAAGGGGGTATGGGTACCGATGATCTCAAGCGTCTCAAAGAAGAGGTACAGAAGTTTATTGATAAAGGTGTTGAGACGCTAGAGGCGCAGATGAAACGAAAGCAAGACGAGATCGCGCTGTAGTACACTAAAGAAATGTCAGCAATCCTTTTCATAATCGTACTCGTGGCACTCATTGTGGCCCATGAGTTTGGGCACTTTATCGTCGCAAAGCTTTCTGGTATGCGTGTGGACGAGTTTGGTGTTGGGTATCCTCCACGTGCCTGGGGTTTTAAGAAAGGAGGAACCGAGTACACCTTGAATTGGCTTCCGTTTGGTGGATTTGTGCGTATCTATGGAGAAGATGAAACTGATGCGTCAGGAAAAGATGCATTCAGCTCACGTCCTAAGATACTCCAGGCACTAACCTTGGTAGCGGGTATTGTTATGAACCTGCTCTTTGCATACGTCCTTATTACTGTGGCACTTGGTATTGGCACGCAGCGTGCTCTCACCGACGCAGAAGCAACGCGTGATCCCGATGCGGTTATAGCGGTAGCAAATGTTCTTCCAGGAAGCCCCGCAGCAGAGGCCGGCTTCATGCCAGGTGATCTGATCCATTCAGTGGAGGGCAAGAATGGAACATTCACAGGTGCTGGAACGGATAGCTTCACTACCTTCGTGGGGGACGATCGTACGCTTACGCCACTCACGTTCAAGGTTGAGCGAAACAATGAAGACATAACAATTGTTGCAACGCCTAAGAGTGGTGTTATTGCAGCAGAGCCTTGGCGCATTGGACTTGGTATAGCGGTATCGTCTGTGGGTACTATTCCCGTGTCTTGGTATGAGGCTCCTGTCCAAGCAGCAGAACTCACGTGGGAACTCACCAAACAAACAGCCATCGGACTCGCGCACTTCTTTGGAGGTATCTTCACGCTCTCAACTGATCTTGCACAGGTGACCGGGCCAATCGGTATTGCGGGAGCGATAGGGAGTGCGGCAGATAATGGCTTTACCTCTTTGCTGACCATAACGGCAATCATTTCTATTAACCTAGCGCTCATAAACCTCATACCAATCCCTGCACTTGATGGTGGTCGTCTACTATTTGTCCTTATTGAAGCAATAACCCGAAGACGAATTAATGCTGCAGTAGGAAGGACGGTAAACACGGTTGGATTCGCGTTCCTTATTCTCCTTATGATCATTGTCAGCACACACGATGTCTTTAAGTTGTTCGCATAAGAACTTATTTCTTAACTTTTGCAAATAGCTTTTGCGAAGGGAAGCAAGAGCCGTATACTGGGGGGAATGCGACAAACCCACCTTTTTACAAAGACTCGTCGAGAGGCTCCCGCTGATGAAGTCTCTAAAAACGCCCAGCTCTTAATCCGTGCAGGATATGTGCACAAGGAAATGGCAGGTGCCTACGATTATCTACCACTGGGTCTCCGTGTCATCGATAAGATCAAGGGCATTATTCGTGAGGAAATGAATGCAATAGGTGGTCAGGAGGTGTCACTTACAGCACTGCAGGACCCAGAGATCTGGAAGCAAACAGATCGTTGGGACGACGAGAAAGTGGATGTATGGTTTAAGACTAAACTCAAGAATGATACGGAACTTGGTCTTGGATGCACCCATGAAGAACCGATGGCACGCATGATGCGTGATCACGTGAACTCATATCGTGATCTTCCAAAATATACCTATCAGTTCCAGACAAAGTTCCGCAATGAACTACGTGCGAAGAGTGGTATCATGCGCGGTCGCGAATTCATGATGAAGGACATGTATTCTTTCAATCGTACTGAAGAAGAACTCGATGCCTTCTACGAAAAAGCAATTCAGGCATACAAGAATGTCTACGATCGTGCAGGTATTGGAGATAAGACATTTGTCACATTCGCTTCAGGCGGCATGTTCTCTCAATTCAGTCACGAGTTCCAGACTGTTTGTGATGCTGGCGAAGATATTGTCTATATTGATGATGCGAAGAATATCGCCGTAAATGAGGAAGTACTCAAAGATGACATTCTTGAAGGGCTTGGGGTTACTCGGGAGACGCTACGAGAAGCAAAGTCTATAGAGGTTGGAAACATCTTCAAGTATGGAACACGCTATACCAAGGAACTTGGCGTAACCTTCAAGGATGAGGATGGTATTGATAAACCAGCAGTCTTTGGTGCCTACGGTATTGGTATCGGTCGCTTGATGGGAACAATCGTTGAGCTCCTTTCTGATGAGAAGGGTATAGTGTGGCCTGCATCGGTTGCTCCATTTGGTATTCACCTCCTTTCGCTGGTATCAAATGACGAGGTTATCGTTGCGTATGCAGACTCTCTCTACGAAGAACTAACAGCGCTTGGGGTAGAAGTGCTCTATGACGACCGTGATGCACGAGCAGGAGAGAAGCTTGCAGACAGTGATCTCATTGGTATTCCAACACGTATTCTTATTGGAAAAGATACAATTTCAACTGGTCTTGTTGAGGTGGTAGATCGCGCTACGGGGGAAGTGAAGAAAGTCTCCCGTGCAGATCTAGTGGCGCATATGGGCTCCGTTTCTCAATAATACGTATGGCAAATCGTTTTAGCACTAGTTCACTTTTCTCGAGCGATATTGGTATCGATCTCGGCACCGGCAACACACTTGTGTATGTGCGTGGTCGTGGAATTGTGATCAATGAACCATCGGTGGTAACCGTGAACGAAAAGACCGGTCAGGTCGTAGCAGTCGGTAATGCTGCTAAGGCAATGCTTGGGAAAACGCCAGGACATATCAAGGCTGTCCGCCCCCTTTCTCATGGGGTGATTTCAGACTTTGAAGTTACTCAAGAATTGCTCTCCTATCTCATCCATAAGGCACAGAGTGGTCGTACCCGATTATTTGGTCCCCGTGTGGTGGTGGGTGTCCCAACCGGTGTTACTAACGTCGAGAGTCGTGCGGTACGTGACGCTGCACTCACTAGCGGTGCCCGTGAGGTATACATTCTTGAAGAACCGATGGCAGGTGCAATTGGTTCAAAGCTTCCTATCAACGAAGCGATTGGTACCATGGTTCTTGATATTGGTGCGGGCACCACAGACATCGCCGTAATTTCACTTGGTGGTACGGTTGCCGGAAAGAGTTCTCAAATAGCAGGTGATCGCTTGAATGAGAACATCATTGATTTTGTACGTAGTGAGTTCTCGCTCGCCATTGGTGAACGCACCGCAGAAGATGCCAAAATAGCCATTGGTGCCGTACTACCTCTTGATGAAGTACTTGAGCGACCGATTCGTGGACGTGACCTTGCTACCGGTCTACCACGCGAGGTTATTCTCACTGACGCACATGTTCGTGAAGCACTCGCACCATCCATGGATAGTCTTATGGAAGCCATGAAGGATGTGATTGAACGGACTCCGCCAGAACTTCTTTCTGATGTGCTGGAGCGAGGAGTAACCGTGTTCGGAGGAGGTGCACTCCTGCGCGGACTTCCTGAACTTCTTGCAAAGATGCTTGGAGTACCTGTGTTCGTTGCAGACGACCCACTTACTGCTGTGGTCCGTGGTACCGGTATTGTTACCGAGAATCCGCGTGCGTGGCAGGAATCATTCATGCATGAAGAGGCCGTACTTACACAGAACTAGTGCACGCACTCGTAATGCGCTTATAACGCCAGGGCAAGCTATTGCCGGCGTACTTATTTTTATAATGATCGTGCTTGCAATCATACGGTTTGCAGCACCTGGGGTATTTATAGCTATTGCATCACCACTATGGGGAACAGGCTCACTTGTTGGTAACGGTATTGAATATGTTACTAAGGGATTTAAGAATTCCGTCATTGTTGCGAATGAGCGTGATCAGCTTGTTACCGAAAACGTAGTGCTTCAAGCAGATAATTTGAGGCTAAGCACTCGCATACATGATCTCGAAGCACTACTTGGTTCACGCACAGAAGCAGCACCCGGTATTCTTGCTGCGGTACTCGCTCGACCGCCGGTAGCACCATACGATGTTCTTATTATTGATCAGGGTACTGAATCTGGAGTAAGTCTTGGATCAACCGCCTATGGTCCGGGTGGAACACCAGTGGGCACGGTTGCAAGCGTTGCTGCTAAATCTTCTCGCATCACTCTTTATTCAAATCCCGGTCTTGAGACTGCTGCATGGGTAGGTGAAGCACGTACACCCGTCATGGTAAAAGGATCAGGCTCAGGTGCCTTTACCGCTGAACTTCCTAAAGCAGCAGGAGTAACAGAAGGACAGGGAGTATACATTGCGGGAGCGGGGGCTCTTCCTATTGGGTCGGTGGCGCGTATCGATAGTGACCCATCATCTCCAAACGTTGTGCTTCATGTTCATCCGTATGTAAATCCTTTCTCACTTGTTTGGGTAACGGTGTCTCGATCAAATCCATGATCCAACTGCCACTGTCTACACGTGTTGGCATTATTCTCCTTGCCTGTGTTTCGCCCTTCATTTTTCCTGCGGCCATAACGGTGGTACTCGCATTTGGTGCAGCATTTATATTTCCGCCTATAGCCATTGCCATAGGAATGCTTACCGATTTACTCTATGAACCAAGCGGATACCTACCGATAGGGAGCATAATTGGCTTAGTATTGTGTATTGTTGCCGCACTCGTGCGTACCTTTGTGAAAACACGTATTATGTAAGCATGTTCGGCAAACGACGATACAAGGATCCAGAACTCAATCCGGATGACATCTTCCTGGATGCCTCTAACTTACCTGAGTTTAATCAGAATAGTCTTGAAGGTCGTCTCGAAAAGCCGATAGGACGTTCCACATACTTCGGACTCTTTCTCGTATCATTTCTTATATTTGGTGCTCTTGTTGCTCAGGCAGCGAATCTCGAACTCCTTCAAGGAACAACATTTGCAAATCAGAGTGAGCGTAATCGTCTGCGTCCAGAAGTATTGTTTGCGCAACGGGGAGCCATTCTTGACCGTACAGGCACACCGCTTGTTTCTAACATTGAAACCGAAGATGGTTCAGTGAAGCGCACCTATGCATCTCCAGGTTTCGGACACCTGCTCGGATATGTATCGTATCCAAAGAAAGATTCTGCTGGACGCTATTACGACACCGTTATCACGGGTCTTGCCGGTGTTGAATCAGCATTTAATGAAACACTCTCAGGTACAAACGGTACGCTTCTTGTTGAAGAAGATGCGCTTGGACATGTGCAGAGTCAGGGAAGTGTGAAGCCTGCACAGAATGGACAGTCACTGACTCTCTCTATCGATGCAGCTGCACAAAAAGCACTGTATGACGCAATAAAGGAAACAGCAGATAAGGTTCCGTATCAAGGTGGGGCAGGAGTAATAATGGACGTGAACACGGGTGAAGTGATTGCACTGGTTTCATATCCTGAATATGACCCCAATGTTCTTTCAAGTGGCGGTCCATCAGATATCATTGGCAGCTATTCTCAAGACACCCGTCAGCCATACCTCGATCGTCCCGTGAATGGTCTGTACACACCTGGATCCATAGTGAAGCCACTTATCGCAACCGGTGTCATGACCGATGGCATCATTGCACCTGAAACTACCATATACTCCAGTGGTTCAATCTCACTTCCAAACCCATACGATCCTGAACATCCAAGCATTTTCAAAGACTGGAAGGCACTTGGTGCTATGGATATGCGCCACGCTATTGCGTGGTCTTCAGACGTCTATTTCTATACCGTGACAGGTGGCTTCGGTGGTCAGAAAGGACTGGGTATCGAACGTCTTAAGTACTGGTATGAGACCTATGGATTAACTAAAGCAACCGGTATTGAATTAGCCGGTGAGAAGAGTGGGTTTGTACCATCACCCGCATGGAAAGAACAAACCATTAAAGAGCCATGGCGTATCGGCGACACGTATCATACGGGTATCGGACAGTACGCAGTGCAGATAACGCCCCTTGAAGCTGCTCGGGCCATTGCTGCTATTGCTAACGGTGGCAAGTTAGTGAAGCCAACCCTCATAAAAGATCCACCACTTGCAGGACAGAGTATTCCTGTAAGTCAGGCAGCACTACAGGTTGCACGCGAAGGTATGCGCATAGGTGCCACCGAAGGTACCTCTCTTGGGCTCAATGATCTTTCTTTCACAAAGATTGCAGGAAAGACCGGTACTGCACAGCTCGGGTTCCATAACGAGTTCTATAACACCTGGGCTGTTGGATTTTTCCCGTACGATAATCCGAAGTATGTATACACCGTGGTGATGGAGAAGGGCCCTGCAGGAACAAGTATCGGAGGTATCTATGCTATGCACCACTTCTTCACCAACCTCCACGCAACAAAACCTGAATTCTTTCAGTAACGACAAATTGACAAATACCGTAATATATGTATTATAGTACTTGCTGCTCTTTGATTATGGATTCTTGAGGTGAGCTCTGTGGCGCCTTATCTAGGCGCTAGAGAGCTCACCTCACAGAGAGGGGAGAAGGCGCGCCCTGCCGTTAAATAACCGGGCTGGAGACTACCATGCTTGAACGTAAGGTTAATGCGTCCGGAAACACGAAGCGCGAGCTTCATGACACCCTGACCAAACTTCTCAAGGGCCTGAACAAACGCCAAGGGGACCACATTCGCCGAAGGAAGAACGGCTTCGATGTGGAGCTCGAACGGCTGATCGAGAAATATCGTGAACCGTCTCGCTTCACGACTCAGGGATGTTTCTATATTCCTGACACCGTGGAGAAGGACACCGCCGAATGCTGCGTGGGAGATTCATGGCTGCAGCGATCGATTTCCGCAACCCAGTTCTCTGGACGCCAGTCGAGTTCAAACGTCTGCATCGGCACAAAGTTGCGTCTGACGGAGAGATCCAATCTTCGTCAGATCGCCGAACAGCTTCCCGGGTTTCGAGAGCTTTCCTTTCATATGCCGTTTGGACAGACGGTGCGAGCTCTCGGCTATACGCTCACGCTCGCGCAAGCCGAAGCGATGGCATTGCATGCTCTGACCGGCGACCTGCCTCTCTCGATCAACACGACGGACGAGCCGACGTACTTCTTTCTCGACACAGGGAAGGATGAAGACTGTATCGGCATTCTCCGACCCTACGAAGGGAAATGGAATATTATCGTGAAGAAGATTGCCGGCACGGGACCGATTGGTCCCGACGATATGACTTTCGTCGTTCGAAACCTCGACGAGCGGAAGCTGCTGGCCTTCGCCAACCCTCAATAATAGAATCCGGATTATCTCGCCCCCATGCGCAAGCATGGGGGCCCTCTTTTTCACTTGTTGACGCGCCAGCTGCGCCACGTACAATACGGGTACTTTCATATTAATTTCACATGATGACTGAACAAGAAACAATGGTCAGCCAAGAGAAGTTCGACGAGATGGTTAAGGAACTCGAAAACCTTAAGACCGTTCGTCGTACTGAAATTGCAAAAAATCTTGAATACGCTCGTTCACTTGGAGATCTCTCTGAGAACGCAGAGTATCAGGAGGCGCGCGATCTCCAAGCGGCAACAGAAGAACGTATTCGTAAACTCGAAGAGCTCGTAAAGCGTGCAAAGATCGTCACTGACGGTAAGAAGAAGGATGTTGTGGGATTCGGTTCTTCAGTAGTCATCAAGAAAGATGGTGGTTCTGATATGCACGAGTACATGATTGTCGGCTCTGAAGAAGCAGACATGCGTGCACACAAACTCTCACATGTATCACCACTTGGTGCTGCACTTATGGGAAAGAGGAAGGGAGATAGCTTCACCTTTGAAACGCCAAACGGAAAACAAACGTATCACGTAGAGAAGGTAGCGTAAGTAGAAATAGAAAGTCCTCCGCGTCGCCGCGGAGGTTTTTCTTTCGGACCGCCATCATCAAGCGCGCCTGCCCCGTCGAAGACTCAGCGCAACTGATAGTACGAAGGTTATGGCTGCGAAGCTGAGCATCGCTATCCAGTATGAGTTCGGATGATCAGGGTCCGCAAAAGAGGTGTATATCCACATTGCGAGTGACCCGAACATCAGAATCGTTGAAAGACAAAAGGACACCACAAGCATGGCATTGCTCCCGCGTTTGTGTGGTGTGATACCACATCCTATTCGCACCATACTACTAAACCTTCAAAGAGCAATATGTGGTAATGTAGGGACATATGGCAGATGTAGAAACGATCCGCAAAGAGCGGCTCGCTAAGATAGAAATACTCAAAGAGGCAGGTATGGAAGCATATCCAGCGCAGAGTAATCGGTCACATACGATCAGTGATTTCATGTTTAAGCATCAAGCGCTTGAACGTGAACATGCGCTTATAAACCTTGCCGGGCGTATCATGAGCATTCGTGATCAAGGAGGAGTTATGTTCGTGGATCTCTTTGATGGTACTGAAAAGGCACAAGTGGTATTCCAGCAGGATGCAGATCTGAAGCAGGAATTGTTTGATCTCTTCAAACAGGCCGTAGATACCGGAGACATCATTGAGGTGCCGGGCTTCGCATTTACCACCAAGCGCGGTATGCGCTCACTCCAAGCAGCAGGATGGCGCATGCTCGCCAAATCCCTCACGCCGGTACCCGATGAATTCTATGGCATCAAAGATGAGGACGAGCGCTTCCGTAAGCGATACTTGGATATTCTTCTTTCGAAAGAAACTGCAGATCGTATTCGTCGCCGATCAATGTTCTGGAATGTCATCCGTACGTACCTCCTGAAGAAAGGATTTATTGAAGTTGAGACACCAGTACTTGAAACTACCACGGGAGGTGCAGACGCACGTCCGTTCGTAACCCATCACAACGCACTGGATATCGATGTATATCTTCGCATCTCAGCAGGAGAATTATGGCAGAAGAGACTCATGGTTGCTGGTCTCCCTAAGGTGTTTGAGATCGGTCGTATCTTCCGTAATGAAGGAATGTCTTTCGAGCACGCGCAGGACTACACACAACTCGAGTTCTACGAAGCATTCGAAGATTATCGTCACGGTATGAACATGATCACTGATATGTACCGCACCATTGCCGACGAGGTGTACGGCACTCGTGTATTCATGATCAAGGATGTAGAAGTAGACTTCGGTGCTGCATGGCACACCTATGACTACTGCTCACTCATCAAGGAGGCATACGGTGTTGATCCTCTTGAGACAGATGCAGATGCAGTTGCTAAGGCAATGGAGAAGGCACATATTCCAGTACCAGAAGATGGATTTAATAAAGAACGCGGTATTGATCTTCTCTGGAAGCAGATTCGCAAAGGACTCTCTGGACCTGGTTTCCTCATTGGGGTTCCTGCATACATGGAGCCGCTGGCTAAGCGTAGCAAAGAAGACAACCGAGTGGTGGAGCGCTTCCAAGTGATCCTCGGAGGTTCAGAGATGGGTAAGGGTTTTACCGAACTCAATGATCCAATCGATCAAGCAGGACGCTTTGCGCACCAGCAAGAACTGCGTGATCAAGGAGATGACGAAGCGCAGATGAATGACACCTCATATGTAGAGGCACTTGAGTATGGTATGCCACCAGCATTTGGTTTTGGTGTCTCAGAAAGACTCTTCAGTGTTATGGAAGGAGTTTCAATCCGAGAGGGACAGATCTTCCCACTCATGCGGCCTCGTACTGACTAATATAAAAGAAGATGGCGCCCACAAGGGGCGCCATCGCTTTGAAGCGTGTACGAATCAGACGCTTACGAAATAGGGAGGTCGCATGCGGTCGTGTTGACCCTTTACCATTGACGCTACTGCTGATCGTCGCAACTGGCATCCCCCGAAGGTCCCATGAACACCCATGAGTGCTATATCTGCCTTCAGGGTGCCTGTCCGCTGATCGCGTTGCAGTTGATTGGCTCCCTGGTTCACGAAGACGAACCGTGTTGCTATATGTGCGTGTTCAGGGACGAGGTCCAGGAATCGTCCCCGATTCTGTGATTGCTTGTTTGCAAGCTGCAGGACACGGAAATATCGTCCCGCAAATTCCAGCTTCTTCGGTGTCAGGAAGACCACCATATCTGGGGTGACGTCGTCGGAATCTGTGATGAGACACTCCGACAGATGTGCAGCAGAGCCTTCGCTGGTTCCTGTGCTGATCAGTTCACGGAGTCGTGTAAGCGCATTGACGGCGTAGGTATCTCCCGGGAAAACGCCGTAGGAAACTTTCATAGACGTACGCATATCTCTCCCTCTTCTTCTACAGTGAAAGGACTAAACGAAAATCGAGGCTTTGACTACCGGTCAAAGCCTCGATTCAAATTTCTGTGGGGAAGTCCTGCTACTTAGAAATCTCAATCGAAACCTCGACCGGGGTAAGGCCGAAGATATGCTTGAAGATAAAGTAGCGGACGTAAGAAACCATGTCCTCCAAGCATACAGGGTATGAAGCGTACCTGTCAAAGGACAAATAACCCTTAGTTGTGGGGATAAATAGGGCATGGTGGGAAGTTGTGTCATATACTTACTAACTAGTGGGATGAAGTGGGAATGAATCACATTCCTCTCAAACCGCTGCCACTCACTAATGTTCATCGGAGAATACCGTCACACCTTTGATGCGAAGAATCGCATATCACTTCCGGCTAAGTTTCGGAAGGAACTTGGTGGCTCCGTTATCGTTACACGCGGTCTTGATCACTGTCTGTTTGTCTATCCAAAAACAGCATGGAAGAAAGAAGCAGCGAAGTTGGCAGCACACTCTACTGGCAGTAAGGCAGGACGCGGACTCTCCCGCCTCATGCTTGCCGGTGCTAACGAAGCAGATGTTGATTCTGCAGGACGCATTCTTGTTCCGGATTATCTCAAGAGCTTTGCAACGCTCGGTGTGAAGAGTGTTATTGCTGGAGTGAACGAGCGTGTTGAGATTTGGGACGAAGCCGCATGGGAGTCCTACACAAAGGAGATTGAAAGCACTGCTGACGAACTAGCGGAAACGCTTGCATAGGTATGGAACAGGTCCACGAAAGTGTTCTATTGAACGAGTGTCTCGAAAGTCTTGATATACAGGCTGATGACGTTGTTGTAGATGGAACCATTGGTGGAGCAGGGCACTTCCGTGAACTACGCAGTCGCCTTGGTGCAGAAGGCACCCTTATTGGTATTGATGCAGATGAAGACGCAATCAAACGAGCAGCTCTCGTTGTACAAGATTCAGAAGGTCCACGCACCATACTTGCTCACGACAACTTCCGAAACCTGGAAGCTATTCTTGAGCACGAAGGTATTGAGACTATAGACAAAGCACTCTTTGATCTTGGGTGGAGTAGCTTCCACTTAACTGCTGGCAGAGGTTTCTCATTTAAAGCAGAAGAGCCTCTCTACATGACCTACGGTTCTCCTGAAGAAGGGAAGACTGCAGCCGACCTTGTTAATTCAGCAACTGAGGAAGAACTCTCAGACATTATCTTTACGTACGGCGAAGAACGGTTCTCACGAGGTATTGCTCGTTCTATTGTGACGACCCGTAAGAACAGCCCTATCCTCACCACATCTGAACTTGCAGAGGCAGTAACTGCAGGAACACCAAGCTGGTATCAGCATCGCCGCCTACACCCTGCAACAAAAACCTTCCAGGCACTTCGTATTGCTGTGAACGATGAGCTTGGTGCACTGCGCGCTGGGCTCACTGGTGCACTCACACATCTCGCTCCTGGTGGTCGTATTGCTGTTATTACCTTCCATAGCATTGAAGACCGCATCGTAAAGGGAATGTTCCGTGATGCGGTGTACCAGGGAACTGGGAAGCTCGTTAACAAGAAACCACTCGTACCAACCACTGCAGAGATGACGAAGAATCCGCGCTCACGCAGTGCGAAGCTCCGTGTCTTTGAACGCTGCAACGGACAAGCTGCCTGCACTGAAGCGTTCGATCGATCCGCATTATCACTTGTATAACCTGTATGACCATGCCAACTCGTTTCATTCCTGTCCTTACCGTTTCTGCCGGCGCGTTGGTGATGGTCTATCTGGGACTGATCGTCACTACGATCCTCTTTGCCACCTGGCAAACACAGGCACTGAGTTCCATTCGTGATGCGCAGGCAGCAATTGGTACGCTTGAAACCAAGTATTATGCATCAATCAGTACTCTTGATTCCACGAACCCCTATTCTCTTGGATTCGTACGTCCTGCACATGTGCAATATGTAGCTGCAGCAAACCTTCCAGACGGGCTGACGTTCGCTGGCCGCTAATATGCGAAGGGCGTTCAGATTGCGATTACGTATCGTCTCTGGCGTCATCATTTTCTTGGCGCTCTTTCTCGTACTGCGCCTCTATTTCGTACAGATCGTACACGCTCAGGAATATTCTCTTCGTGCAGAGCGTCAGTATGTGAGCTCGAGTCAGGAACTCTATGATCGCGGCTCTATTCTCTTTACTCGTAAGGATGGTACCTATCTTTCAGCAGCGACTGTCGCAACAGGTTTCCTGGTTGCTATTGATCCATCACACCTTAAGGATCCAGAAGCAGCCTATGCTGCAATTCTTGAAGCAGTACCGGATGCAAATAGAGATGAGTTCTTTGCTTCGGCACAGAAGAAGGAAGATCCCTATGAAGTTATCGGGCACCATGTGGATGATGAAGTGGGACGTGCACTCTCTGCCAAAGATATTCCAGGTGTAATCGTTGAACGTGAGCGTTGGCGTACCTATCCCGCAAAAGAGAAAGCAGCACAGTCTATTGGCTTCACGGGATACCTTGACGACAACACCATCGCAGGACGATTCGGGCTTGAGCGGTACTACGATGATGTACTTCATCAGCAGGGAGATGGTGCCTTCGGCAACTTCTTTGCTGAACTCTTTGCAAACCTTGATAGCGTCGTATCAGATCCTAAGACCGCACGGCAGGGAGATGTCATCACATCGATTGAGCCAATTGTGCTAGAGAAACTAGACCAGACTCTTAAGGCAATTAATGATCAGTATGGAAGTGAGGAAACGGGTGGCATCATCATGGACCCTGCCACCGGAGAGATCATTGCTATGGATGTGTATCCATCATTTGATCCCAATAACTTCCAAGGGGAGGATAGTAATCATTTTAGTAATCACTTGGTAGAGAGTCGTTATGAGTTTGGTTCTATATTCAAAGCACTCACCATGGCGTCTGGTCTGGACGCCGGAGTAATAACCCCAGAGACGGTGTATAACGATACGGGGTGTATTGAAGTGAACAAGAAGCGTATTTGTAACTACGACCTCAAGGCGCGCGGTACCATACCAATGCAGGAGATCCTCTCCCAGTCCCTTAACGTCGGTGCTTCGTTTATTGCTACTAAGGTAGGGCACTCTGGATTCCGGACCTATTTCACCAAACTTGGCTTTGGTACTGAAACAGGCATAGACTTACCTAGTGAGATTCGGGGTGATATCCATAACTTGGAAAGTCCTCGCGATGTGGAGTATGATACGGCCTCCTTCGGGCAGGGTATTGCGACCACGCCCGTGGAGACGATTCGAGGCTTGGGGGCACTCGCAAACCATGGAAAGATTGTTACCCCGCATCTCGCAACCGGTATACGATTGGAGTCTGGGGTGATCAAGAAACTTTCGTGGGGTGATGCTCAGCAAGTTTTTAGTGCCACTGCGGTGGATGACACTACTCGCATGCTGGTGAAAGTGGTGGACGATAAGCTTGGAAACGGCACCGTGAAGATTCCTGAGATGAGCGTAGCCGCAAAGACGGGTACCGCACAGATTGCAGGACCTGATGGAAAATACTACGAAAATCTCTATTTCCACTCATTCTTCGGATATTTCCCAGCCTCAGATCCTAAGTACATCATTCTACTCTATACGAAAAAGCCTCAAGGTGTGCAGTATGCATCTGAAACTCTCACCCACCCCTTCATTGATCTTACGCACTTCTTGATCAATTATTATGATGTGCCACCAGATCGGGCAACATACACTCGATAACTATTTATGAAATCACTTCTCCGCACCCTCTTCGCACTAGTACTTGGCTGGCTTGCTGCTGGCATAGTGCGGAAGTACAAGCCGAAGATTGTGATGGTGACGGGAAGTGTGGGAAAGACCTCTACGAAAGATGCGGTGGCTGCAGCTCTTTCAACTGGCTATTATGTCCGCAGAAGTGAAAAGAGTTTTAACAGTGAATTTGGTGTTCCTCTCACGATAATTGGTGTGGGTAGTCCGTGGGCAAGCCCCGCTGCATGGCTTAGAGTATTTGGTGAAGCATTTGCAGTACGGTTTTTCCCAACCCACTATCCAAATCTTCTGGTACTTGAGGTGGGAGCCGACCGTCCTGGTGATTTGGCTAAGATTATGAAGATCGCACTACCAGACGCGGTGGTGGTAACAAAGCTTCCTGAAGTGCCCGTACATGTTGAAGCGTATCCAACACCAGCAGCCGTACGTGAAGAAGAGTTCTATCCAGCGTATGCACTTGATGAAGGCATGCCACTCATCATGAATGCAGAAGATGAATATGCTATTGCTATGAGTGCGCGTCTCACGGCGCGTACGTTTACGTTTGGCGTGGGCGAACAAGCGGATGTTCGGATCACACACCCAAAGGTGTTTGTAGAAGGTGGTCGTGTGTCAGGTATGCAAGCGATACTAAAAGTCTCAGACGAAGAATCTCCACTTACGGTATATGACACCGTCGGACAACCAGCACTCTATGCACCAGCTGCGGCAGTTGCAACAGCGGTAGCGCTCGGGCTTTCTGTTGAAGACGCGCTTGAAGGATTGAAGGCCTTTGCACCACCTCCTGGTCGTGCACGTATTTTAAGTGGTAAGGATGGTGCTGTCCTAATCGATGATTCCTATAACTCATCACCAACGGCAACCGTTGAAGCACTTGCATCGCTTAATCTCGTTGCAGGTGAACAAAACCTACGCCGTATTGCCATACTCGGAGATATGCTCGAACTTGGTCGCTACTCACACGAAGAGCATGAGCGCATTGGCACCCTAGCTGCTCGCCAGACAGATCTTCTTGTGACGGTGGGTATTCGTGCACGTGGCATTGCAGCAGCAGCACTAGAGGCAGGAATGTCCGAAACCTCCATTCAACAATTTAGTACGTCAGAGGAAGCTGCTACCGCCCTCACTGAACTCATTGGTAAGGGTGATGCAGTCCTCATTAAGGGATCTCAGTCTATTCGTACGGAACGCATCACTGAAGCACTCCTAAGTGCACCTGAAGATCAGGAACTGTTGGTTCGTCAGAGCCTGCAATGGAAGAGTAGATAACTTCTATACAAACAGAAAAAGGGGAGTATAGTGCGCTTTAGGTTAGTAGGGGAGAATTTCACAATGGCAGGCTGGAGTTCTGGCGCACGAAGAGTACGAAGAGACAATGGTCGATCGCACAATTTCGGTTTGAAAGTGCACACGAGCGTTGTGCGTGCAGCAAATGTTCCCAAACACTTCATTGGGGATTCCTCGGATGAGAAGCGGCATAACGCCGTTATTAGAAAGGCTCTTGCTGTTGGGGATCTGGTGGCGTTCGAGGGAAAGCCAGATACCAACCACAAGATCCTGGAAGTAACTTCTACCTGGACCTTACGGCTCGAAGGATTCCCGTACTTTGTATCGCCCATCCAGGTGGTCAAGATTAACTAGACACCAATTTGAGGAGATGTAAGCGACGCGCCCGGGAGCGCGTCGCTTTTCTTGTACCCTCATCTCTGGTATAACCATAGGCATGGCCCTATCGTCTAACGGTTAGGACGCCCGCCTCTCACGCAGGAAATCGGGGTTCGATTCCCCGTAGGGTCACACGAGCAAAACCGCCGAAAGGCGGTTTTTGCGTTCAGTATAAAAAGAAAATCCCGCGCCATGTAGACGCGGGACAAGGAACTAATAGAGAATCGAATCACACCGTAGGTGGCTTGAACGCATAGTTCCGACCGGTGATGTGGCCAGGTAGTTGTTCGAGCATGCCACGGACCTGAGCATTGTACGCCCACGCCTCTTTGATGGTGATGCTCGTAAAGAAGGTGTACCAGGCGTGCTGGGATTCCTCCGGCACGGCAAGCTCATCAGCGTGACGGGCGAAGTACTGGTGCCACTCGTCCCGGGATATACTCTTCCCAGCAAGCAGAGCGCGCTTCTGTGCTGCTTTGTAGTCCGTGAAGATCTCACTGCACGGTGCTCCGAAGTTAACCCAGAAAATATCGCCCTCGACGACGTCGAGCTGCTCACCGAGCGTGTCGATCGCATGCTGCACGAAATGCAGTGTAGCCTCGCACGACTCATGCGTCTCTCCCGGTGAACCGAAGATAACAGAGAAGTGCAAGTGAACCTTGGGGCCCGCCGCCTTGATGTTGGCCAGCGCCCGATAGTTCTCTTCAAGCCTTGAACCCACCTTACTTCCGGACTTATTGATGCCGGTTTGCAGGATACGCTCACTTCCTGAGTCCATACCGCAATTGATGAGCAGACGTTCGGTCACACATCCTTTCCACCGTTCAAGGAGGTCTGGACGCTGCGCGATTGCCTGCGCTCTACCGTAGATGATGAGTGTGTCCACCGGACCAGCTTCTTCGAGCTGTTTTGCGAGCACTCCCATCTCAAAGGCTGAGTCCGTCACATTGAAGAAGGTATTCACACCCTGTGCCCGATAGGTGGCGAGAGTCTCCTCTAGATACCCCGGGGGCGGCTGCACCACATTCGCCACATGGCGGATGGTGCAGTAGTCGCAGATATCGCCCATTCCGGCGCGTCCACAGCCTTGCGCAAGAAGCGCGATGGCATTACGGACGTTGGCAGGGTCTTGGTGCTTGTGTCCGAACTGCGAACGATACGCAGTTCGAACCAGCTCCCAGTACTCGTCGCTGAAGAGTGAGAGGTTTGGGACCAAGAAGAAGTCTTCTTCGGTGTATGCCTTACGCTCCACCGCAACACCTGCGTGTTCGTTGGAGACGTACGGCACTTGTTCAGGTGCGGTTGCCACTTGCTCGATCTGCATCGAACCTGCGATCACCGCGTCTGCATTTCGGAAGAACTCCCGGAGTGTCACGACGCTGTTGCTGGTGAAGACGGCGTCGATGGGCCGGTCAGGAAGCTCGAGGAGCTGCCGGGCACGGAACATCGCCGAGTCGTTTCCAGCGATAACGTAGCGGGCACCAAGTGCCTTAGCTTCTTGCGCGACGAGGACGCCACGTTCGATGCCGGTGCTGACAAGGCTGAGGCCGACGATGTCGCCGGGACGAATAAGTTCTTCCAGCGGCTTGCGCCTCTGAATAAGCTCGTCGTACAGAACGACGTCGAAGCCTTCCTGTTTTGCGACCGTCCCCACGTAATTGATACCCAGATGCGGCCAGATGCGGGATTCTTCAGGCCAGTCTCCGCCTTCAACATTTATGATCACCACACGACGCGTGGTCGCAATTGGCTTTCGGTTCGAAGGCATAACCGCAGCGCCGAGAAGGAGATGATACTCCGGCTTCAAACACGCTTTGGTATTCAGACTGATCGAGTATCTCTTCTCAACCGGCACCTGCCGGGGGAGATGCATCCGACGGATAGCCGGAGCAAGTTCTGGCTGGTTGGCGATAGTCTGCCACTCCCAGTTGTCCCAGCCCACGTATGTTTCGGTCCACTCATGAGTGTCCTCATTCCATACGCAGGTGTTGGAGCCGACATAGGCGCCTCCACAGAGGCCGCCGATTGGCTTGTCTTTTGCCCAGCTCACATCCACGTTGACCATGGACAGAAGCATCACGATGATTGCTATGAGTCTCATGGACCATATCCTCTGGTTGTGAAAAACGTCCGCTGTGAATATACAATTATTTGTATGGTTGGTCAAAAGACAAACGATAACCCCCAGACAGATGTCCGGGGGCGGTGGGCGGTTAGAGTTTCTTCGAGGGTCTCTTTCGAACACGCTCTCGATATTCTTTGTATGCACCCCATAGATATATTGGAGTCCACACGAGGGCGATGCAGCCAATTGCGATAATGAATCGCGTCAGCCAGTCGTCGAGAGAAACCATTCCTTGAGGCACTATGCTCATGACGGTTCTTTCTACAGGAGGAATATTCTGAAACTATATTAACAACAATTACTTAAATTGTCAATACTAGGGAAGTTTGAAGTTCTTTGTCCAAAATGCTAGGGGGCCAATCTTTTTATAGATACCAACACTAGTGCGATGTATAGAAAGTGCTAGGGCGTGTGTACCCAATGAAGTGCCAATGCGTTCAGCGAGAGTACGCATATATGCACCTGATCCACAAACCACACGCAAATGAATCACTGTGAACGATCTTTCAGGTTTAACGAATACCGTACCCCAAGAATTCCGTACGGCATGAATCCGGAAATCAGCGCCCAGTTCTTTAGATGGTTCATCTGAATGAGGTGCAGCAGTAAGTATTTCCTTAATTCGTTTATGTAAGTCTACGCTTGAGATAGTTGAAACAGATTTCAGTTTTATGGAATGAATAGTTTCTGTATGGGTAGGGATATCAATGGTGTTCAATGTGTCTCGCAGTGCATGGAGAAACAGAGGAACTCCGTCTACAGTTTTGGAAGAGTATGAGGGGTAGGGAAGGGTGTGTGCACCAATCTCTTTTGCACATGAAGCCTGTACTTCTACAGATGACGGAGTGGTGTATGTATCAGTCTCAGAGATAAGACCGAGCACATCTCCTGTGTCACTAGAGAGGTCAAGAACAATCTCTACTTCGTACTCCTTATCGAGTCCTAGGTATGCATCTTTCTTCTTGCACTCATCTCCAAAAAGAACCAATAGGAGACCACTTGCCATAGGGTCCAGGCGACCAGCATAGGTTGCTGGGGTATCTATATAGGTAGGATTAGACATCTTCCACGCCTGAATGGTTTCAAGTGGGGTTTGCCCAATCTTCTTATTTAGCACTACATACTTCTGCATTACTCCACTCTAGTACGAGAAAGGCCGCCGTCCAAAAGACAGCGGCCCTCAATTCTCCCCTCGCATGCGTCAGTCCAGAACGAATCGGAAGTGGAGTTGTTGTGCGGGTCGAACAGGCATGTTGGCTTCCCGTCGCCGCTGTGCAGCCTGTCTTCGCGCTTTTGCGCTCCTATCACTGAAGATCTTCGACACGGCGGAGCTATATGCGGTTGCATATGCACCACGGCGTGATTCAGGTGCCAGTACTGCTTCAATCGCTTCCGGTATTGCACGTCTGGCCTCCCAGTGCCTGTCGTGCATGTTCTTGCCGGCTCGGTTCGCGATTCTGCGGACTTTGTCTTCGTCCAAGCTAAATAACAGACGATGCCTTGTGCTTGCGTGTTTGATGCCAACTTGAATCTCGTATCGAGCGACTTCATTGAACGAAATGAACCTGGTCACCCTTCACTCTCCATTACTGTGGGTACCTGTCGGTATCATAGTGCCCGTGCACTGAAAGTCAAAGGATTATGAAAGGAGTGCGTCTACCACTGCCTTCACATCACCACCGTCTGCTTTACCTTTAAGTTCCTGCATAAGGGAACCAGTGAGTTTTCCTGCACCTGATTTATCAGATACTCCTAGCTCAGCAATCTTTGCTTTTACAATCGGTTCGATCTCCTCACGAGTCATGAGGGTGGGGAGAAATGAGTTGATCACTTCAAGTTCTGCTATCTCAGGCTCAGCAAGTTCGGTACGTCCACCTGCCGTGAACTGCTCAATAGAATCCTTACGCTGGTTTGCTGCACGCTTCAGTACGGTAAGGGCTTCCTCATCAGTAAGAAATTCATCTGGCTTACGCTTCTTCGCAACCACTTCGTTGGTCATAAGGGTAACAACAGAACGAAGGGTACGGAGGCGTACTTCGTCCTTAGCGCGAAGTGCATCAGGAATACCTTTTTTAAGTGTTTCGTGGAGGGTCATGGGGAGAGTGTAGCATAGCCACCTGTTCGATAGCGTACTCTAGGGACACCATCGTATAATTACTCCATGGACCCACTCGCTATTGGCCTCATTGTGCTCGCGCTCGTATTTATCCAAGGAATCGGACTCTGGCTCAGCATGCGTCAGAACGAAAAGAATCGTCTTCCAAAAGATGACACCTCTGGCATGCTCCTTCTTCAGAACCAACTTGAGAAGATGGAACGTACCCTTGATGCGCGCATGAATGAATCTTCTAAGCAGGTACATGAGACTATGCGTGTACAGCTCGGAGAATCTTCCAAACTCATACGTGAAATCACTGAGGAGATCACTTCAGTAAAGGAGATCGGACGACAAACTCAGAGCTTTGCAGAGCAGCTTCAATCTCTTCAAGATGTGCTCAAGAATCCAAAGCAGCGTGGTGTGCTCGGTGAGTACTATCTTGAAGCAGTGCTCAAGAATGTG
The DNA here is from genome assembly GCA_001189215.1 of Parcubacteria bacterium C7867-008. Taxonomy (GTDB): domain Bacteria; phylum Patescibacteriota; class Minisyncoccia; order Phycocordibacterales; family Phycocordibacteraceae; genus C7867-001. The sequence continues at coordinate 203,662 of LFCR01000004.1, read as the reverse complement.
ATGGCACCAGGTATGTATAAGATTCAGTATCCATTTGCAAATGGTGAGATCGTAGATGCCGTTATTTTCGTAAACGACAAGATAGTGCCGGTAGACTCAAAATTCTCTCTTGAGAATTACAACCGTTTCATCCATGCCAAAGAGGGAAGTACCGAGCGTATCAATCTTGAAAAAGCCTTTGTGAATGATCTCAAGCTTCGTATCACGGAGACGGCTAAATACATTCGCCCCGCAGAGGGAACTATGGATTTTGCCTTTATGTTCATTCCATCAGAAGGTATCTATTACGATCTCCTGGTTAACAGTGTTGGAGGGGGAGATGAAGAGAATCTCATTCAACGCGCCGCGTCCAAATACAAGGTCATCATTGTTTCTCCAACATCATTCCTTGCGTATCTTCAGACCGTACTTCAAGGACTTAAAGCTCTAGAGATCGAACAAAAAGCAGTAGAGATTCAGAAGCGTGTGGGTGAGCTCGGTAAGCACATTGGTTCGTACGAGGAATTCTATAAGAAGCTTGGTAACGCACTGGGTACTGCTGTCTCCCATTACAACGCCGGTTCTAAGGAACTTGGAAAGATAGAGAAAGATGTATTTAGAATAGATGGTGTAAAGATAGGGTTGGAGCCACTCGTACTTGATAAGCCAGGCACCGACGAGGATTGAACATAGTTCAAAGGGGTATACAGTTAAGGAAGAAGGGAGTGTCTGCGGCTTGCCGCGTCTCAAGTTGGAGTACCTCGTCATGATCAAAAAAGTAAGGCGTGACTTCACGCCGCTACTTACGGTCCTGGCCCTTGCTTTAGGGGCCGTGTGCCTCATCTTCCTGCTGGTTAAAATGGGACCACCGCATCCCCATGTCTCCCAGGAAGTACACCCTATACGCGCTTTAGATAGGCCGGTTATTCAGGTTTCGCCCACCTCTTGCTACCGAATCCATGTCTGCAAGCTCGCCTAAGGCCTGATTGGCCGCCCGGTTCCCGGGCGGCCTTGCGTTTTATGGAAAATAGCCTAGTATGGCCTTTATATGCAGTACGCCGTTATTAAGACCGGAGGGAAGCAGTATGTCGTTGCCCCAGGCTCCGTCATTACCATTGAGAAGCTTGCCCGTGGACCGGTAGATACCAAGAAAGGCGATTCTATCGTATTCGACCAGGTCCTCCTTACGGATGATGGTAAGACTACGAACGTCGGTGCACCACTCGTAAAGGGTGCTTCTGTAACAGGAACCGTTTCCGTAGTAGGACGCGCAAAGAAAGTAGACGTCGTGAAATACAAGGCAAAGAGTCGATACCTCAAGCGTCGTGGTCATCGTCAGCCACACGTGAAAGTTAAGATCGATTCGATCGGATAATTAAAAGAAAGAAGCCCGCGAGATGCGGGCTTCTTTCTTTGTGCCGTATACTACAACCATGTATAACCCTGAGGCTAGGCTCATACATGCAATTGATGCTAAACGCGAGCGACGCGTTGAACTTTCTCCACTCATGGAAAGCGCCTATGAGCGTGCGCAAGCAGAAGTCCTAACTAGCCCCGAATATGTAATTCAGGAGAAAGATTTCATACAGAAGTATGGTACAGCGCGTGTACAAAGTGATATTGCACTCGCCGATCGTCTTGAACGCAAATTCAATAGTGAACGATCTGTTACCGAAGCTAATTCTAAGAAGATTGCGGATACCTTTGAGGCAATTATGCTTATGCAGTCAGAACTGGGCGAGTGGTTGGGGAGTAACGCGAGCACGCTGCGTAGTGCACGCTACGATGACTTCGTAAACAAGGTAGATATGGTTGTGGAGTGGAATATGCCAGGCCAAGATTCAGAAGTACTTGCTCTCGCTGTGGACGTTACATTTGGTACCAGCGGAATAGATAAGAAGATAACTGCTATACGAAATGAAATAGAACGAGGCAAGTTAGGCTCTATTGATTACTACCGAAATCAGGATTCAACGGACCTGGCTCCTCGGCTAAATGTTGCACGAACGGTGGTAGGTATTGGCCAACCCGTAGTGGAGGAGTTAGCAGGACTCTGGATGGCCAACAATAATAAAGCGCTTGGCATACATCCTGTGCAACGAGCTATTGTTGATCAGATTGGTTTCCAGTTATTCAGAATGCAACAATACGCGGTCCATCTTGGGAAATTTGAAACAGCTCAGGTATACAAACAAGCGTATGCAGCTATTCAACGAGTACAGGTTGAGAAACAAGGCATACCACCTCGAGGACTTATAGATGATCCGGTGCGTCTAGAAATCTTTAATCAAACACGCGAGCAGTTTCCTACTCGCCACTAGGTTTCCTTACGATTCTGTAACGCACTTGAGAGGGTAGGAGAGTCTGCGTATTCAAGCTCAGAACCGGTAGCGAGACCCCGACCAAGCACCGTTAACTTCACATGCTCACGTAGTGGTGAGAGTCGTTCCCGTAGATGATCTGCAGTATGCTCGCCTTCACTGGTAGCAGAGAGTGCAAGAATGATTTCCTGTAGTCCCTCATGACTTCGTCGCTCTACACGCTGAATAAGATCAGCTTCACGTATTGCTCCTTTGCCTGAAAGAGTAAGTACACCACCAAGTACAAAATAGCGCCCACGATATGCGCCGGTACGTTCAATAGCTGCAAGATCCTGATCCTTCTCCACCACCATAAGTATGGAGTCGTCACGAGAACGATCTGCACAATAAATACAGAGGTCACCTGACCCACTCCAGTACCGCATGCACTCCTGACACTGGGCAACGCTGTCTCCTATACGAGCGATAAGATCTGCTAATCGATTACGATCATTCACATTCGTGCTGAGCAGGTGATATACAAAGCGCTTAGCTTGCCGGGGGCCAATACCCGGGAATCGCTCGAAGGCACGTGCAAGATCATCAACTCTATCCATACTAGAATTCGTTCGCAAACTCTCCGTATCCAGACTTATCAATAGATTGGAAGGTTGAACGCTTGTCATCAAAGAAGAGCTCCACCATACCGGTTGGACCATTACGATGCTTTTCAACCAGAATCTCAGCGATACCTGGTCGGTCGCTGTCTTTATTCGTCTTGTCTTCACGATGAATGAACATAACAACGTCTGCGTCCTGCTCAATAGAACCGGAATCTCGAAGGTCTGAAAGACGAGGCTTGCCACCACGCTGTTCCACAGCACGAGAGAGCTGTGAGAGGGCAAGCACCGGTACTTCAAGTTCTCGTGCGAGAGACTTCAAGGAACGAGAGATTTCTGTAACTTGCTGCACCATAGAATCTGAGTTTCTGGTATTGGTTGGTGCCATGAGCTGAAGGTAATCCACCACAATGAGACCAATACCACGTTCGCGTTTCAGACGTCGTGCAACGGCTCGCATAGAAAGGATGTTGTTACCAGCTTTGTCATCAATATAGATAGGTGCTTTTGAAAGTGCTTCGAGAGCGTCACGAATACGTGCAAAGTCTTCCTCTGCTTTAACGGTACCGGTACGAATCTTCCATGCATTAACGTACGACTCCGCAGAAAGCATACGATCAATAAGTTGCTCAGAGCTCATTTCAAGAGAGAAGATACCAACGGGCGTACCATGACGTATCGCGGTGTTGCGTGCGATATCAAGTGCGAGTGTCGTCTTACCAACGGAAGGACGTGCTGCAAGAATAATGAGATCTGACGGATGAAGACCCGAGAGAAGATTATCAAGCTCTGGGAATCCAGTTGGGGTACCACGTATAGCACCATCACTCTTAGACAGTGTTTCAATACGTTCCCAGGTTGCATCCAACTTATCAGCAATCGCTACGAACTTATGTGCGGAGGATGAGTTACCAATCGCATAGATAGCTTTCTCTGCGTTATCAAGAACCTGTGCTGTCTCCTGGCCCTCGTCATACGCGGCTTCAGTGATCTCATGTGCGGTATCAATAAGAGCACGCATGACATGCTTCTTTGAAACAAGCTCTGCATAGTGCGAGTAGTTGCCAGGAGCCGGTGCATTGTTCGCAAGCTCTGCGATGTATGCACGTCCACCAGCACGTTCTAGTGCGCTCTTTGCAACAAGTCGTTCTGATAGCGAAAGAATATCTATCGGATCTCCACGATCAGAGAGCTCGCGCATCGCTTCAAAGATGATGCGGTGTTTCTCTGCATAAAAAGAATCATATTTAACGATGTCCGAGACATCATGAATTGCGTCAGGCTTGAGGAGAAGGGAGCCAAGGAGACCTCGTTCTGCATCGAGGCTTTGGGGCGGGATGCGTACGAGGTGGTCGGGCATTACCTCATTCTATCACCGGAGCTTCTTCGTCAACACCGGCCCAGAAGGGGTGTCATCCACAAGATATCCACTGTTCTCTATGTGGATACGAATACGGTCTGCTTCAGCATAATCACCGGAAAGGCGTGCATGTAGGCGCTTTTGAGCTAAATCTTTGATTTCCTCGGGAATAATTTGCGTATTGCCGCCTTCAATGAGATTAAGTCCAAGAACCGCATCTGCAGCCTCAACCACTCCCCATGCTTGCTTAGGTGGGAGGTCTTCATCGCGTACGGTCTCCCAGAGAAGGGCAAGTGCTTGTGGGGTAGCGAGATCATCACGGAGAAGTGTAATGACGCGATCTTGAATATCAGAATGTACGCTCACACCCTTTGCTGCTTCTTTTAATTCAGCAACTCCCTTACGAAGACGTATCAATGCTTCGTTAGACGCGGTCAGAGAATCCCATGTGAAGGAAACAGGACTACGATAATGCGCCTGAAGGAATAGGTATCTAAGCGCTAGAGGGTCATATCCGCGCTCAATAATTTCTGAGAGATAGATAACATTTCCTAAGGACTTTGAAACCTTCTCATGTTCCATGGTGAGAAATGCATTATGCATCCAGAAGCGCGCAAATGATCGTCCGCTTGCTGCTTCAGACTGCGCGATCTCATTGTTGTGATGGATCGGTATATGATCCATACCACCGGTATGAATATCTATCTGTTCACCCAGCAGTGCCTTGCTCATTGCAGAACACTCAATATGCCAACCTGGGAACCCAACGCCCCATGGACTCGACCACTCTTGCTGTCTACGCTGCATACCGGCAGGTGATGACTTCCATAGTGCAAAGTCTGCAGGGTTACGCTTCTGGTCATTCTTTGCAATACGTCCGCGAGATGCCAGGTCAATACGATCTTCAAGTGAGGCTGCGGAGCCATCCTTTATATGTGAGACGGGAATACCACCGAGCTTCCCGTATCCATGGAACTTACTCGTATCGAAATAGATACCGTCAGCAATACGATAGGTAAGACCTTTCTGTTCAAGCGTTTGGATGATAGCGATCTGTTCTGGGATGTACTGTGTTGCGCGTGGAAACAGAATATTCGGTGCATCAATATTGAGTGCAGTAATATCGTCCTGAAAGAGAGTCGTATATTTTGCAGCAATATCTTCTGCAGATTCTCCGGTCTCACGGGCACTCTTCTCCATCTTGTCTTCGCCATCGTCTGCATCAGAAACCAAATGACCCACATCAGTAATGTTTATTACACGACGTACTCGAAAGCCCCGCTGTTCAAGAACACGAGCAATAAGATCAGAGAATACGTAGGGACGAAGGTTACCAATGTGCGCACGGTTATATACCGTTGGTCCACAGGAATACATTGTTACGTTTCCTGGGCGAAGGGGAGCGAAGAGTTCCTTCTTGCCACTGAGTGTGTTTGTGAAAAAGATGGGTGTCTCAAGCAGAGAACGCTCCTTACCTGAACGAAATGGCCACATAGATACACCGTATCATATGTGCTAGGGGTAAAAACGAAAAGCCACCCGCGGGGGAGCGGGCGGCTCTCCGTTGGATGGCGTTAGGCTCTGATGAGCCGCATGCGTTTGAGTTGCTCCGCGATGTAGCGACGGAGTCGACCCAGAGCGTTCCGGATACCGTCGATGAAGGTTAGGTTTCCGGGGAATTCCTGGTCCTTCTCGAAGGTCCTGATCGGGATCCGAAGAACCTCACCATAGATCTTGGCAGACAGGGCGAGGAAGTCAGGAACATTCGGGCTTTCGACCCCGATCTCCACCATGTGTCTGCCGTCCTTATGAACCGTGGGTCGCAGACGAGCGCGGGCATCGCGCAGGGAGAAACTCCCGAAGATTTCACCATGGGCCTTAGTCCCGTCTTTGTAGGAAACGTAGGCCAAAGGGTATTCATCTCGCATACTCAGGACGTATTGACCGTCTTGCAGATCGACGTTGTCCAGTACGAAAGCCAGATTGATCACCCCACATGGCGAGCCATCGGTGGCACTCAAACGCATAATTTTCATAGAGCGGTCCTTTCACTCTGCTTCGGGTTACGAAGTCAGGTCATAGAGCGCCATCATTGACGCAATGCTATATAATCATGATTTGCTAAAATGTCAATTTCTCGCTCTTAGAGAATATTAAACACTCTGCAACCGACGAGAATAATGGCACTGTCTGCCATAGCGTGTGCGACCCATGAGTTAAGGAAATGACCAGACTTCCTATTAAGCATATTGAATACGAGACCCACCACAAACAAGGAGGTGAGAGCCAACGTCATAAGTATTGGGTTAAACCATCCGGCAATGATCGCCATATGGTAGAGCGCGAATGATCCAGCAGAGAATACATAAGCAAACCACACGGGAGTATTACCTCGCAGGTTTAGAAAGACGAATCCTCTAAAGAAGAATTCTTCAAGTAATGAGTTGATACCAATTACATATAACCCAACCCACAAGAAGTTTGCTGGTGTTATTCCTAACTTAGACTGGAGGTTATGTGCGATTGCTGGAAAATCAATAAATGTTCCGAGTATTGCATATGCGGCGAGAATTATTAGAAATGAACCGGCACCGATAAGCACTCCCGGAACAAGACCTTTGTACGTAAATCCTTTCAATCCGAGGATTGTTGCTATTTGTGTACGTTCATACCTAAGTGCCCATATAAGCGGCAAAACTAAGAAGAGCATTATTTTCAAACCTGTCTTCACTACATAACTTGCTGCTAAGAACTGCTCAATGCAAAAAAGAAGACCTATTACCGCAATAGCGATACCAATTATCCACACTACTTTCTTACTCATGCCTACAGCCACTTTCTAAACCTAAAGAAGGAAACAAACCCAAGTACCGTAAGTGCCATGATTCCCAATATCATCCAGAAACCGTACGGAGATTCAACGAGAGGCATATTTGGTGTGTTCATGCCGAAAATACCGGCAATAACCGTGAGCGGGAAGGTTGCAAACGCCATAATGGTGAGACGCGTAATAATATCGTTTTGCTTAGTAGAAAGGAGCGAGTCGTTCGTAAGACGAAGTTCTGTGGTAACGGCACGATAGTTTCCAACCAATCCTGCTGCATGCATACGCTCAGCTTCAATATGATTGATGTGTTCCTTAAATCCTTTACCAAAGAATGCAGGTGCGGTGAGTTCACTTAAGAAACTCGCAAGTGCATCTTCGTGGCGTGCAAGAGCCGTATCGAAACGCAAGAGAATACGACTCACCTTAGAAAGGTTCAGCACTGTCTGTCGCTCCTTTCCTGAATAGATGTCCTGTTCAATACGTTCAAGCATACGTGCTACCTGTTCTGTCTCTTCACCCAGTGCTGCATACAGGTGACGAAGCACGCGTTCAAGGAGACTCTCCGCATTTACATGCTTCTCAGGAAGACCAAGGAGTTCCTCAGACTCAAATACCTTCTGAAGGTTATGAATGGAATCAATAACTTCATACCGCGCGGTAACCATGAAGTCCTTTCCAACAATGAAATCGATCTCCTGATTCTTAGCACCACCACGCGGATCCATAGTGGGGAAGTGGAGGATGAGATACACATATTTCTCTGACGCAACAATAAGGGGATATGCGGTAGGGGTTATGATCTCCTCTTCAATACGAGTATCAATATCAAACTCTGAGACCACGCTCTGCAACTCCTGACGTGTGGGGGATTCCAGATCCACCCAGATGACGCCGTTGCGTGTGTGACGAGTAAGCATGTTTCTAGTATAGCTCGTGTCTGTAAATGTGCGGACTCAATTCACACACGATTTGGTTAGTTGCATGCTACCATTGCCGCTATGGATGAAGTGCCGTTTACCGAAGACGAATCTGCCTTCGATGCTGCTCCAGTAGCACAAAAGAAATTCACGCGTACGATGCAGCGTGCATTTATCTTTGTACTTATTCTTGGAGTAGGTTTTGCTGCGGGTCTCACCGTGGGTGCGTCTGGTGGCACTCGTGTGTTCTCGAATATCCCCCTTATCGGAGACGGACTCAGTGCAGAACCTGATGAATCGCTAGATTTCGCTGATTTCTGGAAGGCATACAACGTACTCAATACGCGATTCGTACAAACACACTCAACAAGTAGTCCTCCAACGAAGCAGGAAATTGTATGGAGCGCTATTCAAGGTCTCACTTCTGCATACGGTGACCCATACACCACTTTCTTTCCGCCAGAAGAAGCAAAGGTCTTTCAGGAAGACATTGCTGGAAACTTTGATGGTATTGGTGCGGAGATCGGTCTAACCAAAGACGCTATTCTTACGGTCATAGCACCACTCAAGGAGTCTCCAGCAGAACGCGCAGGTCTAGTACCGGGAGATCTTATCCTTAGTATTAATGGCAAATCAACGGAGAACATTTCTGTTGAAGAGGCAGTGCAGCAAATTCGTGGCAAGAAGGGTACCACCGTAACCTTCACGATCTATCGTGGTGAAAAGACCCTTGAGATACCCGTGGTGCGAGATGTTATCAACGTACCAACCATCAATACTGAGTACGATACAAAGACCGGTATCTTTACCATCGCGCTCTATACATTCACCGCTAACTCTGCAGATCTGTTTGATGATGCACTTGAAGAGATGCGTGCTAAGGGAGCAAAGAAGCTCATCATCGACCTACGTGGCAATCCCGGTGGCTATCTTGATGCCGCCGTAGCGATTGGTAGCCACTTCCTTCCAAGCGGTACCGCTATTGTTACTGAAGACTATAAGGGTAATGAGGAGAACATCGTACACAAGAGTAGTGGGTCAGGTGGGATCCCTGCTGGTCTTCAGACCGTGGTTCTCATGAATCAGGGATCAGCTTCAGCATCAGAAATTCTTGCAGGAGCACTTCAGGATGAGAAAGTGGCTACTATCATTGGCACACGATCATTCGGAAAGGGTTCCGTACAGGAGCTCGTTAAGATTGGCAAAGCATCACTCAAGGTTACTGTGGCGCGTTGGCTCACACCATCCGGTCGCTCAATTTCCAATGACGGCGTACAGCCAGATATTAAGGCCGATCGCACACAAGAAGACTTCATTGCTAAGAAAGATCCCCAGATGGATCGCGCGATTCAATTCCTAACGACAGGATCATAAGATACGAGAAAGGGCGGCCCCATAAAAGGCCGCCCCCACTCCGTATTTATCATGCCGACTCTCGTCACAGATCAAACGGATTGAATTCGCTCGAGCAGAAGAGTTGTCCGTTGAAGCATCCTGCTGGAAGTGTCGCTGGTTCTCCTGTGATCGTGCCATCGGTATTCATGCGGTACAAACGTGCATTTGCGACGCGGTAGTACTGCTCTGCGCCGTTTCTGCGATTGAAGACGGTGGCCTCACCCGACAGATGCTGAGCGGGACCGTGTTGCAGGCTCGCTCCACAAAGAAGGCTGTTTTCTGCTCGCGCTCTTTCTGCTCAGTCGCCCCTCGATTCACGAGGATAATCAAGTCAACCGGGGAAGCTAGCAGGGTAGCGATGAACATCCCTGCGGTTTCTCCCAAAGAATTGAACTTACGAACTTCAAAAGAATAGTAGTATATAAATATATAATGTCAAAAAGACCTGGTTGCGATATGAGGCATAACAGGCTAGGATAGCTCTATATGAAAGTTGTCCTACTGAAAGATGTTCGTGATATGGGCCGTGCAGGAACTGTACTAGACGTGTCTGATGGACACGGTCTTAACATGCTTATCCCACGCGGTCTTGCCGTACTTGCTACCCCTACGGCTATTAAGCGCGCTGAAGGTATGAAGCAGCAGTCTGATGAGAAACGTTCTGTTGAAGCAAAGCTCATTGAGGAGCGCCTTTCAGCACTTGCTGAGACTCGTATCTCAATCATCAAGAAGGCTAACGAGCAGGGTCACCTATACGATGCGGTTGATGCTAAGGAGATCGCTGAAGAGGCAAAGCTTCCTCTTGAAGCAATCAAGCTTGAGAAGCCAATCAAGGAACTCGGTGCATTCCAGATTCCTGTGGCATACGGTGAGAACTTTGGTTCCATCACCATTTCAGTAGAGGCCGAATAAGCTTCACAAGACAATAAGAAAAGGCGCCGTCCCACGGGGGAGCGGCGCCTTCTTGTATGTGCGAATGCAGCTTATTCAGCTACAGAATAGGGTGTGTGATGAGCCAGGGCTCATGGACGGTAGGTCTTGGCGTCGGAAATTTGTTCCGCGACGTGGGTACCCACCAGAGGGCCGGTGCCGACACCCAACGCCCGAAGACGGTTTGTGTAGGCTCGGTCGCTCTCGCCTTGCAGCTGGGCATGGATAGCCTTCAGCTCCTTGATCGCTTTTGCATCTTCAGAGCTCAGCGGAAGGTTGGAGCGGCGCCCGATCGGAAGTGGTGGCACTACCATGTCGGGTACATCTGCCGCGGTGGCAGGTGCTGCGGGTCCGGGTTCTTCCGGAGGCGCTTGATCAGCGTCGCTCGCGGTGGGAGCGGGATCGTCCTGCGGTTGCTCGTCGGCATCATCATCTCCGTCTTCTTCCTCGTCGAGGAGGTGAGAGACGTCGAGGCCGGCAGCTTGAAGACGGCGCAGGTGACTTTCGTAGGATTCGAACAAGCCCTTCGGCTTGACGTTCTTGAACCGTTTGCCATAGCTGGCCAGGTCATCGTAGCTGAAGCCAGCGAACCTGCCTGGAGCGCTGATGCGCGCCGGAATCGGTCCGGATTGCCCATCAGCTTTGTCTTCTTGTGGTTCGGGCTCGTCATTGTCGGACTGTGCCGTAGGTCGCCGAAGAGCGAGCAGCATGATCACGATCGCAACCGCGATCAGAGTGGCAATCAGCGAACTGACCACCTCGTGCTTGACGATCACGTTGCGTGCCCACCCGAAGAAGTCCCGCGTGGCAAACCACATCTTGTCGAAGATGTTTGGCTTCCCGTAGACGGGAGCCGGATCACGCCGTTCGAGCTCGACGGTCACCCCACCACTCTTCGCTTCAGCAGCTGGGGCTTTCACCTCAGGTGCCGGAGCAGGCGGGTCGGCAGCCGGTGCAGCAGCCTCAAGGGCAGCTGCAGGTTCCGGAGTCGGAGCAGGCTCGGAAGTCTGTCCGACGTTGGCCTGCGAGAATCTCCCATCTTTGACGAGGATCTCGCAGAACCCCCACAACGTGGTGGGTGGTGTCTTGCCGAGCGTGAAGTCGTAGCCGAGGTATTTCCCGGCGAAGCCGTCGGGCAGTTGTCGCGCCTGTTCCTCGGAGAGGTTCAGTTGCGTCCGCAGCCCGATGGTGCAGGCGTTGGTCAGGCCATTGGGACCGAGGTCCTTGGCCTGAGCGCCTGTGGCCACAAGGACCGTCAGAGCGAGGATGAGTAGGCAGGGTGCCAACTTCATCCAGTTCAGTATCTTTTCCATCACAAACACCTATTCGGTTTGAAAGAAGTACCGCGGAATCGCACATTCCGGGTTCCGGACACACAGTATCACATACTTGACAAAAGGTCAAGGGCCCTGTCTCGTATTGAGACAGGGCCCTTTTTGACCAAAACTCCAGCTTTTCCTTATGCTGCAGCAACTACGTCTACCACCTTACGGCGTACAACACGACCATCAAAATTGGTCTTTCGCTTGTCACGGAACGAGACGATTCCCGAAACCATCGAGTAAAGTGTATGGTCTTTTCCGACCTTAACGTTCTGACCTGCCATAACCTTGGTACCGCGCTGACGTACGAGAACCATGCCTGGACGTGCTGCCTGGCCCGCAGCAAGCTTCACTCCTAGGAATTTAGGGTTTGAGTCGCGTCCGTTCTTTGTTGATCCTCCAGCCTTTGTATGTGCCATAGATGCTATTCTTTAGTCTCATGACTATAGCAGAACCAACGGTACCAGACAAGGGTTCAAAGGTCTCCCTGGCTGAGAGGGTAGGGGAGACAGTCCATATGATACCTAGGGATGCCTTTTGGGGTGTGGCCCTTATTCTAGGGGTTCTATGCGGTATTGGTCTGGGAGTCCTCATTGAAAGAGAAAATAAGACTCCGCAGGATCAACTTTGGATCGAAAATCTAACCTCAGAACAGCAGGGAATAGTGCCAACCCCTGCAGCCGCGATCCAGGTCTCAAACCAAGCTGCAGCAGCGGCGACTGCCATAACTCCTAAGGTACCGACTACTCCCGTAGATGGGATTGTGGTGGCTTCCAAAACAGGGGAGGTCTACTACCTGCCAACCTGTACAGCAGCAAAACGGATCACTCCTGAAAAACTTGTATCGTTCACGTCACGTGCGGAAGCTGAAGCAGCCGGATATCGAGCAGCTAAGAATTGCAAAGGACTCTAGAGGGATTGGTATACTGATGGCATGATCGCCGTTGATATTGAAGGAAGCGGCATTGACCCTGCCAAGGCATCCATTCTATCTATCGGAGCCGTTGATACCGATAACCCGTCTAATCAGTTCTACGACGAGTGTCGTATATGGGATGGTGCTCACATAACAGACGAAGCACTTGCAGTGAATGGATTTACTAAAGAAGAAGCAACTGACCCTTCCAAGAAATCTGAAGCAGAACTCATTACTGCTTTTATCTCATGGGCGATGGATAGGCCAGAGAATCGAACACTTCTAGCACAGAATGTTGCTTTCGATGCCTCCTTCATTCGTGCGGCTGCTAGTCGAGCTGGGGTAGAGTCTGCTTTTGCGCAGCGTACACTCGACGTACACACCCTCGCCTGGATGCATATGACGTTAACAGGAAGCGTACCTCCAATGGCGCATAATCACTCAGCACTTAATTTAGATGCGGTACTTAAGTACTGTGGTATCCCTGAAGAACCAAAACCACACAATGCACTCACTGGTGCGTTATCCCATGCCGAAGTGTTCTCACGTATGGCGTATACTAAAACTCTATTACCGGAGTTTGAAACGTATTCGATACCATGGACGACCACCTAGTTCCTGAACAAACGCAGCCGAGCGTCGTTCCGCCTGTTTTACCGTTGCTTGAAGAACATCACGAAGTGATGGGGCAGAAACTTATACAAGCAATTCAAACAGGGAAGAGGGAAGTACCTGAGGTACATCAGCCGTTGGTGTGTAAGCCGGCACAGCTTGAGAGCTGGAGAGTCTTTAAGATCATGGCGGAGTTCGTAAGTGGTTTCGAACTCATTGGAAAGTATGGTCTTGCAGCAAGCTTCTTCGGTACCGCTCGTCAGACCTTTGAACCGGTGTTCTATGAAGCAGCAACAGACCTAGCGAGTCGTCTCGCCAAGGCGGGATATGCCGTTATCACTGGTGGAAGTGCAGGCATCATGGAGGCTGCTAATAAAGGTGCCCACGATGGAGGAGGCGCTTCTGTTGGTCTCAACATCAATCTTGGTATGAAGCAGGGACTGAATCAGTACCTCACCGACAGTGTCTCCTTTGATCACTTTTTCGTGCGTAAGGTGATGCTCGCATACTCTTCAGACGTATACATCTTCTTCCCAGGAGGATATGGAACCCTTGATGAGTTCACCGAGATCATAACTCTCGTGCAGACTAAGAAGATTCGACCTATTCCAATAGTTCTCTTTGGGGTTGAGTATTGGCAGCCACTTATTGAGTTCTTCAAGACAAAGCTTCTTGCAGAGCACGGTGCTATCGATGCAGCTGATCTAGATCTCTACTATCTCACGGATAGTGTGGATGATGCGATGGCGTACATTCAGAAGAACGTTACGAGCTGCTAACTATGGAAAATCAAAACATCAACAGCACCCGACCACAATTTCCGGCCGGTATTAATGTCTTTGTTATTCGAGACGGAAAGCTTTTGTTAGGAAAGCGTAAGTCTAGCTACCACGATAGTGAATGGGGACTTCCAGGAGGACATCTTGAACATGGAGAGATGATGATGGAAGCCGCAACGCGTGAACTTAAAGAAGAAACAAATCTTGATGCAGGATCCATGACCTTTGTTATCGCAGAGAATGATCCTCGTGATGACGGGAATCATTATGTGCACTTTGGATTCCGTGCTGAAGATGTAAAAGGAGAAGTCGTGAATACTGAACCAGACAAGTGCTACAGCTGGGAATGGTTTACCTTAGATGCACTACCCGAACCACTTTTCATTGGACACAAGAAGTTAATCGAAGGATTCGTTCAAGGAAAACTATTTCACGAATAAGAGCAGGGAAGAAAAGGGGCCGGAGCCCCTTTCTTCATTTATAGATAAAGTACCCATAAGGTGTTCCCCATCGATAAAAAGTGATTTTCGGGGAAGTGGTCCATTTCCTAAAATTAGTACTGGAGAAATAATTTCTGCAGGTATAGGAGCGAGCGAGTCTGGATAGTCGCATCCATTAAGAGGGAAGAGAAGGATCCAAAGTAGACAAGTTGTTCGGAGTGAATTTCTTTGTTGAATCAGTAGGGGCCTTTGATACTAGTACGTCGTACAATATATCTTTTACGACTTATACATATAGCAAACCATGTATTGGGGCTGAATTGATCGCTCCAGATTGTTGTCTTTGGGTATGTGTTCCCCACGACTTATTCTTCCTTCGCTTAATGTATCAATCCTATCAAGTCTATTTGTATTCATGCACGGAACGTCTATCCGAGATCAGCTCCCCTCTTAATTCTACTTATATAGTGGGCCATATTTTATCTCGGACAGGGGAGGTTACTTCCCTGTTTTGGGCCACAGTGAGTACTGCAATTTTAAAGAGTAAATAATAAAGACACCGCCTTGTGGGCGGTGCCAGTTTGGGATTAAGTGCCCGGACTTTTGTCCTTGGGGTTGAACAGTTAGATGCAATTCTTCTTGCTCAATCGCAGGAAGGGATCGGACCTTTTCTGCGGTTTAGTAGTCTAATAGCTATCTGGTTCGGGTGTGGGTCTCATGTCCCGGACTTCAGCGAGATGCTGTTCGTAGTTGCGTCCGGTCCTGAAAATTTCGACCATTCCCGCTTCGAAACCTCGTTCCACCGGCTTGCCGAAGGGTGAGGTGATTCGAACCCGCAGACTCGTTGGACAGTTGTGACGCCGTCCTTTTCCGGTTGGATTCTGGGTGGTGTAGATGGAAAGGACCCGAAACTCGATGGACGTGCCGTCGGGTTCCTGATACGCCATCGTGCCGCGCATCACATGTTTGTGATGGACGCTCTGGTCCATGGCGACGTCGTCAAAGCGTCTGATCTTTAGCTCTACCCAGCAGACCTGTCTCCGGGTGGCTCCCACGACTTTCCCATCTTGGGTGTCTAGGAGCATGTACGAGACCGCGTTCTGGGCTGAGATCATTCCCGTCAGCTGTCCACGGGTAAGGGTAATCGGTCGTTTCATCTCGCTCTCCCTTGAGGAGTGCACCGTAAGGAACATCCTTACAGTAGCTGCCTTAAGCAGCTGTATACGTCTGAACAACATCAGGCACATACAGCTGCTCACTACTGGGTATCTAAAAAGAGCCTGTCAGTAAATTCCTAATGAGTCAATATGGACGCCGTCTCCGGCTGGTGGACATGAAAATTCCTATCCAAAAGTATTAGAGTATGCCATAGCAGATCATGGGAACAAAAACAGAAAGACCTGACGTACGTCAGGTCTTTCTTCTTACAGAATCTTCTTTAGTACGGACTGCAGAAGCAGAAGTCTTTTGAGTCGCTTGCGGAACAAAGGGTTGGCGTATCTCCATCAAATCCTGGAGGACACGGCGCCTCGTAGGTCAGGCCACCAGCATCAACATAGGTGCAGTTTAACCACACACCAACACCTCCAGGGCCAGCACCCCCACCAAGATCAAATACATCAAGTAGACCGCCTCCTCCGCCACCAATTTCTCCACCGCCAGAATCACCACCGCTTCCACCTGGGAATGGACGGCAGGTTCCAGTTGATCCAGTGGCACTAGATTTTTCTGCATCAAGTGAGGTTCCAATAATTGCACCTGCAGCAGTGCCTGCACCATAGTTGTAGTATGCGTAGCCAGCTCCACCAGGAGAACGAGGAACTGCAGGGAGATACTTACCAGCAACAAGCTCCTGCATGGATGCGTTATATGCCTTACCACTTTCTGTTGGTGCTGTACCAGGCGCATCTTCAATAGCGAGTGTTGTGCGTGAATCATTCACAACACAGCCACCAGAACAGTCATAGTTATGCGGAGGACGACCTTTATCAAGCGTATAGGATTGAATAGCAGTACGAACCGATGAAAGGTCAGCCTTCTTGCGCGAGTCAAGACCCTTTGTTCGAGCGCTAGCGATATTTGCGTAGGTAAGACTGGATACCAAGGAAACGATTGCAATCACCACAAGCAACTCAATGAGAGTGAAGCCACGCTTTGTCTGTAATTTTGTTTTCATAGAATTAGCGAGTGTTCTTTGCTTTCACCGGAACACGGTATGCGGTCTGATTAACCGATTGATACTTTTCAACAAATCGGGTACGAGATTGTTCGGGTGTCTGACCACTGATAAGTGAATACGATATAAATAATAGAAATACGCAGGCCCCGCCCACAAGTGCGCCACCAAGGGGAGTCTTTGGGGAAACCAACCTCTTCAACATCGTTGCAGTACGGTTTTCTTTCCGTTTAGTGTTCTTCATAGTCTCATTCTATAGCATGTACACACCACGCCCTGAGGCGCGGTGTGTACAAAGTCAGGACCAAACAGTGTTATCCAAACGTGAAGGTGAATGCGTTTAAGCCGTCCCCTTTAATAATGAGCTCAATAGTGTGTACTCCCGCTGAGTCGTCATGGATGAGTTTGTATAAGCCATCTCGACTAACCGTGACTGTGGAAGTTTTCGGATCCACATCGCTACCAGCAAAACGTCCAACTGGTTCACCGTCACGCAAGACGGTTATCGTCACCGGTTGTGCTGCGCTGGCGACAAAGTATATATCTTTCGCATTGTACGTATATCGGATGCGAGCCTCATTTGCTGCTGTTGCGTACTCAGAAGAGAAGTTCCATGTTCCCTGCAGGTAGAGTGTATTCAGTACAAGACTCTTGGGAAAGGTGAGTGTCTGTATCCCCTGCTTCTTCGGCGCCCCGTTACCGAGGTACTGATTACGTGCACTACCAAAGTATGTTTCTGGACTACGTGCTTCAGAATCTTGAGTATCAATTGATACAGTATCTGACCTAATACCATCGGTTGATTCACCAAGACGAGTAGCTCGTTCTGCAAGAGCAGCTTGTATAGCCTTCTCTGTCACGTCGTACTCCCCTTCCCCTGCGTGGTCATAGACAATATAGCCATCAATATCGATCAGATACTTATGTGGCCAGAATCGATTTCCAAAGGCATTCCAGGTCTTATATTCGTTATCGAGTACCACGGGATACTCAATACCAAATTCTTTTAGAGCTTTCTGCACATTTTCCTGCTTATGCTCAAAGGCAAACTCAGGAGTATGCACCCCAATGATCACCAACCCTTGATCCTTATACTTCCCATACCATTTAGTGATGTACGGAAGTGTGCGCTGGCAATTAATACAGCTGTATGTCCAGAAGTCTAGAAGAACAACATTCTTGCCTTTGTACTGTGCAAGATTAATTGCCTCACCATTAGTGTTTAAGTATGCGTCAGGAGTAACCAGCTCAGGTTCTTTCTGGTATCTCATAGCCTTCTCTGTTTCAGTAAGCATGCCAATAGACAAGCCATTGTTGGCCATACCCATACCGTCTGAAGACTGAAGTAGGTATTGCTCAACCTTTGTTACATCGAAGAATCCACCGGTTAGAATACCTGCCTCAATCTTTTTCTCGAGACCTGAAATAATCAAGACCCCTAATACGATGAACAGGATACCAATACTTCGCTTTATCCAAGACTTAGGATCCGCTACACCGGTGAGTTTATCGGCGAACCGTTGTCCAAGCATTGCAATGGCAAGGAGCGAGATCGATAGACCAACAACATACGCGAGTAAGTAGAGAGAACCGAGCGCGAAGCTTGCAGGAAGCACTGATGCAAGAATTACGAAGTATGTTGGCGAGCAGCTAGAGAATACGGGGCCAAGAGCTGCACCGATGAGAATGTCTCCCGCAAAGCTCTTTTTCTGGTACCCCTTCCCTGCTAACTTGTTACCTTCGATAGACAGTTTCGCAACACCAGGAATCTTTTCCCATAGTGCAGGAAACACAAGGGTAAGACCGAAGAATACCAGCACACCACCTGATATCACCGTCCATACGTAGGGAGGAATGGTGATGAATGCAGTTGATACCTTAAGCAGATACGTGAATAAGATCACGGATACAGCGAGCGACCCCACCACCACGAAGGGGGTGAGGCGGCTACGCCCTGCTGCTGAGCTTCCCACCACTACCGGCAAGAGCGGAAGAATGCAAGGTGCGAGCACCGTAAGCAACCCCGCTATAAACGATATGAAGAGAAGCGTCATGGTATTACTGAGCCATCATTGCACCGCCCTCTGCCTTCATCATGGCGCCGTCATCCTTCATCATTTTGTCTTCTCCTTTCATCATGGTGTCTTCGGCCTTCATCATAGAGTCACCAGGCTGCATCATCTTATCGTCGCCCTTCATCATTGCGTCCTTGTTTTCCATCATCATTTTGTCTGCCTCCATCTTTTCCATCTTGGAGTTCTCATTCATAGCGTATGCTGCTCCACCTGCTAGAAGAACGACAATAATCACTGCGATCCACACTGCGTGCTTGTTCATCATAAAATTGCTTAGTAGCTAATGAATATATGATATCCCTTTACCACGACATGTAAAGTGCACTTTACATGCTTATCCACAGCTACATTCGGTGTTCTCCGTAGAACCGAATGGCTGTTTTCGCCAGAACCATGCCGCAAAGCGTAAGAATGAGCCATGCGTCTACTGTGCCTGTGAATGCCTGCCAGACAATACCAACAAGCAGAATGGTGGCACCCGTTAGAAAGGCTGCACGCCCTGCGAGCATACGGTGTATGGTTTCTCGTTCGTCGCCAGATTGCTCACGCAGTAAGAGTGCAGCAAATACACCAAAGGCAGCAACAATGAATCCGAGGATCACCATATGTGCCATAGTCGTCATCCAGAGATGAAGCGGATTGAGGAATATAATTCCGAGCGCAACGAGAACAAGGCTAGAAATTAGTTGCAGTGTCATGGCATTAGGCATGGTGGAGAGTGAATATGGTTTCAACCGGTTTCTTAAAGTATGCAGCGATCTTAAGTGCAAGTAATACCGATGGTGTGTAGTTACCCCTCTCAATAGCAATGATTGTCTGACGACTTACGCCAACAGCCACTGCCAGTTCTTCCTGGGTTACGTTTGTTTTAGCACGGTATTCACTCACCACGTTGTGGACCACTTCTGGCATTAGTCCAGCATACTCTAAAGTTCGTCTTCTGCATCATCGACATAGTCCTGTGCATCCTGTGCAGATTCGATGGCGTCGTCATATTCTTCGTCGTCATAGCTATCCTCAGCCTTGGTGAGTGCTTTCTTTGCCTTGCTTAGGAATGACTTGGCATCCCCGATATCATCATCGTCATTTTCTGCCTCATCAATATCATCTTCAAGGTTGCTGATTGCATCCTTTGCATTGCGGATTTCATCCTTTGCATCTGTCTTATCTCCTGAACCACTGCCGATTTCATCCTTTGCATCATTTGCAAAGTCCTTTGCGTCCGCAGCTAGCTCTTTCGCATTGTCAAAGTCCTCATCGTCAAAGGCTTCGAATCCTTTATCAAGGGTAGCCTGTGCTTTTTTAAGTATTTTACGGGCCTCAGTAACAGTTTTACCGTCATCTGCAGCGTCTTCGATATCGTCATCCACGTTATCAATAAGATCTTGAGCCGCATCGAGCTGACCCTCTACCTTATCGTCTTTAGTCTTACCCCCTGCATCCTTAAAGGCATCACGTGCATTATCTAGTGCGTTCTCTGCATCCTTTGCTGCACGTGCCGTATCACCACGGAAATACGCCTTAATAGCGTCAAAGAGATCTTGCTTTGCATCAGCAAGTTCTTCTTTAGCGTTGACGGTATCACTTCCGGTATCACTTATCTGATCCTCTGCATCATCGATCATCTCAAGTGTCTCGAGAATCGTACGCTGTACACTAGTGCTGTTTGAGCTCGTGGTTGGTTTTGGTGTGGTAGACGTGTTTCCGGTATTGCCCTGTGCAGCTTGAAGCGCCTTTAGCTGTAGAAGGAGTGTTTCAAGCTTGGCTTTGGCATCTGCATCAGCTCCGGTAGAAGGAGCGGGTGTTGAGGTGGGAGGATTAGGTGCCCCACCCTTGAGGGCTGCATATGCTGCACGTGACTTTGGACCAAAAGCACCCGTTGCCGGAGAAATACTATTTGCTTCCTGCCACTTCATGAGTGCCTTCACCGTTAGATCTTTCAGTTGTGTTGTCTCATGACCTGCAGAACCTACGCCACTTGCAGCGATAGTGAATCCTGTCTCGTTCAGATACTTCTGAAGACAGCGCACATCTTCTCCTTCTGTGCCAACGGAGAGATCACGTGAGAATGTGCAGCTGGTTGCTGCCTGTGCACCGGTTGGTGCCGATACCACAGCAGCAATCGTAAAGAACATGATGCCTGCTGCAGAAGAAATACTAGTACGAGTCATGAGTAAAGAGCTAGCGATGAGTAATGTGTACCTATAGGATAAATCCTAATCGCACTCCGTACAACGCCTAATATGCACGGAGATACCAGGTAACACCCCGAATTGGGAGTGCTCCATTCACCGTGCTTGAAGTATCCACAGACTGCACATCAAGCATAAGGGTAGATCCTGCAACCAAAGTACGTGAAAGTAATGCTTTTACGGTGTAAATACGGATCTGGCCTGGTGCAATGGTTCCGGTGAGTGGTACGTACGCAAGACCATTCTTAAACACCGCGCTGCCTTCAGTGCCACCAACCGTTGTGCGATTAAGTGCTTTATCATCCACGGTGGTAAACCCAACAACACTTGCTGTTGGAGCACTACCATTCTGTCTCAATGACACACCAGAAAGTGTTGCGGGTGCACTGCCAGTATTAACCAATTTCAGATAGGCTACGGGCACGGAGCTTGTAGGTCCCGTTGAGCCTCCTGTGAGAAGTGGAAGCATCGAAGCAGAAATAGTACTTGTACCGCTCACTGTTCCAGATGAACCTTTCACCCCTACACCAAGCGTTCCTTTTGCAAGCATATTCAGCTTGTATCGTTTTTCGCCATACACAGCTATGGAATAGGTGCCCGTATCAAGACTCTTTGTAAGTTTTAGAGACCACTTCCCTCCCTTCACCTTTACATCCTTGCTGGTGAAGATCGTATCGTCACCATTCTTGTCACTAATAACTACACGCACCACCTTAGTACCTGATGCAGTACCAGTAATAGTTGGCTTTGTACTTGCATTTGAAAGCGAGCTCGTATCAATTGCTACGTTTGCGATAACTACATCAACCTTACACACTACCTTTTTACTTCCTGACGTGAAGGTATAGGAATAGGTGGTATTTTCTTTAGGAAAGACATGTTTCGATCCAGATAGTGAGAGTGAATCACCATCTATGTTCTTTGCTTTTGTGGCATTAGAACTTTCCCAACTAAGAGTTACATCTTCTCCTTCTAGAGCGAAGATAGTACCACTCTTACTAAAAGAAGTTTCACCACGTGTGGTCATGACACTTAAATCACAAGATGGTTTTTTGGATGCCGCATGCGTACTAAACGGTACGACAAGCATCAGTGCTATGAGAAGTGAAGGTGCATATTTCATAAGTATAAGTGTATCAAGGTGTGCAAATAAGGAAACATTTTCTTCATGAAGTAAATGCATACAGGGACGGCGAAAGCCGTCCCTGTATGCTGAACGAAAGAGCAAAGAGCTAGACGCCGTTCACCGTATCGCCCACAACGGGATCAGAGCTGTCTTGGAGCAGCATTACTCCGCTATGTAGGCCGATATTTGGAGCGGTCATAATGGCCTGGTTTGCATTGGGTGCATCCGTGGTCATCACTTCTCCGCTCTGGTTAACGTATGCATAGGTCTGCGCGAGGGAGACGCCCGGGACGGCGACCACGGCAGCTAATGCGACTGCACCGAAAAGTAGCGTTTTCATATCTATCAGTAAGGTTAATGAGTGTCAGTGAGTTGCTACTGACTACATACCTTATACCTAATACGGGCTGTGTATTTCATGAAGACCAGAAACGGCCTCACTACATCCCCAAATCCTTCAAGTGTCTCGTGAAATGTTGTTTGATGGTTGCATCAAGGGCTCGACTGAAATCGATCGCATGCTTAGGAGAAAGCACCACTTCAGAAATGAGTTGTCCCGTGGTGTGGTCTGGGCGCACGTATGCAAACTGCAAGATCACCGAATCATCGGAAACCGTTACTTGGGTAGCATTAGAGAAAGAAGGGTGTGCGTCTCTCGGTATGGTGATTGAAATAGGTCGTTCCTCCATACTTACATCGGCAAGTGTAATAGCTTCATGATCGGATCAATCACCCCATGGAGCCACATACTAATAGATCCCCAGCCCTGCTGGAGAAGTTGTGAGAGAAAGGAAATATTCTCCTGGTTTGTTGGAGAATCAACAAGATTGCGTAGAGATACCCCGAAGAACGATAAGGCGAGTAGCCCCACAACAATCCAGACAATAAGACGTACCATATAAATACCAGTATACTGGCCCCATGAAGCCTGTGAAAGCACGTGTGGGGGAAAAGGAAGCCATCCCACTTCTGCACCTACGAAAGGTTGACCCGATACTCTATGCAGCTTCCCTACCACATGCGCAGGAGATCCTGAATCGAAAGGGCCATCGTCGTTCGTATAAGAAGCTATTTGAAGCGCTGGCAGGAGCAATTGTGGGCCAACAGCTCTCCACCAAAGCAGCAGATACTATATGGGAACGCCTTAAAACTACCTGCGGTGGTGAGGTTACTCCGGAAGCTATTACCAAGCTCCGCACCCCCACTCTACGCAAAGCGGGACTATCTGCAGCAAAGGCAAAATCTCTTAAGGAACTCTCTAAGGCGATACTCTCTGGTGAATTAAAGCTGGAGAAGTTAAAAAATATTCCCGAAGAAGAAGCAATAGCTGCCCTAAGTTCTGTATGGGGTATTGGCCGCTGGACTGCTGAGATGTTTCTCATGTTCGCTCTTGAACGAGAGGACGTGTTCTCTCCCGGTGATCTCGGCCTACGTCGTTCTATTGAGCAACTCTACAATCTCCCTAAAGACGTACCCATAAAAGAATTAGAAATTATTGCAGCTAAATGGTCTCCGCATCGTACCTTCGCAAGCAGAGTGCTTTGGCGAGTTCGAGACACTAAAACTTAAAGTGCAACGGCAATAGAAATAATTGCCCAGATACCTAGGAAGTTCATAACAAAGGCAATAGGTATAAGATACGTTGAACGTATCTTAGACATGCCCATGATCGTAAGACCAACTTCATCAGGTAGTGGAGAAGCAATGATAAGTGCACCTATTACGGGTGACAGCCAGCGCATAATTCCTCCGTGTGTAAACGCAATGATCTTGTGGTAGTTCTTTTTCCGAAGCACGGTCTTCAAGTCTTCCATGATTGTGTCGCGTATAAAAAAGAAGAGAATCATGTCTCCACACACCGCACCGAGTGCTCCTGCAACGGCAACCTGAATCATATTGCTTGCATTCCCTATTTCAACGAAGGCAATGGACGCAGGTGCAATGGTGAACGTTGAGGTGAAGAAAATACCCGCAATGAATGCTGCAACAAGATCAATTCCTTGGGCAAAGTTTAGGAATCGTTCAAAGGCCCCAATCTCAACTAAGAAGAGTGCAAGGAGGACGCTGAAAACGATGATGATTGCATCCCACTCAAGATGTTTGAGTGCACGGGTATACTTCGTGGTTCGCATACGTTGAGTATACAAGATCAGAGGTATCCACAGATTGGGCTAAAATCCCCTGATATTGACAAAATAACTATACTATGTTATTAGTATATCCAGAACGCAAGCAGAGGAGCAGTTCTGATGAACACGCAAACCGCCACCAAGCCCTGGACCAAGGTCACCCTGACCCTGACCAAGCCCAACGGGCAGCTGCCGAAGAACCTGGAGGCCCTCCAGTGCTCGGAGGCGATCAGGTTCACCAAGGTCGACCTCGTCTACGAGATCGAGATCGACCCCAGCAGGATGATGAACTTCAACAGCATGGTCGGCGGCTTCCTCGACCTCGAGGACGCGACCATCGTCTGGCACACGGCCGAATAGGCCGACACGGGACCGACGCAACGACGATACTATTTCGTCCGAGCGTCGGTCCCCTACCTTTTTATCTAGTGGATCAAGTGGCTCGTATACCCTTCTGCAACTAATTGCTCATATGCTTCCCAAACACCACTTGGAATTTCTTGCTCGATTTGGAACCCAAGAGCTGGGTATTCTTTAATTCGTTGGAGATCCCCAACCATCATATTGATCAAATATTCTTTAGTCTTTGTCCCAAAGGGATATTCTTCAAAGGTAAGATTCGGAGAGCTAACGATAAAATCCATACCTGGCCACTGCTTCATAAAAGACGCATAGGTGCGACGCTCCATGTACGGCTTCTGCAGTAAGATAAGTTTCTTTGGTGCTATGTTACTTTCTTCTAGTAATCGTTTTGTATAAATAATGTTCTCTCCGGTATTGGTTGCTTCCTTTTCAAGAAGAATTGCATCTTCAGGTACACCTCGTTCGAGTGCAATTTCACCAAACTTTTCAGCCTCGGTAAGACCGGTCCACTCACGTGTAGTCTTCGCTCGACCCTCCTTTCCAGAAAATATAATGAGTGGTGCCCACCCAGCTAGATATAAGTCGGCAGCGTATTCTGCAACACGAAGGTCGCTACTCCCAAGCACAAAGAGGGCATCTGCTTTCTCAAGCTCATGATGAAGCTGCATATACTCCCAGATCTTTTTTGCAGAATCATCGGTAGTCATAATTCTATAGATACGACATCGGGTTTAGATACGCATCCTTTGGTGCCACAGGCATACGAGCATTTGCACATGGTGAGGTTGCACCACGATACGCTTGAAGCGTCATAATCTGTGTTGCTTGAGATACATACACACCAAAGTGAAGATGTGGACCGGTTGCATAGCCAGTCATACCAGAATACCCAACAGCGTCCCCTGTTGAGACTCCCTGGCCCGGTGATACAGAAATTTGAGACAAGTGAGAATATAGGGTATCCAAACCGTTCGCATGTTGTACCAATACCCACTTACCAAAGGAGTAGCAACCAGGAACTGCATCAGTGTTGCCAGTACCAAGAACTGTACCGGATAGTGCGGCAAGCACGGGTGTTCCACTAGGCATACCAATATCAATCGCGTTGTGACCAGAGCCATTATATACCTGTGGGTTAGCCGTTGAGAAAGGCGTTGTACCAAAGTACTGTGTAATACAGAAGTTATTGCCAAGTACTCCTGCCTTCCCGAGACAACTCTGTGCGAAGGTTGAAGAGAATGGCCATGCAAGCACACCACTTCCTACGTGTGGAATACTTCCGGTGTTAACGGTAACCTTCAAACTGTCTTCCAGTGCAGAGAGTTCAGATTCGAACGCTTTCTGCTCTGCACGTTTTTTTGCGATAAGGCTCTGATACGTTCCCTCCTGATTCTTGGTTTGTGCAAGCAGTGCTGCCTTTGCTGCTTTGTTTGCATCAAGTGCTTTCTGCTGTGTCACAAGCTCCTTCTGAAGAGAAGCAAGTTTGTCTCGTGTTGATGCTGCGGTGTTCTCCTGACCTGCGAGTGCAATTTTAGCCCCAGACAGCGCATCTACTTGTGCGCGCAGTGCATCAGTGATGCTGGCGGAACGATCAACATCCGTCCATGCGTCAGTAAGGGTATCTGCAGCAAAGATCTGCTCCACAAGCGTTGTCTCATTTGCCATTTGTAGGTTACGTATAGCTCGAGCAACGGCATCACGATCAAGTTCAATTAGATCTTGTTTAGTAGCGATGTCCCTACGGATTTGTGAGAGTTCAAGATCGGTCGCGCCAATCTTGTTCTCCGTTACTTTCACCTGTGTACTGGTCTGCTGGCGTGAGACATCAATCGTTTTAATAGCAGAAGTAAGTGTTTGCTTCTGACCACCCAGTACATTCAACTGTTGTTGATAGGCAGCAATCTCAGCATCGAGTGCTTTGATTTTTGCATTATGCTCATCAATCTGTGCTTGTACTTCAACCGCAGTCTGGGCAAATGCAGGATGTTCTGGCGCAGCACTCGCAAGTACGAGCAAACATAATGTGGCAATAATGCCACGGCTAATATTCTTTTTTGAGAGGATATCGCCTAAGGAACTCATTACCCTAGTATATCAAGGGCGTTTTGTATGCGCACGCGGCTTTCTTCTAGACCAAGTATAGAAATGAGTGTAAACGGGTCTGGTGATCGTTCTTCACCCGAAAGTGCGTAGCGTAGAGGCCATAGTGCAGCGCCACGGCCACCCTCTTCTTTAGAAATACCATCAGCATAGGGCATTAATAGCGCTTTTATTTCGTCAGGAGTCATATCATCTGCAAGACCTTCATGAAGTTCTAGAAGTGCACGAAGGTGTACTGCCGTTGCATCAGATTTAGATGTGAGCAAAGCAAGGTCTAGCGTTGGTGCGGTAAATAGGCAGTTGAGTTCTCCGGTGATCATGTCACGAGCTTCTGCAAATGTCTTAGCGCGCTCTTTTAGAAGAGGTACGATCTTCTGAAGTTTTGAATTGTCTGGAGAACTGAGGCTTCCTTGTGCAATAAACTCTTCATCAGACAGTTTACGCATCCATTGCTGATTAACATCCAACAGCTTCTCACGGTTCCAGATAGCACCATGCTTTTGTACGCCATCTAGTTCAAAGGCTTCAACAAACTCTGCGAGTGAGTACTCTTCCCTATCGTTACCGGGATTCCATCCAAGCATACCGATGAAATTAACCATTGCTTCTGGAAGGAATCCTTCGTTACGATAGTCTGCAATAGATGTCGCTCCATGACGCTTTGAAAGCTTCGTACGGTCTGCTGCCAAGATAAGGGGAAGATGTGCATATTTAGGACGAGGAGCACCAAGTGCTTCCTGAATAAGTATCTGACGAGGTGTATTAGATATGTGATCTTCACCACGAATGACGTGCGTGATCTCCATATCCATGTCGTCTACTACCACCGCAAAGTGATAGAGAGGATCATCAATAGCTCGTGCAATAACAAAGTCCCCTAGATCTGCGGTATCAAAGGTAATCTCTCCACGAACGAGGTCTGTGAAGGTTACACTCTTGCCTGGGTTCTTGAGACGTACGACTTGTACTGTCTTCCCTGCCTCACTCTTGCTCTCTTCCTCAGAGATATAGGCTGTTCCTTCTGCAACAAGCGTTTCAAGCAGTTCTTTATGACGAGATACGCGCTCACTCTGACGAACAAACTCATCATGTTCTAGTCCTAACCACTTGAGACCTGCAAGAATCTCCTCTTCATATTCTGGTAGGCTACGCACGCGGTCTGTGTCTTCACTACGAACCGCAAAGGTTCCTCCATGGTGCTTTGCATAGAGATAGCAGAAGAGTGCAGTACGTGCGGTACCGATATGGAGCCATCCTGTGGGACTGGGTGCAATGCGAGTCTTTACGTTCATACCATGGGAGCCGATGCTGCCTCCGTGGGGTTATGAGACATACCAATACGAATGAGTTCTTTAGCAATAAGGGCAGCAGCATCTGCATTGGCAAAGGTCATACTGGCATTTGCCATGGTTTGCCATACGTTCTGATCACTCGTGATGCGACGCGCTTCAGACGCAAGAATGTGTGGCGTCATATTATGCTCCTCAAGTACCTCGGCAGCACCAGTGTGTGCATACGCGTATGCATTAGTTCTCTGGTCGTGACTCACTGATTCAGGAATTGGAATAAGAATAGATGGCTTGTGCCAAAGAGAAATCTCTGTGATAGAGGTTGCGCCTGCACGAGACACAACGAGTGATGCGGCACCTGCTGCCATGCGCATTGCATCACGTCCCAAGAATGGGAACGCATGATATCGGTTAGCATGTTCGCTCGAACCAAGAATAACCTTTGCGGTTGCTTCAACCTCAGTGAAGTTATCTTTACCGGTCTGGTGTATCACATTAGCAAAGCTTGTAAGGTCAGGAAGTGCTTGAAGTACGACCTCATTAATCTTCTTTGAACCGGTTGAGCCTCCAAGGATGAATATAGTTGGAATGTTTGCGTCCAGTCCTAGTTCTTGTGCTGCTCCTGCCGGTAGGGGCATAGCAAGCGCCGCACGAATCGGTATACCCGTACGTGCGATGTTTGCACGAGTCTTCTCGGGGAACATTGGTATCGAAGAGTTGAAGGTTACTGCAATGCGATAGGCATACTTTGCTGCAAGAAGGTTTGCCTTCCCTGGTTTTGAATCAGACTCATGAATGATGATCGGGATTCGTAGGAGGTGTGCCGCAAGTACGGTCGGTACGCTAGCAAAACCACCCTTAGAGAACACCACGTCCGGATAGATCTTAAGGAGTGTGAAAAAAGCCTTGAAGGTACCTGAGAGTGTTACGAACGCATCCGTGAAATTGGATACCGAGAAGTACCGTCGAACCTTCCCTGCTGGACACTTGATGAATTGAATATCGTTCTCAAAGAGTGCCTGCTCGTCGTATTGAGTAGGTGCGATGTAATAGAGACTCGGAGGAAGGAGTCGTTCTTCTGCAACAATCTTCTGGACCGCTTCAGCGACCGCAATAATAGGATAGAAATGTCCGCCGGTACCTCCGCCCGTAAACACGATTTTCATAAGTAGTTATAAGGACTATACCATATAGGGTCTATAGGATTCCTTTGTACTTCTTCAAGTAGGCTGGGTATTGGGAGTGCAGTGGTTCTGGAAAGGCTCCCATTTTGAACCACCCTATTTCGTCATGTTTGTGGGGTTCCCCATTAACTACGGTTGCGGGATCCACTAGTACTTTGTAATCCATAGCGAGCCAATGCGTCTGTTCACCATTATGTTCACGGTGCATGTCTCGGAATCCCATAAACTCATATTCAATTGGTTCAGTACCGTATTCCTCCCTAATCTCTTTTTCAAGAGTT
Organism: Parcubacteria bacterium C7867-008; assembly: GCA_001189215.1. Lineage (GTDB taxonomy): Bacteria > Patescibacteriota > Minisyncoccia > Phycocordibacterales > Phycocordibacteraceae > C7867-001. Next base: position 174,350 of record LFCR01000004.1, on the reverse strand, counting down.
TCAACCACATCCTCTCCAATATCCACTGCCCCACTACCTGGCTCCCATGCCCCATGTTCGTCGCGACATTGCTCGGTGCGCTTGCAGAGCAGATAGTTCCCTTTCCCATCGTGGCAAGAAAACACAACGCAGATGCCCGTGTAATCTATTCCTTTTCGACAACCTTCCATAGCTATAGTGCAGCACGCTTCTTTGTACGATGCGCAGCCACGTTCAGAATAATACCCACCGATGCTAGTGCAGACATAAGTGCCGTTCCACCATGACTAATAAACGGCAATGGTAGACCGGTTAGGGGCAAGATACTCAACATGGCGCCAATGTTAAGGAATGCAGAGAAGGTTATGAGGAGGGTAAGGCCAGTAACCGCAAGTGCACCAAACTGTGTCGAGGCTTCAGCTGCAATCATGAGTCCACGCATAGCAAAGGCAACGAACAATAGAATGAGTAACACGGTACCAAGGAATCCAAACTCTTCGCCAAAGACGGCGAATATTGAGTCACCCACGGGTTCAGGTAGGTAGTTAAACTTCTGAACACTCTGTCCAAACCCTCTACCCAGTAGTCCACCTGAACCAATAGCAATAAGAGACTGTTGGATCTGGTATCCACTGGTGTGTGCATTATGTGCAGGATGCATGAATGTCATAACACGGTTCATGAGATAGGGGCGCATGAATACAAGAGCCGTTAGCGCAGCAATACTGCAGGCTGCAATAATGGCAAAGTCTCTCCAGGGAGCTCCAGCAAGGAAATACATTACCGCACAGGCAGCGCCGATAATAAGAACCGTAGAGGTGTTTGGCTGAAGAAGAAGTATCGCACTTGGTATACCCACGATCGCAGCAAATGGAATGAGTCCATGTTTATATTCAGTGATCTTCTGTTTTGCATGAGCAAGGTATACCGCCATCATGAGGATTACCGATACTTTAAGGAATTCCCCCGGTTGTACCGTAGTGAATCCAAGTTCAATCCAGCGACGCGCACCGTTAATCGTTACACCGAGCGGTGTAAAGGTAAGGAGCGTCAGGATAATGGTGAGCACATACACGGGCACCACGAGCTTCAAGAGCATCTTGGGTGGTACAAATCGCAGACCAAGTAGTGCAATGATGCCTGGTATTAAACCAAGAAGAATCTGAGTGACCGCTAGTTTGCCTGGAGTGGCACCCGCACGAGCAAGGAGACCGAGAGCAGCACTGGCAAAGATAGCGATACCCGTAACAACGAGTATCAAAACAATGCTGGCGAAGATACGATCACCAGAAAGACTAAAGCGCAGTGCTTTCATGCTACCTACTGTAGCATTTGTGCGAACATCCCTATCCCCTACTTAAGTAATGCGATAGCAATACCAAATATACTCGCGATAATGGTAATAACCCAATATCGCATCGTCACCTTATACGCAGGCCACCCAAGAACTTCAAAGTGATGATGAATAGGTGCAATGTGGAAAAGCTTTCGTTTGAATACTTTCTTGAAGAATACCTGAAGCATGCTTGTTACCACGGTTATGAAAAGAGGAAAGGCAATGATTGGTAGCACGGCAACACCAACACCATCACCAAGTACGTCTGCCGAGAACGCTATAACGGCAAGGGTCATAGTGAGTGCCATGCTACCGGTCTCTGAAAGATAGAAGCGAGCAGGCGGAATATTAAACCAAAGGAAGGCAAAGGTTGCCCCAGAGATACTGGCAGCAAGTGCCGCAAGTGCTACCTGGTTCTGTGCAAAGGCGATAGCAGCATACGCCATAAAGATAATGGCAAAGATGCCTCCAGCCAGGCCATCAATACCATCAATCACACCACTCGCATAAATAGCGAGTACCACTATCACGAAGAATGGAATAAAGAAGAGACCAAGCGGTATCGCACCAACGAACGGCAGACCAACTGCAGATACACCGAGCTTTGCGTAGAACCACCAACCAGCAAAGAGACCAAAGGTCGCAACAATAAGGAGACGCCACTTAAGGGAAAGACCTCCAGCACTCTTTGTTACCTCAAGAACATCATCAGCAAGACCGGCAAGACCTCCTACGATAAGGGCAAAGAGTGGTAGCCAGGTCTGTCCACGATTAACAAAGTCTAATGCAGCAAATGGTTCAGGTACGAGCCACCCAAGAATGGCAAGGCCAAGTACGGTTGCGAGCACCGTTCCCCAGACCAAGATGCCACCCATGCGTGGTGTTGAGACTTCCCGTTCTTTATGGAGACCATCAAAGAGTGGAGTGCCGGTATCATCTCCCATACCCTTCCCTTTCCCCCCTTTCTTCTTCCACGCCTTGTACTTATATAGATAGTGCGTAAGAAGGGGTGCTGCCGCTATACCTACGGCGAACGAGATGACAAATGGGATGAGTACACGGGCTGCGTCGAAGATAATCATATTAGATAGAACTATCGCTTACGCCTGCAAAGTGCGCCCCCGTAGCGCGTATCAGATTCTCTACATCAATGAATCGACCTTGTTTGCTTGAGCCAAGTACTACAACGGCCACCGGATGTCCGAATCCCGCATCATAAATCACGACAAGATTGCCACCTGCCAGATCGGTGTACCCTGTCTTTGAAAGTAAGATACCTGACACATGCACTACATCTTGGTTGGTATTAGGAAGGGTGTGTACGGTACCGTCTTGTGAGCGAACGGTAATAGATCGTGCAACGGTACTACCGGCTATCGCTGGTGCTTTTGCGAGCAACTTCCCGGCAAGAGTAGCAACATCACGTGCTGAACCGTATGCACCTGCTTCGGTGGTGCTTATATCTAGACCAGTAGCATTCTCTGCACGTGTGTGACTTAGTCCTGCGAGAGCTGCTGCCCTTTGAAGGAGCTCAGCATCATCCATGTTCTTACTTATCGCTGCAGCGTCTGCAATTGCCGCAGCACCGTCATTAGAAGATGCAACGAGTGTAAGGCGTGCAAGGTCTTTGAAGGCAAACGTCTCACCTTCTGTAAATCCGCTTTCACCCTCTTGAGCAAGAGCTTCTGGAGTTATGGAAACCGGTGAAGCATCCTGAAGGGTACCGGTAGCGGCATACATGGTGAGAAGTTTGGTAATAGAAGCAAGCGGAAGTGCGCGATCTGCGTCCTGTGCATACAGCGTCTCGCCTGTTACGAGGTCATACACAATGGCAGATTCACCAATGAGACGAATGTTCTCATATGCGTTAGGTGCGGGAATTGCATTAATGGCAATAGCCGTCTGTACTTCTTCAGGTACTACATCAAATGACGAAAGTGCGGCGAATGCAGCACCTGATAGCAACACCGACCCTACGAGCAACACGCCTCCGGATTGTAAGAGGTCACCATGCTTTTTGAGGAATGATGTTTCGTTCGGGTTCATGAGTTCTCTTCCGTAACGTGAGCAGCTTCATGCGTTGCAAAGGCAGCCTGCATCTCTTCAAACTGAGGGAGCTCTTCCTTGGTACGAATACCGAGATGTGCGAGCGCATCAACGGTTGCAGTGTATCGTGCACGACGACGATCACTCGTATCTTCACAGCGTTCAATGAGTCCACGCATGAGAAGTGATCGAATAGCAGCTGTTGAATTTACGCCACGTACCCAATCCACTTCACTTCGTGTTGCTCCACCTTTATACAAAATAAGTGCCAGTGCCTCCAACCCTGCCTTACCAAGATCTCGGGATAGTTCACTCTCACGAAGCTTGCGAATGATATCTGCTGCTTCAGGAGCGGTGCGTAGCTCCACCTCGTCTCCAGAATCAATCAGCGCAAGACCCCTGCCGTGGAGGTTTTTGGTGAGCTCGGCAAGACCTGCCTCAAGGAGATCGTGAGAAACACCTAGCATGCCTGCTAGACGTTGTTTACTCATGGACTCACCGGACGCAAATAGTACGGCCTCCAGAGTGGCTGCAGGGGAAAGCGCCATATAGAGCTTAGAATACCGCACTCGGTACCTACTGGAAAGCTATATTTTGGGGGAATGTCCAGTCTGTGTTCATTGAAATATCACGGTATACACGTATAGTGCAGCAAGTCATCCAAGAGGTTCAATCATGTATCAGTTCCTTCTCGCCGCTGCACTAGCTGCTACGGTGGTGACCCCACCAAGCCTAGGGCGGGTGGTGTCCATTCGTCTCGATGATCCTCACGCGGAGGTCATCGACGCCACAAATCCACCCAAAGGCATTGTGTGTTCCACACAGCGCCTGGTCCCGGAAAAACCAGAAGTGGTGTGCTGGAAAGTGTATGAACTTGGGTCTGGAGTAACCGCTTCATCCGATATCACTAAGAAGCCTCACTAACAATGTGAGGAGTAGGCCCGGAACTCGGTGAGTTCCGGGACCTTCATTTAATACCGCGGTACGTTTGAACTGGTATTAGTGATACGAATGTCCCCAAAGGTGCCAAACTGTTCTGTTTCAACATGACCCTGCTTCACGAGTTCAAGTAGTGCAAGGAATGAAACGATCATCTCTACACGTTCTGCTTTGTCTCCCGTGAACTCTTTGAAAGACATGGTCATCGCATGTTCAACACGGCGCTTCAGACTATCCATCATGTCTTCAAGTGAGATAGTTGGTTTTACGCGTACTTCGGGTAGCTTCTCTTCTTTCTCAAGTGCATTGAGTGCGTTGCCAAGTGCCACCTGCAGCGCCTCAAGGGTGAGGTCACGGCTTGGAGCAAACATAACTTCAGGCACACGATCCCCTGCAGAGACCATCACGTTTCTACCAAATAGTTGGCCAAGTACACGAGATGCCTCACGGGCTTTTTCGTACTGCTCAAGACGACGTTTAAGGTCATCTACATCTTGTTCTTCGTCAGTCGAAAGCTCGAGTTCAGGAATGAGTGAACGAGACTTTATCAGGAGTAAGGTTGCTGCAACACCAATGAAGTTTGAAGCGTCCTCCATGGGGAATGCTTCATGGGAGCGGACATACGTAATGAAGTCATCCGTGACTTGTGAAAGTGAGAGTTCATTCACCTGCAGCTTACGCTTCTCAATAAGTTCAAGGATCAACTCCAGAGGTCCTTCATGACCACTAGCTTGAATGGTGAACGGTGCACGAACATCCGTTACGGGTTCCATGTATCAATAAATGATATGAGGAGACGGACCGGAGCACCAGCAGCTCCCTTGGCTAACTCATCTCCTGGAGCACTCGTCATGCGAGATGCAATGTCGAGATGCACCCACGGACAATCAAGTTCTTTTGCAAACTGCCACAGAAACATACCTGCAGTTGTTGCACCACCGTATCGTCCAGTTCCACCCAGCTCAACATTTTGCAGGTCACCAAACGTCCCTTTAACGCATGCCTCGTATTCATCCCACAGTGGTAGTGGCCACACGTAGTCTCCACTTACTTCCCCAAGCTTTCTAAATTGATCACTCAATTTGTCATCCCGTGTCATAACACCACTGGCATAAAGCCCAAGAGCTCCCATCACGGCACCCGTAAGGGTTGCAACGTCAATTACAATTGCTGGCTTAAGTCTCTTTGCATACGTGATCGCATCAGCCAGTATCAGACGTCCTTCTGCATCAGTGTTGGTAACCTCCACGGTCTTTCCCGAGAGTGACGTATGAATATCACCTGGGCGTGTTGCATTCGCTCCAAGCATATTCTCCGCGGCAGGAATAAGACCAATGACGTTCTTCTTCAGCTTAAGTTTTGCTGCGAGTGCAACGGTATGGATAACTGATGCAGCACCAGACATATCCATGTGCATTTCATATATACCTCCTGAAGATTTGAGATTGAGACCTCCTGAATCAAACGTAATACCCTTACCTGCAAGAACTATTGGCTTAGCAGATGCAGCACCTCCCTTGTATGTCATGACAGTAAAGGTTGGCTCATTGTTTGAACCCGCACCCACTCCTGCAAGTAGTCCCATACCCAACTTTTCAATTTCAGCGCGTCCCATGGTCTGAACGGTTACCGGAAGATCCGTTACGGCTTGTTTCGCTGCCTTAGCGAGTCCACGAGGAGTCATGCTACCTCCGGGTGTGTTTGAGAGTGCACGACATCCATTTACTTCCTGGCCTATTACCTGACCACGCTTTGCAGCAGCTTCGATCGAAGGTGAAGACTTTCCACACAACAGAATCTCTTCAATATCGCTCCATCCTTCTTTTGGTTTTGTTTTGAAAGTACGGAACTCAAAGTTAGCCATCTCAAAGTTCTCTGCAGCGATCTGCGAGATCTGTTCTGGTGTGAGGTGGTGAAGATTCTTAAATAGTTCTGGCGTTCGATCGAACTGAAGAACAATCTTCTTTGCTTTCTGCTGTTTTGCTCCGTTCACAATCGCACGACACAGTGTCACAAACTTGTGCAGATCCATCTCACTTCCCTTACCTGCACCAATCTCAAGAATAGTTAGGTCTCCTTCGCGCACGAGACATTTAGTGCCACGTGCTTCTTCTGTAAGACGAATGCGAATATGTGTTTTAGGAGCTCCGTCTATTGATTTCTTTGAGAAGACGAGTTTCATATGTTATTCGGAAAGTAGAGTGTCGATGCGGTTAATGTCACGAGGGAAGAGTGTTGCTTCCTTTACGTTAGCAAGACCAAGGAATTTAGCGGTAAGACGTTCAAGACCCATACCCCATCCGCCGTGCGGAGGAATGCCGTACTTGAAAGCTTGGAGATAGTACGAGAATTTTTCAGGATCAAGACCCTTCATCTTGATACCGTCTACGAGGTTCTGGTACTCATGGCGACGTTGACCACCGGTGGTGATTTCAACACCACGGAAGAGTAGGTCGAAGCCATTAGTGAAGCCAGGATCCGCCTCGTCTTCCATCGTATACATTGGGCGCTTGGATACTGGGTAGTGCGTAACAAACACGAAATCAGAATCATGCTCCTTCTTAGACCATTCGCAGAGCCAACGTTCATCTTCAGGCTCTAAATCAGGTTCATTGCGATTATCCTTCCCAGTTTCTTTGAAGATAAGCTCCTGTGCTGCACGGAGTTTCATAGAAGGAATTTCATCTGGAACCACAGGCACTTCTGCTTCAAGAAGAGCGAACTCTGCTGCACAGGTCTTCGTAAGTTCAGCAGCGATAAACTGCATGAGACGATTCTCCATCTTCATCACATCTCGATGATCAGTGATGTATCCCATCTCCACATCCATCGACGTGTATTCGTTTAGGTGGCGAGCGGTGCTGTGCTTCTCTGCACGAAATACAATACCGATGCTAAATACTCGTTCAAGGGCACCCACCATAATCTGCTTATAGAGCTGGGGACTTGTTGCGAGGTGTGCTGTCTTTCCATAGAAGTATGGAACTTCAAATACTTCACCGCTTCCCTCTGCATCATCACCAATAAGTTTTGGTGCCTGGAATTCTGTGAATCCTTCGCTATTGAGGAATGCACGGTATGCACGGGCAATCTCAGACTGCACTTTGAAGATAGCGCGAGCGCGCTTGGTGCGAAGAGTAAGAGGGAGATAGTCGAGATAGGTATCGAGATTAAGTTCCGTGTCTAGCTCAAACGGAAGTACTTCTGCAGCAGCAAGTACCGTGATGCCTTTGATTTCAAGCTCGATGTCTCCATTTTGCTTGTCTGTTTGAATATTCTTTTCTGGACGCTTGTTAACAATTCCATCAACACTAACGATGAACTCGTTACGTACCGACTTAGCGATCTCCATGAGTGCCTCATCCCCAGGAAGGACCACTCCCTGTACTGAACCAGTGCGATCTCTGAAATCAAAGAATACGAGCTTACCCTGATCGCGGCGCACATCTACCGATCCCTGGATAGTGACTGTTTCTCCTGCCGAGCTACTAAGCTCTCCTATGAGCGTTCGTTCCATATATTCCTAAAATAGCATGTAAAAGTAAGACCCGAAACCGCTAGGCTTCGGGTCTCCCACCGCACGTGGGACAGGGCATGTCTGAGACAGGGGCATCTTCAGGGAAGAAGTAGTCGACGGTTACCGTCGGTTCAGCATCACTTGTCCCCGCTTTGTTGCGGTGTTCGAGGATGGCGAACTTTTCAGATCGCGTTGCCATCACGGCACGCCACCGCTCCAGCTGCTTGTACCGGTCTTCACCGGTGAATGTTTCTTGGGGCACGAAAGACCTCCTTCTAACGGACGCCGATTGCTCGACGGACTGTGTCCATCTTATGCTCACTGTGGCTGCGCGCAACCTGAGCACCCTTTTCAAGGATCTCGTCTATCTCTGTATCGTTTGTTAGAGATTCAAAACGGTCACGCATAGGCGCAATGAACGCATCAAGATCATCGATAAGTGCTTCCTTCAATGCCTTGTACTTCCCTTTGTGTTCTTCGTATACAGGAGCGAGTTCCTCCTCGGTCTTAATGAGGCGATGAATGGCATATACGTTCTCAGGGCGATCATTGCCGGAGTCTGTAACAATACCCATGACGCAGTCGGCAAGTTGTTCACGAGAAGCAAAGAGCGGAATGGTGTTCCCATAACTCTTACTCATCTTGCGACCATCAGTACCAGGTACTACCGCAACGTCGGAAAGAATATGCGGTTCAGGGAGTCTAAATGTCTCACCAAAGATACGATTGAACTTCTCTGCAGTATCACGTGCGTACTCAATATGCTGCTTCTGATCCTGCCCTACCGGTACCACCGATGCATCGTATAGAAGAATGTCTGCTGCCATAAGCATTGGGTAGTTGAAGGTGCCAACAACGATTTCTTTATTCTTTGCTTCAGCGTCTTTAAATGCATGTGCACGCATGAGATACGGCATGGTAGTGATGGTATCGAAGATCCATGCAAGTTCTGTGTGCGCAGATACATCAGATTGTTTAAACAACACTACCTTCTCAGGGTCTAGACCACACGCAATGTATGCACGTGCAAGATCTCGTGTGAGACGCTTCATTTCAGAAGCATCCTGTATGAAGTTAAGTGCGTGATAATCCGCGATAAAGACGAAGCCCTGACGAGAATCATCATTCAAGAGTTCAACGAACTGTTTAATTGCACCAAAATAGTTACCAATATGGATCTCTCCCGTGGGCTTTATGCCTGAGAGGAGGACGGGCTTGTCTTCGTTCATGAATCTACGATAGCACAGGCTATATAAAGAATGGAGTAAAAAGTGAACGCCGCAGATCCCCAACGAATCTGCGGCGCACATAGTGCCCTTCTGGGCGGTTCAGGCTGCCATTGGCAGCTCCTGATAGGTGTTCAGGAGCTGTATGGCCACAATCTCCTGATCTTTTCCGTTGACGACGACTTCGTCCCCAACTTCTTTCCGCAGGACCGCTTCACCTTGCGGACAAGTGTAGCTGATCAGCGGAAGCTTCGGAGACAGGCCGGCTCCGTTACCGGTCGCCATGCCCTCGCCGTGTCCAACGAGTTGGAACGTGTACAGTTCCCCTTTGTTGTCGCTGTCGTTGGCAAACCTCCTCACCGTGACGACACTGCCGAGCTGGACGCTCAGGGTGTTGGTCGGCGGCGGAGCAACATTGCCGCCGGTCACACTGAAGATGTCCTGGATCTCACCCTGTCTGGCGATACAGGAGATGAGCAGGTTATCGAGGTCACCACACTCATCATCATCAGCATGGCCTCTTCCGGTATGCTGACGATTTTCACCCCGCTTGCGTTCGAGTTCGACACGTTTGGCGCCGATGGCCGTCAGTTCATCGAGCAGACGGGTCCGGCCTTCTTTGGTGTTATACAACGCATCCTTCACAGCTGTTCTCCCCAGAACAAAATAAACAACTAAAAACGACCCCTCTGGTCGCTTATTCATAATAGGATATAACTGAAAAATGGCAAGCTTTTGGCTTACCACTCTTCATTAATTTTTGGTGCGCCGGGAAGGATTCGAACCTTCGTAGGCCGAAGCCGACAGGTTTACAGCCTGTTGTAATTGACCACTCTACCACCGACGCAATTCCCCTACTATAGCGGGAAGGCTTCTATTTATCAATTGTGAGGATGCAGATCTGCTTCCCGCGCTTAAGCATTGCCAACCCATTCTGGAAGCTGCTTGCGGATAGCTTTGCCTCAACTGAATCAATCTTTTCATCGTTTAAGGTCACTCCCTTTGCCTCGATGAGACGTCGTGCTTCTGATTTAGAAGTTGCCAGTGTGCTATTTACCAAAGCATCAATGACTGTGTATCCGTAAGAAAGATCTGCAGATGAAATGGAAAGGCTCGGAGCTTCTTCAAGTACCATTGCCTGCTCTTCTTTAGAAAGAGTTTTTAGTTCCCGTTCTCCATATAGTGCTTCAGATACCGCAATACAACGAAGTGCTGCATCTTTACCATGTACGATTTCAGTAACCTGATGGGCAAGCATCTTCTGTGCTTCTCGACGTCCTGGGTTGCGGCGATGTAGCTCACATAGCGCATCAATCTCTAACACTTGCATGAATGTGTACGATTTTAAGTATCGCTCGACAACTTCATCTGGTTGATTGAGCCAGAACTGATAGAAAGCATACGGAGCTGTTTTTCGTGCATCCAGCCATACCGCATTACCCTCGGACTTACCAAACTTTTTTCCATTTGCGTCTGTTACTAGTGGCGTAGAGAATGCAAATGCTTGTGTACCAGTTTTCTTTCGAATAAGGTCTACTCCCGATAGGATATTCGTCCATTGATCCGTGCCACCAATCTGCAGGTCGCACTTATATTTCTGATTCAAGATGAGGTAGTCATATCCTTGGAGCAATGCATATGTAAATTCAGTAAAAGATATACTTTCGTCTGGCGTATCAAGACGACGTTTTATGATGTCTCGTTTTATAAGATCGTTTACAGTAAAGTGCTTACCTATGTCACGAAGGAATTCAAACAACTTTACCTTTAACAACCAATCAGCATTATCGACAAGCAAAACTTTCTTTCCAATGATTTGCTGCATCTGGGCCTTAATTGCTTTTTTGTTTTTGTCTATAACCTTTAGGTCTAATAGATGACGTTCACCCTTTTCTCGTGGGTCACCAATCATGCCTGTACCACCACCAACCAGCAAGATAATCTTGTGTCCTGCGTCAGCAAGTCTCTTCATAAGTAATACGCCCACAAGATTTCCGGCTTGCATCGAATCAGCGCTTGGATCTACACCAAAGTACACCGTACGTTTTGTACCAAGAATTTCCTTTAGATCCGCTGAAGTATGTTCAACGAGTCCTCGTGCGGTGAGTTCCTGAGCAAGGTCCATATACGGACGACTATACCACAGTAGACCTGTCTTAATGAACGAGGAATATAAGTCCTATGAGTGGTGCAATGAACCACCAGAAGAAATACTGGTCAGGACCAAACACGGTATTAAGTGGTTCTGGGAAACTATAGATGTTACTCACGTGGAATACGTGATAGCCGAGTGCGAGCAGAAATGCTGCGCCAAGGAATGAGAGTACGAAGCGTGGGACAAATGAGAGGACCCCGAAGCCACCGGTCGTAAGGCGCTGAATGAAATGGAATGGAATATAGGTGCAGATGCTATAGATCACGATACTGATTATCGCTTTCATGATAGGAGTGCCTCCAGCATTCACGATTGCTGAGGTGAAGGGAAAGAGCGAGTAAATCGCATAGCCAGCATAAAACGCTACAAGAAGCGAGATAATACCGCCTCGCCCAGCTTTATAGGAAAACCCAATCATAATCCCGAACAAGATGAGGAGCGCCAAGAAGTTACCTGCCCATACCTGAGCGCTTGCTGCGCCGCTTGAAGCAAAGTTTGTTACCTGCAGTCCAATGTTGTTTACGGCATCCATTTCTCTAAGTATGCCATACCCCTTTTGACCCAAATTGGGTTCTGTGATTATCTGCATTCAGATCCTAGAAACAGATTTTGGGGAAGCACATGAAAGTTCTTCTAATTCACCAGGGACCGATCCATAAGGCGGTGCACCTGGGGACCGTTCGTAGCGCGATTATTCAAGGAGGCTACACACACGATGTGGTAGATGGGGTACCGCATGCTTTGTGCATGCTTCCTCACGACGATTATCGTGTAATCATTCTCGATTGCACAACCAGACCAGAATTAGCGCCTGAGCTAACACGCCGTCTGACAAGCGAGATGCGCTTGATGACAAGAGAGCCTTTTCTGGTTTTGATCACAGACCAAATCATAGAGAACTCGAATGGGCTTGAAGTCACTTGTGTCTCAGCAGACCACTTTGGCATTGCAACGATCAGCTCGTTGCTTAAGGTCTATGAATGAACGAAGCGGCCGCCCCACAAGGGCGGCCATCTTCCTTACCTATAGTCCTTCAGCTTTCAAATCCTCAATTGCTTTCTTTGCTTTGCCTGAGATTTTCTTTGGAAGTGTTGCGGACACATGAATGAGGAGGTCCCCTGCTCCCCCATCAACCTTTACGCCTTTGCCACGGATGCGAAGCGTTTCCTCTGCACTGGCCATAGGAGGGACTTTCACATCGAGCGTCTTGTCATCGATGGTGTTTACCGTAACGGTGGTGCCGAGTAGTGCATCAGTGAGCTTAAGAGGCATTTGCATGATGAGGTTTAGACCCTCTTTACGGAATGTTGCATGAGGCTTCACATGAATCTTTACGTACAGATCTCCTGATGTCCCACCTTTCACTGCTTCCCCGAGTCCCGGCATGCGAATCATCTCGCCTCCATCAATACCTGCAGGGACATTGATATTGATCTCCTCTTCCTTGCGAAGAACGCCCCGTCCCTGACAGTTCTCACACTTCTCCTTTGGAATCTTTCCAGACCCTTCACACTCAGGACAGCCGCGCTGTGTGCTAATGGCACCAAATGGTGTGTTACGCGTCTCATGGATACGTCCCGCCCCGTTACAGGTCTTACAGGTATGCATCTCAGTGTTTGGCTTAGCGCCGCTACCTGCACACACATCACACTTGCTGACCTTGGTGATAAGTACCGATCGCTTACCGCCGAGTACTGATTCTTTGAATGATACTTCAACATCAATAGAGATATCGCGCCCACGCTTTATACGTGAGCCTCCACGAGCACCCCCAAATATATCTCCGAAAAGATCTGAGATATCAAACTCTACACCCCCTTGTCCTCCAAAGCCGCTGAAGTCGAAACCACCTCCATTGAAACCACCCTGTGGTCCACCTCCCGGGAATGTTTGTCCGTAGTTATCGTATTCACGACGCTTCTTCTCATCAGAGAGCGTGCTGTATGCCTCGGTGATTTCTTTGAAGACTGCCTCATCACCACCTTTATCGGGGTGGTGCTTCTGGGCCAGCTTCCTAAACGCTTTCTTAATATCGTCCTGGGAAGCCTTCTTATCAACACCGAGTGTTTCGTAGTAATTCTTCGCCATAGTGCTATCACTATACGCTTTTGATTTTGGTATGCAAAAAGAAAAGCGACCCCGTTTCCAGGGCCGCTTGGCATTCTTCGTACGTCCAGACGGGACTTAGGTACTGGTGCTGTTCAGCCAGGCCAGCACCAGTTCGTCGAGACTGGACAAACCGGATTCGAGATCCGGAAAAAACCGTTCGAAGGGGTTTTCACCGATGAGGACGTATAGAAGCCCATCATCGGTGCTGACCACATGGAAGGGCTCGGCAATGCTGAAGCCGACCGTGACGACCCAGGCGCCGGTCGCGTTCGATATACCGGTCTGGTTGACCTTGCAGTCGTAGATCGGGTCGCATGAGAGGCTCTTGATCTTGCAGCTGGCCACGTCGGTCGAGCTGTAGCCAGTCACCTCAGTCATCTTGCGAAAGACGACACAGGCGTTGTAGTGCCCAACCGGCATGTTCGGCGGTTTGACTTCCATCTAAGGCTCCAAAGTGATGCCACAAAGGGCAGTTTATCCTATATGGATAATAGAACATATATAGTGATATGTCAAATAGATAAACACCCCCATAGATATGGGGGGTGTTTATCTATTCTTTTTGCTATTCAGCTGGCTTATCCTTCTCGGTAAAATCAGCCTCTGTTGCTTCGGCAGGCCCTTCGCCCGCAGGAGCTGCTTCTGCAGCCTGCTGATCTTTCATCATTGCCTCTCCAATCTTAGAGAGTGATGTTGAGAGTGCCTCGGTTGCAGACTTGATTGCTTCAAGATCTTCACCTTCACGTGCAGTCTTGAGTGCAGCGATCTTCTCGTTCACTTCGGTCTTAACCTCTTCACTTACTTTCTCGCCATGATCCTTCACTGCTTTCTCTGCGGTGTAGATTGCTTGTTCGGCGAGATTCTTTGCTTCGATAAGTTCCTTACGCTTCTCATCTTCGGCAGCGTGTACATCTGCGTCAGCTTTCATCTTCTCGATGTCTTCCTTAGAGAGACCGGTTGAGCCTTCAATACGGATAGACTGCTCCTTACCAGTGGTCTTCTCCTTTGCCTTAACAGTGAGGATACCGTTTGAGTCCACATCGAACGTTACTTCGATCTGTGGCATGCCGCGTGGTGCAGGAGGAATACCCTCAAGGTTGAAGTTACCGAGCTGCTTGTTGTCTGCGCTCATGGCACGCTCACCTTGGGTAACACGGATCTCTACCGATGGCTGATTGTCTGCAGCGGTTGAGAAGGTCTGGCTACGGCTGGTTGGGATTGCTGTGTTGCGCTCGATAAGCTTGGTTGCAACACCACCCATGGTTTCGATAGAGAGTGAAAGTGGAATAACATCCACGAGGAGAATATCCTTCACGTCTCCCTGGAGGATACCTGCTTGAATCGCAGCACCAATAGCCACCACCTCATCAGGGTTCACAGAAAGGTTTGGTTCCTTACCAAACAGCTCTTTCACCTTCTGCTGAATCATTGGCATGCGTGTCTGGCCACCTACGAGAATGATCTCGTTAATATCAGCTGCCTTTATGCCAGACGCATCAAGGGCACGCTTGGTGATGTCGAGGGAGCGTGTGATGAATTCCTCGGCAAGCTGCTCAAGGGCAGAACGAGAGAGCTTAATGAGGAGATGCTGTGCTTCACCGGCAGCGTTAGAGGTCATGTACGGAATGTTCACTTCCGTCTCTGAAGCAGAAGAGAGCTCGTGCTTTGCTTTCTCAGCAGCATCATCGAGACGCTGCAGCGCGAGCGCATCCTTAGTGATATCGATACCAGATTCCTTCTTGAATTCGTCGGCAAGCCAGCGAACAATCTTCTGGTCTATATCACGACCACCCATGTGGCTGTCTCCATCGGTGCTCTTTACCTCAACCACGTCATCCCCCACTTCTAGAACAGAGACGTCGAAGGTACCGCCACCGAAGTCGAACACAACAATCTTTTCGTCTTTCTTCTTGTTGAAGCCGTAGGCGAGTGCTGCTGCGGTTGGTTCGTTGATGATGCGCTTCACATCAAGACCCGCTACCTGTCCTGCTGCCTTAGTTGCGTTACGCTGTGCGTCATCGAAGTATGCAGGAACGGTGATCACCGCCTCAGTGATCTTCTCACCCAGCTTTGCCTCTGCGTCTGCCTTCAGCTTAGAAAGGATCATTGCTGAGATCTCTTCTGGACGATAGTCCTTCTCACCAAGGTGTACCTGTGCGCCACCGTCTGGTCCTGCCTTAATCTCGTAGGGCACGATGCCGAGATCAGACTTTACGGATGCATCATCAAAGCGATGACCCATGAAGCGCTTGATACCGTAGATTGTGTTCTTAGGGTTTGTTACTGCCTGACGCTTTGCGAGGGTACCAACAATACGCTCGCCGTTCTTAGCGATAGCTACGACAGATGGTGTCGTGCGCTGTCCTTCAGCGTTTTCAAGTACACGTGGCTCTCCTCCCTCCATGATAGCCATAGCGGAGTTTGTAGTGCCGAGGTCAATACCGAGAATCTTTGCCATAGGTAAGTCAGATAGTTATTAAAACCTATAAAATAGTTCGCCCCATTCGCACTGATAGATCTATTGTACGCCTGTTAATTTGCGTGTTCAAGTCCTCTCAGAACTGAGATTGCAGGATCAGTAGAAAGCAAAAGGGGCGAGCCACTGAGGGCCGCCCCTTTCTGTGCTGCTTCATCAAGCAACGCTATACCTCTTCGAGGCCCGATCCTGGGAAAAAACATTCATATCCTTCTAGTACGTAGTCTCCCCAATCTGTCTTACTGGTTATCTTTGTGATCACACCAGTTAGTTTGATGCGTACCGAGGATCCCACATCAAATTCCTGTGGAACTTCCGAAAAGCCTCTCAGTTCGTGTGTGCGGCTGACACCCATTCTCCGCACCGCACTGGTGCGAGTATAGTTCATTCGAGTCCTGCTCATGGTCTGTCCTCCCTGCGAACTATTTAAGCATGAGTGGTGTTTTTGGGTAAGTACGGTCTTTGTTCTATTTCCCTACTCGATGAAACCTCCAAAACTCTTGCCGCAGCGTTTCAAGTACTCTTGTCTATACGTGCCACCGAGTATTGTGGCCGGTTCACTATCACCTTTTAAGTAAAATCCAGTAACTGCTGGCGAGGTACTCGATTCGGCAATGGTTATAGTCCAATTTGATTCGTAGGTAAAGCTCAGTGATTTAATACGACACTCTTTTCCATACTCATATGCCTGGGTCCAGGTTATGGATTCAGCAGGTTTTTTAGTAGTTGTTTGTGATGTTGTTGCTACCTGTATTGGCTTGCTTGCTTCAGTAGGAATACTGCGAATCTCTACTGGCTTTGTGGGTACGATAGCTACATTCTTATCGACCACTATAGGTGGTGTGGTGGTAGCAATTACTGCCGTTGGTTCAGGCGCAGTATGTATGCCAAATAATCCTGATACTGCAAGAAGGATTCCTGAAATACTAAGGCCAATCGCGTGTATGAATTCCATATCGCAATCCTAACACTCCTACAGCCTTCTATTTCGTATTCTTGTTCTCAGACATCACTTCTATCCACGCGCCAGGAATACCAAAGTGCGGATGACCTTTAAATATCTCTGCTGCAGCTTCGAGAGAGTCTGCTTCAACAAAGGAATACATCATGAGATCGTTGCGAGCATCTTCGATGCCATTGGCTGTAATACGCTTTGGCTTCCCTACTCCTGTTGCCTGCGTAACAGAATCTTTGTGGGCATCCATCCATGCATTCCAATCGTCCATCATTTTAGTTTCTTGTACTTTACGATCTTCTTCTGGAAGCTTTAGCCAATCATCAAGGCCATCATGCGGCATCTGGAATGTTACGAAGAATTTCATATGCACTAATTATAGCAAGACGTATCTATACGAATGATTAAGACTACCCTTCAAACTGCGCAACGCGGACCTTTGCAGGACGGATAACAGACTCCGTAGTCTTCCATCCTTTTTCAAGAACTGCACTCACGGTTTCATCTTCTTCTTTGGTAGAAGCAGCATCCTGTCCAAGAGCCTCGTGGAGATTGTGATCAAAGGCATCACCAATAGAGCCAAACTGTTCCATGCCCAGAGATTTTGCCGCGTCATGAAGCTGCTTTGCAATACCTTGGAATGCGTCAGGAATTTCTCCCGCTGCCTCTGCACGTGCTAGTGAATCCATTGCTGGAAGGAATGTTTCCACACTCTTTACCACACCTCGTGATACCAAAGCCTTCTTCTCATCTTCGAAGCGCTTAAGTGCATTCACATAGTCTGCCTTAGCGCGTTGCCATCCATCCATGTATTCCTGGCGTTCTACCTTACATGCATCAAGCTCTTTCTTAAGTTTGGTTGCTTTAGCGTCTACCCGAGACTCGGTGGCCTCAAGTTCTTCTTCGCTCATACCGGTCTCTTCAAGACCGTCCTGCTCGATTACAACATCATCATCATTCATACCCCCATAATGCCGGAATGGATTGTTGTAGTCAAAAGAAAACCGCCAGAGGCGGTTTTCTTCGCAATTAACGCTTAGACCAAGATGGTCGCTTGCGAGCTTTCAAGAGACCTGGCTTCTTACGTTCAACAGCGCGAGGGTCACGCTTGAGGAAGCCTGCAGCCTTAAGCGGCTTGCGCAGGGTGTCTTCGCTCTTTGTGAGTGCACGAGCAATACCCATACGGATAGCTTGTGCCTGTGCGTTAAGACCGCCACCCTGTACCTTTGCAGATACCTGGAAGGTGCCTGTTACCTCTTCGAGATTAAGTGCATCGAACGTGATGGAGCCACGCTCTTTCGTCTTGAAGTAGTCAGCCGCATCCATACCGTTAACGGTTACGGAGGTCTTGTCTGCAGGAGTTATGCGGACACGCGCAGAAGCAGTCTTGCGACGGCCGATAGCGACGATGTACGGAGTGGTGTTTTCAGTCATAGTAATTACTTAAACTCTTACGCGGTAACGGTAAGGCGCTTCATACGCTCCTTACGCAGCTTGTTGCGGGGGATCATACCGTCTACGGTCTTGCGGAATACTTCCTCAATACCCTTCTTATCCTTGAAACGCGCCATAGGCACCTCACGAAGACCACCTGGGTATCCGGTGTAGTGGATGTACGTCTTGTTCGCAATACGCTTCTCCGTCATAGACACCTTCGATGCGTTCGTGATAGTGACACGAACCGGAAGTACTTTGTTCTGTACGTAGTGTACGGACTTCTTACCAAGGAGTGCCTGTGCAGCATCGCTCGCTACACGACCGAGGGTACGGCCGGATGCGTCGATGGTGTAGGTCATCTCGTCAACACCCTGAAGGGTACGCTGCTTGGATACTTTCTGTGCGATGGTAGTCATAGGATTATACGAAGGCGATGTAGGCGTTATCACGCGCGTTCACGGCGTTTGGTGCGCGCTTCACGACACGAGTGTAGCCACCCGGACGAGTTGCGTATCGAGGAGAAAGAGTCGTGAAGACCTTCTTGACGATCTCATCATCATTACCGAGACGAGATGATACGAGGCGACGGTTCGCAACGGTATCAACACGACCATGTGAAATGATCTTTTCGATGTATGGGCGGAGCTCCTTAGCCTTAGCTTCGGTGGTCGCAATACTCTCGTGGATGATAAGTGAGCGGGCAAGCGACTTCATCAGCGCTGAGCGCTGATTTGCTGGGCGATTGAATGCACGGCCTTTTTTGTGATGTCGCATACCTGAAGTCTTATAGTTCTAACACGAATACTAATTCCCGTCCAAATTACTCGCCTTTCAGCGTTACACCAAGGCTTGCAAGGGCCTCTTCGATTTCCGTGACCGCTTTGTCACCGATACCATCGAGTTCCTTAAGTGCTCCTGCAGACTTGCGGGATAGACCAGCAACGGTCTTGATACCAGCGTCTGTAAGGGCAGTAATGATGCGTGCGCCAAGTGTGAGGTCCTCAACCTTCATCTTAGAAACGTCCTTAGATGATGCATCAGCGTCATCAAGCATCATTGGGCTTGAAGAAGCAGATACGTTCTCATCATCCTCTTGGAAGCCAACAATAGACTTAAGCTGGTGAATCATTATCTCAATTGAGTTCTCAAGTGCTTCGCGTGGGCCGATAGTACCATTGGTCTCAATAAGGATACGGAGGCGGTTGAAATCAGTACGATCACCAACACGCATGTTCTCTACCTCGTAGTTTACGCGGCGGATGGGAGTGAAGGTTGCATCAAGTGCGATAGTACCGATGTCTACCTTTTCCTTAGTAAGAAGCTCACGAGGTACGTAGCCGAGACCACGTTCGATAGTTGCTTCAAGTTCAAATGAACCCTTGCCTGCCATCGTAAGGATGTGCTGGTCTGGGTTTGCGATAGTTACCTGTGCAGGAAGCGAGAATTCAGCAGCAGTAACATCCTTACCGTTCTTTACAGAAAGGCGGACGGTCTGAGCCTCATCTCCATGAAGTGCAAAGTGCACGCGCTTAAGGTTAAGGAGAATCTCCATAACGGTTTCGCGGATACCTTCAACGGTAGCGAACTCATGCTGAACATCCTCAATCTTCACTGAGGTGATGCTTGCGCCGGGAAGTGACGAAAGAATAATGCGGCGAAGGCTGTTGCCGAGGGTATGACCGTAGCCAGGGTAGAGAGAATCGATCTCGTAAATGCCCTGAACTCCTTCTTCAGAAACGATGCGAGGCTTTGATGGTAGGGTGACTTGGTATTCCATAACTCAATCAGTAGTTACCTAGTAGTAGATTAATAAAAACTAGCGGCTGTAGAACGAGAGCACTGCAACGAGATCACCTGCCGCGTCGGCAGACTCTGTCGTTGGCACCTGCTGCACACCGCCTTCCATAGACTTCGGGTTCCAGGTGAGCCAGCTCGAGAGCGTGCGCTCTGCGAACTTATCACCAAAGTTCTCGAATAGAACACGGGTCTTGCTGCCCTCACGAACACCAATGGTCTCGCCGATATGAACGGCACGAGACGGAATGGTGGTCTTACGACCATTGATCGTAATGTGTCCATGAGACACCATCTGACGAGCTGCACGGCGCGTCGGCGCAAGGCCGAGGCGGTATATAACGTTATCGAGACGCATCTCAAGAGTAGTGTGGAGGGTGTCAGCAGGGTTTGCACCATGGGTTTCCATAGCTTCGCGGACGTAGCGTCCGAACTGGCGCTCGGGAAGACCATAGGTCATACGAACCTTCTGTTTCTCAAGAAGCTGCTTACCATATTCGGTAGGGCCACGGCCACGCTTGCGTGTCTTTGAAGCACGCTCCTGAGCGAGTGCGAATTTCTGCGTCTGGGTCTTCTCAAAAACAGAAGCTCCGAGGCGCTTTGCGATCTTGTACTTAGGTCCTACTTTCATACGGATTCAAATAAATAATTGACTATACGCGACGCGCCTTCTTAGGACGTGGTCCGTTATGAGGAACCGGAGTCTTGTCCTGGATAGAGCGGATCTGAATCCCCTTTCCAGAGAATGCACGAAGTGCAGACTCACGACCGGCACCAACACCGCGAATGATAACGGATGCTTCTTTAAGACCAATGAGACTTGCCTTCTCACCGAGAAGCTCACCAACCTTAGCAGCCGCATATGGTGTGGACTTACGAGCTCCAGAGAAACCAAGTGCACCAGCAGAAGAAGACATGATCGCATTACCTTTGTCGTCGGTAAGGACGGCTTTGGTGTTGTTGAAGGTAGCTTCAACGTGAAGTACCCCCTTCTCGAGGCGACGCTTTGATGCCTTTGAAAGGGCACGCTCCTTACGTCCCTGATCGAGACCGCGGCCACTCTTCTTGATGATTCGTTTCTTTCCCATAGGTAATTAAGTGTATGCAGCCAGGATTAAGTCTTCTCGAGCGTACGGCGACCAGAACCCATAGTCTTACGAGTATTGCCACGTACGGTACGTGAGTTCGTCTTGGTGCGCTGTGCACGAACGGGAAGACGGCGCTCATGGCGGATACCACGCTGAGAACGGATATCCTTAAGACGCTTGATGTTCTGACCAATCTCACGCTTGAGTTCACCTTCAATGGTGTACGCCTCAGCAAGGGTACGGATGGTCTGCTCTTCGTCTGCAGTAAGCTCTGAACCTTTCTTCGTGAATGCTACCTTTGCCTGCGTAAGGATTTCCTTAGCGCGGGTTGGGCCAATGCCATAGATAAGTGGCAGCGCATAAGAGAGCTGCTTGTTATCAGGAAGGGTGACACCAGAGATACGCATGCGAATAAGGTTTAGGAATGTATATAAATTAGCCCTGACGTGCCTTGCGACGTGGATTGCGCTTGTTGATACGGTACAAGCGTCCACGACGGCGGACAATAATGTCCCCCGGCTGCTGAACCTTGATAGATGCGCGTACTTTCATGTTTGGTATTACGACAAGCGCCTCACAACGCGAGCGCGCCCGCCGTAGGGATCAAGGACGAGTTCGACCTTGTCCCCTACCAATACGCGGATTCGATGCAAACGCATCTTTCCTGCAAGGTAGGCGAGCAACAACTCACCGGAGGGCATGCGGACACGGAACAAAGAATTCGGGAGCACCTCTTCAACGGTACCCGTTGTTCCTTCTACTTTGACCTCCTCCATGTGAAGCTCTGCTATCGTACCAAGCCTTAGTTAAGCCGTCAACTGGCTATTTACTCAGCCACCTTCGATTCTACGACCGTAACGTTGATTTTCTCAGGATCCTGAGGGAAGGTGCTTGCCCAGAAGGGTCGGAGAACGAGACTTGCCTTGCTTACCTCGGGAAATCCTTGAAGAATTACCTGAGCAGAATCACGAGTTTTACCTGCCACCGCACCCGCTATCTTAGCGGTATCGATCTTCCAAACCACATTAGTAGTACCGGTAAGATTGAAGGTAAAGGTGGTTTCGCCACTTACGGGAGCAATATTTAGAGCCGGAAGAAGCTTGAGAGCAGTTACATCTGGAAGAGTTACGGTCTCGCCGTTGTATGCACCGATAACCTTGTACGCAATTGCCTTACCAAGTGCTTCACCGGGGAATACTACCGCGGTCATAGTCCCCTTTTGGTTGACGTTTACCTTCCCAGTTTCAGCCTCAGTGTCCGGTTGTGGAACGTAGGTTACGAAGGTTGCTCCTGGAATAAGCACATATCCTGCGGGCACCTTGCTTACAATGTCCGCAGAAAGGGTCTTTTCAAGTGATGCCTGGTTTGTTGCATTCTGTGCATCACGAGTACCCTGACTTACGCTTGCACGGGTGCCTGAGAAGCCCCCTACCATTGCTTCGGTAGACTTTGCGGTCACCTGATCGAATGCTTTGGATCCTTTAAGACCAGGAACGGTGAAGGTGGTAGCGGGAATGTTGTAGTTAGCGCCGCCCACGTCCGCATATACCATGGTGACAATGCTGCCTCCTGCTGGAATCGATACAGAGTCATGAATACGGAATATGAGACCGTCTGGAGTCTGGAAGCGAGTGTTTTTGATGAGGGTCTGAGGGGCTGCCTGAGCATTAGTAATGGTGATCTTGCCACTAGCAGGATCATTAACATTCTCACTGCTTTCTGCAGGGACTGTCTGGCTTGCAGTCTTTTCAACGGTCACAAGTTCGTATGGTAGATCACCACTACCCGCGGTAGCGGTGAAGTCTGCAGTGACCGTTGCTGATTTTGTTTCAGGGGTAACTTCAACCTTTGCACCAGAGAAGTACATCAGTGCAGCAACAGCGCCGGCAATAACAATAAGTGCGATTAGTGCAGTACCGTACGGGAATCCACGACCTGAACGAGGAGAACGCGGTGGCTTGCTCGGACGATCCGAGAGCGGGCGTGGGGGCATGGCAGGAGGTGCACCAGAGCCATCCTCTTCAAGAGTGCGGCGGCGTGATGGTGGAATGATGTCGTTCAACGTGCGGTTCATAAGATAGATATATGCAAAAACCAGGATAAGCGCCCTGCCAATAAGTACCCCGTAAGTATACTCCTCCTAATCCCGGATGCGACCACCCCTGTGGGCAAGCCTACATGCTGAAATCTGGCTCTCCTTCTCCATCAATCGGTGCTGATGAGACCATATCACCAACGGTTGGACGTGCTGCTTTAGCTGCCTCCTTCTCTTGTTCCTTGAGTGCTTTCTTTTGTTGCTTCGTTAACTTCACGGGTGGCGGAAGAATATCAGGCTCATTTTCAATCGCAGGCGTGCTCTTGGTGTGATAGAGCGCAAGGAGGTCTATAAAGATGTCTGCGGCGTTCGTACCGAATGTTCGTACATAGGGAGTGAACTGTGCGGGTGTTACCGGAACAATACGAAGCGGTTCATCAGAGAGCCACATGGTGTGAATGGTGGGAGTATCAAGTGCACGTACCAGGAATCCACGCACATCATCATCTGCAAGCAAGAACATAGTACGAGGCAATGCTTGTCTACCTGCGAATTCCTTTAGAAGTGTTGCAAGGCATTCAATCCACTCTTCTTCTGCTTCTTGTACACGAGCACCGAACTGCACGTTACGACTACGATTGAGATAGCTTGCTCCCAAACCACTACCTTGCGGGATAACAGCGGCTGGAATGAGATCAGAGGCTGCCTGACCTATAGAAAGGAGTGCGCGGGTGCCATGAGGGATAGATCCCACGTCACGCAGAAGGCCTCGCTGTATAAAGGCGAGATCACTACGGGCACCTCGTATATCAAGGATGAGATAGTCCTTCTCATGCTGATAGAGCTCACGGAAGATTCGATACCACATTGGTGCAAATCCCGTGAAGGTAACCTCATGGCTATGAAATGCCTTACGCATCACTTTCTCGATACTCGTCATCACTTCCTTGAGGAGTGTTGAAGAAAGAATAACCAGCTCTGCACGTTTCACCTGCTTACCAAATGGATTCGGTATCTCGTACCCATTAAGAATGGTTGCGATAACCGAGTCTCCAGAATCAATCCATCCCTCTGGGACGTTCGCACTTTTACGCACGGTTTCGTTCAGGAGTTTCTTGGTGAATAGAAAAGGACGCACTGACTGAATAGTTTCGGTACGTACGCGGGTCTCCTGCCACGGTGCCGCAATTGAAATTAATATGCCGTCTGCATGCGCATGACCTACTTCTCTACGTACATCCGGTGCACCTTCTTTTACAAGGCGATCTGTTACCTCTTCAAGAGTACGTAACATGAGCTCTTCATGTGTCTCATTTGGACGCGCTTCCATATTTATGCGCGTGCTGTAGTAGATGACGGGTAGCTGACCGGTTTCGTAATAGACATACGCACCGCCTACTGACGATGAACCGACGTCGATCATTATTTGTGTTGATCGTTTCTTGCTACTAAAAAGACCCATTACTAGAAGTATAGCAAGCAGTAATTAACATTGAAGATCTGCAACAATTAATAACTGCATAATTATTGACAACAAGTATATTTTAAAGTATTATATTTACGAACGTTCCACCGCATTTGAGGATTTAATCGATGCAGCTTGTCATCCATGAGATCAGTCTCTGGATTTTCATCGGTGGGCTCGTGCTCACGGTGCTGATCTGGTTGTTGGGGTTCTTCTTGCTCATGAGAGCTGGAAGATATTACTTTGATGAAGAAGCTGTGGCCGAAGTATTTTTTCGCCACAGTGAGCAAAGCAGGGCTGTACATGCTCGCACAGACCGTGCGTTCAGCGCTGCAGGTATCGCAAGGTACGCGTGGAGGGTGTGTGCCGGTATCACGGTCCTCTCCCTCATTGTGACATTTGTGTCCATGTAGACGAAACCGCCTAAGAAGCCCGGAGTTGAATCCGCTTCTCCGGGCGGTTTATTTTTATACAACTACGTGCTGCAGATATGCATGTAATACGACCTTCGTAGGAATATGTAATGGTATTGCTCCAGACAGTGCGAGGTTGGGCGCTTGAACGCCATGAGCTTCTGCGCAGAGTGACTGATATTCTGCAAATTCAATATTAAGTGGCACATCAAAGACAAGCATCAATTCATTTATCGCAGTGTAATTAAGTGCACCAAGTAATGAAATTGATTCTGGATAAAAAGTTCCTTCTTGCACCTCTTTTGCTGCAATGCGTTGAGCTATTGCGTTGAGATTACCATCTAGTGCTAGTACTTCAGCGGGCTTTATAAATCCACCCGGAAGTTCTAGCGAGTGTTCCCAGTCTCCTGACGTTCGTTCTCTTAATATAAATACACCATCAATAGTACGTGGTATGAGAATCATACTCACTACTTGAAAGGATTCTTCGGGCACAGCGTCCTCACTGCCTCGACTACGAACGCCAATTACCTGTTTATAGGTAATGTCTGATGTGGTTGAAAGTCTAATACCGGTAGGAGTTTTGGATGCGCTAAGTACACGAAGTAACGGACCATCAAATAGTTCTGGGTGTGCAGTTAGAAATGTTTCCCATTTCTTTTCTATATATGTCTGCATCTCAGCTGAAAATATGTGTACGGGTACATCAGTAAGCACTTCTGCATCGACAGATAAACCTTCTGCCGATCGGAATAGGAATTCAGGCAAAGACTGAGATAGTTTCCGACTCGGCTCTTCGGTGCTCATGTCTACCTATACGAGCACCGCTTTGATACGACGAACACCAGCTGCTACCGCTTCTTCTTTCTGAATCTTGAACTTCTTATCGCCATCGTGAATCTCTTTAGTGTTTGATACGTGAGGACCTCCACAGAATTCTAGAGAGAATGCATTTGGGATGTCTGGATTCTCAGGAGTCGCATGAATCGGACCAACGGAATACACCGACACCATGTCTGGGTATTTCACCCCGAATTCCATCTGGGCACCAAGCTGTTCAGCTTCTGTCTTCGGCATGACTGTACGACTCACCGGCAGATCCTGATACACCACTTCGTTCACAATGCGTTCTACTTCAGCTTTTTGTTCGTCGGTCATCTTTGCAGGAGCTGAGAAGTCTATACGAAGACGTTCTGAGGTGATGTTAGAACCGCGCTGCTTCACATCAGGACCTAGAACTTTTTGCAGTGCAGCAAGAAGGATGTGATGGGTGGTGTGGTAGCGGACCGTTTGTTCTGCATGATCTGCGAGGCCACCTGCAAAGCGCTGTGCACCGCCTGCGCGTGATGTCTCCTGATGTTGCTCCATGAGCTTCATTACGGCAGTGAGGTCGAGTTCAAGCTCCCGTTCATTAGCGAGTTCTTCGGTCATCTCAACTGGGAAGCCATAGGTAGTGAAAAGAGTGAACGCATCTTCTGGTTCAATAGTTCCCTTTGCAGTGAGTTTCTCAAACTCCTTAAGACCATTCTTGAGCGTCGTACGGAACTGTTCCTCTTCTTTAGCGAGTTCTTCTTGGATAGTTTCTGAACGCTCAAGCACATGGGGATAGTGGTCTGCATATGCCTTACCGTATCCCTGGGCAACATCTGCAAGCACAGGCTCCTGAATATTCAAACGGTCTGCTTCGCGTAGTGCACGGCGAATCAGACGACGAAGTACGTACCCTGCTTCGGTATTTGATGGGGTTACTCCCTCAGCAAGCATGAATGCTGCTGCGCGCATGTGGTCAAGGATTATACGGAATGATTTGGTTGATGTTTCATCAGCCCCATACTTCACTCCGGTACGCGATTCAAGCACCTCTCGTGCTGCATCGAAGACATCGATAAGAAATGCATCTGGAATACCGATGGTAGCAAAGGTAAGCCGTTCAAGACCACCACCGAAGTCTACGTTTTGCTTTGGAAGATTAGAGAATGAACCATCTTCGTTCTTAATGAACTGCATGAAGACTGAGTTACCAATCTCAACAAACCGACCACAGTCGCAGTTTGGATGGCAGTGTGCACCCCACTTCTCATCATGTGGAAGACCGAAGTCATAAAAGACCTCGGAGTCTGGACCACCAGGTTCCCCTGCAGGCATGTTGCTCGGTACTCCTGCACGGCTCCACCAGTTCTTCTTGGCACCATACGCAAAGATACGTTCAGTACCGTGCATGCCACGCTCATACCCTTCTTCCTCAGTTCCTAAGTTAGCAAACTCTGCGGTGATACCTTTATCTGCAAACAGTCCCTTCCAAAGCTCAACAGCTTCTGTATCTTCTGGCATGTTGGCTTCATCATCTCCCCCGAATACCGTTACATAGAGTTTCTCTGGATCAAGGCCAAGCCCTTCTTCCTTACTGGTTAGAAATTCAAATACCCATGGAAGCTGCTCTTTCTTGAAATAGTCTCCGAGAGACCAGTTACCAAGCATCTCAAAGAAGGTGGTGTGCCGATTGTCCCCCACTTCTTCAATATCTCCAGCACGGAAGCTCATCTGCGAGTTAACGATACGAGTACCTTCAGGGTGGTCTTTGCCAAGGAGGTATGGCACTAGTGGCTGCATACCGGAAGAGGTAAACAGAGTGGTTGGATCATTGCCCGGAACAATCGGCGCCGACGGAATAATCACATGGCCGCGTGCCTTATAGAACTCTAGGAATCGTTTACGTACGTCTGAGACGGTCATAGAGATGAAGATACCATATTAGGTTCTCATGGAAAGAACCAATATACCTGGGTATACTTGTTGCAATGGCATCACAAAAGAAAAGATCTCCCCTTGCTGAATTCACTCCAAAGACGATGGATCTTGAAACGCGACCTCAAGATGACTTCTATCAGCATGTAAATGGAGGGTGGGTACGCACAAATAAAATCCCCGCAAGTGAATCACGATGGGGTGCTTTTGTTGCCTTGAGATACAAAACAGATAAGCAGCTGTACACGATCCTCCAGGAACTTGAGGTAAAGAAGAGCGTGAAGAAAGGAAGTCCAGAGCAACTGATCAGAGACTTCTATCGTTCTGGAATGGATATGAAGCGCAGGAACGCACTTGATATCAAGCCGGTTGAACCATTCCAAAGAATGATCGAATCGATACAGAACAAGAAGGATCTACAAATAGTTCTCGCAAAACTAGATAAGATCGGTGTGGCGGGTATCTGGGATATTGGAATCGATCAGGACGCTAAGAATAGTGATCGGTATGCGTTGTATGTCGGTCAGGGTGGCTTAGGTATGCCAGAGCGGGACTACTACCTTAAGAACGATCCTGAATCACTCCGTGTTCGTACGGAATATCGAATTCATGTAGCGAAAGTATTCAAAATGATCGGACGATCTACTGCAGAGTCAGAAAAGGACACGGAAACATTGCTTAGGATTGAAACGCAACTCGCAAGGATCTCCATGAAGAAGGAGGATCTGCGTGATCCGGATCTCACCTATAACAAAAAGTCTCTAAAGGCACTCAGAACACTTGGGCCCAATATTGATTGGAATTATTACTTAGCGCACAACAACCTTGATCCTGTTCGTGACGTTATCGTAACGACACCCGAGTTCTTCACAGGTCTCTCTTCAATGTTCGATACTGTTTCTATTGAAGATTGGAAAACATACCTTGAATGGCATTTAGTAAATGGTATGTCTGGAGCTCTTTCATCACGATTTATTGCTCAGTCTTTTTCTTTCTATGGAAAGGTACTTAGTGGTACGAAAAAGATGAAGCCTCTTTGGCGCCGTATTCTTGGAAGTGTTAACGCTAACCTGGGAGAACAGCTTGGAAAGATCTATGTTCAGAAGCATTTTCCCGAAAGTGCAAAAAAGAAAATGAATCTGATAATTGATGACTTGTTTACAGCGTACGAAGCGCGTCTCAAGGCTCTTGATTGGATGAGTTCTGCAACCAAGAAAAAAGCATTACATAAACTTGCTGCATTTAATCGAAAGATTGGGTACCCAGATAAGTGGAAGTCCTACGCTGGTCTGGTGATAACCCCAAACGACTATGTCGGCAACCTGCTACGTGCGAGTGCATTTGAGCATCGTCGCGAGGTAAAAAAACTCACTAAGCCTGTGGATCGTGCTGAATGGCATATGTACCCACAAACGGTAAATGCATACTTTGCCCCAACACTGAATGATATTGCCTTCCCTGCAGCAATTCTCCAGCCACCATTCTTTGATGAACATGGTGACGATGGTATTAACTACGGCTGTATAGGAATGACTATAGGTCATGAAATTACGCATGGCTTTGACGACGAAGGATCTAAGTATGATGCGAAAGGTAATCTCAAGAGTTGGTGGACACCCGAAGACAGGAAACGTTTTATGAAGAAGGCGGAGATCGTGCGTAAGCAGTTTGATGAATATACCGTCGCTGATGGTGTACGGGTAAACGGAAAGCTTACCCTTGGCGAGAATATTGCGGATCTCGGTGGTCTCTCTATTGCACTCGATGCATATAAGCTTCAGCTCGCACGCACCGGTCGTAAAGATATCGCTGGTTATACACCAGAGCAACGTTTCTTCATGGGGTTTGCACTATTTGAACGAGAGAACACACGTCCTGAGTTTGAGAAAATGATGGTACTCACTGATCCCCATGCCCCAGGACCAAATCGTATTAATGGAGTGGCATCTAATATTGAGACCTTTTATAACGTCTACAACGTTAAGAAAGGAGACAAATTATATCGAGAACCTTTTAAGCGCGCCAAGATCTGGTAGCTAGAGCCAATCGATAGGTGTCTCACTGTGCTCTGTTAGATATTCATTTGTCTTACTAAATGGCTTTGAACCAAAGAATCCATTCGTTGCTGAAAATGGAGACGGGTGTGCCGATTCTATAACCAAGTGTTTGGTTCGATCTATGTGTGCACCTTTAGTACGTGCATAGTTACCCCACAGAATAAATACCAGATGCTCTCGTTCATCCGATAGTTTCTTAATCACTGCATCGGTAAACTGTTCCCACCCTTTACCCTGATGGGAGCCTGCTGATGCTGCGCGTACGGTCAGTGTTGCATTAAGAAGTAGAACACCTTGTTCTGCCCAACGAGATAGATCACCGTCTGTATGTACAAGTGGTGCATCAAGATCACCCTGCAACTCTTTAAAGATATTCTGTAGCGACGGTGGATTACGTATACCTTCTGTTACCGCAAACGAGAGACCAATTGCTTGTTTGGGTCCGTGGTATGGATCTTGTCCAAGTATCACTACCCTAACCTTATTAAATGGAGTTAATTCAAATGCACGGAATATATTCTTTGGAGCTGGGTATGTCGTAGCGTTTGCATACTCTTCTTTCACAAAGCTTGTGAGCTCCTTAAAATAAGTCTTCTTAAACTCGCCCTCTAACTTACTCTTCCAAGTCTCTTCAAGCTGTACATTCATAATAAAAGTATACGTCTCCAAATTGTTGAACACTAGATATGAAAAAACTGCTCCGTCCGGGGTCAGCTCGCTGAGCCGACCCCTTTTGGTATGCAGTCAATAAATTAGGTTTCTGTGGGTGCTATTCCTTGCACAATCTGAGTCTGAAGTTGTTGGGCTTCATTAGGGCGATCTTGGCTGACCAATTCCATTTGTGCGTGGGTTATAAAGAACGAGTGTCGAATCGTGGCCTCGTATGACGTTGCCGCCGGACCAAACAATTCCTCAAGCCAAAGTGGAAGATTGTCGCTCCCCATAGGCTTCGTTCCGACCAATTCTCCTATGCTTGCGTAATGTCTTCTCAAGTTACTGATATGGCGATTCATAAGTAGTTCATACCCAGGACCGCCAACCACTTGCATAAGTCTGTTTTGGAATTCAACAACATCCCGCTCGTGTTCCCACCCCTGCTGTGTTCCTGCAACTTCCTTAAGAATGGGGTTGCGTTCGGCTTCAAGCGCATGCAGCCCCTCATGAAGCAGGCAGATACCCATAAGGATGGGACTGATCCGAAGATCACCATCAATGACCAGAATATCCATTTCGCCCATATACATGGCGGGGGTTTTAACAAGCTGGCCTAGTTTGGAAAGCTTATCAACCCCGATAACTGGTATCAACACAGTCGCATTCGATGGATCTGAATTGAGCCGGACGATACGATCTTCTTTTGCCATCCCTACTGTGAGGCGCCGGCCAAGAAACTGTATAACTTCTATTGCTTGTGGATCTTGCGTCAGATCAGCAAGGCGCTTGCCGGCATCAAACCACGATGAGGCCGTCAGAATATGTTGTGCGGACAAGATGAGCTCTCCAGGTAAACGTTAATGTGCGCTGAATAATGAATAACACATTTTTAATATTTATCAAATTACGGTTTAGACAGAAGATACAGCTCGTGATACAACAGCAACAGCTATTGAACAAAGGTGCATCATGAAAGTCCTAATTGTTGAGTCCAGGGCCAAACAAGCCGGTAACGCGATGCAAGAGTGGGCGCAGACGGAGGGTGTCACGCACACAGCTCACGTCCAAGACGCTGAACAGGCGCTAATCGCACTCACCGCTCGTCCCGATTACACCCATGTGGTGATCGATGGTGTGTCGCATGATCGCCACACTGCAGTCGGCATTCTGAGGCCAACGGACGACTGACTGACCAGAATGGTTGCAGTCACAAAGCCCCGCGCAAGCGGGGTTTCTGTTTAGCCCACTTTCTTTACCTGCAGACTCTTCTTATAGAGCTCCTGAAGTTTCTTCCCTGATGCTTCTCGGTATACGCAGAACTCGCAGGCATCACCCACCGGCGGTAGTGCTTCGCTATCAAGTGCATCTTTTATCTTTGGAAGAACATCATCGATCCATGCGGTATCTCCTTCACACGGCACTACCGTTACTTCAAACTCAAGCTGTCCATCAAACGCTGCTTTGTCACTCCCTGCGTTTGCATATACAAAGTATCCGGTTGGAGACACCGTGAATCCATTGTTACGAAGGAGCCATTGATAGACACCCATTTGGCGTTGATACTGCTCGTTCCAAGAAGAATCGGCGAGTGTAGTGATTGTTCCTTCTTTCGAAGTTGCTTTGTAGTCCACAACAATAAGTTCTCCTTCTGGATTAACCCATATATCGTCCACTGCACCTGAAATCGTGAAGCCAGTTTCTTTGTGTTTGAATTCAACGCCCTCAAAGTTCTCGCGCCAAGTATTCATGTTCTTGTGCTTAAACGGAACAGCGTTGATATCATACGCCTCCATCAGCGGGTGCTTGGTGCCGTCTATTCGGTACACATCAAACTCTTTCTTCAAAAGTGCATCCACCGCAATATTAAGGGTAAACGCAG
This sequence comes from Parcubacteria bacterium C7867-008, assembly GCA_001189215.1. Lineage (GTDB taxonomy): Bacteria > Patescibacteriota > Minisyncoccia > Phycocordibacterales > Phycocordibacteraceae > C7867-001. The sequence continues at coordinate 142,045 of LFCR01000004.1, read as the reverse complement.
GACCACGAGGACGTGCAGTACCCAGTTTATTGTCTAGATAGAAGCAACGAGGACACTCGGTAAACAACTCAATCTTTGAACGTGAGAGACGCCATTTGGGTCCGCCATAGTTCCAGTCTGAACTTCGGTTTGGATTATATTGCTTACGAAATTCTGCCATATACCCCCAGTATATCCTGTTCTAGAGGGTATCGTTTAACGTCTCTATTTCGGCCACTATGGAGCCAACACGTTCAGGAGTTACGCCGATTTCTCGTAGGAGTTCACGGTGCTGACGAAGTAAATCAGTAGTGGAGATATTCCTATCAATGAGAAGACGCTTCTCTGCCTTCCGCACGGTGGTGAGTGCAGTGATTGGGTATAGACCGCTAGCAATAATGCGGTCATAGAGATTGCCGTGATGGGGGTAGCTCCATCCAAGGAGATTGAGTCCGGAACAGGTCGCGTAATCTACTGCTTGGGACGTGAACTTGGTGTTGGTGATGAGATACCCTCGATCAATTGGGCATGACTTATTTACCGCAGGATCACACTGCCAAATATCATCGAAGCGTGCCTTTACGTACAGGGCTACTTTCACATCAGTTTTGTACCCAGGATCATTATGGTATTTAAGTTCAGCAGCAAGTGTTTCGTTACCACGTGTCGCATACACATCCACTTCATGGGTTACACACTTACCAGCGATCAATCGTCGAGTTTCAATTTTCCACCCCTCCTTCTTAAATAGTTCTGAAACAAAATCTTCGAAGGGATGCCCTGAGGGACCAAATTCAAAGAGCGCGCGACGAAGACTATAACGAGCCGCCGCTGCATGCCCTTCACGACGAAGCATCTGGAACGCACGACGATAAATATCATTACTTTCAGAACCTGGAGCAATACTAGCTTCAATGGTGCGACGTATCTTCTCGGCAGCACCTGCGCCAGCACCCGCTCGGCGTAGTGATTCTTCTAGCTTCTCTGGGACGAACGTTTCAACGGTTCCGTCTGCTTTAACAATGTCTGGCATTTACTCGATAATACCACCTCCAATACAGCTATCCCCTACATACAACACAAGAGACTGCCCAGCTGCAATGGGCTCTGGAAGCGGTACGCTTGGAGTAAATGTTGAGGTCTTCTTATCGTACGTACCTGCAGTAACTGAACCGTGATACCGATACTGTGCTTCAAGTGTTCCCTCTAAGGCATCTGGAGTAAACCAGTTAGTGTCTCGTAGAGTGAGCGTTGCTGGTGGTGTTTCAAATGCCGCAGATCCGTGTCTCACCACCAGTACATTTATTGCAAGATCTTTACGGACCACATACCAAGGACCCTGTTCCGCGTCGTGAGGTGTAATGCGTTCACCAAGTGTGTGGAGAACTGCGCCATCATGTGTGCCAATCTTTTGTCCCGTCTCATCAAGCACATCACCTTCTTCTGTTTTCAGCTCATTGCGCAGGAACTCATCAACGGAAATAGATCCTAGGAAACAAATTCCCTGACTATCCTTCTTCTGCGCAACAGGAAGATTGAATTTCTCTGCAAGAGCACGTACTTCTGATTTCGGCAGGCCTCCAACCGGAAAGAGTGTTTGACTCAATGCTTCTTTTGGCACTGCCCATAGGAAATAGCTCTGATCCTTTGATGGATCTATACCTCGAAAAAGTTGACCATCTTTTGTTTGTGCGTAGTGTCCGGTGGCAATGAAGTCTGCGTTGTGTTCTTTCGCAAAGCGGTAGAACGCTCCAAACTTAACTTCCCTGTTACACATTATGTCCGGGTTTGGTGTTCTCCCCGCTGCGTACTCAGAGATGAGATAGTCTATGACTCCTTGTTTGTATTCTGTGGACGCATCAAGCGTATGAAATGGAACGCCTAGGTGTGCAGCGACACGCATCGCATCACGCCGATCTTCTGCCCAAGTACACGGCATACCAGGGGGATACCATCCTTTAATAAACACTCCTGTGACATGCGCTCCTGCGTTTTGTAAGAGTGCAGCCGAAACCGCGGAGTCTACTCCTCCGGATAGTCCAACAAATACGTTCTTACTTGCTATGGATTCCATAGCGATACCATACCTCAAACCTCTCCTTTCTACACCGTTTTCTTCTTTTTAACCGGGAGACAGATCAAACACGCAAGTATATACAGTGATAGAGATTCAAGGATGGCCCCAAGCGCAAACCCAAAAGGACTTGCTTGTGTGATAGTGCTGCTCTCAATGGTTGCGTTAGGAGTTAGTGGAAGTGCCGTACTGCCTGGCTGTTGCATGAGGTCGCTTAGGGTAACCTGCTGAGTAAATAGGTTCCCAGAGATATAGATGAATGGCTTGCTGAATATCATTGAAGGATAGGTTGCAACCATGCCTACTTGTTCCAGCACGGTTAGCGGTCGTTCTGGCTGCTCGTCATTCATGAATGGGGCAAGGAACATAGTACTTAAGGTCACATAGATACTTAACACCATAAATACCAACACACGAACCTTCGTGGGCCAGAAATAAGTCTTAAGGAATGCGTCTGGTTTCATACCTCTACTGTATCATCTACGAACCTAGACAATACTCCTCCCCTGCATTTAGTGGTATGTGGTAGAAGTACTTGTATTTAATGGTAGTGCACATCTGGTATGAGTCTTTTGTATGACTGTACCTGATATCAGATGCTTCTGTGCGTGGACCAATGTAATCTGAGAAGTCCGAAAGGGTTTCAGGGTACGAGTGGTTGTCAGCGTAATACTCTGAAAGCACCTTTTGCAGAGTTCGCAGAGTGCCCTTCTTTGAACTATCGTTAGGACTGCATCTTGAAGTACCTGAACCATATAGTGTTACGAACGCGATGAATAATGCAAAAAGAAGAATGAATACAGCACGTCGCAGTGTGGGGGTTTTAAATGACGAATATAAACCAAACCAAAGAATGAGGAGTGGTGGAAGTAAAAGGATTTGAGCTAATGGATTGTCACCAACTAAACATTCACTTGAAGTGCCGTATCCAATAATCACAAAAAGCAGAACACTTATTACGGAGCAGATACCTAAGAGAATTCGTGCAATCATATCTGTTTTATAAGCCTGGAACGGCAAGTTTTATATAGAAAAAGACAAACCCAGCAAGAAATATGAGAACTCCTACAAATATAAGTGGAGGAATCATTGAATTTGCCATAAACCTAGTTCTATACAAGGCGATTCCAGTTCCTAAGAATCCTGCGCCAATAAGGCATATGAACACTGCTGTTATATACGCCCATGTGTATCCGCCGTTTGTTGAGTTTAGAGCTATGTACCAAGCAAAGGCAAAGAAACCCACACTAATCAACAAGGAGACTATACTTAAGGCTTTCATGAAGAAAGTGTAGCACCTGTCTGCGCTTATTTAATCAAGAATATTAAATATATTACGGCTGGGTGCAGTCACAAGCTTTTAATTAGAGCGGAAGAGGAAACATACAGAAAAGTAGTAGCACGTAGAACACTACTACTCCTATGGTACCTGCCACGATAACGGCACAGTGTATGAGCAAGGTGCGCAAACCATTAAGGAAGTAGTTTATTATCGAAAACAGAACGCTTAAAGCAAAATACCCTATGCCAATAACTTTCAACGGAATATTTGGAATTGCTGTTGTCACTGATACACCAAAATATGTAGCTAAGAGTGCTATTGGTGTGAGCATCAAGAGAAGTGAAACTGTCTTTGAGAGCTTAGGATTCATAAAATAATATACCTAAGAATAAATAGTGTTCTGCAGGCATGATGCTGAAACCCTTATTCTGGTTCACTCTCAACAACGCTGTCTCCAAGCACTTCCCTAACCAATTCAATCGGTGCCAACCCAAGACGATCGCTCTTCCCCCAGATGTAAACTACTCTATCTTCTGGCTTTGATAGTAGCCATCCGCCGCCAAGGATATCTTTTATCTCATGACCTGCATTAGTTATCTCTTCAATGATCTGCATGTGCCACTCAATATCTGGATTACCCCAAAGCAGCAAATGTTCTTTGTTAGACTGAGAAACGCGTACCAATACAAACTTCTGCTTTATCAATGGTGTTGCGCGGAAAGTTTCAAGCTTCATACGTTTAATTATAGCGCCATGACAATTGTTGGAAGTTTTATGTAATGCGGACCAGCTTCCCTTTTCTTTTGACAATATTCTTATAATCCCACTGGATCAATTTTGCTTTCTTTAACCAACGTTTTAGATCCTTCAGCTCTATTTCGGAAGCTTTGATGTACCGAGCTTGTGCCGCCTTGAAGCTTCCCTCGGGTGCTAAGCACTTTTCCTCAAATGATTGACCACTCCAGAAAAGGAGTTGAACGTTATCTTTACGTTTTGCATACCCAACCACGGGATTGCCTTCCAAGAACCACACAGGGCTCCTGTGCCATATTTTGCTCTCAGCTTCTGGCAGACTTGCATCGATCTCGTTTGCTAAGGTGTTACAGATCTTCTTATCCTCTTTTGTAAGCGCAGAATTATATGTCCGAATGTCTTTGTGCATGAGTTAATTATATCAAAAGGGTGGCAGCTGGGACGACGTTGGAACCTTTATGCAATCTATGGTAGGTTCTGTCCAGACCTCCATTGAAGGGAACACGTCATGTATTTAAAGAGCTGGGAACCAAAGGTCCAGGGGCACAGGTTCGTGCCTCGCGGGCCCCTTGGAAATAGAGCCCTTGGTTTCGATGCCGTTCTCGTGTGTCCTTGCTGCAGCCACGAGAATACCGCTTGGGGATACTCATCTTTCGAAAGACATCCACCTACGCCACATGTGGACATGGTTAAAGAGTGTGTGCAGTCTCTTGCGCAGCGCCGAGACTGCGAAAAGTGTGGTACGACGTCGGTCATGCCCGCGCCCGACATTGCAAAAGTTCTTGAACGGGCAACAATTGAGGTAACTCCCGAATGGGTGAGCACAAAGTTCGAGGAGCTGTGAGATTCACAGACAAAGTGAAACCATAATCGCTTACGGAAGGTCGCTTCCTGTAGGCGATCTTTCTTTTATTGCTGGCAGTTTGGGACGACGTTGGAACCTTTTTAGAAATATCTCTAAGTCTCATCAGGAATTGGTGCCTTTGATTCAATATTCTTTAAAAAGACTCGAGTTTCTGGACGATGTCCAGGCGCATCGAATGAATCAGCGTCTGATACCCAGACTCGTTGGCGAGTAGCGTTGGAAATTGCAGTATGCACCATGACTACGGTTTTCTTGCCTTTTAGATAAAAAACATTCATCGAACTACCAGTTGCGAGGATACCTGAATAGCCGCTCTCTTCAAGAGATATGAGTTGTGCAACACGGGCATATAATTCCGTTTCATCAGCAAAGAAAGCTTCTTCAGGAACATCTGCAACAATATTTCTATCTTTGTCTCCTTTAGAAAGATCAAATCTTTCTAAAGTTAATGAATCCTGTAGCACTACCGGACGTGCTTTATCAAGAATGAGTCTTTTAAAGTCACCAGCAACAAGTCTTCGCTTGGAAGGATTATCAAGGAATTTGGTATTTGTAAGCTGAACCGGTGAAAGCACTGTTGGTTCGAGAGGAATTTTTTCCACTCTATGACCTTCTGTTTTGGTCCGTGACTCAAGCACTGGTTCTTGCGAAACGGGAACATCCTTACGTGCAGGGTCTGAATTCCTTCCTTCGGCAAAAAGTCTTCTCCAATCTTTAATTCCTTCAGGCATATGAACATTATGCCACAATAACTTTTATAAATAATAGCTGGCCGTCTGGGACGATGTTGGAACCGTTTTACTTGACAAAGTACACATACTGTAGTAATATAAGCCTAGGATTCAGAAACAAGGCCAAGGAGGCCAGCAATGAAGATTCTGCTCGTTGAAGACACTGCACGTCATGCCGACGATGCGATAAACATCCTGCAGCGTGCCGGCATCGAGTTCATCCATGTGAAGAACCTGGACTTCGCCGAACAGGCCCTGCTCAAGAGCGAGCAGTACGGCATCACGCACGTGATCACCGACCTTTTCTTCCCGCAGGGTCGCAGCGGCAACTCTAATGGCGTCGACAACAATATCCTCGAGCCCTGCGGTGTGGCGGTCATGTCGTTGGCAAACGCAAAGGGCATTCCCTGCGTGATCTGCACCGACGGCCACCACCACGGTGATCGGTACGACTGGGTCACCCAGATGGGACGCATGCTCGACTGGCCTGGGATGGCTGATCACCGACGGGCCCGTACGCGCTCGGATGTGGCTGAAACCAAGGATTGGGAGTTCGCGCTCGAGATCCTCGACATCACCATTCCGATCTCGGTTTGATCGGGGCACACCGCCTCACTACAAGAGACGCCTCACAGCGTTCAGTAGTGGGGCGGTTTCTTTTATATATTGATAGTTAGCTGCTGGCAGTCTGGGACGATGTTGGAACCTTTGTCCTTAATTGACAGAATATTTAAATAGTTGTATTAACCTATCAGTTCCAGCATCGTGCAGGAATGAGCCGATCCGCAGGGTCGCACAGCATTGAGAACGCACATGGCGCGCACGCGCATCGCACCTTCGCCTAACACCTTCGAACGCCGCTTTCTGACCTGCATCATGGTCGCTGGCGCGGCTCTGGCCTTCCTCGTGGGTATCCAGACTGCCCACTTCCACCCGCAGCTCGGTTGGACGCCGCCTATCGGTCAAGTCTCCGCCGACGTGAAGTTCGTGCCGAACTGATCAATCGCCCTGGACCCGTTCCAGCAGAAGCTCGTTTAGCTTCGCTGAGCGGGTTTTCTGTTTGCTGGCAGTCTGGGACGATGTTGGAACCTTTATGGGTGCTAGACTTAATGCATGAAAAAGTACGCTCGCTATATATTTATTGGCTTGGGCGTTCTTGCCGGACTATACCTACTTTCTCCTTACCGAATAACGTCTTTTCAGTTTGGTGATGTGATCGGGTATGGGACAGACTGGTACGTAGTATACAAAACTCCTGTTTTCTCTAGGAATATGTCAGGGACTGAACTTAATGCAGCGAGGGAGAGCTGCAGAAGTAAGAGTGGAAGCATTATTGTGAATGTCTATGGTGATGGGTATTGCGCGGTTTCGAGACTTTGATCAATTGCTGGCAGTCTGGGACGATGTTGGAACCTTTTTATGCTTGACTAAATATGTAAATATGATATAAAGGTATCAGCAAGGACCTACTTGGTCTAGCGTACATTTCAACCAGCTCAGAGAGCTCAGACGCGGGACTGCAAATGACCCAGGCTGTGGAACTGACCGATAAAGAAGCCTTTGCGCATGTCGCGAAGTGCGTGAAGGAGCCGGGCGCTCACCTTGAGAACCCGCTCACCCGCCTCAGTGCTCAGCGCGTCTGGACGGGCCACAACGAGCACCAGCACCAGTGCTACTGGAATGATCGCTTCGTTGCCGCCGTCCTATGCGGCATGGATCTCCAGTACCAGCGTATCGCTGCCTGGGCTGTCGTCTCCAACGGCCTCTCCAGCTACTTCGAGTGGACGACGCACTACGGCTACGACATGGCGACCGCCCTGAAGTATCTCGGTGTTATCCCGGAAGACTTCGATCTCGGCCCTCAACAGTGCTACACCAGGCTCGACTTCGAGATCTGTGAAGCGATCGTGAAAAAGTTCAACCTACCTACCTCTCGGTTCGGCCGCGGCAACCTGACTGACGAGCAACAGGAGGATCGCCAGGAACTCGACAGCCACTACCCGAAGTTCAGTCACCTCTGAAGCGTAGGCTTACCCGAAATGCCTTAACGGGAACCCCGCACCATTTGGTCGCGGGGTTTCGTTTTTGCTGGCAGTCTGGGACGATGTTGGAACTTTTTTAATCAAAAGCCCCGCATGACATAAAGTCTGCGGGGCCAAGCCTTGCCATTTGGTAATGGGAAAGGCAAATACGCTATAAAGTGAGAATTTTCTCGTCTGGAAATACATTAGCACTAATATGTAAATAAGTCAATATATGCGGAAATATTGTTGGCTGTGTGGGACGATGTTGGAACCTATACGACCTTATGCAACAATGCTCCGAGTCCAGATTCTAGGATATGACCCCGGTCTAACGGGATCCAGAAGCATTCGAAGTTTGTAGGTTCCTGCTCCCCGTCATGAAGCTCCTGGCTTAACCATCGCTCAGGATGAGAGGTTATCGATTCGGCCAGGAAGAAGTGCCTGACATGTGTTTCAGGCTTCTCGGGCATCTTGTGGTACGTTTCCACTCCAAGCTTTTCAACAATCCTGAAACCGTCGCGGCCTGTTTCCTCGTGCAGTTCGCGTAGTGCAGCGGATTCTGGATCTTCTCCTTCCTTAATTGTTCCAGCTGGTACTTGAATTCCTACTTCTTCGTATGAGAAATCAGTGTGCCGGAAAACGAGAAGCTTTCCGTCTTTAACGACATAGACAACTACCTTCTGTTTTTCAGTCATGGACACAGTGTATCAAAAATAGCTGGCAGTCTGGGACGATGTTGGAACCTTTATGCAATTGTGTTAGGGTTCTGTCCAGACCCATAAAAGCAACGAGGTGAATGTCACATGGAGCTCTCAGGTGAAATTACTGACTGTCTACGTCTAGAGAACGACCCTGTCGCCTTGGCAGGATGCGAGCACTTCATACCGGCAAGCCATTTCTATCGCGGTTTTCCGGTCTCAGGCGAACCTGAAATCGCAGACGTGCGCGCTGAAGCGTCAGAACTGTTCGAGCAATGCGACCCGGAAATCAATGTTCCTCCAATCCTCGCAGGAATATGGACCGTTCGCCGGCCGTTCCCGATGAAGGAATTGCATCCAGCATTCGGTCTCAAGTTCGCTCATGTGTGGGAGCTTCTTAGGTACCATGCACGGCATCCCGCAGCGCTGCTCATGAACGGATGGGCAAATGGCTTCGTGATGCAGCCGAAAGAAGGGGAAACTGCCATGGTGCAAGGACGCTGGTACAATCCGGATCGCCCATCGCAGATGTACGCGCCCAAAGAAGGATGGATTATTGGCGCAGTTCCATTTAAGAAAGACGTCCTAGTCCAGCGTGGCACGCGTCTTGTCATGAGATACCCGGACGAAGGCTGAATTGCCTCCATCTATCTGCATGAGCCGCTCTGCTGAGAAATCAGCGGGGCGGTCTTTCTTTTGCTGGCAGTCTGGGACGATGTTGGAACCTCTATATTTGACAAGTCTTATTATTAATACTATTATTTATCCAGGAAACGGAGGGCGACATGCCTCGAATAACAGCGGTAGAGCACCTACGTCGCTCACACAAACTGGCAGTCGGTCCTTCTCGGATTGAACTGCTCGACGCCTATTTCATCAATCGCGACAAGATTCTCAAGTTCTACTCAAGTCGCGAGAACTACGAACAGGAGTATCCAGTAGCGATGTGGGAGACACGCGTGAGCGGTCTCTTCTCGACGCGCAACCCCGACCAGTTCTTCATCCTTGCTTCCCTTGCTCCCGATACGGAGATGCAGGAAGAAAATCCGTTCGGCATCATCATCGCGTATGATGTCGCCACGGGTCGCGGCAGCTGGTGCTACGCGTACAAGTCCATGAGTCTTACCGACCTGATGAATCAGGACGGGATACCGTGAGACAAAGCCGAAAACGAGGAATCGTGAGTAGGCTTTTCTCTTTGTATATTACGGAAGCATTGCTGGGAGACTAGGGATCGAACCTAATTTAAATACAGCTCCCTATTGCGCTTATGCTCTTCAAACGTTCGCGCATAATGCATCTCACCGTCCTTCCCTGTTAGGTAATACAAATAAGTAGAAGTTTTAGGAGTTGCCGCAGCCTTTAACGCATCCAAGCCGGGATTAGCAATAGGTGTTGGGGGCAGACCCTTCACTCGGTACGTGTTGTATGGAGAGTCGCTCTCGAGATCTGCTGCAGTTGGGGTGTACCCATTCTCTCCATGCACATAGCCAAATACCGCATCGACTTGTAGGGGCATGTCGATACGAAGACGGTTGTTGAGAATGCCAGACACCATACGCATATCTTCAATGCCTTGTGCTTCTCGTTCCAATATCGATGCAAGGATCACCAAATTGTTCAGAGACATCTTTGACGCATCAACCTCTTTCTGAATAGTTAGTATCTTGGTATCAAACTGGGTACGTAGTCTAAGGACCATGTCTTCTGGTGTGGTACCGGGAAGAATGAAGTACGTGTCTGGGAACAAGTACCCTTCACTGGTCGATGCTTGTTCTAAGAATGCTTTTGTATCAAAGCCAGGTACACCCGCTGCAATAGTGCGTGCCATGTCTTTGTTTGTCATACCCTCTGTGAGTGTGACACGAGACTCTTCAATTCCATGATCTCCATTTGCTATGCGATGCGCAACACTCACTAATCCAAGTGCATGATCGAATACATAGATACCGGATTGTAGGGTACGATCGTCACCTGTTAGACGTGTGTAGATACGAAACTGTGCAGCACTGCGTATAACATGTTGATCAGCTAGCTCATCGGCAATCTCTTCACTGGTGCTGTCTGCCGGTATAGAGATCAGCTCTCCTTTAGGAAAGTGGTATGGAGGAACGAAGAGTATTGATAGTGGAATAAACACAACGACGAACAACGCAACAAGTGTGAGTACATAGGCTTTACGGAACCGCACCCATAGGGACTGTATCTGTGCGCGAAGCAGCACGGTACGGAGGTGAAATTGTTTAGGCACACTCATGCTACACAGGAAGATTGGTAGGAGCACCCCTCGTGGTGGACTGTATACGTGGGAGGCCAGGTGTGTTGATGGTACTTGATGGGATATGGAAGAGTGTTGCGAGCTCTTCGCTGCTCATAATGGACCATGGACCTTGGTATGGTTGATTGAAAAAGGCACGCCTGCGATAGAGCTTCACAATCTTCTTCTCAACGAAGTCATGCGCAAGACCTTTCGGGTCTTCCCATGGATAGTCATTGAAGCCCGCAGAGTATCCCCCTAGTTGCTTAAGCGACGCACCAGTTTCATTTGCGAATGGCTTCCATAGCGCAAGCACAAAGCTAGACATGAATCCCTGATACGAATCTTTAGGGCCTGAATAAATGGTACGAATACCAACATCAAAGCCAGGCTTATTAATATTGCGTTCAATGTCTGCGATTGTCTCAAGCTGTCCTTTGGTTGGATTCGGGAAACCATCGGTCTCCACCTTCTTTCCTGTTGCGGGATCAATGTAGTAGCTTTTTTGTCTTGTTGCCTCACGTATTTTTGCGATCTCTTCTTGCCCAGCTTTTTTCCAGTCCTTCTCCCCATTATACTTTTCCTTCTTTGTTATACGGAACATGATTTGTATCCAGAACTGTTCCTTTGGTCCAAGAGAGCCAAGGAGTTCGATCACCTGTGCAAGAGGATCAATCTGTTCTTCCGGCTTAGTACCTGCCTTATCAAGTCCATACTCAATGTATGTCTTTATTGGATAAGGATCTGGCTGCCCCTTTTCATCAGGAATAGATTTTATAAACTCCTCACCAAAGAGTTTGTGCTCATCATCAGATGGGTCGGTGATAAGGCTGTAGTCTTCCGCCTCAATGATTTCCATGTCTGGATACTGAGAATACAGATAGCTTTCAATACCGCGACGATGCGCTTCACGCGTCCATATATAGAAATGAACCTGTCCTCCGAGCGAGACAATTTCAACAGACCACCACGGGCGAATGTTTCCAAGTTTGTAGACTTTGTAGTTAGTGGATTCACCGGGACCAAAGTGCATGTTTGAGAAGAACAGCTCCATAGCAAGAGGTGTCTTCTTAGTTTCTCGTGGCAGACGTAGTTCAAGAAGTACGTACTTCTGCTTTGCTAAGAACTTGGCACGACGATACTGCACAACGCGATTCGCTGCAGCGTAGATAGTGAGAAGTGGAAGCCAGAGTGGCGCAAAGAACAGAAGGAATTCAAAGTTACGTAATGCCTGAAAGGGCGCAAGAAATAGAAAGAGAACGTTTATAATCGCAAACGTCCAAGCGACTGGTTCCCAATCAATATAGTGTCCTTTACTCGAAAGTTTATTGCGTTGCTTAACAACAAACTTCATCAACGGAAGATCCGATGGGTTCATGTCGAAAGTATAGCAAGAGAACAGCCCGCGTCTGGAGGACGCGGGCTGTTCTCGGGGATTCAGTGCTTACGCAACAGCGTAGGTACCGTTCTTGTTTCGCTTGAAGTAGCGAGGATCGTTTAGGTTCACGAGAATCGTGTTGTCCTTTACGTAACGAACCTTCTTTACTTCCTCCATAACACGCTCGCGAGTAAGTGGACCTTCCTTCTTAAGAACGGTCTTGATCACATCACGAACAACGCCTGGCTGGTATCCCCACTCAGAGAGAGCGTAGAGACCACGACCAACGAGTACGAAGCGAGCATCTTTGATGAGCTCGTTATGGGTGGTAGCAACATGGGCCTCCTTGGCAAACATCTGGCTAATAGACTTTGCAACATCAGAGAAGTGCATTGGCTCACCAGAACGCTTGATAACGAGGTATGCGTAGTCACGGATACCCTTGGTGCGGATAGCAGGAGCTTCTGCACGCCCCCACTCAGCGAGTGGATTAGAAGAAATGGTCTTTGAAAGAGAGAGCCAACGCTTGAGAACCTCCTCGTTGCGATATGCATCGTTGATGTCCTTAAGTTCATCAAGGAAACGATCCATCATTTCTCCCTCAGCAAGTACCTGAGTATCAGAAAGCTGTGCGTAGAGACGAGTAAGTGCCTTGTGTACGAGTTCAGCGGTTGCATGATCAACATGCCAACGTGCGTAGAATTCATCGGTCTCACGCTCACGGAAGAATGCGCTCCCAACGACGAGAAGGAAACGGAAGCGGTTACGAGCCTTCTCATCAGAAGAGAGTCCATTGAGAAGTGCGTCCTCTTCAACCACTGCACCGAGTGTCTTTACATGGTTGCTGAGATCATCGAATGCTGAGCCAGCATCCTTGAATGCCTTTGAAGAACGAATTGCATCAAGACCAGCAGCCTCGATTTGACGTACACGCTCACGGGTGATGCTCCAACGCTCACCAATAGCCTCGAGCGTCTCGCGCTCTGCGCTTGTGCCTAGGCCGAAGCGGTATACCAGTACCTCACGGGCACGCTCAGGTACCTCAGCAAGCAGTTTCTTTACGAGAACTGCGCTGTCGAACGAGAGCTTGGTGGTCGTAGCCTTAGAAGCCGCTTTCGGAGCGGTTTTCTTCTTCGGAGCTGACTTTTTGGTGCTTTTCACGGCCATAGACAGTTGATAAATCAATAAATTAATGTGGTATAACTTTACCAGATACCCCCTAATCCGTCAAATTAGGGCTTCCTAAAGCCCTTTGGGGATAACCAAAAGAATGTGTTCAAATATGAGTTTTAGCGGAGCTGAGCGTTCATGAAGAATGGGAAGGAATCGAGAGAGATCTTCCAAGAAATCAGTGAGTACATGCTGTTTCATCGCATCAGCTTCCCTTGCTCGGACGGCGTACGTTGCCTTCATAAGACCCTCTACAAGACGCACTGCCTCGTTTCTTGCTGCCTGTTTTACCTCATCGGTATCAGATTTAGATCGATCAACTAGTTTTGTAACAAAGGCCTCACGTGCTGCCCCATTAAGACCAAGAAATGCAGAGGCATCTACTGAAACAGTGTTGCTATTGGTACTTCCTGGTAGAGGAAGGAGGCGTGAACGGAGTGTGGGTAACAGCATACCGTCCGATGGGATCACTAATATAAGATTTGTGCCAGACGGTGGCTCTTCAAATATCTTAAGGAGTGCATTCTGTGCTTCGTGGAAGAGTCGCAATGCAGAAACAATGATTACCTTCTGATCTCCATTCATTGCTGCACGATTAGCACGATCACTAATAGTGCGTGCGTCATCTACGGAAAACAACCCATGTCTAAGGACAATAAGATCAGGGTTATTGTCTCGTACAAGTCCAAGTTCTTGCTCTGCATGAGCGATGGCAGCTGCAATACCCTGCTCCGATTCCCCTGTTACTACGTATGCATGATGCGCCATATATCCAGTATATAGGAGATGCTACAGCACTTGACTTTACCGACTATAAGTTCCATAATAATAAGTAGATAGTGAGTTAGTATGGCTATCGTTCATCAACGCGCTATAAGGAGGATCCTTTGCGCATTACCTCACTGGTTCTCTTCACATCTCTTGTTCTCGCAGCCTCGGCCTCGGCAGCGCACGCTGAAGGGGATGGAATGTCCATGGGTTCGCTCGGGTCGTTCAACGGAGGGATAACGCTGCAAAGTGGTCGTCCCTTCCCGCAACAGGGCATCAATCTGACCGACCGAACCACGTCGGAGGTCAGTGGCACCGTCTGCTACGGCAGCCTCTGCGGAGGTGTCTGGCATGCTGAGACTGGTAAGAAAAGTCTCAACGAGACCGACTACACTCTCAACTACGGGGTGGATGCTGGCAAGGCACACGTCGACTTCCAGGTCGCTGGGTACGCCGTGGCCGGCAAGAACATCCCCGAAGGCAAGGTCACGGTCTCGTACCCGATCTCGGGTTCCTGCTCCTCGTTCGCGTCCTACGAAAAGTTGGGCGGCGGCTTCAAGGAAACGGTCCTCGAGGCTGGCGGCACATGTTCCATAAAGCTCTCTGAGCGCGTTAGTCTGGGGGTGACCCCGGCGATCGCGCATAGCGCTGCCCTCAAGGCAGTGACCGTGAACTTCAATGGCGACCTGTCCTATCAGCTGAACGATCACGCATCGGTGTTCGCCTTCACCAAGGCGTACCGTACGCTGACGTCCATCCAGGACGGCGGCCACGTCATGATCGGTGTTGGCGGCCGTATCAACTACTAATACAACGGCTGCAGAGATGTGTTTTAGACCCCGCGCGCAAGTGCGGGGCCTTTTCTTTAACTACCGTTGACTTCTTATAACTTAGTAGCATTCTTAGATACAGGTACGTGCATTCCGCACACCCACTATCGCTGAGAGGGCTACGATGCGTATGGTCTTTTCTGTCCTCTGCCTCGCCGTCAGCGTGCCTGCCGCAGCGCAGGACCTGATCCCGCCGTATCCAGAACGAAGTGTCCCGGCACAACCGCAGACGTCGTATATGCCGCGGTGGTCTCCTTCAGTTCCGCCTATCCGATTTTTCGTGAAAGGCCTCACTGGCTCGGCATCTCGTGACTGCAATACACCACGTCGCTGCGATGATCGTGGGTTCAGCGGTGGGGGTAAGACAATTGGCAAGGCTGGGTTCGTGATCATCTTCTGATCTTGCCACTAAATATTTGGGACCCGCACGGTGTGCGGGTCCTGTTGTTTATCGCTTGGAGATAATACTCTTTTGATACGTATCTAAATGTTTGAGTGCAATGCCAGTACCACGCGCCACACAGAAGTATGCATCTTGTGCCAGTTTGGACTGTACTCCCGTACGACGGAATACGAGTTCTGGGAGGTGACGGAGTTGTGAGGAACCACCTGTGAGGATGATCCCGTTATCGATGATGTCACTTGCAAGCTCTGGTGGAGTTTCCTGGAGCACCTTACGAATCGCACCCATCATTTCACGTAGTTCACGACTCATCGCTTGTACCACTTCATTGGTACGAAGTTCGATAGTACGGGGAAGACCAGACACCAAGTCTCTACCTTTCACTTGTATAGAAAGCTCTTCGTTAACCGGTACGGCTGAACCAATTTGAATCTTGATCTCTTCCGCCGTCTTATCTCCAATGGCTAGGTTGTACTTCTTCTTTACATAATCAACGATAGAACGATCAAGCTTGTTCCCGGCACACTTCACGGACGTTGAGGCAACGATACCGCCAAGGGAAATTACGGCGACATCGATAGTACCTCCACCAATATCTGCCACCATGCGTCCTAGTGCTTCCTGAATGGGAATACCTGCACCAATGGCCGCAAGGATTGGTTCTTTAACCACGAATGCATTTGCTGCACCTGCCTTTGCTGCAGCTTCAATGACGGCACGCTTTTCTGTTGAGGTGACACCTGCGGGCACAGAAATAAGAACAATGGGCTTGAAAAGATTCCACTTCCCTAGTGCCTTGCGAATGAAATATCGGAGCATTGCTTCGGTGACACGATAGTCTGCGATAACCCCGTCTTTCATAGGACGATAGGCAGTGATGGTGTCTGGAGTACGACCAATCATTGCTTTCGCTTCAGTACCAATTGCGAGTACCTTATTTGTTTCTGTGGAGACAGCAACTACGGATGGTTCGTTCAGAACAACACCGCGTCCAGGCACAAAGACAAGCACGTTTGTAGTGCCCAGGTCGATACCTAGCTTAGGGGAAAAAGATGCCATTACCCACTCATCATAACGCCTTTATCTTTTGGCTACAAAATATCGTCAGAAGTTGATTTATTTCAAATCATATGTACAGTCCAGTTCAGAGGAGATTCCAATGCCAACAGTGATGGACGAACAGTGTCGCTACTTCATTATCAACGATAGCCGTGGGTGGCGTGAAGTCACTCGCGAGGACTTTGTGCGTTACGAACAAGAATATGCAGCTTCTCTCACCACGGTCCATGATCGCCCAGAGTTCACCCTTTACGCGGGTCACCTGGCCGGAGAGACGGTTGGTGTTGTGGCCGGCACTCCTGGTCAGCTCAGATTGCGCATGAAGAGTAATGCACAACTTATGGGTCTACTGAATGCTGCCTGATGGCCAGTCCCGTGTCGAATGTGTCCGCCGTACCCCGGCGGGCATTTTCTTATATGAATATACTCGTTGTACAATAGGTCCCTATGGCAAGCACGGAAAGCGGATTCATTATTGAGGGCGGAAAGAAGCTACACGGCTCAGTGCTCACTAATCGCTCTAAGAATGGTGCCGTTGCACTGCTTGCAGCATCACTTCTTAATAAAGGAACGACCACCCTCCATCAGGTACCAAAGATCGAAGAGGTACACCGTCTTGTTGAGGTGCTTGAATCAATCGGTATGAAAGCAGTATGGGATGATCACACTCTTACCCTTACTCCTCCTGAAATTATTGATCTTGCAAGTATCGACCGTGCTGCTGCTATCCGCACGCGTAGCATTCTGATGTTCATTGGTCCGCTCATCCATCACTTCAAGAGTTTTGATATTCCGCAGTCTGGGGGGTGTCACCTGGGTCTTCGTTCCGTGCGTCCGCACTTGTGGGCACTTGAACGATTCGGTGTGAAGATCGATACAGAAAGTGACCACTATCACGTAAGCAACACGGAGCTCTCTGCACAGACTATCGTGCTGTATGAGTCTAGTGATACGGCAACGATTAACGCACTCTTTGCGGCCTCTCGAATTCCCGGTACGTCTGTCATTAAATACGCATCTGCAAACTACCAGGTACAGGAGATTTGCGGATACCTTCAACTGCTTGGTGCAACGATTGATGGTGTTGGCACCACGACACTTACGATCACCGGACTACCGGAAATGAATGTAGATGTGTCGTACACGGTTGCGGAAGATCCCACTGATGCCATGTTCTTTATTGCAGCTGCGGTAACGACCCATTCAAAGCTCACTATCACCCGCGCACCGATTGAATTCCTTGAGGTAGAGCTTGCCGTACTTGAAGCTATGGGGCTTCCCTTTGAGGTTACCGATGTAGGGGTGAGCGAGAATGGTATTACCAAACTCGCGGACATTGCTATTGATGCAACAACAACACAACTCACAGCATTCCCTGAAAAGATTCATGCACGACCGTATCCAGGTTTGAACATCGATAATCTTCCGTTCTTTGCTGTAATTGCTACACAAGCAGAGGGAACCACTCTCATTCATGACTGGGTATATGAAAAGCGTGCGATCTACTACACCGAACTTGATCGCTTAGGGGCAGATACCCTTCTTCTTGATCCACACCGTATTTCAATCACCGGTCCTCGTCATCTGCGTGGTTCTGAATTGGTGTGCCCTCCTGCACTACGACCAGCAACAATCCTCTTAATTGCTATGCTCGGTGCGGATGGTCAGTCCATATTACGTAACGTGTATAGCATTAATCGTGGGTATGAAGACCTGGTTTCTCGTCTCACCGCTATTGGGGCAGAAATTAGAGGCATGTCCTAGCTTCATCTATTCTTTCGGTAGCTCCTTATAGAGTTCTCTGATATCGTAATCCTCGCATGAATCCAACACTCAAACGCATCCGTTCCTTTGCTCGTCGTTACGCACCGCTTCTTATAATTGCTCTCCTTATCGTGGTATTTACTGCGGGATATGTACTTGGTTTCCGTGTTGGTCCAGGTCTCACCGTTGTGCGTGCCGGTACCCTCGTTCTGACAAACATCCCTACTGACGCGGTGGTGTATGCAGACGAGGCAAAGCGCGCGGTAGGGCACGGTACCGATGTGCGTATCGCACTTGTGCCCGGTAATCACAGCATCATCGTGGACTCAGTGGGTAACCATCCGTGGAGCGATCTGGTGCCCGTAACTGCAGGTACTGATCTGCGTATTTCTCCGGTGTTTGTTCCGGTAACAGCAGATCGTTCTTCTCTTGAAGAACCAGCACGCACGGAAGCAACGAAGGCACTTGCCGCAGCACTTCTTCCAGATGCAACACACCCAATCGTTATGGAAAATGGATGCGCAAATGTATTTGTTTCAAATAATCGTGTAGTGGCAACTGTTGCAACTTCAACCGGCTGCACCCCTCCGCCGTATCTTTGTGTTGGAGGTACGTGCGCTACCACCGTTATCTTTGCGCCTATCGCTAAGTTGCATTCTGTCATTGCATATCCGGGACGTCAGGACGTTCTTATAATTGGGTATGGCACCACCCTTGCCGTGTTTGAGCTAAATCCACTCAAGCCTCAGTTCTTCGCGCCACTCTTTAATGGAGGCCTGGCACCGGTCGCTATACCGTGGGATGCCGGTACTATCGTTGTTCGTGACGATAACCGTACGTTTACGCTTCCGATCTAGTTCAGCCAAATTTGCTACGATAGAGGGATGTACGTCGTCGACGTGATCCCTTTTTCGCGTACCGCTCCCGCCGGTACACTTACCTATCGTAGCCGTACCGCCCTTACTGAAGGAACGATTGTGGAAGTTTCGCTACGTCGTCGGATGGTACAGGGATTGGTGGTGAGTTGTCAGAGTGTTGCAGAGGCAAAGGCAACACTTAAGAACGCAACGTTTGTACTTACTAAGAGTGTGCCAACGGTTATGGGCACACTGCCTGAGTCGTTACGTACTGCTGCAGAACGAACCGCACAACTCCATGCATCAACACTAGGCAGCACGCTCGGAAGTCTGTTTGGAGAACATATACGCAGTGATCTCTCGTTTGCTGAAATACAGAACCTACACGAAGGTTCAGGATTTGCGGTGAACACGGTAGAGATGCCCGTTGAAGAGCGTATACGCTCGTACACGGATTCCATTTCCAGAACACAGCACCCTGTACTTCTTGTTGTTCCAACTATTGCAGAGACGGAATATTGGAAACAGTGTCTAGCCAAATACAAACCTGTAGTGCTTTCAAGTACCCTTGTTGGACAAAAACGTGAAGCAGCACTTCATGCAGCTTCATCAGCTTCTTTGGTTATAAGTACTCCATCATTTTCATGGACCCCCATACAGAATCTTGGAACCATCATTGTTGAGCGTGCAGGAGCAGGTAGCTATCGCTCACCAAAGCGTCCGTATCTCGATATGCGTGTCGCACTCACTGAACTTGCACGTGCCAGATCAATTAATCTTGCGTATGGGGATTTCCCACTCCCTCTGGAGTACCGACCGGACCCCGCAGCTCCGCTCACTACTACTGATCCATCCGTTACTATCCTCGATATGCGTCGGGAGAAGCTTGATACTGAAAAGCCCAAGGCTGTTGTGGAGGAAGAGACAAAAGAAGAGCAGTGGATGGCAGTGCCACAGGCAATGCGTGATGAGATTGCTAAGACCCTTGATACCGGAGGTCGGGTACTGGCTCTTGCTGTGCGTAGGGGGTATGCACCAAGCGTCGTGTGTAGGGATTGCGGTACCACCCGTGTTGATGAATTTGGTAACGTACTCACGTTTACAAAAGAAGGTCCACACGGACGTGCCTTCCGTACGGTAGATGGAAGGATACTTGAGAATACGAATGTGCTTTGTGAGCTATGTAAGAGCTGGAACCTTATGCCCCTTGGTGTTGGTGTTGAACGAGTTGAAGAAGAGCTTCGTGCAGCTTTTCCCGACGCCACTGTCATCCGATTTGATGGTGATACGGTGCGCACTCTCTCCATGGCAAAGAAAGCACTTGTTGATGCTCCCCGTCCGTGCACTATTGTTGTTGGTACAGAAGGTGCTGTACCCTGGATACGAGCATCGCAGGTGCCTCAATTTGATCTTGTGGTGATTGCATCAGCAGATAGTCTACTTGCGCTTCCGTTCTGGCGAGCACGAGAACGATTTGTTCGTCTTGCATACACCGTTGTTGGTATGACAGAACGGTTGCTCCTTGGCACGCGTCTTCCTGAAGATACAGCTGTGGACGCAGTACTTCATCCGCAAACAACTTCTTTCTTTACAGAGGAGACGGCACTTCGTTCTGCTCTCCACTACCCACCTTTTGGGACACTCATTTCAATACAAGCAGAAGCAACACGAAATCAACTTGATGCATTAGGCTCTGCAATTCGTTCTGCGATTGGCACACATTCATTTACGGTACTTCCCGATCGTCCCCTTACGCGAACGATGCTACGACGTTCCTACGTATTGCACCTTTCTGAAGGAATCTGGCCGAATCAAGAGCTGCATGCCCGTCTTCGCACTCTGCCACCCTCGGTGCGCATCCTTATTGACCCGGAAGCATTTTAGACTTATAGTATTGGTGTCCCTCGTTTGAAGTCTTCCTCGCAGGAGCCTAAAGCTTGAGACTGGACACTGTCGATGCTCGGGATGTCCCTCACCCAGAGCTCCAGGGGGTGAGGGACACGAACCCTCCCTCACCCCAGTCCACTTGTACCTCGATTCCCATTTCGCTGAAGACTAATAGGAGGCGCTCTCCCCTCCCTCCCGTATGTATCGGTCTTCAGCGTCGTACCGCCGACTGCTTGAGCAGCTCTCTTTGTCTGGTTTGCCCCAACGGACCCTACAATAAGTTAGCGCTGGCAGTCGGCGGTACACCCCCCGCTCTTTCGTTCCATTCGCCGTCTTCTTTGAAGGCGGCTTTTTCATATCCCTACGTATGCTATGGTGTCCGCATGTATAGCATTGTTCAAGATGGAGACCCGGTACTTGATGCAGTGTCTGATTCCATCACCGAAGAAGAGTTTGGTACCCCCGAACTTAAGGCGCTGGTTGATGGAATGGCCGAGGCATTGAATGCTGAACCAGATGGCGTGGCACTTGCTGCTCCTCAGGTTGGGGTGAGTAAGCGATTGTTTATCGTGCGCTATGACCGACTCCTCTCATCACCTGGTGATGCACCACTTCCGGCTCATGTGGGGATCTATATCAATCCTGAATTTGTGAAGGCATCTCGTCGTCAGGTGGAGATGGACGAGGGGTGTCTCTCCGTACGTGGTATCTATGGAAAGACCGTTCGACATGATCGAGCTACCGTACGTGCACGCACGGTAGATGGCGCCAAGTTTGAACGTGGCGGTGGCGGTATTCTTGCACAAGTCTTCCAGCATGAAATTGATCATTTAAATGGCATCTTGTTTATTGATCATGCGCACGAGCAATTTGAGGTTCATCGCGAAGAAAAGCACCATCATGAAGACTAATAGCAACTACGCATTCTTCGGTACGCCTATGGTGGCGGTGTGGGTACTAGAGGAGATGGAAAAAGCAGAGATGCTTCCTAAGGTGATTGTTACAGCACCAGACCGTCCTGCGGGTCGTGGCATGCAGCTCACCGAGTCTGAGGTTAAGGTGTGGGCACGTGAGCACAATATTCCTATTCTGCAGCCTGAGAAGTTAGATGCTGCTTTTCGTACTGAAATTAGTGCCTATGAGTGTGAAGTATTTGTGGTTGCCGCATATGGAAAGATTCTTTCTAAACGTGTGCTGAGCCTCACTCCTCATGGCTGCATCAATGTGCATCCATCACTCCTCCCTAAGTATCGAGGAGCAGCTCCGATCGAAGGACAGATTCTTTCAGATGAGAAGGAGGTTGGGGTGTCTATTATGTTGCTTGATGAAGGTATGGACACTGGTCCTGTTCTTGCGCAAGAACGTATAGAGATTTCAGGATGGCCCGTTGGACGAACAGAGTTGTCTGAGATACTTGCTCGCGCCGGTGGGTGCTCTCTTGCTTCCGTATTACCTGGTTGGGTTGCGGGTACTATTCCTGCAACGCCACAAGATAATACTCTCGTTACATTCACGCGTAAGATAGAGAAAGAAGATGGGCTCATTGATCCTACGGGTCCTGCACGAGAGAATTATCTTAAATACTGCGCGTATGAAGGCTGGCCAGGTCTGTATTTCTTTGTAGAACGAAACGGGATAAAGATACGCGTGAAAATAACAAAGGCATCATACCGTGATGATGCCTTTGTTATCGAACAGGTAATCCCTGAAGGGAAACGAGAGATGCCGTACCAGACGTTTCTGGCGTCTATTGCGGACTGAAGTCGCGCTGCTGAAGCGTCTTCCAGAAGCTGCCATCCTTTCGCTCTGTTACGCGCTCTCGTTCCCTATGTGTGCGCAGTTCACTTCGTATTTCATTGATTGCTCGGTTCGTTGCTTTCTCTGGCGTATTTTGTACCGATTCCGCATGGAATCGTTCACCTCTGATATCAACATTGATGCTGGTACGCCATGCTGCGTCAGAGTGCTGTGAACCGGTTGCCTTCGTTATCTCAACATATGTCTGAGCCTCAAATCTTCCTTCATCTATTTGCTTTGAGAGACTGTTAATCTTTTTCTCTGCTCGCGAGATGAGAGAAGTTTGCACATCAGGATGAGTATTCTTGAAGTATATATTCATATGAAATAGGAAGTTACTGGTCTAGCGCACAACCTATAAACCTTACCTATTATACTGCGAAGCGTTGATGAAGATACGCAACAATGTCTTCTGACTCATACATCTCAACATTCTTTTCGGTGTCTACGAGATATGGCATCTGACGCTTACCGCCTCGTGCGACAAGCTCATCAGATATTGCGTCATCAGATACATTGCGAATGTCGAAGTCGATACCAAGCTCTTCACCTGCGGTTAGAACTTTTGCACAATAAGGACAGCCCGTTTTTACATACAGTGTGAGCATAGAAATGAAAGTTTGAATCTCTATTCTCTCCTACAACAGCGCTTCAAGCTAGTCTTATATCTTCAAAAACATAAAGTGGAACCGCAGCCAGTAATGCTGGCTGCGGTGCTAGTTCCCATAATTCGTACCGATGTACGTAAATCTTGGTGTCTCTGGATCTATCAGGTATCTAAACCATCCAGTCTTCTCAATAAGTGAGCGGTATTGCAGCTCACGTTCCCCGTTCTTTAGAATTGCAATATACAATACAAGATATCGTTCTACCCCACTATCGGTTTCGCCAAGCACAATGCCGATGACTTCTCTTTTTCTTCCATTTTCATCAACATATATACCTGGCGGTAAGAGGCGCAATACCCCTCGATGTGCATAGTATGCGCGTCTTCCAACTTTGTTTACATCAGCTCGAAGCGCTGAAGCGCAAAGCCGGACAATGCGTCCGTACTCGCGCTCATTGCATGTAAGTTCATGTTTGAGTTTTCCCCGCCTGCGTCCATTACCGTTCCTCCGTTTTACCACGGTGCTCTCCCACTCAAGCTCCGTGTGCAGCCTAGTCCTGTGTCGTGGGTTAGTCAATAAGGTACGTGTAGTTATACCCGTTGCTGAATCTTGGTTTTCCGCTAGAATAGCCAAAGTTCCTTCGGGAACTATGCAGCCTCTTCGGAGGCTACATTCCGCGGTAGCTCAGTGGTAGAGCAGGTCGCTGTTAACGACTTGGTCGTAGGTTCGAATCCTACCCGCGGAGCAAAACTTGACTATATCTGTATACCGTGCTATTGTATATTCTGAATTGAACCTGGAGTAATTCCAATGGAAAGTAGTACGGACGAGGATTTTGGGCGTCAAATTGAGCGCCTCATCCGACGGGCAACTAGCGAGGAACATCTTCGGACCTTGCTTGAAGATGAAGGTTTTGATGGAAAGGCTGCCACGATTACCTGGCGTGGGCAGCAAGATGGCCAACCCACGACCCAGCTGATGACCTATGTGCGTAACGGCAGCAGCGACGTGATTTATGCAGGGTATGCGCATAGCAACTAAGCAACCGTCCAAAGGAAAACCTCCTTCGGGCGGTTTTCTGTTTAAACAGAAGTTCTAACGTCCGCTACCCAGCGGAGCCAGAGAAAACGCCTTATTTCGTAAGGTGTTTTTCTTTTGCCCTAAAGCAGTTTCGAACTTGTCGTAATCCGTGATACGTTTTCTGCATTACCACTAACTAACAAATATGAAGACACTCAAATGCGATTTATGCGAAACGACAGCGAAGGGCGAGACCTTTGAAGAATGGATGGAGGCACTACAACCTCATTATATGCAGGCACATCCCGAAGTGATGAATGACCCTAACGGAGATATGAATAAGTGGATGGCTGAAAACAGGGCGAGATTTGATGCCGCACCAGTAGACCAGGCGTAATCAAGATATAAAAACACCCCACGCGGGTGTTTTATATTGACAGTAAGTTAGCTGTCTCTTGCAGTGTGATTGTGGGATATGGGTACTCTTCAGACCAATCTATAGTTAGAAAATCGTCAGTCAAAGCGAGCCAACAAAACACCCAGATTTCTCTGGGTGTTTTGCGTTACGTTTAAGTCAGTTGAAACTAATGTGTTAGCGGCTTGAACTCGGTTTCTCTGAACCGTACCATGCCATCTGCCATGCTTTCATTTCTGTTATCTCTTTGTTCTGCGCGGTGATGATATCTTGTGCCAAGTCTTTTATTTCCTGGTGTTTTGCATTCTTAAGCGCCTCTTGTGCCATTACAACAGCTCCTTGGTGATGGGCTATCATTTCTGAAAGGAACGCTTTATCAAACGCATCCCCCGTCTTCCCTTGGAGCATGCCATTCATTGCACCCATTTCATCCTGCATTCCCATGCTATTGCCTCCCATCATTTGGCGGTTAGCCATCTCGTGTTGAACATCCTCACGCCCAGTATCCTTATCTCCTCTTGAGAAGGTAGCGGTGCCTCCCACACCCACCACGAGACCAATAAGCGCTGCAACAATAACTTTTGTAGTTGTGTTCATAGTCTTGAGTGAACGAATAAATTTAACTACAAAATGTATGGTACAGCTTTGGATGAAGAGTGCCGTTGGATAATGCTTCTTGCAGAATGTGTCTTGGTACAAATTTGAGTGGCGGTGAGGTTGCCTGTTGAAGGAGAGGAAGCTTCTTTGCTAAGTTCCAAATATGTCGACTAATCAACCATGCGCAAGCGCAGACTGCTGCCAATGCCAGCACGAGTGCAGCGAAGTCAGCAGGTATTACGGAAAGAATGTCGCTCCAATAGGAAATGTGGTCGGAAGGAGTCGAACACCCATCATGATCACTTGCCATTGGACACGGCATGCCTGCGGACATGCTGTGGTTCATTACTGAAAGACTACCTACACAGAGAAAGATACCTCCTATAAAAAATAGAGCTAATACCGCCGCAAGACTTTTCTGTATTCGTATCACTTACTAATTATACACCTCATGATTTAGAGGCTTTTCATGCGATCATGGTTAACCGAACTTCATCCTAGCCGCGAAGTAAGAATTTGACATATATAAATATTTATTTATAATAAGTACAGAAAGGCGCTGCATGGACAGCGAAGAAATTAAATGAAATCGTATCTGTTTGGTGCCGTTGCGGCCCTGATGTTTGTCGCGTGCTCGCCCGTTTCTGTGCCGAAGGCGACCAAGGTCTCGCAACCCGGCTGTTCGCAGAACCCGGAAATCTGTCTCAACGGCTATTTGATCAGGACGGACTCCTCTGCCGTCTATCAGATCAGTCGGTCAATCGGTCTCGCCTACATGACTCCGGAACAGGTTGATGATCTGGTCGGCGCCGGTACGGCCAAGTTCTACTGGCCCGAAGACGAGGACACGGCAGGTAAGGAAAAGTTCAACGATCTCGTTACGCGCAACCCTGATTTTCTAGACTAGCGCACCGTCGCCCACCAAGGAGCTCGTCCCACTAGGACCACTTCTTGGTGGGCGGCTTCTGTTTATACAAAACAGATTCAAATGTTCTCTGCCAGGTGGATCAGATACTGCAATCAATAATTAACTTTATATTTGACATATCATATATATTATTTAATAATGCATATTGCCAATTGAACTTAGAATTAGCTCGAAATGTCATCCGGACATCTCCTTGCCACGTTTGGGTTATCAGGGCGTTTTAGAGAGGACCTAGTTAGGTACGAGCTTTTCTCACCTTACCCCTTCCGTAAGGAAGCAAGCGGTGGAGAAACATGTTTGAGCAATACGGCTCAAACATGGAGCAATCATATGTGTGCGATTTGTTATGAATGCGGAAAAACCTTCCCTATGCGCAGAGTAGATTCGTCAGATTTAGTTCCGCTCTGTCCCGACTGCAAATATATAGATTGGTGTGATGACTGCGGATGCCAAGATTGCATTTGCAACATCGACGATGAGTACGATAGTTAAGTAAGCCAAGGTCACAGGTATGAGGTGCAAACCCTCAGCCTGTGGCTTTTCTGTTTACTGACTACGTCCTCTATCAAGATATTTTGCGTAGAATCTATCAACAACCTCCTGGCGTAATGAAAGATTCGTAAACACTTCCTGAATCTCAGGCATATTTCTGCCCACATCGGCAATCTGTTGCAACCTTTTCTTTATTATTTCAGAGGTCTTAACTCGAATCTCTGGGTTATTTGCCTCAGTAGCTAGAGCTTGTACTAAGTAGTCAATTACCTTTTCTTCCTTTTCTGTAAATTGAGATTCTGTTTCAACGGCTGGCGCTGGTCTTCTTTCAAGCGGATTGCTGCTCATGTCATTTAGATTAAATCTGTATATAAAGTATGGCACTTTTATCCCTGCGCACCCCATTACCTGTGGATAGTTTACAGTAGAAATATCCTGTATAAGCATTGACTTTATACTATTTCTAGTGTAGAGTTTTACATGAGGAAACTTCCTCATGTAAATGGAGAGCAGTACTTGGCTAACAGACCAGATACATCTCCTGACCCAGTTGATGTCGCCGTTGGGGCGCGCATTCGGCTGCTCAGGAAGGTGCGGGGTCTCAGTCAGCAAGCGCTGGCAGAGGCCGCTGGAGTTACTTTCCAGCAGATCCAGAAGTACGAGCGGGGCGCCAATCGCGTATCTGCTTCTATGCTGACAAGGATCGCCAAGACCCTGAACGTGCCGGTCGCCGAAATGTTCGGCGAAAACTCAGTCAGCAGTGGCATCATCGACGAAGTCGCTGCGCTGCTAGCTGAGCCCGGAGCGCTTGAACTGCTCAAGGCCTACGGGCAACTCCCTCGCGGAGTGTCCCGTTCGGCTCTGGTGGAGTTCGTGCGTAGTTTGAGACAATCAGACATCTGATACCGGTCGCCTGGGAGTACACGAAGGGAAACCCTTCGTCGTCACTCCCGGGCGGCTTCTTTTATATCTATTTCATGTCTTAATACAAACCCCTTGCCAATATTTATATACTATGTTATATAAATGCCAGGTGACCCAAAAGGGGGACACTGCACACCAAACGAGGACTTGTTCATGAACCGTTCGACTCTCCGCGGCACCGTCGCCGCTCTTGCTCTGGCCGCCACCACCGTCGTCGCGCCCGTCGCTGCCCAGGCGCAGACCGTCTTCGGCCCGGGCGATCCGCCGATCGTCAGCTTCGACTGCAACACCTGGGGGCCGCCGACGGATTCCGACGGCAACCCGATCGAGACCTACGGCGACTGTGAACTGCTCTTCCCGCTGACCGGCGCCATGACCTCGACGCCGACGGCCGCGATGTCGTGGAAGGTCACCGTCACCCCGACCTTCCTGGTCGGCGCCGGCAAGCACCAGGGCTAACGGTCACCTCGACCAAACTACAGTACAAGCGTTCGTTAGACCGGGTCATTGCGACCCGGTCTTTCATTTTATATACATTCCCTTTTGCAAATGCCTCTGCCTACCAAGCAGAGAAACGAAGGGATTCAAATACGGATGCTAGTGCAGACTTCCCCACACTCTCTAGTGCAAGCATGAAGGCTCCTGTTGCTTCAGCAAATGAACGCATAACTCTTTCCAGAAGGCTGTATGTAGGAGTATAGGAATCCCCTGGAACCTGCGGATGACGTGCGCGCCATGCAGCAATACGATCTGCTGCGCCAGAAGAATTAGAGACACCTGGGGATGTAGTACTGTTGTTGCTAAATACTGTATTGGTATTTGTTCCAACACCAACGTATTGGGGCGATACGTTATTACTTATGGTGAGATTGTCACTATTTTGGTATCTGATCCAACCACCATAATCAGGACAGTTGATAACTTCGTTGCCAGATATGGTACCGCCTCCCGCTTCTGATACGGCGATTGCATTATACAGACCGCACACGACCATGTTGTCGTTCATTTCAACAGTGCCTGTTTTCTCACTTCCTATAAAGACACCTTGCGGTACTCCGGTAGCGGAGCCTCGAACACAAAGATTCTCATTTGCGTACAGTTTAGTGTTGCTTCCTCCTGATGATGTTTGGAAACAGTCTGGGTGCGAACCAGCTTGTACAGTGAAATCATGCGCGTAATTTCCCTTTATGGTTGCGATACCACGCTGGTAGTACACATCAATAGCATCGGTTGCGACGTTGTGCACGTGGTTATAAAGGATCGAGACCGGTCCAGGATCTTGGTATGAACCAATACCGTTACCGACTCTGGTAACTTCACTATTACGGATTGTTATGTCGGTATTGTTGCGAGTACTAATACCAGTAGAGCCCAGATCTGGCGAGCCCGTAATCTTTAAACCAGCAAGGGTGACATTTGCAGAATTAGATACATATACAATCTGAGAAACATAGCTATCGCGACTAACGTCCACATTACTAATAATTATTCCTTTGCTGTAGCTAACAAGTATTCTACTGAACACCGCTCTGCTTGAATTGCTTTGTGAGGTGATAGTTACGGGTGTTGGGAAATCAAACCCTTTGTTATATGCAAACCCACTTTCATAGGTTCCACCGAATGTTACGTCACCGTAGTTTCCAGGTGCAAATTGGACCGTGATATTTCCTTTGCCTTGAACGGCTTTAAGTGCAGCAATAGCTTCTACATAGCTGTGTACGACAACTGTTGAACCTGGAGTCGGAGTAGGCGCAGGGGTTGGTGTAGGAGTCGGTGCAGGGGTCGGTGTTGGAGTAGGCGCAGGGGTTGGTGTAGGAGTAGGTACGGGCGTAGGTGTAGGAGTAGGGGTCGGAGTTGGTGTGGGATCTGGCTCGGGTGTTGGTGTTGGAACGGGAGCGGGATTTGGAATGAGGGTACCCTGCTTATTGGTTGCAGAGACGGTAACATTTCGTGTCGTTGTGCCGCCCGCATTGGTGCAAGTGATGCTGTAGGTAGTGGTAACTGATAGTGTCTTGCGCAATGAACCAGTTGCAACGCCTCCGGTATCAAAGTTGGCACCGACACAAGACTTTGCCGTTGCCGAACTCCATTCAAGGGTGACACGTGAACCAGTCGTAACACTCTTTGTGTTTACGCTAAATGAAACCGTCGGTGCGGGGGTGATATTGGAAGGAGTAGCAACAGGTGTTGTTGGAGTGGCCAGAACTTCATTTGTAGGAACTTGAGCAATCGGTGCAAGGGTATTTTTTGTAGGAAGAATGGTTCCCAAGGGCGCTACGGGAATTAGTGAAGGAACATCGCGCAATAACTCATAGGACTCTTTAACCGAATCCGCTTTAATTGGATCATTCTGTACGGTTGGTAGAAGGAAGCCGGTAACTAGACCATACGCGCCTGGTGCTGAGACCAGAAGTATGGCGATAACAAAGAACTGAAAGAAGGAGTTGCCCTCCCAAGGTTTGTGGTATGCGGTTTGAGGAATTTGTTTAGTTAGTGTGAAAGACTTATTGCGAAGTTTCCAAACAGCAATTGCCCCATTAATATCTTGTGGAGCCCAGCGAGAATCAAATGATTTGTGTATCTCATCTTCCGGTATTCCAGCAGATAGCTTTTGCGCTATTGCTTTAAAAAGTTCGTCGTCCGACATAATACGTAGAGTGTACCGAGGTGTTTATGTAATTGTAGCAAAGAAACCTACGAGCCAAGACCAGAAGGTATGCCAAGCATCCCCCAACCACGAAGCGCCATTGTATACAGAAGCTACGAGTTTGCTCTGTGCGGGTGCTTTAGAAACGTCTGCTGGTGATGCTACTGCGTAGGCAGGACGTCTAGAAGTTTCAAGAGAGAGGGGTCGAGTTCCTCCCCCCACACCAGCGCCCTTTCCATCAAGAATGCTTCCTGGTTTTGGTGTGAAATTATAACTGTTACCTGCAGGATTAAAGGTGGTGTATACCGCTGCTGGGTTTGGAACGGTGATGTTATTTGATTCTGTGGTGACCCCCACGGAACCATACACACCTGCTGCTGCATTATTGGTGAGAGCTACATTCACCACATGCGATCCATCCTTCCCGTCGTGGGTCATAATCCAGGACGGTCTTCCGTTGTTGGTGTAATTCACGACCGTGTTGTGGTCAATAACGCTGTCTTGAATGCCGTACCACGCAATTGCCTGCCATACAGAGGTGATAACAACATTGTTTGTTATTTGCATATTCTTGATTACCCCATCAAAGGATGAGATGCCCTGCATACCACTAATGTACTTTCGACTTGGATCAGTCGTCTCTTGCATCCAGTTGTGATCAATAATGATGTTTTCATACTGGATACCACCGAGCGCATACATCTGGAGGGCGTCATCGTGGTTTGGATCAACATCACGATCAAGGTATTGGTCTAGGACAGTGTTGTGCGACACGATAAAGTCCGAACCTAGAGGACGTATGCCATCGGCAGAGATATTTTGAATAATGTTCTGACTGATAATAGCTTTAATACTGTTTTTTGAAGCGTCAGGAGACGCCGTACGTGTATTTACGGTAATACCGCCAAGCATGTTCTTGAAGCGATTACGGAGTATAGATACGCAGGTGGTAGTGTCTGTAGTTATGCCGCTATTTGCTTTACCCCACTTAGCCACATCCCATCCTGTTGGAGAACCTTTTTCAGTGTAAAAGAATCCATCTGCAACAACTATGTTAGAACCACGGGCAGTGAATATAAGAATTGTTTGCTTGGTGGTGCTTGTCATCTCAGGCTTAGTGATAAGCCAACGCTTCATATCAGTTAGATTGATGCCACCGTCCATAACGGCACCCGGCTGGAAATCAAGCCACACCCATTTTGATGTTGCTGCGAGAGCTGGTTGGTGGAGTGCACTTGTTAGAAGTCCTGGATGGGTACCAGGCATCAGTACTAAGTGATCATTTGGAAGTATCTTTTTGAGATTTATAGTTCCTTGTAGTGTTTTAAATGGAAGACTGCTTGCACCGGTTCCGGTGGTGTCGTTACCGTTTACGGGATCAAAGTAGATGGTGCGTGCAAAGGTTGTTGAAGGTGATTCGCACCCTGAATAAACACTATAGGTACCTGTTGGTGTTGGCGAAGGTACTGGAACAGGTGTAGGAGTTGGTGTTGGGGTGGGACTTGGAGTTGGTGAAGGTGTGGGGCTTGGTGTAGGAGTAGGAGTCGGTGTTGGAGTAGGTGCAGGAGTGGGAGGTTTGGGAACTTTAGGAGAAACTCTTATAGACACCTCTGCTTTTGCACTGCGGGTGGCGTTGGTACAGCTGATCCTGAATACGGAAGAAGCGCTTACTCGTTTGTTGACACTACCGCTTACACGCGAGCCGGTATTGAATCCTGATCCGTTACAAACCGTGGCGTTCTGGGCGTCCCAGGTGAAGGTAACAACATCTCCTGATACGGCACTTGTTGCATTTACTCCGAACGTAATAGTTGGAGCAGGATCTTCTGAAGCAGTAGGAGTAGATGCAGGTTCTGGAGTACTTGTTACCGTAACTGGCGTAGGATTGGGTGCCGATGAACCAATGGGTTTAGTCGCAACAGGTGCAGGAGTCGGGTCATTGTTGGCAAGCTGTCTGGGACCCTTTCCAACTGGTATGAGCTGCGTAATATCAAACGGAGTATCAAATAGCGAATCAGTAGTGCTAGCGTTCTGGCTTTCAAATGCTATCTCGTTCACTGAATTTGGAAGGGGTACGGGCGGAATGTACCCGGTATACACACCGTAGGCTACCGGTGCACTTACCAGCAATATCACTACCATTACTATGTTGAAAACAAGGCCGTTACCACCTGCTCTTGTGCTGCGAACTTCCGATACTGCAGAGAAACGCCCTCCTGCTTTCATACGAAGCTTCGCTACGGCAATTGCCCCATTAACATCTGGTTCGCTCCACTTTTTGCCTTTTAGAGACTCACGGATCTTCGTTTCGTCTTCGCCGCGCGCCAATCGTTCACGTATGTTCATCAATAGTTCAGAGTCCGCCATCGATACTAAAAGTCTACCATCTACAAGGTATATAGGAGTACAATGACACCGGTAACTTCATGAGGAACTTACTATCTATTCCTCCGCTAATACGCTTCACGCGCCGAGAGTATCTACTTGGTGGCATATTTCTCTTTATATACGTCACAATAACGGCGGCAGCTGCCTATCTAGTCCCTCCTACCGTACCGTTTATTCCGGCAGCGGGTATTGCAATGGCGCTACTCTTTTTTCTCGGTGAGCGTCTGTGGGTGTTTGTCTTTGGTGCGGTGTTAGTTGCCAGCTACGCAACAGGAGTTGATGGAGTCTTTGGTATTGTTTCGGCAACAATTATTACCCTTCAGTCTGTTGTAGGTGCATATCTACTTCGTAAAGCGAAGGTTGATCCTCTGTTTCGTAGGTACCGTGACGTATTCAGTCTTATCGCAACGGTATTTTTGGTTGCACTAATAACCCCTACGCTAACTGCTATCTGGTATCTAGGTGTTGGTACGTTCTATACGCTCACGCAGTGGGGTCAGGCGTATGGTGCGATGATTTTCTGTCTCTTGATAGGAGTACCACTGGTGTTGCGGTGGTGTGCAAAGCGACGATTTAGTCGTGGGCCGCTAGAGATCCTTGAGACCATGACTGTGTTCATTATCCTTATTGCGCTGAACTATGTGTTGTATGTAGAAGGAGTGACAACGGTGGGAGGTGTGCCACTAAGCTATTTCCTTTCAATTCCCCTCTTCTGGATTGCGCTTCGTTTACGACCACGGTTTGTTACTCTCGCGCTGCTTATAACTTCCATATTTGCTATTGGCAGCGTGCTCATGCATGCAAGCCCTGAAGTGCTTCCAACACTCATGTTTGAGATGGAAGTACTCCTTATCACGCGTTCGATCATATTCCTTATCATTGTTGCACTTGAAGAAGATCGACGGTTGAACACCAATCTCATGCGTTCCCAAGTGGCAACGCTTGAGAATGCTGTTGCGCGTATTAGTACTGAATCTCGTGCAAAAAATGAATTCATTGCTATCCTGGCGCATGAACTTCGCAACCCACTTGCACCGGTGGTGAGTGCTATTGATCTACTTCGTATCAAAAGTGGCCGAGACAAAGAAGAAATTGAAACACTAGAAATGATGAATGATCGGATGAAAACCGTTCGTCGTCTTCTCGATGATCTTCTCGATGTATCTCGTATTTCAGAGGGAAAGATATCTATACGGCATGAGCGCGTAGATCTTAACAGTATTCTTCCTCGTGCGATTCTTTCAACGGAGCATCATGTGTATGAACGTCACCAAACATTGGTAACAAAGGGTCTTAAGAAAGGTCTCGTCGTTGAAGGTGATCCCGTACGACTGGAGCAAATCTTCTCTAACCTTATTACTAACGCATCGAAGTACTCTGATTCAGGTGATCAGATTAGTATTTCTGTTACGAAGCAACACAAAGAGATTCTTATTTCGATTAAAGACCAGGGTGTGGGTATAGCAACCGGATCACTTGATAACATCTTCACCCCATTCCACCAGGTGGGTACTGGAGCACGTACGCAGAAAGGATTAGGTATCGGTTTAGCACTCGTGAAGAGCTTTGTTGAAGTGCATGGTGGTACTGTTATCGCAAAAAGTGAAGGGCTTGGTAAAGGAAGTGAGTTTGTGGTTCGCCTTCCTGTGGCAACGACATAGATTTTACAAAAGACAAGTTTTCTGATACGGTCACTTTAGATTTGACCCCTAGTAACAGGACAAGACCATGAGCGCGCTGCGCACCCTAAGTCACTCCTGTTCGCTACAGGAGATGCAAGCGTTCCTCGCTTCATGTGAACCGAGGATAGCCATTCAGGACTTTGATAAGGTTGGTAACAAACGACATGTAGATCTGTATGAAGAACTGAATGGTCGAGAAATCGACATCTATCAGGATCAAGATACAGGCATTGCGCGTCGTAGAGCAAAAAATGTGAAGGGGATCATACGAAACCCTGCGATGGATGCTGTTCTCGTAGAAACAAGCCGGACGTACCTAAACGGTAATACAATACCTAATTTCGAGGGTGAGTTACCTCTTGAGGTTTTCTCGTTCTCGGAAACGCTACACTACCTCGAAAAACCACTTGATGGACTTCTGCGCGGAATGCGTGAGGAGCTAAAGGTTAAAACCGAAGTGCTGAGCCGTAAAAGGATTCAACGCACCGGCTTGGTTACGAAGCATATTCGCCGCTCAAAGGCGTATGCGGGAATGGAGAGTGAAGTCCAGACGTACTGGTTCGTCATTGAAACAGTCCTGCTTTCGCCTGGAATTATGATTCCCTTTACGCGTGACAGCGGCGTCACTATCAACCGTCGCTGGTACGTAAACGACAAGCCCTTTGTTGCCCCTTAAGGATCGCCCCGCCCGCCGAATTCTCGGCGGGCGGTCTTTGTTTATGAAGTCTTCATAATTGCTCTGGTACAATCGTGAAAATGGATGAGCAACTAAAGATCGCGAAGGAAATCGCGCTAGAAGCTGGCGTGGTAATGACGCAATACTTTGAACTGGGTATGCGTCACACCTTTAAAGATGACCACTCCCCTCTCACTAAAGCAGATGAATTGATTCAAGAATTGGTCATTAAGCGCTTAAGTGAAGCCTATCCAGAGCATAGTCTTTTGGGTGAGGAGGGTAAACAGATACAAGAAGGAAGTACGTACACCTGGGTCTTTGATCCGATAGATGGCACTGCTGCCTTCTTACGAGGTGTACCCACAAACGTATTCTCACTTGGCTTAACTGAAAATGGAGTACCGGTGCTTGGTGTGGTATACGACCCATACACGAAGCGTCTCTATTCTGCAGTACGCGGACAAGGGGCTTGTATGAACGATGTCTCAATTAATGCGTCATCTCATGCGGATCTGGCGCGTAGTTACATTGCCACTGATGGGCATAGTGGATTTAAAGATCTCACCTTTTTTGAACGAGCCCGAATTGAACGCGTTCGATGTCTCTCCTATAGTTCAACCGTATATGCCAGCATGATGGTGGCGAGTGGTCAGCTGCAGGGAGTGGTGTTGCCACTAGGTAATCCTTGGGACAGTGCTGCTGCTAAAGTGATTGTTGAAGAAGCAGGAGGAGTAACATCTGATCTATATGGTAACGATCAGCGATACGATACCCAGACTAAAGGATTCGTCTGTGCTGGTAACGCAAACTTTCACTCAAAACTGCTCGAACTTATCGCACCATCAATCTGATACGATATCGATATGAAAAAGCTTCTTGTGGTAGATGATAATGAAGCAGCAGCGGATGGTCTTGTTCGTCTATTAAATGCTCTAGGGTGGGAGACTTCAGCGCTCTATGCAGGGAAAGATGTACTAGAACATGTCCGAGCTGATGAACCTGATCTTATTTTTATAGACATTGGTATGCCAGATATGAGTGGTCACGATGTGATCGTGGGTCTTCGTGCGCATGGATTCACCTTCCCTGCCGTTGCGCTCACGGGATACGGACAGGTGGAAGATAAGGAGAAAGCACTGGCTGCTGGTTTCAATGCGCACCTCACTAAGCCCGCAGGTATGGATGAATTCAAGGCGGTGCTTGCAGAATTGCTTTAAATCGTTAGTATCAAGCTATATGGCACGAAACAAGAGGAAGCAGGGTGTAAGCCCTAAGCGCCCACACAAGCACCCACAGAAGACTGCTAAGCGCATCGCTGTGAAGCTTGCTCGTAAGGCAGCACAGGCTAAGTAGTCTGATTCAAATAGAAAATGGCCGACGGGTTGCCCCGCCGGCCTTTTGAATTGGTTCCATCACCCTACGACTTGAAGGGTGTCTTCCTTCTCGGCAGATCATCAGGAAGGTTCCCGCGATCCAATTCTTCCCGAAGCTTCGGGACCGATAAGGGGATGAGCGCCATCCGAAAGCCGATGGCTTTCGCGATCTCGAAGACCGTGCGATCTTGCGGTCTTTTTGTCTGACCGAACACGAAAGCCTCGACAGTGCTGGGCGCAAGATGCGCACGCACGGCGATGTCATCGATCAGATGCTGTTGCCCGCGCTTGCAGGCAGCCCATAGAAGTCCCCGCAGGTCTTCAATTCGATCTTCGTAGTTGTAGTCCGGCAGATGTGCCGGCGCTGTTCCAACTACCCTCAGGTAATCTCTCTCCACGTGTTCATACTCCCCATTTACCTCACACAATATACACAAAATATATTAAATGTCAAATACAGCAATATAAAAGAATGGGCCCGCAACAAAGCGGGCCCAAGTGTTGGTTGTCGACCTTGAGGTCGATCTTGTCGTTCGGGGTGGCTAGGCCACCGCCATGACGCCGCGGCGCCGGCGGACCGTGAGGCCTACGCCGCCGAAGCCCAGGATCATCATCGCCCAGGTCGCCGGTTCGGGAACCGCGCCGGTGCTGGTGAACAGGTTGTCGAAGTGGTGCGTGCGATTGCCGCCGGTATTGATGGCCTGCACGATGGCGCTGTCGAAGCTCGTGGTGCCCAGAGCCCCGGTCATGCCGGTGAAGGACCCTGCGCCGTAGAGGATGTTCGCGCCGTCCAGCTTGTAGCTGATGGTCTGCCACGTGCCGATGTCGGACGCAGCGATGGTCCCGAGGCTGAAGAAGCCACCGAGAGTGTTCCAAGCCTTGTATTCGAGGTGATCGCTCACCCGCGCCACCCCGAGAAGGGGGTAGGCAGTGATGTCGAGGCCGTCGGTGCCGACGCCCCAGAGTTCCGCGAGACGCGCATCGGACCGGGTGTCGAGGTACCCCGGATCGATGTAGATCTGCGCGCTCACGAACGTGGTCCCAGACTCGAGCTTCGTCGCCCTGCCCTGTGTGTCGGTGAAGGTGCCGCCGTGGTAGTCGGCCGCGACGGTGCCGATTTCGAGCGTGTTGGCGTGGCCGCCGTACGCGACCTGCGACTGAAAGGTCGCCGGCGGAAACCGGTCGACGGACCAGACGCCCGGCCCCGGAGTGGCGCTGAGCGTCAACGGAGCCGAGAAGTCATTCAGGCTGTCCGCGAAAGCGGCGCCCGCCGAGAGCGAGAGAACGGCCGCAGCCGCGAAGATGGTCGCAAAACGCATATTCAAGTCCCCTTGAGCACGATCAGAAACGACAAATGTCCTGATTTCCCGTACCCAACAACGTTCCTGAAAAGACTCAGAAGTGCTTTTGGGTGCGGGAAATCAGGAATATATAAAGAACTGCTTGTATTTTTATAACCTAAATATCTGATTTATGCAAATATTCCTTCATGAAGATGCGATCACAATACCTTGACATAAATGTCAACTTTAGTATGCTACGGGCAGTTACGGGTCCTTTTAAAACTCATGGTTTTAGAAGGAAGTGAGCGTTTTGTGGACCATATATGGCCCTTAAAACGCTCACTTCCTCAGGATCTACCGAAAGGGTGTGGCCGTTAACTCGGCCGCGCCGAGTCTCAAACCAAGATGGGGTTAAGAATGAAGAATTCTCTTCACTACCTGTTGGGATTGGCCGGCGCACTCGCTCTGGTCACTTCCGCTCCGGCGTATGCCGGTGTGACGGCTCTCTACGGAACGTCGCTCGAGTCTCTCACGAGGGCTGACTTCTCGAGCCAGCCGACCTTCACCGCGACCAAGACCTATCTCAGCTCGTCGGGTGTGAAGGCTTCCTACACTGGCCTGGCCAGCGGCATCAGCAGCATTTTGGTCCCCGGCAACAAAAGCTGGGCTCCGCTTCTGATCGGTGGGGATGGTTTCGCAACCGGCTTCACCACTCTGGAGTTGGCCGACGGCACCTACTTCAACAACCTGACCGTCGACGTCTTCCAGAACATCAACAGCCGGCCGGACCTCTTCCCGATCGAGCTGGACTTCCAGGTCATCGACAACCACGGCGTGATCATCCTCGACGGTCGCCTGAACGACCTCCTCTACCGGAGCTATCGGACGGTGGCCTTCATCGCTACGGACTACGACGTGATCAGTCGCATCAACCTTCGGGCCACGTTCGTCAGCAACCCTGACGTCTTCCTGCCCGAATCCGGCTTCCTGGGCGACGGTCTCGGCATCGACAACGTGAGCATCCTGAGGCGACTGCAGACCGACGTGGATCCGCCGATCATCATCACGCCTCCGGAACTTCCCGGCGTGCCCGAACCGGCTACCTGGGCGATGATGATCCTGGGCTTCGGCCTGGCCGGCGCCTCGATTCGTCGCCGGCGTCGCGCCTACGCCTAACCTACAACCATGACACGCCAAAATGGCCTCACTGCCTCGCACCAACTATCGTGCGAACGCAGTGAGGCTGTTTTCTTTTATAGTGGAATATAAGTTGTGTATGTTGTGTACATACTTGTGTGTTTATCCACACACAACTTCTCTTGTGTGAAATGATTCTCAGGTATTCTATTTGTATATGGCACTGCATCGAACTCTCACCGGTGCGCAAGAGGAAACTCTCTCTTTTATTCGTACGTATGTTGCGAACAACGATCAGGCACCGACCATTTCAGAGCTTCGTGATGGGTTAAAGCTACGCTCACTGCGCAGTGTGACACAAAGGCTTGAGGCACTTGAGCGTAAAGGCTTCACTAAGCGGGATCGTCATCAACATCGTAGTATCACTATTCTTGATACGCAGTTTCCCTTTGCGCATTCAGGCGTAGTGCAGATACCGGTTATAGCTTCAGCGGGGTGTGACGCAGTTGAAGTGTATGCGCAGAATGAGTTTGGTGAGTTCATCACGGTTGATCGCTCCTTTGTTGGAACACACACGAATATCGTAGCTGTACGTGCAGTTGGAGACAGTATGATCGATGCCGGTATTCGTAACGGGGACTATGTCATTGTTGAAGTAACAGATGATGTGGGTGATGGAGACCGTGTGGTAGCGGTGCTCGGTAACATGGCAGTTATTAAGCAGTACCAGAGGATTGATGAGGTGGTGTACCTCATTCCTGAGAATAAGTACGGAAATTACTCCCCTATCGTTGTGAAAGAGGAGGATTCCAAGATATTCGGTAAGGTGCTGAGTATTATTCCCGGCACTGAATGGGTAGACGATTTTAAGATCGAATACTACCCGGGATACCCTTAGAGCGTAATTGCCACGAGAAGGTTTGTTGAACCAGCAACACCAAAGCTAAGGCCTGCAGTAACCAGTACCGTGTCGCCGGTCGTTGCATACCCCTTTTCCATAAGGAAACCAGGAATGAATGCGAGGGTCTCTTCAAGAGAGCCCAGCTGCTTGATGGTGTATGGATATACGCCACGTGAGAGTGCGAGAGACTTGCGGGTTGATTCGCTTGGAGTAAGTGCAATCACCGGGCAGTGAGGATGGAACCGTGCGGTGATGCGAGCCGTGGTACCTGATTCTGTTAGGGCAACAATTGCCTTTGCATTAAGCTCTTCAGCGGCACGAGCTACCGCATGAGTAACGGTGTCTGGGATAGTAGATACCGCAACAGGCGGTGTGATGGCTGCTTCCGAAGCACGAGCCACACGAGCGAGAGTCTCAACGGCTTCAACGGGGAATGCACCAAGCGTGCTTTCCTCTGAAAGCATCACCGCATCAGTGCCATCGAATACTGCATTAGCGACGTCTGATACTTCAGCACGGGTTGGAACCGGGCTGGTGATCATGGACTCAAGAAGCTGGGTAGCAGTGATGACTGGCTTACCCTGCTCATTAGACTTACGGATCATTTCCTTCTGCCAACGCGGTACCTGTTCTGCGGGAATCTCAATAGCGAGGTCTCCACGAGCAACCATGATGCCGTCTGAAGCAGTGATGATTGCATCAAGGTTATCAATTGCTTCCTGAGTCTCAATCTTAGAAATGATTGGAAGGGTTGGAGCCCCAAGCGTCTTTAGAATCTCACGAAGTTCCGTAATGTCTTCAGGTCTGCGCACAAAGGATAGTGCAACCATATCAATACCCTGCTTAATACCGAATGCGAGATCATCGCGATCTTTCTCGGTGATGGTATCGATCGTGAGGTATGCACCAGGAATGTTCACTCCACGACGTGCCTTTAGTTCACCACCAACCACCACGGTGCAGTGCACTTCTGTTCCTTCGATGGAATCAACGACAAGCTTCTTTTTGCCGTCATCGAGCATGATCACGGAACCAGGCTTCACTTCTTGTGGAAGTTTGCGGTAGTTCACATAGATGCGTGAAGTGGTACCAATGGCTTCTTCAGTAGTGAGGGTGAGCTTTGCACCATTCTCAATAGTTATGCGCTCTGTTTCATACATACCGGTACGAATCTTAGGACCAGAGAGGTCCATAAGAATACCAATGGGTTCGCCAAGCTTTTCAGCTGCTGCACGTCCATTTACGATACGTGCACCATGCTCCGCTTGATCACCATGGCTCATATTCAAGCGCATGACGTTCATTCCCGCCTGGATGAGGCGGGATAGTGTTTCTTCAGACTCTGTTTTCGGACCGATCGTCGCGACGATCTTTGTATATTTACGTTGTTCCATATCTTATCGAAGCTACACCATAAGTGCCGTTCAGACAAATGAATTCCTTGCCTTCATCGATTCTTTTATGGTAGTACGCAAGAATCAAACATATGCTTATGTACGAACGTGTAGTCTTTCTGGCGGTCACCAGCACCCTTCTCTTGGTGGTGGGAGCCATCTTTTGTGGCATCGTCGGAATAGTATTTTCACTCCGCCCTGACTTTGCTAAAGCTACATCACGTAGTGTTTCTTCAGTGCGAACCTGGGGTAAGAGTCTATATGTACAGGCACGTGCCCTGTTCCAGCCAACGGTTCAGCGATGGCTCAAGCCTTCATAGACGAAGCCGTTAGGGCGTGTACTATACAGACATGACTCCGGCCCGGATCGCCATTATTGCCCTATGCGGAGCTGTTCTCGTAGGAGTTGGTACCGGTGCGTACTTGTACTATCAGGAGCACACAAAGTTAGTGGCGACTCAGGCTGAACTTGCTTCCAGCACAGAACGCTCTCTTTCTCTACAGAAGTCTCTCGTTCAGGTTACCGATGATCGCAATTCCCTCCAAGATGCCTTCACAAGTGAGAAGCAGAAGAATGATCAGTTTGATTCTCAGATACGAAGTCTTGGTAGTACGGTTGGGAAGTTAAACAAGCTTGCACAGACGGATCCACAGCTTCTCGCCAAATACTCCAAAGTGTACTTCCTCAATGAGAACTACATCCCTTCTGCGCTGTCTCCTATCGATTCGGAGTACTTATTTGAGCCGAGCAGGAACTTTGAAATACATTCTGAAATCAGGAATCATCTAGAAGATCTCCTTGAAGGCGCAAAAGATGATGACATAGACATCCTCATTGCCTCTGCATACCGCTCATTTGGCACTCAGGCGGCTTTAAAGGCGAGTTATAAGATTACCTACGGTGCAGGCTCTGCTAATGCCTTCTCAGCGGATCAGGGGTATTCCGAGCATCAGCTTGGTACAGCACTCGACCTCACCACCAAGTCTGTAGGGGGAACCTTCAGTGGATTTGAGAAGACTGAAGCATATGCATGGCTCAACAAGAACGCATACAAGTATGGATTCATACTCTCTTATCCAAAATCAAACGGATACTATCAGTTTGAACCATGGCATTGGCGTTTCGTTGGAATAGACCTTGCGACCAAACTTCATGATGATGGGAAGTTCTTTTATGACCTTGATCAACGGGAGATCAACGGATATCTCGCCTCTCTGTTCGACTAGTCTCGTCGTTTCTTCTGACCTTTTCCGGTAACGGCACACTTTGCACACTTGCAGCCTCCGTCTCCAAGGATGATGTCGTTAAAGTATTCCGCCCCGTAGTCATAAGTGAGTTCATCACCCACTTTGATTGGCTTTATCGAGAAGATGAAGATACGGCCTTTGTGGATCACTGGTTCGCAGTTCGGTGCACAAGAGTGATTGATATACCCTGCCTTATTGATCTTAGGTTTCCCATCCACCATACGTTTGCTACCTATACCAAAGAGGTAACGACTGTTGTTGGTATATTGTTCTGCTTCAGGCACCTCTCGTCCCACGTATTCAATAACGCATTCATTCTTTGCAATATCTTGTCCTGCAAATAATCCAATACCTGCACTTGAACGCTTAGGTGTAAGCACAAAGTCGCCCGGAATGTATTTCCTTCTTGTAGCCATATTCTGTCTAGAATACTCTATTTAAGCACACTCCACATCTGTGGATCTTGGCCACCATCAAACTTAAAGACAGCAACGCCACGTAAACCAAGCTTTTTTGCTAGAACAACCTTGTCTTTTATTGCCTGAGCATCACTCCACCAGAGTAGCTGTACAGGAGCTTGCTTCCCTTTGGTCTTAGCAAGAGCAAGTGCACCAGCTGCTGCGAGGTTACCTGAATTTGTACCTTTGGGAGCAAGTGCAGAAAGCACACTGTTTGAAGGAAGTGCCGATACCGTGCTCTTTGGTACGTACGTGAAGGAGAGCTCACCAGCAGCGTTACGCGTTGGGGTAATACCGTTCGCTGCAGCAGTGTCTACACCGTACTTCGGATTAAATGCCTCTAGTTTTGTGTAGCTATACCCACTAGCGTCTGAATACGGCATAACCTGGTAGATGTACCCATAGGTTGCGATACCGAGGACCAGTTTCTTCTTGTCGATAGTCTGTGTGGTAAGTGCTACTACTTTCTTAACCCATTCTGGGTCAGCAATAGGTGCATAGAGCTCTTTCTTGTGTGCTGCGTTCAGCTTAATATCAGCCGTTTGCTGATCGTAAGTCATAAGGCGCACACGATCGCAGTACGTATTAATTGCAGTGAAATCATTTGCATACTGAATGTTTACCGCACTTGGGTTTGAATAGAGAGAATCTGGTGGTGTACGTGCCTCAATGGTACACATGAGCCATTTATTTGCTTTATCTTTAGCAAACTCTGCAGAGAG
Source organism: Parcubacteria bacterium C7867-008 (assembly GCA_001189215.1). Taxonomy (GTDB): domain Bacteria; phylum Patescibacteriota; class Minisyncoccia; order Phycocordibacterales; family Phycocordibacteraceae; genus C7867-001. The sequence continues at coordinate 98,576 of LFCR01000004.1, read as the reverse complement.
TTCCTTTAGGAAGGCGGAATAGTTGTCCTTGTCTTCTGCCAGCTTACCTTCGTAGTCGATATCAATACCATCAAAGTTGTTTTCCTTAACAACCGATACGATGGACTTTATATGCTTAGCGCGGAGCTTCGAATCAGAAAGTATCCTATGGATTGAAGCGGTATCACTCCACATTACGGTAGGTACGACCCGTACTTTCTTTGCGCGAGCTTCCTTTATCAGTTTCTGCCAAGAGGAGCTTTTAATATTTGCGGCATCATTAAGGGTACCGTCACTCTTAACGGTATAGCCAAAAGGGTTCACTTCAGTGAGTTGGGATAGATGCGGAATAGTATCTGCAGTACCAGCCTCAGTACGCCAATACGGAATCCATCCTGAGACTTCAAATGTGGTTGCTGCTGTAGTGGTTGGTTTTTTGGTAGCAGCAAATGCGGTGGGTGCGCTAGTGCTAAGTAGCACTATGAGTGCAAAAAGGGAGAGGAAAGATCGTTTGTTCATATCCATATGAGTATATTTTATGGAGACGGCTTTGAATAGCATTCCTTACTACGCTTCATGAAGCTACATATATAAAACAACACACGCCCGGCATCTCTGCCGAGTGTGTGTTATTTCGTTTCGTGAAATTATCGGGTTGCAAGTGCAGACGGAGTAACGTATGACGCGAGTTCAGCCTGGGTCTTAGGAATATCCTTGACGCCAATATGGCCGACTACACGCACCGTTACCTGTCCACAGATACCAAGCGCAATGCCTGGATTAACCGTCCTTCCGTTGACCACGACCGTGTCATTCTCATCGAGAAGAACGTCGACCGTGTTCGTGATGCGTGCATTCATGGAGTCCGCGATAACACGATATCCGATCTGATGAGACACCGTGCTGTAGTTACAAGCAGGAGTGTCAGCAGCAGAGCGTTCAATCGAGATGATCGTTCCGAAAGGAAGATCCTTCGCGAGGTCGCCAGAACGTGCAGCAACAACTTCAGGGTTTGAGAACGAGCCGCTTGCCGTCACAAAGGGATTACCATCAGTTTGTGAAGGCACGGCGTTATATGCGGTGAGCTTGGTCGTGAAGGGCGTTTCCGCTTCCTTCGTTCCAGGGGTTACAAGCTTGAAACTTACCGGTGCTGTAGGAGCTGCTACCGTGGTAGTCGCTACTGTTGCATTAGTAGGAATCGGACCTGCTATACCCGCTGGCAAAACCATAAGACCCACCAGGGTTGATATCAGAAAAGGCATAAATGCAAAAACGGCTTACGCCGTCTTTACCTCAATAGACTATCAGTCCAGCCCCCTTCTGTCAAGCGATTTTAAGCTCCAGAATGGATGAAGGGGTAGATTATATGGCCTATATAGGCCATATAATCTCTAATCATAATGATACATTTATATCAAATGTCTAGGGTATTAGGTTCAGGATTCGTCCTGGAACATAGATAACCCGGCTTGGAGTACCCCCTTCTAGGAACTTGGCGACATCGGGCTGGCTAAGGGCGGCTGCAACCGCCTCTTCTTCGGTTGCTTCAAGACTAAGAGACACTTCTCCACGTCGTTTTCCGGCAATTTGTACTCCCATGATGATGGTTTCGGTGGTTAGAAGCGATTCATCAACCAACGGCCACTCAAGTTCATGCACGCTCTTAGGTATCTCGATTGTTTCAACTGCTCCTGCATGAGAACTGGTCAGAAGAGCATTCTCGTATAGATATTCAGCAACGTGTGGTGCAAAGGGAGCAAGAAGCGATATTAAATCATGATATGCCCTACGAGGCACGGCTGAAAGTGCCTCGAGCTCATTCACGAGAACCATTAAGCCTGAGATGGCTGTATTGTACTTAAAGCGAGTTATATCGGTACCAACCTTATCAATTGCTTTAGCAAGTACTCGAAGCGTGGCTTCAGATGGTTCTTCATCAGAAAGACGTCCAGAAAGACTTACGATACGGTCCAAGAACTTGCGCATTGCTTCTACGCCGGTAAGTTTCCATGGATAGTGGCCAGCTTCGTTGTATGGACCCATAAATGCGAGGTACATACGCACCGCATCAGCACCATAAAGCTTAACCATCTCATCGGGGTTCACTACGTTACCCCAACGCTTGCTCATCTTGCGGCCCTCAGAGTCTAGAACGAGACCACGATTAAATCGCTCATAAAATGGTTCGGAAGTTGGAACAAGACCAAGATCGTAGAGGGCTTTGTAGAAGAAGCGTGCGTAGAGTAGGTGTACGGTGGTGTGCTCGCTACCACCTGAGTATCGATTTACAGGAAGCCACTTCTTCATTAGACTCTGATTTGAAAAGTCGTGCTCATCTTTTGGATCCAAGTATCGGAGGAAGTACCAAGAAGAATCTACAAACACATCGAGGGTGTCACATTCGGGAGTCCACCCTTCTCCGAAGATCTGTTCTACACGAGCAGCAAGCTCCTTAGATGCTTTGAGTGGAGACTGGCCCTTTCCTGAATCAGAATCTACATCTGTTGGAAGGGTCCAGGGAAGATGCTCTGCCGGAACGGCATGAGGGTTTCCTTCTGGGTCATAGACAATTGGTATTGGGCAACCCCAATAGCGCTGACGAGATACTAACCAGTCTCGAATACGATAATTAGTTCGTACCTCTCCACCCACTGCTTCAATAATGTCTGCCATTGCTTCGCGGTTATCACGACCGGTGAAGCTACCCGAGTTTGAGAGTGTACCGTTTCCGGTATAGGCACTGTAGTTAGTGAATCGTGCAAGCGTGTATTGATGCTGGTCATCATGTATCTCCTTGCGGGCAACGTCAGGAGTAACCCATTCAACCGTAAATTTACCAATCTCATCAGCTTCAAGCTGTGTTTCCTCCATCCTGTTACTCCTGAGCCTGAAATGGAGAAGAGTCGTATGGGCAATCGTTGCTTGGTTCTTTGAGAAGGCGAAGTATGAATGATGGACCTGTTCCTGTGCTTGTTCAACAAGTTCAAGATCGGCGTAGCCTGTCTCCTCAAGAATCTCACGTGCAGCAGTCACCGCAGGATCCTCACCTTCTTCAGCAGTACCTCCTACCAACAACCTTCCACCAAGTTCCTCTGGCCACTTTATGGTGAGTACCTTTCCTTCGTGCTCCACAACGGCAACGATTTTGTTCTTATGTTTAGGATCCGTCTGTTCGTGACCTGTTATAGGATCAATAACATGCTTGATAGGGAGATTAAACTTCTTTGCAAAGACAAAGTCTCGTTCGTCATGCGCCGGCACGGCCATAACAGCACCAGTGCCATATGAGGCAAGTACATAATCAGCTACGTATACGGGAATCTCTTCACGAGTGGCAGGATTCATGGCCATAACACCTTCAAGTTGGACACCAGTCTTATCTTTGTTCTCGGAGCGTTCACGTTCGCTCTTTCTTGACGTTGCCTGACGATACGCAGCTACTGCTCCTCCATTAGTGATAAGAGGTTCAAAGGTATCGATAAGAGGATGTTCAGGGGCAAGCACCACATAGGTAACACCGTAGATGGTATCGGGACGAGTGGTGAACACCTCAATAGCGGTAGAACCATCAGGCTTATCACTCGGTGTGGTTGCGTTCTCGGTACTTACTACCTGGAAACGAAGTTTTGCACCTTCAGACTTTCCTATCCATGCACGTTGTGATTCTTTAATATCTTCTCTCCATGGAAGCGGGTCGAGATCAGTAAGGAGACGTTCTGCGTAATCCGTTATCTTAAGAAACCACTGGGTCAGGTACTTTTCTTCGACATCGGTACCGCAACGTTCACATTTACCGTCAATCACCTGCTCATTAGCAAGTACGGTTGCATCCTTAGGGCACCATTTAACGGGAGCCTCTCGACGCTCGGCAAGTTTGTGCTCAAAGAGTTTAAGAAATAGCCACTGCGTCCAGCGATAGTATTCGGGATCAGAGGTAATGACCTCTTTGCTCCAATCAACCGAGGTACCCATGCTGCGCATTTGGCCACGCATTGTGTCGATAGCGTTATACGTCCATTCCGGTGTTGGTTTACCGTTCTTAATGGCTGCATTCTCTGCAGGAAGTCCAAATGAATCAAAACCAACAGGGAATAATACATTCTTCCCCGCCATGCGCAGATAGCGGGCGAATATATCAGTTAATGCAAAGGCATACCAGTGACCAATGTGCAGATCACCTGAAGGGAACGGGAACTCAAACATCAGATAATAGGGATCTTTTGTGGTGTCTGTTAGATCTGTTTGGTACAGATCAAGTGATGCCCATTTCTCCTGAGCCTTTTTCTCTATTTCTGTGTGATCGAAACGGTTCTTTGCCATGGGTATATGAGTATGCACCTATCACCAGCACTCTATCACTACATTGCTTCTGTAGCAGTTTGAGGGTATTTATCAGGGAATACTTGATAGCGATCAGGATCAATGGTTCGACTAAAGCAGATATTTCCTGCTTCATGCTTCCAGTTTTCACTAATGCCACCAACACCGGTGTAATACATTGCATTGCGTCCATCAAATTCACCCCGTCCTTCTGTCTCAGGAGTTGGGAGATTAAAGTCTGCACAGAGTTCAAAGGTGTATGGCCCTGTTACTTTGTACCCATAAGGTGCTTTGCTCTGAGGATCCATTGGTACTTCCTGCCCTGATAGTAGGTCAACCGTACTGTTGAGGTCCGCAGGAAGTGCACGCTTAACCTGCCAATGGTTCACAACCTGATACTGTAGAGACTGGAGATCATTTACCTTCTGATCATCATAACGAAGCATGCGGATCTTCTGAGGAGAACCAATAATAAAGAATCCCGAGACAATAACAGCAACAGCAAGAACGCATACACCAATGCCAATGTACGTTGCCTTTTTAGTATTTGTGATCCAATACCCTGCCATGTCTGCAAGGAAGTGCATAAATACTCCCGCAGCTACGAGTAGGACTACAAGTACCTTAAGTTCAAAGCGAGTGCTGATCTCACCACCAAGGAACGTGTTGATGAGTGTTATGAGATCGATAAGGATTGATATCGTTGCAATGAAGAGGGTTAGTCCAAGGGCCCAGCGGCGTACCCAGATGTTTGCCTTACCTGGTTCTTTCTCAATTGTTGAACGAATGAGACGAAGAATGATAACCATCGTTGGGACCATAACGAGGACGGTTGCCATAGCAATACGGATTGGAGCTCCATAGGGATCACTGTAATCTGCGAGGTTGTCCGGGAACGCGTAGTTAATGTACTGAAACAGTAGAGCAATTAGCGCAGTTATGCTGCTATAGAGCGTAACGATAACTCCGAGCCACAGGAAGAAGTCCTTAGGTGAGGTACGAGAATTAGTTGAGGCAGGTGCGGGTGCTGAGACGATTGGTTCCATATACCGGCCAGTATACTACGAAATTCCAAGAGGGAATGATGCCATCTTCTTCCAGGCTTCAACTTCCCCTTCAGTCTTATATAGGTCGAGTTTCACTATCTGAAACTCCATACCCTCTAGGGGAGATAGTAGATGGACCATTGGTTTCTTTTGCTCATCTGAGTAATTTCCGTAAAGAAGACTTAGGTGCGGCAGGTATTCAGATACTTCCGTTTTGAATGCAATGGAAGCATTCATGTGCATATCGGACAACGCTCCTGACTCTTTGACTATTAGATACAAGGCACGAAAGAAGCGATCCTCAGTACGTACTCCTGCAATGGTTAGTGTGCGCGGTGCAATTGCCAATGCCAGCTGTTCTGTGTATGAAATCAATTCGTGTTCGTCACCGGTAATACCTGATAAAAGTGTTATGTGGGGAGGAAAGATGACGCTGCCAAAGGTTGCCCCAACAGATTCAATGATGCTCGAGAATTTGTTACTAGTTTCACTGTCTGGTACCAGAAATAGATGATATCCGTTTGTATATGGACTGTGCGGATCGTGCATTCCATAGATAGTAGCACTTGGTAGGGTGGTGGTGGTGGTGGTGGATTGTTTTTGCAACATATGGTAGGTTTTGTCCAGAACCTCAATCAAGGACCTGAAATCGTGGAGACTGCCGTGACTGCCATTGCAATTGATCCGATCATCGCCCTGCTCGACAAGTTTCGGCGTTGTTCTAATTTCGACGAATACTGCACTGAGCTCCGTCGACTTGGCTACACGCACTACATCGAATTCCAAGTTCGGCGCACCACCATCGGTGACATGATCGAGGAGTATCGCGTCACTTCGGCCGCTGCGCTCTTCAAGGGGGTTCCTACTCCCGGAGAAATGGCAGCTGCTCCTGTGGTGCCGCTCCTTGAGCAGCGAAAGTACTACTCCGATATGTCCAGCATCGATCGTGGGAGTTATGTCACGAATCTGACCGGTGCTGAACTGGCCAGCTGGATGACGTTCTTCGAAGCCCAAGAAAAGTGCATCCACCTGATCGAGGAGTTGCTCTAACGCCCCCGTCCCCAAGCGAAAGCCGCCTGGAGGACGGTTTTCATTTTATCTAGCTATGGAGGAACACCATCACGTCCCCATCTTTAACAATGTATGTTTTCCCTTCTGTCTTAAGGTTGCCTTTATCACGAGATGCACTCCACGAACCATCTTGAAGAAGTGTGTCTGATGCCACTACCTCAGCACGAATAAACTTATCCTTGAAATCGGTATGAATGGCAGCACCAGCCTCAGGAGCTGTAGCACCATTAGGGATGGTCCATGCGCGAGACTCTTTTGGTCCAGTCGTGAAGAAGGTGATGAGACCGAGTGTGTGATAGGCACCACGAATGAGTGCCTCAAGGCCGTCTACAGAGACACCTAGTTCTGAGCGGAACATATGCTTATCTTCCTCAGCAACATCATTCAGCTCATGCTCAGTGACGGCATCAACCTGCACATAATCTGAACCTAGTGACTCAATGAGTTCAAAGGCAGCTCGTGAACGTCCGTCATTAAGTTCATCAAGGTTATGTCCTCCAGACTTTCCATTAAGTGCGTAGAGGATTGGCTTCATGGTGAGAAGGTTTAGACCTTTTATAGTCTTTGCTTCTTCTGGAGTGAGTTCTGCGCCACGAGCAAAGAATCCTTTAAGAAGCTGCTGCTCAATCTTTACGAGTACTGCGTCCTCAGCAACAGCGTCCTTCTTCTGTGCCCGTACATCACCCACGAGACGTTCACGACGTCCGGTTACGCTCTGCTGGTCTGCCAGAATAAGTTCTAGATTAATCACTTCAATATCTCGTACTGGATCAACCTCTCCATGTACATGGATTACATCAGGATCATCAAAGAAACGAACCATTTCAAGGATCGCATCCACTTCACGAATATGAGAAAGGAACTGGTTACCAAGACCTTCACCCGTTGAGGCGCCTTGCACCAAGCCTGCGATATCAACGAATTCAATAGCTGCAGGAATAGTTTTCTCTGAGTTAGAGAGTGCAGAAAGCTTATCAAGACGCTCGTCTGGTACACCAACAACACCCACGGATGGGTCTATGGTGCAGAACGGATAGTTCTCTGCGGGAACACTTGCTTTGGTAAGTGCGTTAAAAAGTGTGGACTTCCCAACGTTCGGGAGTCCTACTATGCCGATCTTCATATAGATACCCTAGCTAAAAATGCGTATAAAAGCAAAGAAGAGAGCCCTGCGAAGTATGCAGAGCTCGGAAGAAAGCAGGACTGTGCTAAAGGATCGATGGGGCCACGCTACACCCCAGACGCGCACACTGTCACCTCGAGAATTTTGAAATACCGAGCCATGCCTGATGATGCTTCTCATTATGGGAGCATCATACTCACACACGACATTCATTCTTTCTCGAAGAAGGAGCACCAGCCCTGCTGATGTATTTATACCTTACTTCCCGTTTTTCGCAAGTTCCGCGATCTTCTTCATCCAACCTGCCTTTTGCTGCTCGTTAAGCTTCTCACTCATTCCCACTTCAGTGATTTTCACCTTGAAGCCAGAGAACCCAAGGATTGCACGTGAGATTTCGTTCGTGTAATCACCGAACAACGTCATGATAAGTACTGGCCAGTTCTTAGAAAGGATGAAGATGCGAGCCGTACGACCAGCAAGGAGTTTGTCCCAGCCCATACCATCTTTATGGAAATGGAAGGCGAAGCCAGGTACCCACGCACGATCGATCATGCCCTTAAGGAGAGCCGGCATAGCAGACCACCAGACAGGATAGATCAGTACAAAGTGGTCAGACCACTTCATATCTTCTTGAACCTTAAGTAGGTCTGGCTCAAGTGGTTGAATTTCTTTGTATCCCTTGTGGAGAATAGGGTCAAATTGAAGATCACCTAAATTTGTACGACGAACTTCATGTCCTGCAGCACGAGCATTCTCCTCATAGGTATCGGCAATCTTGCTTGAAAGAGTACCCTCCTTGTCTGGGTTACCCATTAGTATGTAAATCTTCTTACTCATGCGATGAAAGGATTAGTTTTAAGGGTTTGTGCTGCGTGAACGAGATTCTTTGCAGTGTTTGTTGCCATGTGTTCAACAGCAGGGTTGTTTCGACGACGCTCTGAATCAGTCTTTGGATCCATGCCAACTTCACCAACCCAGTACGTACAGCATTGCGGTGGAAGTGTGAAGTTAAGGAAGGAAAGCACCTCCATCATGCCGGCCATGACAGCCTGAGCACCATCCTCACTTCCGGTTATCACAATACCAGCAACTTTGTTGAGAAGACCTTCGCGACCACTAATGCCAGGGATCGTACCTTCATCAAACGCATCCATTCTCTCTATAATGCGCTGCATTAAGCTCGAACGACCTCCCCACCATATTGGCGTTGCGAAAAGAATAATGTCTGCGCTCTTGATCTGCTCAACAATAGCTGGCCACTCATCGTCCTCACTTTCTTTATAGCCAAGACCAACTGGAAGATTCATATCTGAAAGACGCACAGACTCAACAATAATCTGCGCATGACTACGCATCTTTTCAACAACTAAATCGGCAACCTCCTGTGTACTTGATGGTTCGTCACCATGCTTAAGTGACGCATTTAATACCAATACGTTGAGTGCTGCAAATTCAGTCATATTAGTTTTGCATCAGACCAGCGAGTTCGTTACGATACTTCTTCATTACTTCCATGGTGGCTTTCATTTGATCCTCGCCACCCTTTGTTCGACGCTCCACTTCTTCACCAATCTTTTTGAAGAGTTCAGGGTCCTTCTGCACGAGCGTCATTATTTGTTCGCGCTGTGCTTCTGGCACATCCTTCATCTTATGCTTCATTGCCTGACGTAACAGAAAATCTTGTATACCCATATGCGTCAATTATAGCTGATTCAGATTATTTTGCCTTATGAAAACATGGCCCGTATTTGCTCATACAGGGCAACAAGCCAACCAATAGGGCCTGCAGCGCCTGCTATCTGTGTTTTCCGCTCACTTGGATCATATGCTGATGATAGTGGTGGCGAGTGCACTCCACGAGTACTCAAGAATGCTAACAAGGCAGATCGATCCCCAGGAGCAGGATTTGATATGAGTTGATTGCCACAGCAATCCGAGGGCCAGCCATTGTATGAGGTTGCAAGGTTGTTTTCAATTTCAAAGTCATCGGCAGCGTTCGACTGCTTAATCCAAGGAACGATAACACCGAATGTTCCGTACGGAAGCCCATCTCCTTGTACAAAGTTCCATTCAACACGCCCTGAGATCGGTCGAGCGACCGTGATTCCATGGAAAGCTGTACCACGCATCGCATTACCACGGATAAGAATGTTACTGAAATTGCCGTCTGTTAGGAAGAATCCTTGTGGAGGTGTGCCTGGATCGCCATCACTGGTTGTGCCGCGTTCAATGACATTGTTAACCAACTTAACATTATCTGCACTATGAATTAGCTGCACCACATCCAGATGTTCTGGAGGTCCAACAAAGGCGCTGAAATTATTGTCTTCAACAATCAAATGAGAGTTGAGCGCTCCAGAAATGGTGTCGCGATAATGATCGCGAAAAGTGTTATGTCTGATCGTTATATGGTCGCTCGCCTGCAAGCTGATGCCTGATGTTAGATTATGGAATGCACTGTCTTCGATAGTAACGCCCTTGCCCATGACAATTATGGCAACTGCATTACCCGATACAGCCCCAGCTGCGCTTGTGCATTCAGCATTACGAATAACAACTGGAGAGGATGCATTTGTGCCTGCGATACCCATGCTTTCAGTCTTGAATCCATCAAATGTCACACCGCTACCCGTAAAGAACCATCCGTTAAGTGTTGCTCCTGACGCAGCCTTCACTTTAACGCCTGGCGGTGGAAAATTCATTGCAGGCCACGTTGTGGTGAATCTAACATCACCCGTTACGGTAATCACGTCGCCTGCATGAGCGTTCTGTAAAGCGTTTTGAAGTTGAGCGGCCGTGACAGTACCACTTGTTGGAGCAGGCGTAGGTGTGGGGGTAGGGGTAGGGGTTGGTTGTGGTGTCGGAGTAGGCGTTGGAGTTGGTGTGGGGGTCGGTGTCGGAGTAGGCGTTGGTGTGGGGGTAGGAGTAGGTATTGGTGTAGCGACAGCTGCCGTTACCGTTAGAGTCTTTGAATCAGAAGTTGATCCACCTGCGTTAGCACAGACAAGTGTGTAGGTTGTAGTTTGCGTAGGCGCCACCGAGATGCTGCCACTTAGTTGTGCACTTATATCAAACCCTGTTGAACTACAAACCTTTGCATTTGTTGCTGTCCATGAGAGCGTTGCAGCTTTACCAGCTGATACAGATTCCGTGCTCAATGTTAGACGGGTGCTAGGTGTATCCACTGTTGGAGTCTTTGGAACAGTAGGTGTTGCGGCAGGAACCGCGGGGGCCGGTGTTGTAGGGTCAGGTGTTTTAGTTCCTGTACTTCCTGAGCTCCCACTGCCTGATGAACTTTTCTTTACCGCTTTAGGTTGTTGTGCTTGAGTACCCGTCGCAATAGTGAAGTCATAGGTGTATTGAAGTCCCGTTTCTTTAGTTGTTTCTTTTACAAGCGCTAACTTATTTGTAGCCAAGGGCTTTGTTAAGAATGCAATACTTTCTGGATTTAGATACGCGTAGGCACCTCCTGCAATTAGGACAAGAACAATACCCACCGTTATTGCAATACTTCCTGCTGTGGCAGTCTGCACTCTTCGTCCTGCAGAAGCTGCTGTAGCCTCATTTGCTAGGTGGTAGTCACCTCGCTTTTTACCAATTTCTTGTAGTGCAGAGAGTGCAAGTGCACCTCGTATATCAGAGGCTGGCCATCTCTTTTCGAGGTCATGAACGATTTGTTCGTCACTCGCACCGAGCTTACGTTTATCGGCAATGGCTTTCTGGAGTGCGCTATCAATCATAGATATTTAAACTATAGCAGTTCCTTGGGAGGGATTGAAATGATACTGAATTATTGTCTTAATATTCGGTCGCATGCAGCTGCAATCGCAGGAGTTATCTTGTCCGCAACTTTTGCGTACCCTGCATCATTTGGATGAATCTGATCACTCATCAGGTCTTGGTGGCCAAAGACTCCATTCAAGATATTTGGAACAAGCGCAACGCCGTATGATTTAGAGAGATCTTGGAACATCGCATAAAAAGGATCGTTACCAAGACCACCCATCACCCCTGCTAATACAACCTCTATATTGTCCCGTTGAAGAGTCTCAATCATTGAAGCAAGATTTGATTTCGTTGTTTCCATAGGTACTCCTTGCAGAACATCGTTACCACCAAGAACAATAAGTACAACGTCAGGATGCTCACTGAGCACTCTGCTCAACCGCCCTTGAGCCTCTGCTGTTGTGTCCCCGCTTCGTCCCATATTTAGTACAGGTACTCCTAGACGTGTCGAAAGGAGTGATGGAAGATCTTTTCCGCGTGTTGCACCATATCCTGATACAAGACTGTCTCCAAAGGCAATAATGTTCCTAGGCGGATTAGCGCAAGCCATACCCGTCATACTATTTGATTTCTGATAGAAGTAGTACCCAACGAGAAATAACGCGACTACGATGAGGAAGGTGACAAATACTCTAGACGCATTGCCGCTCATAGATTGTTTACAGCAGGACCGTTGCCTGGTTGCCAGACACCTCAACAATGCCATTCTCTTCTATAACAATAGTTGTGGCTTCGCCCTCTAGAGGCTCAACGCGAATGGTGCCTGGTTTAAGGGGCGATACGAACGCCTCGTGTTCAGCAAGTATGGTTAGTACCCCTTCAGCTCCCGGTACCGTCACGGACTTAGCCTGTCCTTCAAACAGGTTGTCTCCTACGCGTGCAATGGTTAGATGGAAGGTTTTTGCCATTGGTTATGCTGTAACCTGATCGATACCTCCCTTCATATAGAAGGCACTTTCAGGTTTGTCGTCATGCTTTCCGTCTACGATCTCTCCGAAACCACGTACTGTTTCTTCACGAGTAACAAACTGACCAGGGGTACCAGTAAATTGCTCAGCAACAGCGAATGGCTGTGAAAGGAAGCGCTGTATCTTACGAGCACGATATACGATTGTCTTATCGTCATCAGAGAGTTCTTCAATACCGAGAATTGCAATGATGTCCTGAAGATCCTTATATCGTTGAAGGGTTTGTTTTACCTTGTTTGCAACACGGTAGTGTTCTTCACCTACGATGCCTGGAGTGAGCGCTGAGGATGATGACTCAAGCGGATCAATAGCTGGGAAGATACCAAGTGCTGCAATCTGACGAGAAAGCACCACGGTACCATCAAGGTGCGTATAGGTAGTTGCTGGCGCTGGATCCGTGAAGTCGTCTGCTGGTACGTATACGGCCTGAACAGAAGTGATAGAACCTTTGTTGGTCGAAGTAATACGCTCTTGTAGCTTACCCATTTCTTCTGCAAGGGTTGGCTGATACCCCACCGCTGATGGCACACGCCCAAGAAGTGAGGACACTTCAGAGCCTGCCTGAATGAAACGGAATACGTTGTCCATGAAGAACAGAACGTCCTTTCCGCCCTCGTCACGGAAGTATTCAGCTTGAGTGAGGCCGGTGAGCGCTACACGTGCACGTGCGCCAGGCACCTCGTTCATTTGTCCGAACACCATTGAAGTCTTTTCTAGCACGCCAGACTCCTTCATTTCGTAATATAGGTCGTTACCCTCACGCACACGTTCTCCCACACCAGCGAATACCGAGTATCCACCGTGATTTGATGCAACGTTATGAATGAGCTCTTGAATAGTCACCGTCTTTCCCACACCAGCACCACCGAAGAGACCCACCTTTCCTCCCTTAAGGAACGGAATGATGAGGTCGATTGCTTTAATACCTGTTTCAAAGATTTCTGCCTTGGTGGTTTGTTCTTCAAAGGATGGCGGCTGGCGGTGAATAGGCAGACGCTTAGTACCGGATGCAAGCTCTTCTTTTCCATCGATTGTGTCACCAAGTACGTTGAACAGTCTTCCAAGGGCGACCTCTCCCACCGGAACGGAGATTGGTGCACCTGTGTCCGTAACCACTTCGTTACGTGCAAGACCTGCCGTATCGCTCATAGCAATACAACGCACGCGATCAAGACCAAGGTGTGATGCAACTTCTAGCGTAATAGCTTTGTGCTGATCATTCTTTGCAATCTGAAGTGCATCCTGAATCGAAGGACGGTCCTTAGGGAAATGCACATCTACGACTGGGCCGATAATTTCTGTAATGGTTCCGGTGTTCATACTTGAGTTCATACTACTAAATTTACGCAGCTAACGCTTCCCTGCCACTCACGATCTCCGAGACTTCCCGGGTAATCGCTGCCTGGCGAACTTTGTTATACATGCGGGTGAGATCCCGAGTAACCTCCTTTGATTTATCTGATGCATTCTTCATGGCAACCATGCGCGCTGAGTGTTCTGAGGCTTTAGACTCCAGAAGCATGTGATAGAGGGCAATGGCAGTGAGGCGTGGAATAAGAACACCAAGCACCTCATCTGCAGATGGTTCCACTTCGTATGCAGCCGGTGCCACTAGTTTCTGTTCTGTACTCCACTTTCCTTTTGCAGGAACAATTCCCTCTACGATTTCTGATAACGCAGGAAGAGAAAGTGGAAGGAGACGATGCTGCAGAGGAATCTGTTCAAAGGTTGATTTGAAGCTTGTATAAGCAACCACCACCTTATCAAATGACCCGGCAAGGAACCCTGCAGACAAATCATCTGCAAGAGTTTCCATATCAGAAAGTGGAATATCGTCTCGTTTGTTTTCGTATGCTTTTGCAACGGTGTACCCGCGATTGGTGAAGTAATCCTCCCCTTTGCGACCAAAGGCGTATACCACGACTTGGTCTGCTCGATACTCCTTAACAGCGAGTGCTGCCTGCTTAAGTACTCCACTATTGAGTGCACCAGCAAGGCCCTTATCGCTCGTCATAACAACAAGTGCGATCTTCTTTACCTCGCGCTCCTGAGCTAGTGGATGCTTCTTTACTTCTTCGGTCCCTGCAATACGCGTAAGGATAGCGACAGCAGCACGTGCGTAGGATCGCCCTGAAAGCGCAGAGGCCTGTGTCTTACGCATTTTCACGGCAGACACCGCTTCCATGGCACGCGTCACAGTGTGCATCCGCTTCGTTGCTCCAATCTTCGCTTTGATATCCTTAAGTGCCATTGTGGTTATTTAGACTCACTAGTGCGCTCTACGAACTTCTCAAGTGCAGCACGAAGTGTTGCTTCTGTTTCCTCACTGATCTGCTTCTCCTCGCGGATTGAAGAGAGAACTCCATCAACCTCACGCTCAAGGTAGTCACGGAGGCGAATCTCAGCGCCATGGGTTTCTTCAGGAGCAAATGTATTAAGGTATCCATTTGTTGCAGCAAAGATAACGGCAGCCTGCATCTCAAATGGAAGCGGCTCGCCAACATTCTGCTTAAGGACCTCCGTCATACGACGACCAGTATCAATGCGCTGCTTGGTTTCAGCATCAAGATCTGACGCGAACTGCATGAATGCTTCAAGTTCCCGGAACTGAGCGAGCTCAAGTTTGATTTTTCCAGACACCTTCTTCATCGCCTTGGTCTGTGCAGACGATCCCACACGAGACACTGAGTTACCGACATCAATAGCGGGACGCTGTCCTTTGTTGAAGAGATCAGCAAGCAAGAAGATTTGTCCATCTGTGATTGAAATCACGTTGGTTGGAATGTATGCAGAGATATCACCTTCCTGTGTTTCGATGATAGGGAGTGCGGTGAGTGAACCGCCACCCTTTTCCTTAGAAAGCCTTGCTGAGCGCTCAAGTAGTCGAGAGTGAAGATAGAAGACGTCTCCTGGATATGCTTCACGCCCTGGTGGACGACGAAGGAGAAGAGACATTTGACGATATGCGACTGCGTGCTTGGAGAGGTCATCGTAGATAACGAGTGCATCTTTGCCTTGTTCCATAAAGAATTCACCTACCGTTGCTCCTGCAAATGGTGCAAGAAACTGGAAGGCTGCAGGGCTTGATGCTGGTGCGGTAATAACTATGGTGTATTCCATTGCCCCCGCATCAGCGAGCTGCGCTACGATCTTTGCGGTCTTAGATTCCTTCTGACCAATCGCCACATAGATACAAATAGGACGAGTCTTCGGATCTTCAGACTTCTGGTTCAAGATGGTATCAATGGCAATAGCGGTCTTTCCTACACCACGATCACCAATGATGAGCTCACGCTGACCACGACCAATGGGGATCATGGCATCAATAGCTTTGATTCCGGTATGAAGAGGCTGGTTAACACCTGCTCGGTCCATAACGCCGTATGCTTCACGTTCGATAGGGCGAATATCCTTTGCGTGTGTTGCGCCCTTACCATCAACCGCTTCACCAAGTGGATTGATAACGCGGCCTATAAGAGACTCACCCACAGGTACTGAAAGAAGACGTCCCACACGACGTACGAGCATACCCTCATACACCTTTGATGCGTCTCCAAGAATTACGGCGCGTACACCGTCCTCCTCAAGGTTAAGGACGAGACCATAGATAGGATCTGCATCCTTAAGTGCAGCCTCAAGGGTACGATCAAAGGTTGGATCAAAGAGCACCATCTCACTCATGAGTGCGTTCTGGAGTCCGTCGATCTCCGCAATACCGTCTCCGGTAGTACGGACGATACCCGTCTCCTCAGTGCTTCCACTTGGAGCGAAGCCAGCGATCTCACTTTCGATGCGTTTGATGATGCTTTCCATACGTACGTTGGTAAATAAATAATTATGCAGTGATGCGACGATAGAGATCTATCAACGCTCGTTTGCCTGAATGATCCACGAGGGTGCTGCCTTGGCGAGCACGCCATCCATGGATAAGGGATGGATTAATCTTTGCATGTTCTGCATGGATACCTGCTTTTGCAGCAGCCTTCAATGCGTCTTCAGCTTCGTCACGGTGAGCAACTTCAACAGAAGGTTTAAGTTCACGAGCAAGCAATGTTTTAAGCTCACGATTGATACGCGGTAGCATCTTCAATTTTCCTGTTGCCTCAAGATGCGAAACAAGATTCGTCACGATCTTAGCTTCGTCAGCGTTTGGCTCACTAAGAAGTTTCTGAATTGCCTGTGCGTATGCTTTCTCCATATTAGGATTCTTTACGCATCGCTTTCTCAGCAGCAAGCATCGCAAGCCGCGCAATCTCCTTCTCGCTTTCGCGTAGAGACTTCTCTGCGGTTTCTTTTGCACGTGCTTCAGCATCTGCTGCAACACTTGCGGCACGTGCCTCAGCTTCCTTAACAATGCGTGTCTTCTCACTACCTGCCTCTTCACGAGCCGTAGCGACAATACCTTCAGCTTCCTTTTCCGCAGTTTGCACAGTGGTGGATGCTTCCTCGTCTGCAGAGGCAAGCTTTTGTGCAGCTTCTTCTGCATCAAGTACACCTTGCGCAACCTTGGTACGACGCTCATCCAGTGTCTTCATAACCGGCTTATAGAGCAGATATGTAAGTGCTACAAAGAGCACACCGAAGTTCACCAACTGCGCGAGCAGTAGAGGGAGTTGAATGCCGAATGCTTCAAGAAGCTGATCCATGTACCAATCGTAGTACTAGCCGACGAAGCGGATGATGAACGAGACCACGAGCGCAAGAATACCGAGCGCCTCTGCGAACACGATTGCAAGAATCATGTTCGAAACCACCTTTCCTGAAGCTTCAGGGTTACGGCCGATAGCTTCCATTGCCTTACCACCGATAAGACCGATACCAATGCCTGGACCGAGTACCCCGAGACCAGCTGCAATTGCCATAGCGATCAGCTGTGCTGATTCTGTTTCCATACGTTACTAGTTACCAAATAATCTGCTCCATCCCGGAGCCGCATGAACCCACTAGTGTCCTAGTGCGATTCGTGCGGATCCATGATTGCCAGCTTGATGAAGAACAGGGTGAGCATTGAGAACACCACTGCCTGAATGAAGCCAACGAATACCTCAAATGCCATGAGTGGCACCGGCAAAAGGTATGCAACAAAGAATCCTGCTACCAAGATCATCACTTCTCCTGCAAAGATGTTTCCAAAGAGACGGAAGGAGAAGGAAATGAGACGCCCTAGGTTAGAAAGGAGCTCGATGATGCCCACCACAAAGTTCACCGGTGAACTAAAATTAACATATTTGCCGGCATACTTATAAAAGCCCAAAGCAACGATTCCTGTGATCTCTATGGTTAGGAAGGAGATTATTGCGAGTGCAAGGGTGAGATTGAGGTCTGCCGAAGGTGCACGAAGAAATGGAAGGAATTCTCCATGTTCAGTAATACCAATGGATCCAACACCCGGAAGGAACGCTAACTCATTAGCAACGAGTAGGAATAAGAAGATGGTCATGATGAGAGGGAAGAATTTGCGAGCCATCTTCTCGTCCTCAAGTGTTTCGGTCATGTAATTAAGGACACTCTCAAAGAGCCATTCAACTCCTGCCTGCAACTTTCCAGGGATCATAGCGAGCTTTGATCGGAATATGAGCGCAAAACCAATAAGCACCGCCATGACGATCCACGTCATTATGAGCGAGTTTGTTATAGGTAACCCTAAGAACGTGCCAAGCTGCTCCGCCTTCAGGACGACGTGAATGCCTTTCTCCATAGCCTTTTCTCTATGGTATCAGCCTGGATTGATATGACCAAACAGTATATTTAGGTTGTTTAGGACTAAAATTCTGATTGTGGTACTGTGCGCACAACCAGTCGCAAGGAGGCACTGATGAGTTCTATTCGTATTGTCAGCACACCACCAGGTTCTATTGCGCCTGTTGGAGTTCGTAAGGAATGGGTGGGAGTTGAAATTCCACTCGCAACGAAGGAGGATTTCCTTCGGGTTCCGATGAGGGGGACACCCTGCGAACAGCATAAGGATGTCCACATCGTGCTGCGTTCGAAAGCAATCGACGCACTTCGCACAGCTGGTCGAGAGGGTGTTGCTGTGTATTGGGATCGTGAGATGTTTGGTGACTATCTCCAGTTCACCAAAAAGTGCTGTGAGGTCGTTGAATAACGGTCGACAGACTCTTCAGCTATCACCCGCCCGCGTCCTAGACCGGGCGGGTTTCGCTATTTCTTACCTTTCTTTAGTGCCTCTAGATCTGCGAGAAGCTTAGCAACATCTTGTGAGAGCTGCTCAAGGAGTTCTGCTTCTGTTGCTGTAGTCTTTTTTACTGTCTTACGTTTTGGCTTTGCAGCTTCTTCTTTCTCTTTCTCCTCCTCTTCACTCAACTCCTCAACGTCTTCTTGAATTTCATCGATGTCTTCGCTGATTTCCTCGACATCCTCCTGAATCTCTCCAATGTCTTCCTGAATCTCATCCAAGTCTTCTCCCAGTTCTTCCACATCCTCCTGAATTTCTTCAATGTCTTCCTCCACTTCACGAAGACTAGCGGTGTTAGCGTTAACCGTCATCTGAATGAAGATGGCAAGATAAATGGCCTCAAGAGAGACCGCTGTGGTGAGAACAAGGAGCATAGTTTCAAGAGTGATAAGTCCAAGTACCACAGTGAAGAAGCACCCGATAAAGAATATCGTATGTGCAACAAGTGACATGCGTGAACCGATCCACGTCGTTACGCGTTCAGTGAGAGTAGGAGGGAGAGCCTTTGGCTTCATAGATAGACCGTACCACCGTCTGAGGGTATGTCTATACAACGAAGATGAAATCAGTGGACAAATACATTTCACGATGTTGCATTCGTTCGTTACAATACGTGCAATGCCGAAGATGAAATTTTCCGGCCCACTGATACCAACAGGTACCAGTCCGTCCCGCAAGAAATCATCACCGAAGAAGCGCGTACTAAATCTGCTCCCCGTTGCGGCGAGCACACTAGTGCTCGTGATCGGTTTCTTTTCGCTGCCTACCATTCTTGCCATTGATCTAGCGATCCAAGATAGTGTCCGACCACCGCAACCTAAGTTCACAGTTACCGTTGATCCAGCAAACAAGACCATTATTGAGAACCCGCAGGTTGAAGCTATTCTTGATGTGAAGCCAACAAGTCTTACCGCTGCAGCGACTCAGGCAGGCAATATCTTTACGCAGGTTGCTGTTGCTATCTCAAACTTCCCTGCCTATAGGCAAGTCGCTGGTGCAAATACCCTGTTCGTTACGATCAAACCAGGCTTTCGTAAGGAACAAGTTGCAAATCTAGTTGGAGGAACACTTCATTGGACTCCTGCAGAGAAAGCTGAGTTCTTGAAGTACGCAACCGCTCGTGACGAAGAATTACCTGAAGGACAATTTGTTCCTGGAACTTATTTCCTTAGCGTTACCGATCCTGATCAAGTTGAAGTACTTCTCCATCATCGCTTTGAAGAAGATATTCTTGCGCGGTACAGCAGTAGCACTGAGGAGCAGGTTCCCGTAGCTGACGCTATTACCGTTGCTTCACTTATTGAACGTGAAGCAGGTGGGTGGGACGATATGCGCCTCATCTCAGGTATCATCTGGAATCGTATGTTTGTTGGTATGAACCTACAAATAGACGCAACACTTCAGTATGCGAAGGCAAATCAAACCACTGGTAAGCAAGGTACGTGGTGGCCACCAGTAGTACCAAAGGATAAATACATAAAGTCTCCATACAACACGTACCAGAATAAAGGACTTCCACCTGGTCCTATCTCAAATCCATCAGTAGCAGCTGTTGTTGCAGCACTTAATCCAAAGAAGACAGACTGTCTCTTCTATTTCCATGATTCAAAAGGAGAGTTCCACTGCTCAAAGACATACGAAGAGCACGTAAAGATGCTCAAGAAGTTCTACGGACAAGGTAAGTAAAAGAATCCTCCGCTTGTTGCGGAGGATTCTTTTTACAGGCTTGCTACTTCCAACGTATAGCGATTGCGTACACGATAGAAGAAACTGCGGTGGTAAGTACCATACCCCAAATAATATCTACAACGGTAACAAGGGGGGTCCATCCGGGTGTGAGACCAAGCGTAACGAGATCATAGGTACCGTATGCGGTCAGACCAAGGAACGCTGCGTTAATGACAAGTAACTTGTATGAACGAACAGCTAGTGCAGGACTGATTACAAAGTATGCAACCGCTGCCGTGTAGATAATGTAGAAGAGAACCAGTGGAGGAAGGATTGGATTCATTGAGAGTAAATCTCCCACCTGTCCGCGATAGAAATCAGTAGCGAGTATGCCGGCCCAGCAGAAGTCTATTACTGCCAATATAGGCAACGTTATAAAGAATAGTTTTATGAGTTTCGTGTTCATGGCGTCAGTATAACGCATAGATATCTTTGCTATACTTCCATGCAATGCACTGGCAGGGACTCGCACGGATCAAGACTGATCTTATTCTTATCGCTATCGTATTCTTTTGTGCCTTCCTGCTTAACATCTCCTTTCTAGCTGTTTCTGGAGTACCCCTTAAATATCAACTCTCTTCTGACGCCTTCGTACATGCAGTCCATTGGACTGAGTTCTCTACCTCGTACGCAGGAAACTTTGAGAACGATGTCATGTTCCAAAATAATCGTTCCTGGCCAACCGGGCAGTTGTTTATCGATGCCGTGTTTGTTCGTATTGGAGACTTCTTTGGCGTAGGAGTACTGGATTGGAGTATTTTTATATCTACTATTTCCCTTCTTATATTCCTGAGCGGAGTCTATTCATTGGTTCTCTATACAACACGTAACAGAGTACTCGCCTTCTGTATTGCACTAGTTAGCATTATTCCCGTTATATCCTTGGGATTGTCTGGCTGGGGGTTCTTAGTGAAAGGCTTTGTACCTAAGGAATTAGGACTTGGAATTATTGTTTGGTTGCTCATTCTGTATTTCAAAGCAGTTGAGGGGGGCTCACGAAAGAAGTTCTTTATCTTCTTTGCCTTGCTTGGTCTTCTATCGAACTGGTATCCCGTTATCTTCTTCCATGTGGCGATGATCGTTTTGTTTGCTGAGGTTATACGAACACGTTCTATCAAGCTTGAGTTCATTGCATACGGACTCGTGTTCTTAGCTGCTGCTCCCCTTGCGCTCTATGATGTGTTTTTCCGTATAGGACAGTTCTCACCTCCCAATCCATCCATAATCCTTGATCACTACACGGCAGTACTGCACTCGTGGTCCTATCTTCTTCTGCACTATCTCCGTAAGCAGATTATTTATGTAGCACTCGTGCTTGGACTATGGTTCTGGTGTCGTAGAGAGAAAAATTTACCAGAAGGACCTTCTATGACTGTGTGGATGGCTCTGTGGTGGAGCACGCTTATCCTTTCTCTTATTGGTGTTGGTCTTGAGTTCACACCGTATGCAAAGTATCTGTTGGCTCGAGCTTCTGTATGGTTCTACCTTTCATCAATGGTTCTTGTTGGTACGTATGGATACATACTTTTCACGGCTAAGTTTGGAACTAGTCGCAGGATGAAGGTCATCTTTGCTGTACTACTCATAGGCATACTTTGCGCGCAGACATCTGTAATGAATGTTGTTGAGGGGCTTAGTGACGGATATAGGGAGTCTAAAGATACAAAGGAACTCATCTCTGCACTCGTTGAAGTTGATACTCTTCTTAGACCTCAAACTATGATTCTTGCTAATCCAAATGGTGAAGCAAATCTCATACGCGCATACGCTAATAAGCCAACATACGTGTCTTCTAAGGATGGTAACGTGGCTCTATATGATGGGGACGCAGCGGACCAGTGGTTTGCTAGATACAACGAAGTACGTGATGTACTTAAAACAAAGGATTGTGTTGCCTTTGCAGACTATGGAAAGGCACATGATCTTCAATACGGCTTCATTGATATGACGGACTTCACGGAAGGTGTTGCGTCTTGTGAGAAGAGAGCTGTGGTGCGGTCTGGGAAGTATGCACTCGTAAAATTCTATGAGTAACACTCCGAAAACACTCCTGAGTGTAATCATTCCTTGCTTCAATGAAGCTGACACTATTGCATTGGTTGTTGAACGAGTCATTGCAACAGGACTTCCTTCTGGCTGGTCCAAAGAGATTATTGTTGTGGATGATGGATCTAACGAAGAAACACACGCAGCATTGGGTACACTTTCATCTGGTGATGCAGGGAATACCGTACAGGTTGTGTATCTTCCCCAGAACCTCGGCAAAGGAGGTGCGGTTAAGGAAGGTCTTCGTAATGCAACCGGTGCATACTGCATCATTCAAGATGGAGACCTTGAGATTGATCCAGGTCAGTATCCTTCTTTACTTGCTCCGATCATTGAAGGAAAGGTAGATACCGTGTTTGGATACCGCACTCTTACCGAAGAAGATGCTCATCGCAATCGCATGCTGTTTTTTGGAGGTCGTGTTGTTTCCTCGTTTTATAATCTTGCCTTCAGTAGCTCATTTAAGGACGTTCCGTGTTGCTACAAAGTCTTCCCTCGAGAGCGCATACCAGCACTCCTAGAAGCTCCTAGTGACGACTTCGTATTTGATGCTATTGAGATGACATATATCCTCCAGCACGCAGGTACCGTTGCTCAAGTGCCAATCACCTACCATCCGCGTACCGTCACGGAAGGAAAGAAGATACGTGCCAGACATGGCATATATTGCCTCCTAGCGATCGTGTTCTTCAGACTTGGTATACATAGCGCCCCCATGGGTAAAGAGGTTCCTAAGGCATTACGTTTCCTCACTACAGGAGCTATAAGCGTGTTGGTTAATGTTACTGTCCTCTACCTCCTTACCGACATCTCCCATGTCTGGTATCTAATCTCATCAATTGTTGCTTTTGCAACCTCAGGAATAGCTAACTTCCTTCTCCACAAGTACTGGACCTTCAACTACAAGCATCAAAAATCTACTGCAATACAAGTTCCCTTACACTTGCTTGTTGCTTCCATTAATCTTGTTCTAAATACGGGAATTGTATTCCTTCTCGTGCACTACCTAGGAGTTTGGTACATATTGGCGCAGGCAATTGCTGCGCTCATTATTGCTGTTGAAAGCTTTCTTGTACTTTCACGCTTTATATTCAAGCGCGCTTGATCTACCAGGAATCACGTTTCTTCATTCTTTTTTGTCTGTTCCTATACACTCCAACGGAGATTCCAGCCACAACCAGCACCGCAATACCAACCATTGTATACAGCGCGTGAATGGGATCATTCATTCCTTCGCGTAGACCTGAATTAAACAAATATGCTGCTCCAGCTATTAATTCAGTGTGCATAGAATCTAAATTACTCCTTTGGAGACAAACCAAGCCTATTTCGAACATCTTCTAGATTAGAACCTTCTTCTGGTTTCTGCTCAGTACCTGATGCATCAACAGCTACTTCAGGTATGGCGCGGGCGCGGTTCTCAACCTCTCCTGCTTCATTGCGTACATGAATACCAATGATGTCCTCTGCAGTCACCACACGGGAACTTACAACAGATAGCGGTGCTTCAAGTACCGCGTGGCCTGGTTGTACATTATGAAATTCTCCCTCTTTACCTTGTGTCCAATACACACGGTCTCCGTATTTACGTACTCGTCCTTTTCCTGCACTTCCTGCATTTCGTACCACACCACTCTCATTAAGATCATCGACTCCTTCTACCTTGATTTGTCTGTATACATTCTCTGGTTTTGTTGGAACATCAGTATTGTCTGGCATAAAACCCCACTCAAATATTCTGTTCGGGTTTGCTATATCTTCTGAGTTTACAGGTTGCTTATCGAGCTTTGGGGGAGGGCCTTCCATGTCATAAGTATATGGTTGTGATTGAAACAAGAAAAGACCCTTGCGGGGTCTTTTCTTGTTTGGGTGGACATATCAATCAAGACTTTGAACTCCTTAAAAAGCTATCTATCTCGCTTCTGGGACTACTATCAAACGTGCATTCCATTGCAATTAGCCCTTGCGGAACACTAAGGATTTCTCCCATCTGCTACCACAGAAGAGGATTTAAAATCGAGCGTCAGAAACTATTGGATCCTTTAATGCCCTTTCGAGCTTCTCTATCTCCTTCTGAGCTAACGTACCGCTACGCATCCAACTAGCAGCAATCTCCTTCAAAAAGCGTCTATGCTTAATCATTGAAACTATTTCCTCGTTCTCATACGCATAGGACGTATATCTTAAACCCAACCCAAAAACCAATAGATAATCATTTACTCTGGTGATATGACTTGCGGCCATTCCGTTCGTAATTTCCCAAGGATGGTGAAGTCTAGTGGTATCTATCTTCCCTCTCCTTCTTGCAAAGCCAACATACACAGCGTTTTGTTTTCTTGCCTCAAGCATTCCATCCCAGATGCCTTGGTACTCCTTTCTGAGTTTCCCTTTCTTCGGAATCCACAGCTCTTCCGCTGGAGAATTACGATAAAAGTGTCCTTGCTTAAGTGGATGTTGATACAGAGCCTTAATTACATATTCTTCCATACTCTCCAATTCTGCCTGGTATTTTTTCTTTTTGACTTCGTCCTTGATTTCAGCCAACCCAGCTTCATTTTCTCCAGAACGCCATGACTGATCATTAACAAGGTGCATTTTCCCTATCTCTTCCTGCGCAAGTATTGAAAGGAAAAAAGCCGATGGATAACTCTTCTCCTTAAAGAGGATTATTGCATCATGATGCAGACGCAAAGCATTTTGAAACGAAAGAAAAGCGATCCGGTCGAGACGGGTTCTTGAAATCATTAGCTTGTTGAGATTCTTCCTTCTATTTTCAAATGCGGGGCCAAGTATTCTTCTATGGGCTTTATAGCTTCCTCAACTTGAAGAGTGAATTTATCCTTATCGCCTGCGTCGTACAGTAAATCATCTATATTCACACGCGGACGTTCATTTAGATGCTGTTGTAATGCACTAAATAGCTCGTTGGATTTTTGACGCAAGGGCTTCTGCTTAGAAACAGCTTCTTTGCCCCAGAGTACCTCTGCTTCGAGAAGCTCGACATCAAGAGCAACTGACGCCTGCTTTACTTCTTCCCATCTTCGGCTGTAGACAGCGAAGTCTGTTTTCTTTCTATCGGCGATAGGGTCTGGGTTTTCTTCACCGCTTTCCTTCAATGCTGCATGCATTTCTCCTACTGATATATAAGGATTTCTTACTGATTTAAGACCGTTGCGCAAACGATATACCTCGCGTAAATAACGTCTCGCCAATTGATAGTCTTCCTTTCCGTGCAATTGTCTTTTCCAAGCACCTAAACCTGCAAGAGCAACGTATGAAGCAATTATGGCCGCTGATATCGTAGCCAAATCCTTTACGAGCGAAAGAACTTCAGGATGATGGTGGTAATACCAGATCATTTAATGATTTCATTTACGCACTTGGCTCATCTGGCTCAGGACTGTTTTCGACAGTTTTTTCTGTCATTGGTTCTAGCTTCTCAGGTTCAGCGGGCGCCACTGGTTCGATAGGCACTTCTTGTTCTGGCTCAATTGGAACAGTTGGTTCTTCTGCCGGAATAGCTACGTCTTGCTCGGCTATTTGCGGTTCAGGGAGCTTGAGGTGTTCCATAGGTAGGCTATACATCTCATTTACCTTCAGAAGTGTCGCCTGTTTTGCCCTTATCTGCTTACCTTCACTTGTTTTAAGGTCGACAGGTTCAACGGTCTTTGCAACGACAACCTCAAGATGTATGCCTAACGGCATCCACTTTATAAGGATTTTCAAATAACGACTTACTCGATTTCCGAGTTCATGATTATCCTTAGCCAGTTTTGCAGCCGTCTCAGCCACAAAGGCATCCACCCGCTTCTGCGCTATTGTCTCAGCCAGCTGATTTATTGAGGCCTGCTCATCTTCACTTAAAGGAGTTTTTGAGTTGAATTTCTTACGTATATCAACTCCAGCAAGGTAAATTGTTGCGAGGGAGCCGATAATCTCCAGAACAGCCTTTAGTGTTGCAGGATCTACCTGCGCGAAAAAGTTCAGGCTACCTCGACTTACACGCACAATCTCTGCCGGTGTTGGCGTTTGGCCTGCTGGAAGCGTGCACTCCTGAACCGCACGAAGGAATTCAGAAAATGTCTTTAGATGCTCTGCGAGCTCTGAGGCATCCACCTCCTTTCCTGGGATAGTAAGAGCAATTTCATCTTCTTCTTGTTCATATGCTACCAAGCCATTCTCCAGCATGGAGTTCTTCATTTGGACTAGCTTGTTGTACTTTGTACTGCGCTCTGTGTAGAACTCGCTAAGCCGAGATGTAAGCTCGTATGTCTTTGATCCAGATGTAATTTCTGTAAGTGCTTGGGTCAATCCACTTCCGAAGTAGTCAACCGCATCGAGACCTTTGAGGATTGCGAGCTCTGTCTGGCTAAAAAGGTTTGCCCTACTGGAAGCTATTTCGGTAAATAGTTCGGTTAGTTTTGTAGATATTGCTGTACTTTGTGCTGGATCGTTCTGAGAAAGAAGCGTCCTTATCTCTTCTATGCGGGCGCCAATAGTAAACTGCCCTTCGTCTGCTTCAAGCAGTTGAATAAGTTCGAGTAGGGTGTTTGCATCCATGTACACTCATTGTAGCTTCATGAAGCCAGTCTGCAAGGACATGCTGATTGCAAATGTCAAAGTGTTATTTGTATGCCGGCTCCTTCTTGCTTATCTTCAAATAGGCCCATATTACCCCTAATCCAAACCCAAGCAGAGCCAGTATTGAACCAAACACCTCTCCAATCGTATAACCTGACATATTGAGCACTAGGCCACCAAGTAACGCGATCAGCGCATTCCGGCCATACTCATTCCTGGTCCAATCCTTTACGGATAGAAGTCCGTCTTTTCTTGTGTTCATATTAGTTCGCGTAGGTTTTGTAATCCGTATCTGTAGGTACGCAGAAGCGGCCCCACAGAACCGGCGATGACACCCTTTCGGACATCACCCGGGGCCCTTTCGAGACACCCGACCTACGCGAGTAGAGCCAGCCTATGAGGCCGCTTCTGCTCGCGTAGGTTTTATTTGGCCATGCCTACCAGATTGGTAGGTTTAGGCGCTGGTTCCTAGCATATCCTAGCATGCAGTACTTTTGGGTTATACTCTAAGCAGGCCCCGCCGGCGAAAAGAAACAGGCCAATAGGACGCGTCGCAAGACGTGATCAACAAACGGAAGACACCGTAAGTAGTAAGGCTCCAAAACTAAGTGCACCTCATAAGAGGCGCATCTGGTTTTGGAGTTTTTTGCTTTTCTATCTTGCGAGGTCACACAAATGACCCGGAAAAACCGTAAAAAACCATTGTTAACATTTGTAAACGTTGAGGCTGATATCAGGCAGCCTCAGTTTGCTCATGAATCCAGGTCTATAATCAAAATAGAGCGTTTTCGTAACATCCTTAATGATTATCGAAGTAGTGATGAAGAAGTACTTGAGCAACTGCGATACCTAGAAGAGTTTTGCAGAACGATCACACGAAATGAAATAGACAGCTATGTCCAAAAAGCCCAAACAAAAAAGTAACATTACACTGCAACCCACATCAGCTTCTGTTGAGGAGCATGCGGTTATCTATTGCAGGGTTTCTTCTGACAAGCAGGCGTCTGAAGGTCATGGGATGGAAGCACAAGAGGCTCGCTGTAGAGAGTACGCGCAACAAAGAAGCTATCAGATTGACGAGGTATTCCAAGATGTCTTCACGGGCGGCGGGGATTTTAGGAACAGAGCTGGTGTTGTTCAACTCTTGAAGTACTTGGATAAGTTCCCGCATAGAAGTTACGTTGTTTTGTTTGATGACATGAAGCGTATTGCTCGCGACACTCAGGCTTATCTTGAACTCAGGTTAGAAATTGAGGCTAGGGGAGCTCGACCAGAAAGCCCTAACTTTGCATTTAACGAAGGTCCCGAGGCTAGGTTTATAGAGACCATACATGCAGCACAGGCTCAGCTTGAGCGAGAGCAAAACAGAAGACAGGTTATACAGAAAATGAAGGCGCGCATGGAGGCGGGTTACTACTGCATTGGCGGTACAAAACGTGGCTACCAAAGAAACAAGACCACAAAGGTCCTGGAGCCCTCCAGGGAGGGCTTGGACGTGCTTAAACCGGCCCTAGAGGCCTTTGCTGATGGAAAGCTAGTCCGTAAGGTTGATATGGCGCGCTATCTAATTGATAAAGGCTTTTGGAAGAGGCCGGCGCCCGAAAGCTATATCACCCAAGTTACTAGCTTACTTGAAGATCCTTTTTACGCTGGTTATGTGGAGCACATCGAATGGGAGGTTAGCCGCAGACCGGGCCACCATAAAGGACTTATTTCTCCAAACACTTATGAAGCCACTCAGGCGCGGCTTCAAAAGGTTCAGGTATCAAAATGGGTGCGCCAGGATATATCATCTGACTTCCCTTTGCGCGGCTTAATTAACTGCGTATGTGGCGCATCATTAACAGCAGCCTTTAGTAAGAACCATAATGGTAACAGATACCCGTATTATCTTTGTAAAACTGCCGGATGTGTTTTTAAAAATAAGTCTATAAAGAAAGCCGAGCTGGAAGGTAATTTCTTAAAGGTTATGCACGCCTCGAAGCTCAAACCTTCTGTTTCTAAAGTTGTAGAGGAGGTATTTAGAGCGGTTTGGAAAGAGGAGATCGCTGAGGTTGGAAAACGTGAGGCAACTCATGCGCATAAAATCGAGAAGTTACGGGAGAAACTACGAGGCTTAGCTGATATGGCCTATCGAGCAAAGACAGAACAGTTGAGGGATGTATACGAACATGAAATGGAGCAGACTGCCCGCGAGATAGAGGGACTGGAGGCAGAATCGGGTGCGAAATTGGACTTTGCGATTCCATTTCAAACTGCTCTAAAGAAATCAAAGACGTTGGTCGAAAGGCCATATTCTATATGGACCAAGCTCAACACACGGGAGCAGCACAGTCTCTATTTCTTCCTTTTTGACGAGAAGTTATTTCATTGCAAATGAAGCGCTCTACCAACTGAGCTAACGGCCCGCATAGAAACGACTAAAAGCCGTTTCTATAGGGGAAACTTTACCGTTTCTTGCCTGCCCGTGCAAGTGCAACCAAGTGGGATAGGAAATCACTGAATGATACCCCTACCGCATCAAGGGACTTGGGTAGGAGACATTCGGGGGCTAATCCAGGCAGAGAATTGGTTTCAAGGTAGTAGATACCTTTAGGGGTGACGATGAAATCAGAACGTGAATAGTGTCTGAGACCAAGTACATCGTGCATAAGGCGTGCCTGACGCTCTAGTTCTGCATGTGTTTGCTTATCAAAACGTCCTGGGCAGATTTCTCGTGTGTCGCCTGAATACTTTGCCTGATAAGAGAAGAAGTCTGATGTTGGCGGAATGATTTCTATTGATGGTAGTGCATAGAGTTTCTCTCCACGCATATCCTCTACTACTGCGGTGGTGGCTTCAGTCCCTCTTATATACTCTTCAACCAATACACCACCTGCTCCTTGCGCCAAAAGGCCTGTTACAGCGGTATGAAGTGGTGCATAGCCCGTTGTCATAGTTATCCCTACGGATGATCCCCATCGTGTTGGCTTCACCACTACTGGTTGTGGGTACGTTCGCACGACATCACGCAACATCTGCTCCACATGATGTGGTGGAGTACTTTCTTCTATGTAGTAGTAGTTGGGAGTCTTGAGTCCAGCTTGCTTTGCTTTCTCCTTAGAAAGCACTTTGTGCATTGCCACAAAGGATGAAAAGGAATCTGAGCCAGTGTATGGAACTCCACTCTTCTCTAGGAGCTTCTGTACTTCTCCATCTTCTCCATATTCACCGTGGAGGCCAACGATGACCACATCCACTGAATGAAGTGCACGATGTGGTGTTACTACACGACCACGTTCATGCCACACACCTTGCTTGTCTATGTATATATCACGAACGGTGAAGTGTTCCTTTGGAAGGTTGGCGATGATCGCATGACCACTGGCAAGTGACACTTCATGTTCTCGTGAAGGACCTCCGCGCAATACTCCAACTACTGTGCCACGCATATGAAAAGAGTATAGCAGTCAAAAGGAATGGGGCGACGCGTTGCTGCATGTGGCAGCTGCGTCGCCCCGGTGTTACTCCCTTCCAGCCTTTGAAGGCATCGCGTGCGCGTATAGCGGTCACGCCTTTGGAGGTATGTATCCCTGTTCTGTAACCCGATGCTCCGCCTATGTGCCCAGGTAGTGCAAGTCGGTCGGGGGTTTGCTGGTGGCGGCTGTGCCAGCAGAATGTGCCCGGCTGTGATTACCGCCGCGTAAGGATCACTGGCAATCGGTGGCCAGCTACCTCACGCTACAACGCAACTTAAAAACAAAGTCCATGTGAACTCCCCCTACGGACAGCAACGGTGGTCCCATCGGTACCGGTGCCTCAATCCGTAGAAGTGAAGATACTCCTGTATAGAAATACGTCAAGGAAGTTATCCTTTACGCATGCTTTTGGACCGAGCTTTACGGTGAAGTGTTATGGAGAATCGGTGCGCTTCACTGTTAGCAAGGACTGCATCCGCTTCAGTGATACCAGCTCGTAGTGCACCAAGCACTTCACGGGGGCGGTGTTTATCATCCTTCACTACCGCTGCTACTGGTATACCAATCTGATACTGAGACAGGACATCCTCTGCAGCCTTCTTGTGTGTCTTACCACCATCCACCACTATTGCTCGTGGCATAGGCCATTCTGGGTGCCCTAGACGGCGTGAAAGTATCTCTTTAAGAGATGCAATATCATCATTGGTAGACTTACCTCCTCGACCTTGAATGCGGAAGGTGCGATAGTCTCGCTTTACCGTTACTCCATTCTCAATCACTGTCATAACACCGATGGCATTGGTACCTGAAAGATGTGCCGTGTCATAGGCTTCAATTCGTGGTGCTGCTTTATCTTCTCCACGATCCTCTTTGATTAGAGACACATCCTGAACATGATCGAGTGCAAATAACTGCTTTCTCATTACTGCAGCATCTTCAAAGTTCTCTGCCTTAGCAGCAGCTTTCATGTCCTTAGTTAACTGGGTACGAAGTGCCTTTACGTTACCCGCTAGGAACATACCAACGTTACGAATAGAACGCATGTATTCACTCTTGCTCATATCTTTTGGGTACTGCCCAATCTGACGATTGAATTCTACTTTTGCTTGCAGGTGCTTATTTCCTTCTCCTACAGGGCGTGATGTGTCATAGAAGGGAAAGATACGACGTATGAGACGAAGTGCCTCTCGTAACTGGAAGCCGGACGGGAACGGTCCGTAGGTAGATTTAAGTTTGGTCTCTCCAGCACGTAGATTATCAAAATCTATATCTTTGCCTCGTATCGCAAGTACTCGTGGAATCTGCTCATCAGTGATAACGGCATAGAGAAAAGACTTTCCGTCCTTTCCTAAGGTATTTGCTGGTGGATCGTAGTGACGAATGAGCGCTGCTTCACGAACCAACGCTTCAAGTACCGTAGGTGTGGTTTCGTGCATCATTCCATCTGCCTGCGTGACCATGTCCACAATACGAGGGCCACGGGTAGCTATGAGCTCAATATCAAAATAGGAACGTACGCGATCACGCAGGGAAGTTGCCTTACCTACGTACAAGACCTTCTTAGACTTCCCTTTACCCTGTGTAAACAGATAGACACCGGGGCAATCTGGAAGATCAAACTTTGCTAATTCACCACGCTGCATAGATAGTTAGTATGCCAGTAAATTGACATTAGGGCGAATTACGCTATGGTATTTAAGGTTTTGTGGAGAGAGAACACATGGTAAGCATTTCAGGAATGCGCGCGGTCCGTGATCGCGCTAAAGGCTCTGGAGAGATCGACCTCAAGAGCGAACGTGTTTTCATGGCTGGCGGATTCGCCGACCATGAAGAAGGTTCGTTCCTCAGAAGCATCGCCGTTCGCCTCGGCGTGAACGTGCTGCACTTCGCCAGCGTGAAGCACATCAAGGACGGAGACTGTGGGTACCGTCCGGATGATTCGCTGCATGGTCACCCCTGTGATCGCTTCGTGATCGTGTCGACGGACGAGTGTCCGGCTTTCAGGATCACGCTGCTCTGCAGTGAATCCTGTTGGGAATCGTCCTTGGAGGAGCCGGTGGCGGTCCTTCACGCGGCTGAATAGGCAAACACAAGTACATTGGGGAAATATCGAGGCGGACGACTGTAATGGTCTTCCGCCTCCTTCCTTTTATGCCTCCTTTACTTTCTTACGATGTTTCTTAAGAATCTTTGCTAGATATTCTCCGGTATAAGAGCCTTCTGTTTCTGATACTTCCTCTGGAGTTCCCTTTGCAATAACCTTTCCTCCCTTGATACCACCCTCAGGGCCAAAGTCCAAGAGATAGTCCGCAGATTTTACGAGATCGAGATTGTGTTCAATCACAACAACAGTGTTTCCACGACGAACAAGCTCCTGAAGAATCTCAATAAGCTTGCGAACATCTTCATAGTGCAGACCCACCGTTGGTTCATCGAGAAGATAGAGCGTCTTCATGGTGGTTGGACGATAGAGTTCAGACGCAATCTTTACACGCTGCGCTTCACCACCAGAAAGTGTGGTTGCAGACTGTCCTAGGGTCAGATACTCAAGACCGGTTGATTTAAGTGTTTCGAGACGTTCACCGATAGATGGAATATCTTCGAAGAACTTAGCTGCCTCTTCCACCGTCATCTGAAGAACGTCGTGAATATTCCTTCCACGATAGGTAACTTCAAGTGTTTCTTTCATGAATCGCTTTCCTTCGCACACGTCACACGTTACATACACCGTTGGAAGGAAGTGCATCTCCACGGCAATCATTCCGTTGCCCTGACATGCCTCACAGCGACCACCTGGCACGTTGAATGAGAAGCGTCCTGGCTTCCATCCACGAGCACGCGCTTCACTGGTTGAAGAGAAGAGATCACGAATATGGGTGAATGCTCCTGTGTATGTAGCAGGGTTAGATCGTGGTGTACGACCAATGGCAGACTGGTCGATAAGCACCACACGCCCGAGATACTCGGTACCGGTCATGCTGGCGACATGTTCAAGTTTCACTTCACGCTTAGCGAAACGTGCTGCTACGTTACGGTGGAGAATGTCATAGAGGAATGTGGACTTTCCTGAACCAGACACACCAGTGATGCAAACGAGCTTTCCAAGAGGGATATCAACATTCTGATTCTTAAGATTATGGAGTGTTGCTCCCTTAACTTTGATACTCCCCTTGTCGCTGGTACGACGCTCTTCAGGAAGCTCAATACGTGTCTCTTCGCGAAGATATGAAAGGGTAAGTGAACCAGAGTCGTTCTTAGGTGCGGTGAGGAGATCATCAAGCCATCCTTCCGCTACCACTCGTCCCCCATGCACTCCAGCTCCTGGGCCGATGTCTACGATGTAATCTGCTGCGTAGATCGTATCTTCATCGTGCTCCACCACAAGAATAGTGTTGCCCAACTCCTTAAGGGTGAGCATGGTTTTGATAAGACGATCGTTATCACGTTGATGAAGTCCAATGGTTGGCTCATCTAGCACATAAAGCGCACCCACAAGACCGGTACCAAGTTGTGAGGCGAGACGAATACGCTGAGACTCTCCACCAGAGAGTGTTGCTGCAGAACGGTTGAGGGTGAGGTAATCAAGACCAACGTTCAACATGAAGTCGAGACGTGCGGTGATCTCACGAATGATTGGTTTCGCAATCTCCATGCGCATATCAGAGAGCTGCAGACTATCCATAAAATCCTTGGCGTCCTTAATTGAGAAGTCAGTAAAATCAACAACGTTACGACCAAGTGGATGCTCCTTGGTATTCTTCTTCTGGGCAAGATACACACGGAGCGCTTCAGGACGCAGACGCTTCCCTTCACATACCGGGCAAATCTCATCAGAGAAGAGAGACTTGGTGCCGAGTCCGTTACAGGCAGGACAGGCACCATAAGGACTGTTGAAGGAGAAGAGACGAGGCTCCACTTCTGGGAATGACATGCCATCGTCCGGACAAATAAACTTTGAAGACAGTGTCTCAATAGTGCCGTCTGCGTGCTTTATCTTCACAAGACCGTCTGCTTCCTTAAGTGCGAGCTCAAGTGCTTCTGAAAGACGCTCACGTGCACCGTCTGGAGTACGAACGAACTCAGACACAAAAATAGAATCTACTACGGCATCAATCTCATGACGCTTGTTACGATCGAGAACAGCCTTCTCACGTAGAGATTGCTCCGTACCGTTAATCACCACACGCTCATACCCACGACCGAGAAGATCATAAAGGAGTTGGTAGTATTCACCCTTACGTCCCACCACTACAGGCGCATAGATGGTTACCGTTGAACGATCAAACTCAACACCCATTACCCTTTCACCCTCACCAGTCTTAGCCTGTACCTTATTCCACACCAAACGAATCATCTCTTCCTTTGACAGACGCGCGATAGGTACATCATGCTGCGTACAATACGGCTGGCCTGCACGTGCATAGAGGACGCGAAGATAGTCGTAGATCTCGGTTACGGTGGCTACGGTTGAACGAGGGTTATTAGAACGAGACTTCTGGTCTATAGAAATGGCAGGAGAAAGGCCAGTGATTTCATCCACATCTGGCTTCTGCATTTGATTGAGAAATTGGCGGGCATAGGCTGAAAGCGATTCCACATAGCGACGCTGACCTTCGGCGAAGATGGTATCAAACGCTAGAGAAGACTTGCCGGAACCAGAGAGTCCAGTGAGCACGGTCATAGCTCCTCTCGGTAGTTTTACCGAGAGGTTCTTAAGATTGTGCGTACGTGCACCCTTCACCTCAATCCAGTTCTCACCGGTGAATTGTGCGTGTGCGTCTTCTGTCGTCTTTGACGTTTTCTTCATGTCTATGGAATTGCCCCAGTCCATGGCGGGACCGGTACGTAGTGAGTATAGCGCATTCGTCTATTTTGCGCTTACCCTCTAATTAAACGATGAAGGGTTTCTCTTGAGTGCCTTCAGCAAGGCTTGCATCTGGATTGCTTGGCATAAGACCAGAAAGTGCGTCAGGCATCTGAGGTGCAGCTGCGGGAGCTGGAGCAGCAGGTATTACAACTGCTACAGGCTCTGGCATTGCCATAGCAATCGGTGCTACTGGTTCAGGCATAGGAGCTGGCATAGGAACACTAACTGGCATAACAGGCGCTACTGGTTCTGGCGCAGGAACGGGTGTAGGTGTTGGAGTCATGGCCATCCCTATTGGACCCGTTGCTGTTGGTATAGACATTGGCGCCTGCACCAGTGTTGGATCTGGGTTTACCAAAGGCATTGCCATTGATGGCACTCCAGGAGCAGGAGCTGTTTCTGGAGTGGTACCAAGCATCTTTTCAATACGTCCAACAATCTCCTCGATATCAACTTCTGCTTTTACGATGTAGTCGTTAGCGCCGATTGAAAGTGCACGATCCTTATCTGCTTGCTGGCCAAGGTTAGAAACGATAATAACCGGAACAGACTTTGCAGCATCAGCACGTGCTCGGATGTTCTGAAGAATAGTGAACCCGTCCATGTCAGGAAGCATGAGATCCAGAAGGATAACCGCAGGAGTGTACTGATTTATGAGAGCGAGAGCCTCTGCGCCATTTGATGCATACAGCGTCTGGTACTTGCCAGCAAAGGTATGCCCAAGAAGGTTTTTAAGGATTGGGTCGTCTTCAACAACAAGAATGAATTTCGTTTCAGCCATAGTAGATAAATTATAGCACTAGCCTGGAATTGGGAATGAAAGGATAAAGGTGGTGCCTGGACCCTCTGTATTAGCTATGAAATCAAGGTCACCACCGTGGTCTGTGGCAATGGTGCGGGCGATATACAGACCTAAACCATTTCCCTGGTTCTCCTTGGTGATAGCGTTGCCAGCACGGAAGAAGCGTTCAAATATGTTTCCTCGTTCCTTCTCTGGAATACCAATACCTGTATCGCGCACCCGCACCTGTACCTGCCTTGCTGCTAGGTTTGTTGAAACAGTGATTGATCCACCATCTGGCGTGTACCGAATGGCGTTCTCGATAAGGTTATTAAGAATCCACTTGATGCGATCACGATCTGCTTTTACCTCTGGGAGAGGATCTTTGCTTGGAACGTAGTTAAGCGCAACTTTACGCTGTGAGGCGAGCGTTGAGAAGTCTGTCGTTACTTCAGAAACGAGCTGACTCATTTCCACCGGCACAAACGTGTACTTATACTTACCAGATTCAATAGAAGAGATGTCGAGGAGCGTACCAACAATTGCTACAAGATCATGACTCTTATCAACGGCACTCTTAACAAGAACTTGTTGCTCCTGAGAAAGCGCTTCACGTTCAAGTGCTTCAAGTGCCCAACGAATACCCGTAAGCGGGGTACGGAGTTGGTGTGCAGCCGTTGAAATAAAGTCAGACTTAACGCGTGAGATCTCTGTATCCTTATTATGAGCAGCTTCCACTCTATCCATGTAGTTCGAGAGAACATCGGCAAGAGTGCTTAGTTCAGAAGGCATCATGCCGCCTGCAGGCATTACTTGCCGTTCCCCACGCTCAGAGAATGCTGCCATTACACCAAGAATCTTTCGAAGTGGTATTACGACCAGCGCACTCAATATAAGGAATGCCAATATAGCAAGAACGACCGCCACCACACCAATAGCGATAACCTGATACATCAACAATGCGTGCACTCCATTAAGCACCTGTGGCAGAACGTCTGCAGGGAGCAAGACTTTTAATTGTCCTTCAAGTAGGACAATGGTTAAGAGTACAAATCCGTATGAGAGACCGAGCGTACCCACAAAGAGCAACGCCATCATCATGCGAATACTTAACTTCATGAACGTATGATAGCACCTGCCTATCGTCCTTTTCGTCTTCCTGTGCGTGCACGTGTGGCTTTCTTCTCTGGAACTTCCTTTCCTTCAAGGGTGTATATCTCATCACGAATGATTGCAGCGGTTTCAAAGTCTAGTGCCTCCACTGCTTCATTCATTTGTTTACGCTTATCAGCCATAAACGTCTTTGGATCTTCCTGATAGAGCTTCGCATCAAGCTCAAGGAGTGAGTGTACGGTCTTCTGGTGTTCACTGCGCATACTCTCTGCGATATCCTTAATCTCCTTCTTGATTGTTACAGGAGTGATGCCGTGCTCTTTGTTGTATGCAAGCTGGATGGTACGGCGTCGGTCAGTCTCTTCGATAGCGCGGGTTAGAGAGCCGGTCATAACATCCGCATAGAGAATCACCCGCCCCAATATGTTACGGGCAGCACGACCAATGGTTTGTATGAGTGATGTTTCTGAACGAAGGAATCCTTCCTTATCGGCATCAAGAATACCCACTAGTTCAACTTCAGGAAGGTCCAGTCCTTCACGAAGGAGGTTCACACCCACAAGAATATCGAATTCTCCTCTTCGGAAGGCGGTCAGGATATCAATACGTTCAATTGTTTTAATATCACTGTGTAGATACTCAGACTTAATACCTTTTTGTCTAAGGAAGTCTGCAAGATCTTCTGCCATCTGTTTGGTAAGGGTTGTGGCAAGTGCACGACCACCACCCTTAATGGTTTTCTCCGCTTCGATAATGAAGTCTGCAACCTGACCCTTATAGTCTCCGGTCTCATTAATAGGACGCACCACTAGTTCAGGATCAACAAGACCTGTTGGACGGATTATCTGTTGCACGATCTTTCCTTCAGGGGGAACTGAGTGTTCTCTCTCATAGTTGCCGGGAGTAGCAGAAGTGAAGATCACCTGCCCAATACGCTTCTCAAACTCATCAAACTTCAGTGGACGATTGTCTCGTGCAGAGGGGAGTCGGAATCCATGTTCAACAAGGATATCTTTGCGAGATTTATCTCCTGCATACATGCCACCAATCTGCGAAACTGCAACGTGCGATTCATCGATAACCGTAAGAAAGTCTGCTGAACCATCCTTCTTGTGTGGGAAATAGGAGAGCAATGTATGCGGTGGTTCACCCGGTGCACGACCATCAAAGTGTCGTGAGTAGTTTTCAATACCACCTGAATAGCCGATCTCTCGAATAAGCGCGATGTCATGGAGTGTGCGTCGTTTCAAACGCTCTGCTTCAAGTGGCTTCTCTTCACGCTTAAGTTGTTCGAGACGTTCATCGAGTTCTGCACGAATACTTTCAAGCGCATGTTTACGCTCTTCTTCACTTGATACGAAGTGTTTTGCAGGGAATACGAATAGGGAATCTGGCTCCCCTGTTTTTGCACGTGATACCGGATCAAGACATTCAATCAAACTAATCTCCTCACCTTCAAAGACGATGCGGTATATAGCGCGCTCGTTCACTGGCATAAGTTCAAGTGAGTTCCCTACCGCTCGAAGCTTTCCAGGCTCAAGGTCTGCATTGGTACGCTCGAAGTAGATCCCTACCAGCTTACGAATGAGTGACGCACGATCTTCCTTCCCTCCCTTAACGAGTTTGATATGGACCTTTTCATACTGTGCTGGAGAGCCAAGACCATAGATTGCAGATACTGAGGCAACAATAAGCACATCCTTACGAGTTAGGAGTGCTTGAGTCGCAGCATGACGGAGTCGATCAATTTCTGCATTGATCTGAGCTTCCTTCTCTATATAAGTATCAGAGTGTGCAATGTATGCCTCTGGCTGATAGTAGTCGTAATAGGAGACGAAGTAATGTACCGCGTTCTCGGGAAAGAACTCTCGGTACTCTTGTGCAAGCTGTGCAGCAAGTGTTTTGTTATGGGCCATTACTAAGGTTGGCTTATCAATCTGCGCCACAATATTAGCAATGGTGTATGTCTTACCTGTTCCGGTAGCACCAAGGAGCGTTTGATACCGCAGTCCATCCTTCACGCCTTGTACAAGCGATTCAATGGCTTTCGGCTGGTCTCCTGCAGGTGGAAACGGTATATGGAGCTTAAAGTTGCTCATAGATGTCTCAATTGTATAGTTATTTATGGAACAGTGCACGAGGTACCTGAATGAGATATCAGACAATATATCAAGAAGCAGCAACAGGAATGCTGGAAGCGTTTAAAGAAGTCTTGGACGCATACCCAGGTATTCGACGATATTTAATTGATGTGAGCAGGCCCGTATCAATGGGATGGACTGGCACCGATTTTCAACTTCCTCTATTAGAAATAATCTTTGATCATTTAGAACAGGCTTCTTCAGGCTCTCACAGAAAACTACCTGAATTAAATGAGCAATGCTTTTACGCGGCACAACTACACGAAAAGGTTTGCTGTATAAATGGCGGAAGAATGCGCTTCTGGCGAGTTAAGTAAGGGCCGATCCAGAGGATCGGCCCTAGTACATGTATATCTATGAGTAGTAATTCCTGGTGAAGTTTTCACGGTACGCAGCGAAGCGTCCTTCACGTATTGCTACTCGAGCTCCATCAACCAGTTGGATAATAAACCCAAGATTATGCATTGAGCAGAGTATCCCACCCAGCATTTCTCCAGCACGCAATTGATGTGCTACATACGCACGCGTGAATCCTTCCATACCTGGAACTGGTGTCTCAGGATCTAGTAGACCAAAATCATTCTTGTATTTCTCTCCCTTAAGGTGAATAGGACCACGCTTGGTATAGATAGACCCGTGACGCCCGATGCGTGTCGCTGCAACGCAGTCAAAGAGATCCATGCCTTCAGCAATGCCGGTGAGAATATCTCCTGGCTCTCCAATACCTAGAAAGTGTCGTGGAAATTCATCAGGAAGTTCTGGTATTGCTGCTTGGAGTGCACCCTGCATGTCTTCCTTGCTAAAGGATCCACCAATACCAAAGCCATCAAAACCTAGTGATGCAATCTCCTTTGCACTTTCCTTTCTTAAATCTGCGTGACGTCCTCCTTGTACTATTCCAAAGATTGCTTGCGTACGACTTGCTTCAATATTCTGTCGATGCGCTTTAAGAGATCGCTGTGCCCAACGATGGGTACGTTCCATAGCTTCTTTCTGATATTCATACGGTTCTGTTGGAGCGGTACACTCATCAAAAGCAAAGAACATGTCTGCACCGAGGGCATGTTGAATTTCAACAGAACGTTCTGGAGTGAAGCGATGTAGTGAGCCATCAAGATGCGAGGTGAAGGTAACACCCTGATCATCAATGATTGCTAACTGTCCGTGCTGACTCTGCACTTCTTGATCAAACACAGACACTCCTTGCTCACGAGGCAGTTCTTCTCCTTTAGCAATCTTCGTAATGGTTCGTCCAAATGCAGCGCCAAGGGAAAAGACTTGAAAGCCACCAGAATCAGTCATGGTTGGTCCCTTCCAGTCCATAAACGTCGCGAGGCCACCTGCCTGTTTAACAATTTCTTCTCCAGGCTGAAGATAGAGGTGATAGGTATTAGCAAGTACCACCTGTGCACCAAGTGAGGTAAGGACGCTTGGAAGAATACCTTTTACATCAGCCTTGGTACCCACTGGCACAAACGCCGGTGTCTGTATCTCTCCATGCAGGGTGGTAAGGGTACCGGCACGCGCCATACCCTCTCTTGCATCTATAGAAAACCTAAGTGAACTCATAGTCCTACCGTATCCGGCCCTTGCTATTTAGGCAAGCTACCGCCTTATACAGGGCTTGACAATACTCTTTTTAGTGTGATATAACTGTACCCAGAGGGCGTCGTTCTTATCCCCTACATATTGAATGCAACACGGAGAGATCCCATGCGTACTGTTCCGATCCTGCCGGTTGTCTTGGTCGCACTGACCTTGAGTGCCTGCGGTACCAACGCCAAACGTCTCTCACCGCCCGGTCCCCTTAACGGACTGGGCAACGAGCCGATGGCAATGCTGATCGTCCACAAGAACCCCGACTACGGCGACTGGCTGCTCGGTGAGTACCAGGTGGTCGTGACTCACGCCAATTCCTGCTTCGCCGACGTCAAGCGTCAGCAATCGGGAACGGTGGAATCCGTCCTGACCGGCGCCGGCGTCTACGGCATCCCTGCCACGCTCGCAGCCCCCACCGCCATCAGCGGCTTCAAAGGCTCGACGACAGGTCTGCCGCTCGAGATCGGGGCGCTGAACACTGTGAACGGTGGGGTCTACGGCCTCATCGCCAAGAGTGGTGCAGTCGTCAGTTCCACCGCCAGCTGCACTTCGGAAGATCTGAAGGACAGTCTGACGATGCGCAAGGCGCCGGGCGTCCACGTGGTCGCTTCGCCGGTCCGCACCAGGAACGGCCAAGAAACTCCCGCGTGGGCCATGCCCGCCGGTGCGGTTCCGCCTTCGGCGCAATCGCAGCGTAAGTAGCACAAGCTACAACGCCATTCAATCTAAAAACCGCCCGCACAGAGCAATCTGTGTCGGGTGGTTTTCATTAATTTAGTGCTACTGAACGTTTAGAAGTTCAATATCAAAAATAAGTGTAGCGTTTGCTGGAATTACTCCACCAACCGCCTGATTTCCATATGCGAGGTCTGGAGGAATGATAAGGTGACGCTTTCCACCAACCTTCATACCTGCAACACCAACATCCCATCCTTTAATTACACGACCAGCTCCAAGTGGGAATGAAAAGCCCGTTGTGCCATGGTTCGCAGACGCATCAAAGACGGTTCCGTCAGGAAGCATGCCTACATAGTTAACGGTCACGGTCTTTCCACTTGTTGCTTCTGCACCAGTACCAACAACCACGTCAGTTCCGGTAAGTTCAGTTGGAAGTGGTCCAGAAATAGGTGCTGCGGTCATAGAAGAAGTATCCATAGTTGTTGATTCGGTTGAAGTACCCATCTGCAGAGTGGTTGTTGCGGTCTCAGTTGACTGTGTTTCGAACGGCGCAAACACACGAGGCCCAAAAAACAGAATGCTAAGTGCAACGACGACCGCGAGAGCCACCGCAATACCAGTTGAAGTCACCTGCATACAAGTACCAGATATTAATTGTTAGTGATGAAAGTATACCATCATCTATAAAACCCAAAATACAGACCTATTTGACCATTCTTGTGAATGAGTCGGGGTTTATGACCATTCCAACAAGCCCAGGCTCAGGTAATCCGGCAATTTGGAATGATCCAATTGATGGGTCAAACACACCAGACGCTATGTATGACTGCAAGGTTCCATTCACGGTTGTTTTAATGCCGGGATCAAAGTATATGGTCTTACCCGGATTCTCTTTCGCGAACTTTTGTAATGCTTCAAGAAAATCCTTATCGTTCATATCTCCACCCCCATACACAAAGAGTGACTCTTCTCCATCTCCAGCAATTGAGTATAGATGCGTTTCTTGCACTGGCACTTCAAGATTATTCTTGCTGCGATATATTTTCTTTTCTGTAGCGGGGGCAGAAGCAGGTACTGATTTTGCGACAGGTGCTGCAGCCTCTTCTGTTTCAAGTTCTTGAAGGAAATCAAGAATACGAGCATCCGTTCCTGGTGCAAGTCCTTGTTCTTGAATAGGGCGACCTGGTTTTGACTCAGCTTTGTATATTGCAGCAATCTCTTTTGAGCGATCAGGATCTATATTTGCGGTCTCTGCACGAACACGTGGACTCGCATTTCTCGGAATAACAACTGGTCTTGGTTTTTCTCCATTAAGTACGCCTTTTGGACCTTCCCCTGCAGCGGTGCTTGGAGAGGCAGGAGCTTCTGCAGTTGCTTGGCGAGTAGCATCAACACGACCGGTCGCAGCGTCACTCCTGTCGGTGCTTGCTATGCCAAAGAAACCAACGAGCCCAGCCAAAGCACCTGTGAGACCGCGTCTTCCACGCTTTCGTGCATTTACTTTTTTCGCTTCTTCGCGAGCACGTTCACGTGCACGCTTTGCTTCAAGAAGTTCTTCATTAGAAACAACATTTGATTCAATTTCAGGTGCCTCATTCGCATCTAGACTTTCAGTATCTACAGGAGCCTCTACCACCTCTTCTGGTACTGGGTTATGTTCTCTATCTCGTGCCTCTGCACGCTCTTGTTCTAGTTTTCGCACTTCTGTTTCTGTATCAACTATCTTCTTTTCAAGACTATCTTCAATGGTTCCTCCGTTATGCGCTTGGAATCGTTCGGTTTCAACAATGCCACCTGTCTTTGAAGCATTTGCGTAAAAGGCTCTAAGTATTGCTTGCTTAGTATCGAGATCCCTTTGAATCTCCGCAACATTTCGTCTAAGTGCAGCTTTCTGTTCTGCATATGTTTCTGGAACACTTGCATCTGCGCTGATTGGTGCCGGTGCAACTCGTTCTTCTGGTTTACGCATCCACGACTCAGGTTCAGTGAACACATGACCTTGGTATGTCTCACCCCCCATACTCACCGACTTACGTGGTTTCTTCGCCTTAGGTTTCTTTTGCTTTCCCTCAAACAGTTTATTAAGCACAGGATTTTGCATGAAGATAGGTCCATCGGCATCTATATCAATACCAGGAATGCCTGTCTGAACCGTTCTCTCAGGCTTTATTTCAGAAACAGGTTCAGGTGCAGAGGTTGGAGTCTCTGGAGCCGTTGGCATTTCTACCGGTTCCTCAGAAATCTGTTCAACTTCTAGTTGCTCTAGACCGGCTTCTGGTGGCACCTCCTTTGGTTCGTGATCTTCTAGCCATTCGTCTGCTGCAGCATTAGTTTCTTGTGCAACGGTAGTGGAGAGTTCTTCGCTAAGTTTGTTGTAGAGCTTTAGGAGCTCCTTACGATCTTTCACAGACTCTGCTTTTCCATAAGAACGTGCTGCACCACGCATACGACTAAGCAAACTATAAGCAGGACCCCATGCTGCTCTAATATCATTCGGCTCCACCCCTTTTGCACGTATATCTGCTGCAATGGCCATATAATGTTCTGTTGCCCCTTGCTCCAACAGATCTGCTTCGTGACCAAAGTCTTCGTTAGTAGCCTGAAATGTTTCTAGTCCATCAATCTTCTCACCTGCGTCGTGGGTGCGTGATACGAGTTCAATATGAGTCTCAGCAGGCTCTACTTGCGCCTCTTCTTCCTTTTTGTTTATTCTTTTGGTTGGTGGCCACTCTGACATACAGGAATAATTATGAAAGATATCGTTGCCTAATAGTTCCTTCAACAGTAGCACGGTCACGACCATACGTAAGATAGGAAAGTTCACGAAGGTCATCAATCTGATTTGGATTTCCTTCAACAGGTTTCAGTGAATGGATGTTGAACGGTTTTTGTGGTACGCCATTAGCAAGCATGCGGATGTATGCATTGTAGTTTTCAATGTTAATGAAGTCTGGCGCAGAGAAGGTTGGTGCAAACTGCTTTGCGAAGAATTCTCCATCCTCTTGTCCAACACGGAACACAGCCATAGATCCTACGTTACCGAACACCGCATCGCGCGTCTTCTCATCTACCTGCGCCAAGAACTGATGCGCCATAGTCAGAGAAAGCTTATATTTACGAGCCTCAGAGAGAATTGCTGGAATAGAGTCTGTAGTTATGTTCTGGAACTCATCGATGTATACATAGAACGGTGGGA
This sequence comes from Parcubacteria bacterium C7867-008, assembly GCA_001189215.1. GTDB lineage: Bacteria > Patescibacteriota > Minisyncoccia > Phycocordibacterales > Phycocordibacteraceae > C7867-001. The sequence continues at coordinate 53,899 of LFCR01000004.1, read as the reverse complement.
AGACACCACGAGGGTCATCGGCACGTGAGAGCGCAGCCATGAACAATTTACCGACCATGATAAGACCGATAAGGTTTGCGTTGCGTTCACCCAGACGACCTTTTGAGAGATTCACTAGGAGAATCTTTCGTTTATCCATGATGTCTCGGAACTTAAACGAGGATTCTTGCTGACCAATGATCGGACGCATGAAGTCGTTTGCCGTGAAATCATCAAACTTGTTGGTGATATACGGAACGATATTAGCGAGTGATGCATCACCCTCTGCTTGTGAGGCGATCTCATTCCAGAACTGATTCACGATAGGGTTCATGCTGCGTGAGAGTTTGAGTTCACGGAATTCTTTGTTTGAAAGCACGCGACCAATATCCATGAGCGTTGAACCCGAAGCTGGATCTTCCATTACCAGCAGTGTTGCGTTACGGAAGTACTGTTCGAATGCAGGGCCCATTGATTCTGGAACATCGCCGTACAGACGACGGAAGATGGCAAGAAGTTCGTTCACAATGAATGTCTTCTGTTCTGGGAAGGCCGGATCGTATTCTAGAAGATTGAGACCAAAGGGCCGATCAAGATATGCGGGATCGAAATAAATAACATCCTCGTAGCGTTCAGGAGGTACACAGGCAAGCACATCGAGAATGTCGTTGCCATGGGGATCGATAAAACACACACCGTTACCAGCTTTAATATCTTGCTCAATAAGGGTCTTCATAAAGGACGTCTTACCAGTACCGGTCTGCCCAATTACGTAGAGGTGCCTGAGACGATCCTCAGGGGCAAGGAATACATCGGTCTGTTGGCCACGGAAAGTATTGCTGCCAAGCTGAATACCATCGTGTCCAAGTTCAAGTGGTGCAGCTGCCGCTGTGAAGCGTGATTGCTTAAGATGTGGTGACGAAGCAACTCCTGTTGGAGGGAAGTGGAAGATAGTAGTGAGCTCTTTTAGTGAAAGCGGTACTTGGCTACCCTTTTCAAAGGTACGGAAGGTGAAGTCATGGAACAGAGTACGCTGAGTATTGCGAGATACGCGCTTCCATTCAATACGATTACTGGTTGGGTTCTCAAACTGATGAAAGGCAGATTCAAGTTCTCCTAGTATCTGCTCTGCACGACCACCATCCATAGATGAAACAACGAGACGCAGGTTTGTTGCAACAATCTGTGTTGAAAGCTTTCTTTCTACATGTTCAATATCTGCTTTGTTAGTCTCAGCGCGTTTAGCTTTCTCTTGTGCATCATCTTCGGTCTTTGGCTTACTAAAGAATGTCTTACCAATATCTCGTGCTGCCTCAGCAAGGAATGTTTCAGGCAAGTGGAGCGCTGTGTATTTATCTTCACCATCACGAAGTGCATTGAGAACTTTACGATAATGCTTAGTAAAATGATCACCTTGGGGAGAAATAACAATTTGGAGTGATGCTCCCTCGCCTTCTGGTGCAATCTTTGCAAAAGCGTTCAGTATTGAGTTGATCGGATCGTAATCAAATTCGGTGTATTCCTTAAGACCAAGTGCTGCTGGGTTTCCCAGTGACGCAACTGAGCCAAATGAAGTGCCTCCATCAGTAAAGATGTTGTAGTCGTTTGGCTGCGGTTCAATGTGCGCATTTGGGAATATAGCGAGCAATTGTTTCTCAAAGAGGTCACGTTTGGTGTTTGGCACCGCTGCATAGAACATGAGATGTGCCTTGTTCACCGGAACAGCGAGCTCGAGCGTGAAGTGTGCAGCTTCACCAGGAACCGCGTGCTCCAGCGAAAGCATGCCGGAATAGAACTGTTCCATTGCAGAAATAAGCTCTTTAAGAGACTTTCTGCGAGACTCATCGTCTGCGTTTGCTTCAGGTAGCTGAACCTCGTAGAGCGTCATATGGAGACTCTTCCACTCAGGCTGCTTCTCGTTTAACCCGATCGGCATTCCTGCTAGAAGATACTGGACCAAGAAACGATGGAAATCGTCCTCAAGATGCGGGTTCTTAAGCTTTTCCAGAACATTAAACGCATTATGAATACCCTTCGTTTCAATGATCTTACGGAGCTCCTCCATCGTTTCATCATCTGCACGAGGTTCAAGGTTAAGCGCAAGTTCGTGGGCCTCCTCCTGCTTTATTTGATACCGAGAATCAAGTACTGCGTGGGCAGGTTGCTCCATGTGGTGCGTGATGCGTTCATGTACAACCGTCTCACGAGGTTTATCTACGCGCAGAGATGCAAGTTCTTGCTCCTTCGCAAGTACTTCCGCACGAAGGTATGCAAGTTCTTCTTCCGGCGACTGTATTGGTCGCATTGGTCCCTCTAGTGCCATTACTATAAGTATACGATACCTATCCCATTCTTACCGGTTATATTCCCAGTATCAATACACAACACTCGGCGATTGCTCGCCGAGTGTTGCTTTTGTATCTGAACTTAATCGCGACTCATTGCACCTAGCACAGCGTTCACAAGCGATAGTACAATCGCGAAGAAGAATGCTGGCCAGAAACCGGTAACCGAGAAGTCTGGTACCACCTGTGCGGCAAGAAGGATAAGTAACGCATTCACTACCAATGAGAACAATCCAAGCGTGAGGATGTTTATCGGAAGTGTAATCAGAGTAACGATTGGCTTAAGGAATATGTTGATGATTCCAAGCACCACAGCAAGCACTAGTGCGCTAACGATAGTGACTTCAACTCCTGGAATAAGGTATGCGGAAACAACAATAGCAATTGCAGAAATGATCCAGTGAACAATAAGCATCATACGGATTAGCAGTTATATCTGATAGGTGTTCCTCTATGGTACCGCTAGTTTACGTAGATTCAATGAAGACCGATGCACTAGAGGCGGGCAAACGAGAAGCTGTTTACGATCTCCATAAGAGCTGTGCTTGGAGTAGGAAGTCCATCTGTAATTGGTTGGAATATCTCAATGGCAACACATGCCTTTTCATGTACGGCACGATAACTGGTAACACGTCGCTCATTATCAGTTCCCACTTCGTCATGCGTAAAAGTACTAAAGGTAGTACTACCAAGCGCCATCGTTGCTTGTACTTTCTCTGCTTGACCAGGTTTGGTACAGGCATCGATCGCCTTAGCGTCCGCGTTAGCTCCAATACGTATCATTCCTTCCGGATCGGCAATAGCCACAAGGGGAGTACCACTCGCCATCGCACCAGATCTCCATGGAGTAAACATTTCAGTGAGTTGATCAGCCGCTGGGTATACGATTGAGAACCCATAGGTACCATTGGTATAGATTGAGCTAGAAGAAAGATCGGTACCTGGCGTTGAGGTTGCCATAGGAGTTGGTTTCTCAGCGGCATCGTACCTGCTTACCAGATACCACCCTGCGCCGATACCAGCTATGAATAACAGAATTAATCCAAGCACCAACCAGCCGAATCGTGTCATAGGCTCAGTATAAAGCCTAGAAGCTAATTTGCCGCTGGGGTTACTACATCTATCTGATACACCAGGATACGGTCTGCCGTCTGCATACCCCGCACCCGTACATTAGTACCGGTTGGGTACTGCGGATATGCCGCATCGGTATCAACCGCCACACACGGTAAATCTCCTGCATTAGCGGCACAGCCACGGCTACCTGCAAAGATGAGTTGTTTCGTTGCCACCTTCTCATTTTTTGTTGCGTATTGTATGTACGGTACTGAATTGCTTCCTGCTATATCAAGCAGAATCATGCCAGTTATATCTACATACTGATCCTGGCCAGTGTTTACGGCGTTCGCAACACTAGCAGTGATAGTGACTGGTTTAGTTTCAACCAGCGTTTTGATACTTGGTACCGCAAGTTTCGGGAATCCCACCAACGTCTGTATCCAGAACGCCAGGGCGCCGACAGCAAGTATGCCTATTATATAAAATCCCATTGTTTTCATACCCCTATCCTACTGAATACTCTCTAGAGCGATGATGAAGACTACCATACCTCTTGAACAGATTCCTCTTCTATTAGCAGTCGTGCAAGCTTGAGTTCATCAAAACTATAGGCACCCTTTAAGTGAGCAAATATAGGGGTCAATTCCTTTCCAGGGAATTTCTTAAATGCTGTGTGAATCTTAGGAAGACTTGCATTTAAACGATCTGAAATTGCAGCTTGTATAAGGTCTTTTTCTATACGACCTGCAGCAAGCAGCTTCTCTGCATGACCACAGATAGTACCAAGGGTAAGGTTGCGCTCTTTAGCAATATCCTCTAAAGACTTTCCTTCTTTAAGTAATTCAAGAGTAGCATCGTAAGTACTACGCTTTGCCGCTTTAGGAAGTGATACTCCACCTTCAGCAAATACTTTAAATTCAGGCTCATACGTGCCACCACTGAAGCGAATGAAACTACGAGCCAACGTTTCTCGCTCTCCTGCTTCTTCAAGTTGATCAAATGCTATACGCGCCTCTTCAGAAAGACTTCTAAACTCATCGTCCTTTCGTCCCACTTCAGGGTGCACTTGGAAGGCTCCTTCACTCCACCCAAGAATGTGGAGTCCAGCGAGAGACCGTACTCGAGAGAGCGCTACATATCCTTGTCCATATTCAAATGCACGCGAAAGATCAATCGCTGCTGCGTCCATGCTCATACCTTGGCTTTTGTGGACTGTGATTGCCCACGCAAGACGTAGGGGAATTTGGCGAATCTTTGCTCGAGACCGTCCTCCTTCTTCAACTGCCCACTCAACCTCAGAAAGAGTGAGGGTGCGCCCGTCAAAAGTTTCAATCATGGGGTAGTTGGTACCCTTCTCAAAACCAATAACGGTAGCGAGAGTACCGTTGGTCATGCCATTGGCAGGATTATTCTTCGTACCCATTACCACTGCCCCTTCCTTAAGCGTAAGAATTTCTGGAGAAAGACATCCACGCTTGAGAGCTTCAATAAGTGGTGGTGCACCTTCGCTCGACATACGATATGTTTTTCCTATCCCTTCGAGAGTTGCAAGCTTCTCCTCATTGATACGATCAACATCTGCGTTGTGCGTATACAAACGAGGTATGTCTTCATCAAGCTCATAGCCGTCAGTCTCTCGGGTCATAATGGTTGAAACGGTTCCCTGATCCCATTCACGTGAACGAATAGCACCGAGTACATTGAGGAACTTAGTATCCTCTTGGCGATGTTGTTCAGTCAGATAGCACGCCACCAATTTCAGTTCCTTCCATGCGGGAGATTCAAAGGCAAACTGTGCACTGTTATTGCGTGAGATTGGAGGTAACTGAAAGAAGTCTCCAACTAGTACCACTTGCATACCACCGAATGCATCATCTGGGCGATGACGTACTTCACGACAGACCGAATCAACCATGGTTAACACCGCACCCGAAAGCATGGAGACCTCATCAATAATGAGAACGTTTGTGCGCTGGATACGACGCACCACGTGTTCTTTACTCGCAATAGCATCAATGTCTGCTTCTGAGAGAAACTCTTTTACACCAATACCGCTCCATGAGTGGATCGTCATACCTTGAATATGTGTTGCAGCAATACCTGTAGAAGCCGTTACCGAGGGCTCAATGCCACGTTCACGAAGCCACTGCACATAGGCATTAACCGTATGCGTTTTACCGCTTCCGGGCTCACCAGTTAGGAATACGTTTACTCCCGTTGCGAGTATTCGCAGCGCTTCGCTTTGCGTCATAGATGCATTGTACCAAACTGCCCATCAAGCCCGTATTAAGGAGTTATATGCTCTTCCTCAAGAAGAGGTTCCTTCTCTACACGGTCGTCTGTCGGGTCTATGGTTGGTGTCGTGGTTGCAGTTGTTGTTGCAACGGTGAGTGTACTTATGAACTTAGCGTGCTGTAGAAGAATAGTAGCTACTTCTGAAGCACGCTCTGCTTCATGGGACTTATTGGAAGCTTCTGTTTCATCAGTGGTCTCCTGAGCGCGCATGAGTGCAGCACGAGCAGTATCAAGGTGGGGTTCAGCTACATCCTCAACGTCATCAGGAGCTTGAGTTCGAGAAAGTGAGACTACTGTCTTAGCGGTTACATCTGCACGAGCAAGGGTAACGGCAGTAGTTGAATCATCGTCTTCAGCTGAATCTTCTAGTGCGAGACGTGCTTGTACCACCTCATCACGATGCTGATTGATGACGGCAAGGAATGCACGAGTATCAAGGAAGCCTGACGCATCCTCACCAACGGTTGCCTTAAGGTGCTCAGATACGAGTCCAAGGATCTGTGCGTGTGCAGTGATACGAGCCTCAAGGTCTGAACGAGCATCGAGTGCTGCTTCTGTGTTTCCGGTTACCGTAAGGGTATCTGCTGCTTGTGTTGAAATACGGACTTCAGTTTCAAACTGATCTTGAAGGTATGCACTAGAAGACGCATCAAGTTTATTTGATACGGCAAGTTTGGTAGCTTCTTCAAGACGACGGGCAGCAAGGTTTGCGTGCCACTGCGCCTGCCCTTCCGTACTGGTAATAAGTGCACCTCGTACTGGTTCAATAACTGCAACCTTCACTTTATACAAAGGGCTGCCTGGAAGACTTCCTTCAGACGCGTATGCTGCACCCGAACCGGTAACAAGGAGTACTAATGCCATAGCAAAGACGCTATAGCTTGTACGCATGAATGAGTATGCAAAAAATGGAGACTGTACTGGTACTGAAATAGGAGCAGTAACTACATGCAAATCGGCATAGGCATCAAGACCATCACGCATACGTGCCTTAACACTCTCATCAAGCTTGAGAGTCTGAAGTGATTTAAGGTATTTGGTTGTGTTACGTGTTGGTCGCATGGATTCGTTCTTGCACTTTCTTGATAGCACGATTGAGTCTCACAGACACGGCGTTAGCAGTCTCTCCCGTAAGGTTAGCAATCTCTTGTGGAGACCAACCTTCAACGTACCGAAGCAGTATTGCTTCCTTTGATGGAGCATCAAGCGTATCTATTACGGCGAGCGCTTCATTCATCTGTGCAAATCGCTCAACATCTGCTCGATCATCTCCTGCAAAGTCGACACCCTCTTCTTGAATAACGTCTAATGAGGACTCTTTCTTCTTTCGATACCAATCTATAACCAGGTTACGCGCTAAGGTATAGAGGAATGCACGCTCCTGACGGATCGTCTCCCCCCTGCGAACAGACTGCCAGAAGCGCATAAATGCTTCCTGGGTCAAATCCTCCGCCTTTTCCTTATTTGAGACCTTCATGAGGCAGAATCGGAATATCTCATCCGCGTGCTTCTCATGAATATCAAGGAAATATGCCTTTGTTGTGTCCTGGTCCATAGGATATGACGTGCAGGAACGGCGTACCTTACGCCGTTCCTGGGTTCGTCGCCCGTATATTTTAACAGAGATTTCTCTCCTAAGAGTGCACTACCGTAAACGCCCCAAGCACGCTCGCTAACATAAGTGCTGGAATTGCGAGCATAAGATCGTATTTTATGTTCTTCAGCATAGATAGTTATTAGGTGCGGATAACGAAGTGATACCTGCGCATCTTAAACAGAAGGCAATGAAGAATAAGTGAGTGAGCGCAGAAACATATAAAACGCTATACTGTGCCCATGAAGAAATCTCCTAGCAGAAAGACAGACACTAAGACTGAGGTTGAAGTGCTGGTGTATCCAATGCGCATTAATCGATACCTTGCACTCAAAGGTCACGCGACTCGTCGTGGTGCAGATGAGTTGGTGGACAAGCATCGTGTGCTCATTAATGGACGAGTTGCGGTACTCGGAGATAAAGTGAATGAGTCAGACATGGTTGAAGTGAAAAGCGGAAAGAAGGCTGCTGAGCGTCTCTATTTTGCATACAACAAGCCTCGCGGTGTAATCACACATTCACCTGGTGAAGAAGAGACTGATATTCGAGAGAATGTTCCAGAACTCGCAGATAAGGGTGTGTTCCCTGTTGGTCGTCTTGATAAGGACTCGCACGGTCTCATTATCCTTACCAATGATGGCCGTATCACAGACAGACTTCTCAATCCTAATGCTGAACATGATAAGGAGTACACGGTAAAGACGAAGTATCCTATGCGTGATAGTTTCCGCACACACATGGAAGCGGGTGTAGATATTGAAGGATATGTTACTAAGCCAGCAAAGGTAAAGATTCTTGGTGAGAAGTCCTTTGCAATAACGCTAACTGAAGGCAAGAAACATCAGGTGCGCCGTATGGTTGTTGCCATGCACAATGAAGTCGAGGATCTTAAACGTAATCGTGTATTGAATATTAAGCTTGGAACTCTTGGTGGCGGTAAATTCCGTGCAATTGAAGGAGAAGAACTGAAAGAGTTCTTGAAATTCCTTGGGCTCTAGGCAGTGATACTTCCAAATAGTTCTTCTTGTCGTTCTCGTAGAAGTACGAGAAGTTCTTCGTAACACTCCGTTACGTGAGGATCAATAGCAATCTTTGGTGTCTTGTTCTCAATGGCCATAGCCAGCGTGACATTCATGTCCTTCCACGTCTTTCCACCTCCTAGATAGATGTGAATGATGGGCTGTAGCTTATCGAGTGCGTATATAAACTTACTCTCAGCATCTTCACGCTTTTCATACTGCTCAATTAATGAGTGCAGATCATCGAACTCAGGAAAGACTTGCTTTAATTTCTCTGCGGCCAATTGCTCACGCTCATGCTTACTAGCAAGATGCTCTTCTGTTCCATAGATATAAGTATCTCCAGCGTACACTTCAACGAGATCATGAATCATTCCATATTTAAGTACCATATCAGCATCGAGAGGTAGCTTCTCGCTTGAAACCAAGTACCATGCAAGCATGGCGAGACTGTAGCTGTGCTCAACATCATTTTCCCAGCGTTCTCCCAGTCCAGGTACATGAATCACACGATCTACTTTCTGGAAGTCCTGGAGAAGTTCGGTGAAGAGGAGTACACGATCAAGTTTCATACCGAAAGTATATATCTTGCTTTACTGTGGACCCTTACCTATTAGCAGATGAATATGAAAATGTGCTGGAATAGACTTAGTCTTTGAGGTGCCTTCTACAATATAGTCGTACTCCTGAAGTTTGCTGTGTTTTATCTCTTGGTACTCCTTCCATTCCTCCATGGTGAGTTCGGTTTCTGTCGCATGACGAAGAGGCATGATCATGTGATGTGTTGAAGCGATCAGATCATACGGAAATTTATTTTCGGTGATCTTCCAGTAAGTAAATGTTTCAAGTGCGGGCTTAGTACAAAGCGCGCACCCGGTACTCACCTCACCTGCATGTTCAGCCTTATATAGTTCAATCTTCTCTGCCATTTCTTTCGTACGAAGTGAATCTTTCATGGAAGTTTATTTCTTATCGAGATCAAGTATCTCATCAATACGAATCTGACTCACGAACTCAGGTACGTGGCTCACCATAATCATAGCGCCTTCGTACTGGTCGAGCGCCTTTGCAATCACTGGTAGGTGACGGAAGTTAATGTGGTTGGTTGGCTCATCAAGAATAAGGAGACCAGGACGCTCAAGTACAAGGCGTGCGAATGCTACAAGTCCTTTCTGTCCCTCAGACAGAACACCGATCTTCTTATTGATATGGTCTGCATTGATAAGGAAGCCAGCAGCCACCGCACGCATGCGCTCCTCATCTTGTTTCTCCATCACTGAGAGAAGAGACTCTCGCACCGAGTGATCAAAGTTAAGGGTGGAGAAGTCCTGACGGTAATAGCCGGTACGTACCCCTTTAGCAATTTGTGCTCCCTCTGCTTTTCCGCTAGCAAGTGCTTCAAGCAGTGTTGTCTTACCGATACCATTTGGTCCACGAAGAAGAAGATGTTGCTTCTTACGTAGAGACAGGGACTTGGTATGCACCACAGGGGTGTGCTTCTTTGGATCAATAGTCGTGTATGACGTAATAGTTATCACATCTCCCAAGATCTCAGGCTGTGACGGAATTACGAAGGGACGGATGGTCTTATCCTCACGACGCACATCTGCTTTATCGTCTTCCATCTCTTCGATTTCTTCGCGCATCTTCTTCGCAACCAAACGCATCTTTCCTCCCTTTTGTGCGAAGAAGTTAGCTTTATCTTTATTTTCTTGAATCTTCTTCTCAAGCTGCGCATTCTTACGGTTCTCACGTTCAATACGAGCCGTGATCTCTTTAAGAAGATCGTTATAGTTACCCGAGTACTGTTCAATCTTTCGTGTATGGACATCAAGATAAAGCACCCCATCAGTGAATGAGTTCAAGAACTCCGCATCGTGAGAGATTACGAGGCAGCTCTTGTCGTAGTTTTTAAGGAAATCAGTGAGGTGTTCAATACCACCGGTGTCTAGATTGTTTGTTGGCTCATCAAGTAGAAGGAGATCTGGATCTTGAATAAGTGCGCTCGCCAAAAGGAGACGTGCCTGCTGACCACCAGAGAACGAACTGATAATGCGATCCTTTGGTGCATGAAGATTAACCACCTTAAGCACCGCATCAATCTTAGGATCAATGTCGTACACCTTCTCTGGGAAGCAGGCCTCAAAGAATTCACGAACAGTACGTTCACGAAGATTCATTGGGATTACCTGACTTGCCATAGCAATACTTACCCCACGAGAGTTGAGGACACGTCCATTATTTAGTTTGAGTTCCCCAGTGATGAGTTTAAAGATGGTGGACTTCCCCGCACCATTCTGACCCATCAAGGTAACCTTCATTCCTTTACGTATAGAAAAACCAACCTCCTCAAGGATGGGGTGGTTGTGTCCATATTCGAATGACGCGTCCTCAAACCGCGTGATTATCTCGCGCGGTGGGGCGCCATTCTGGTCGCCGCCTTTCTTATCAGCCATTTACATACACCTTACCGCATGTTGCGCTGTTAGCCCAGTGCAGCGCTACTTCTTAGGGAACCAAGGAATGAAAACGCTCGTACGTGCTTTATATGCTTCCCATTCAGGATTACCTTCAAAATGCTTCTCGAGCATCGGGACACCGGACACCTTCAAGAGGAAGAAGGTAATAACTATTGGACCAATGAATGCCAGAGCTGCAAACCAAAGAGGGAATGTGCTCCCAAGGGTACCGAAGGTAACGAGTGCAAGTCCCCACCACATCAGTGATTCACCGTAGTAGTTAGGGTGACGTGTGTAGTACCACAGACCTGTTTGAATCACATGCCCTTTGTTCTCTGGGTTACGCATGAATCGAGCAAGTTCTGCATCACCCACCGCTTCAAAGAAGAAGCCCTTAAGCCAAATAAGAATTCCAAACATGGAGATGAGTCCAAAGATAATCGGACCATTATAGGCATTCAACATCATCACAGGGATTGAGACGATATATATAATTATGCCCTGCAGCATATACACCTGAAGGAAGCTTCGTATGACGAACGCCTTTCCCCACTCTTCGCGCCACTTCTTGTATCTAAAGTCTTCTGGCTTACCACGACCACGAAGATAGATGCGTAGTGACAGCCGCACTGCCCATATCGTCACAAGAATATTTGCCACAATCGCTGGAATGCCAGGCATACCGTGTGCAAAGGTGATCCACGCAAGAAGAACAAAACCCCATCCGTATGCAATATCCGCCGTTCCATTATCCTTTCGGATTAAGGAGACCACGAACGCGAACGACATATAGATAAACAGGAATATGGCAGCAAGAATAAATAGGTTCATACAGAAAGTATACCAACACTGCGGTGCAGCAAATTAGAATCCTGTGCTAAACAATCTACCAATACCAAAGGTGATAAGCATGGCGAGAAGACCACCGAATATTACCCGGACAATTACCAATCGTGCCCCTGCACCACTCAGTTTTGCACTAATGAGACCTGTGACAATTAAGGCAATAAGCACGGCTACGAATGTTACCGGTACTCTAATTTCAATCGGTGAAGCAACAATGGCAATAAGTGGAATAACTGCGCCGAGAGAGAATGCTGCTGCTGAAGCCACTGCCGCCTGCCAGGGATTAGTTAGGTCATCTGGATCAATACCAAGTTCAGCATCAACATGTGCAGCGAATGCATTGTGTGCCGTGAGCTCTAACGCCACTACCCGGGCTGTCTCATGAGATAGTCCTTTCTTTTGATAAATACCAACTAATTCTTCAAGTTCTTCATCAGCATAATGCTCAAGTTCATAGCGTTCCTTCTCAAGAAGTGCATGCTCAATATCTCGTTGAGTACTAACTGACACATACTCACCTACTGCCATAGAAAGTGCCCCGGCAATAAGTGCCGCAACACCGGTAAGAAGAATGGTCTCGTTACTTGCCGAAGCACCAGCAATACCTACTACCAACGCTGCCAGTGAAACAATGCCGTCATTTGCACCCAGTACTGCTGCGCGAAGCCAGTTCTGTAGCGATGCTATAGAACTGGTATGAGATTCTTGGTGCGGAAACATATGAGGGAGAATAGCATGGAGTCCATAAACTCGTGAAATCTATCGATCTAAGTAATTACCAAATGCTAGGATTAAGACATGCTAAAAATATTTGTACTACTTACCGCCATAAGTATTGGATTAATGACTTCGAGTTACGTTTCTGCGCTATCTCCATCCCGTGAGGCTAGTGTCTGTATCAACACACCAAAAGAGCAACGGAGCGAAGAGTGCGTAAAGATGTTGGCGGAATTTTCTAAATCCCTTAACACCTACAACGAAGCCGAGCGTGCAGGAAAAATCTGGAATTATGTGACGCTAGCGGGTTTAGTTGTAGTTCCAGTTGCTGCAATTATGAGTATTTTTATTCTTTTCAATAAAGCAAAAAAGAGAGAGTTCTTAAATAAGATTTCTAGCAATCTGAGTGGACGCTGAAATGCTCTTTAGTCGTTAAATTCAGGTCTTAAGTCGGGTTCAAAATGCGCCCATGAATCACCAAACTTTTGCTTGAGTCGTTCTTGCTCCAGCTCCAATCCATTTTCCCACCTATATTGAGCCAACGGATCGAGTTCAGTTGTTATAAAAATGGCTCCATATGCCTGCAGCACTTCTTTGATTACCGCTTTACCGCCAATAACATCATCGACTCCATGACTTACATATAACTCTGTATCTAAGTAGATAGTATCTCCAGGCTTTGGTGCACTTCCAACCTTTTCCATAATTGTAAGTATATATTCTGGACATAAGATTCAGTATATCGGGTTGGACGAGACTTAAACCCTTTGCAACATGTGATAGGTTTTGTCTAGAGGAAGGAAGGTTCGAACATGAAACCATTAGTTCTATACGGCAGAGCGGAAGGCACAGGCGGTATCCGCCTAGCATTCCAGATCGTCGACCCTGTCTACAAGATTCCAATGGTCTGGGAAGTAGTGACGGCTTCGTTCAGAGACGGTAAGTTTCTTCGCGGCTACTCGAGATATCTCCACGGGCAGGGTGAGAAAATCCCTGAATTGTTCAAAGGGCTCGATGGCACCGCAGGCATTGAGCGTGTCTGGGTGGGTCCAACGTTTATTGTCGTGTTTGGGGAACAAAAGCAGTTCCCTGCAATCGCAGCCCGAATCCAGGAAGTCATGACCATTGTGCCCGGCGACTTCGATTTCGAAGATGTCGGCAAGGACAATCATGAACTGGGCCTCATTGGGGTTCACCTACAAAAACCAGCCTGACAAAGACGCCCGCCTCGGAGAACGCCCACCAGCTTCTCACAGGCGGTTGTTTTCTGTTTATAAATTTGGATGCTGGCAATCCTGGACGATATTTGAACTTTTATATTCAGGCAAGTACCAGAAGTATCTCAGTCACTCCTATACCGATACAGATAGATCCTAAACCGATTAATGTATATGACGAGCTTTTAAAGCCTGGAATCAGCATCAGTATTTGACCAAGTTTTAATCGCTCAGACCAGATCTGAAGTAAGCCTAAAAAGACGCAGGATATACCCAAAACTCCAAATATTAAACCGCCGTGCGTGGACTGTTCATAGGGTCCATATACCGTGGCAGCTACTCCACATAAAAAACAGAAGGCGGAAACAATAGCAACGATTGTGACGCGGCTCATCGCTCTACTGTATCAGAAAATCTTTAGATAATTTTACTGGCAGTCTGGGACGATGTTGGAACCTTTTACTTATCCTGAGTCCCTATCTAATATCGACAATTTTCAATAAAAATGTGATTCTGCGGTAAGCTCTTTTAGAATCGGAGACGTTGTGGAAGCTTCTATGGATTCGGTTTTCGGCACCAATCCCAGATTTAGTAAGTTGGTCGTTTTGGATATGCTGAAAAGCATCTGCGAACGACAGCTTGGCGTTGCCAGTATGAGTCTTCAGGAAATGGGGATCGAGGTTCAACAGCTGTCAGACCCGAAATTCCTAGAAGAAAAACTCCGCGAAGAAAAGGCGTGGTCTGGCGACCCCAGTCAATCGCCAGGCACTATAAACGACTTACTGTCACAGATCGAGGAAGATAGTCAGTCGCTACGGCTTATCAAGATCTCAACAGAAGATGAGTACAGGAGGATTTTCGATCAGGTGCGTGGACTTGTTCAGATGATGTTTCTGATTATCGATGAGAACTACTCCGCGATCATTGAGGTTCTCAAGCGTTGCTCGCAGAGTGATCGCACCGGCGCCGCAACTTGTCAAAGAACTGCGGAAACAATCCCTTTTCTCTCAAATGGACAGAAGACCATCGCCAGCATGCTTGAGTTCAATGCTCAATTCTGCGATTTTCTTATCACGATACTCGAATTCGAAGGAAATTTTGAATTCACACCCCCTTCCTGAGGGGGTGTTTTGTTTGCTGGCTGTCTGGGACGATGTTGGAACCTTTATATCTGTTACAGCACAAAGAATGCTCCCAGAATTCCTAGAATGAGTGCTGTCGCGGAAATCAGATTTTGTCCTATCTCACTCTTTACCAACACCACATCACCATTCTTAGATTTCATAGTCAGGCGTGGATTCTTGGCTACAAATCCTAAGAAAACGAAGTACAGCACGTAACCAAACAAGAATGGAAGTAACAGTCCCGAAGTTACGCTGTGCTTAATAAGAAAATAATACGGAAGTAATCCAATGCCAAAAATGATAAGTAACCAGCCTGCAATTTTATTCCACGAATAGTTCGAATTCATACCTGAAGTTAAGCACGCTCACAGGTCTTCAAAATTTAGAGGGTGGATAAATGAGTGCTGGCTATCTGGGACGATATTGGAACCATGATGCACCTTACCTACTCTTAAGCGCGTGAAGGATATCTCCCGTGTGAGTTATGAGAAGCAACCATGCAATCTTTTTTTCAGGGAGCGAATCGAGTTTCTGAATCAGCACATCCGTGCGGTCAAGATCCGGTTGAAGCGCCTCTAGCAAGTCGTTCTGATCGGCTTCGACTCCTTGTTTGTCGAGGATATGTGAAATGCTCTGACAGATCGCTATAACTTCACTTTTGATTTCTTCGGAAGGTTCCACTTCTGAGATTTCTTTTTCCATGAAGTCCGCACTGATGCGGATTTGAGAGAGCCACGGTGTCATATGTGTATTTTAGCACTATATTCGAGCTGGCTGTCTGGGACGATGTTGGAACCTTTCTGCAACATATGGTACGTTCTGTCTAGACATTTGGGAGGTATCCATGAGCTACCAAGACAACGTGCGTGAACTCGCGAAGACGGAAGGGGCGATATATAGCCCGAGAAGTCTCTACGAAGGCGTATACGAGCCCAGTCTCAGGATCAAGGGACTGACCTTGCTGAAGGACGGCAAGAATACAATTCATGTCCTGCAGGACAGCTGGAATGGTGGGGTCCGCCTTTTCGTTCAAGCTCAGGCGGTGACTCGCTGCGATCTGAACGATCTTCAGATCAAAGGTGACGACTTCGCTGCCATGTGTACAGACGCGGAAGTATTCTTCGCCGACTTCTGGAACGCTGGTGTACGGGATGGGATGACGCACTTTCTGAAACACCTGAAGGAAGCGGACGCTGTTCAGATTGTTCCAAAGCACTAAGGAGATGAGGCGACGGCAAACACCGTCGCTTTTCCTATTTCGTTGCTGGCAGTCTGGGACGATGTTGGAACCTTTGTGATATGAGTTGGGCCGCACCTTAATGGCACGGCCCGTAAACTAGCGCACTGGATGACCGGTGGCGTGCAGAACATTTTTCAGTTCGAACGCCCGTTCCAGGGAGACTCGAGATCTTTCCGTAAGCCGTGCGGTCGTTTCTTCTTGAGCACGGAGGAGGGTGAACAATATGTTTGAGGCGAGCTCTGTATTGTCCTGGAGAATCTCTTCCAAATCTACCTTCCGCGCATGAAGCGAACGGCCGCGCAGCCAGGGGCGAATCTCCTCCGGACCCATGAGTTCCCACTCGGATCTGAGCAGCCAGAAATCGAAACCCTTGCGCTGCCGTTCAAGAACAAGGACTGATTCGGTCGCTGTCTGATAGAAAGCATCGTGGCCTGGGTCTGCTGGTATTTGAGGCCAGCTCGCGACGTCAACAGGCAGATCCTTCAGACGGGCGCACACGATACCCTTCGTACGGGCATCAAACGGAATACGAAAGACTGACGGGTCGTATGACCGTTCATAGGGTTGATCGTCCGACTTTATGATCTGCTCGATCGATTGCAGACCATGCAGATAGTCCATAGTAAGTCGGCTGGCGGCGTGCCGGATGATGAACGCCCAGTAATCTGCACCCAGCTTTGATGGATCTACGCGAGCGGTGCCTGTAGCTATAGCAACACGGCGGTCGTGCATGGTCGCAACCATGGGATATCTCCTATTTTCTGTGGTCCAAAAGAGCCTCAGCTCCAGTAGGAAAATACCATATGAAAATGAGATGTCGAGCTGGCAGTCTGGGACGATGTTGGAACCCTTCTGCAACATGTGGTGCGTTCTGTCTAGGTTGTGAGAAGGACATCGTGAATGCCCAGAGAAATTACTCTCCCGCAAGATACTCGAACGTTTGAGAAGACTGGTCCGAATTCTTCCTTGCTTGGCCGGACCGGCAAGCATCTAGGGGTTGGGATGGCCATCACCGTCGGCGAAGGGTGCACGATGGTCTATGACCACCGTGATCAAACAGCAGTACCCATCCTTGCCAAAGGGGAGGAATTTGATGGATTGTACCTCCTCGTGAGCGAGATCAATCTTCCGGAGCTCCCGTTATAGAACCCATCGGATGGAGAGCCCATTTCGGTGGGTTTCTCTTTAATGCTGACTGATCAAAAAGATATTTCCGTCTATGTCAGCAATCTCAGCAGTAATACTTCCCCAAGGTCGTGTAAGAGGACCACTTATTACCTTTCCTCCATTTTTGACTACTTCTTGAACAAAGGAATGTATGTCAGAGACTATAAACTCACTATTTTTATAAGTACCAATATTATTCTTTGCCCAATTTGGAAAACGGTTCTCAGAATCTTCCTCTAGCTCAATATGTGTACCGCCAAGATTTGCGCTTAGGTAATTTGCGCTTTCTTCTTTAATATTTATTCCAAAAACATTTACATAAAACCCTTTCGCTTCTTCAATACTTCGTACTCCAATTATAATTGGGCCAAGTTTAACAGAGTTGCTCATATATAAATGATAGCAAATATTGCTGGGAGACTAGGGATCGAACCTAGATTCACGGCTTCAAAGGCCGCTGTCCTACCATTAGACGATCTCCCAATGAAACTATCATGCACGGAAGATGGAGCCTGAGCAAGCAAGGAATGATAAAGACTAGGGAGAGTTTTCCCCAGCAATACTTCCCAACTTGCACTGAACATACGTAGACTAAGAGTATGTACAGTACCTCAACCACCACACTCATCCTGAATGATTCACCACAGCATATTGATTTTCATATAAAGACGGGTGATTACTTTGCCTTCCTTGCAACCATGATGGGATTTCTTGAAGAAGCTCTTAATAACTGCGAGTCTGAATTGGTATCGGAAAAAGAACGCACTATTGCTCGTGAGCTTCGTCACGACTTGCGATATGTGCAGGCGAACTATGAAATCACTCCACGTGAACTCGTGGACGTGCAGAGTATTCGCGGAAGTGGAAACCTTCTTGCAAGGTCTTAATCTTTGGTTAGTGCTTCAAGCACCGCAAGCTCGAGCGGGAGCTGTGGGATAGGAGAGAATCGCATGCGTGCAGCGGCATCTATAAAGATTCGAAGCGTTTGATGGGTAAGATGTGAATCTTTTGCAGAAGCAATCTTTTCAATATCTGCATATTCTTCAGAACCTTGCTCTTCTTTAATTGAAGTACGCATATCTGTCGCGTGTCTAACGAGCAGAATAAGACGTATACGTTCAAGAACTAGAGTCAGATACAACTGCATACTAACCTCTGCCGTAACAGCACTTGAGATAGTGGTGAGTGCAGCTTCTGTATCTCCTTGAGATAGTGCATTTATCAATGCGTGAATGAGAGTATGTTTAGGCGCTCCGGTAGCGTGCTCTGTTTCCTCAAGAGCGAGCTTCTTGCCAGTTGCTGACGCAAGGGTCTTCTCGAGCATGGAAAGTGCATCACGATACGAACCATCCCCCATAAGTGAGAGGAGATCTGCGGCTGCAGGTTCAATGGTGTATCCCTCCCTCTTTGCTATATCAGTAACAAGTGCGGCAAGACCTGCACGTGATGGCTTACGTAGTTGAAATACCTGACAACGAGACTGTACGGTCTCTGGTACCTTCTCTAGTTCGGTAGTGGCAAGTATGAATAGTGCATGTGCAGGTGGTTCTTCAAGGGTCTTTAGAAAGGCATTCCATGCACCTTTAGACAACATGTGTGCCTCGTCCAGAATATATACCTTGTATGGAGACGCAAAAGGAAGTGTGTATACGTTTTCTGTGAGAGCACGTATGTCATCCACACTGTTATTTGATGCGGCATCGATCTCATACAGATCAGAATCTTTTGTGCCAAGTTCTCGCGCAAAGATACGTGCAATGGAGGTCTTTCCAAGTCCACGCGATCCTGCAAAGACGTACGCATGACCTACTGATTTCCCTTCTATTTGAGCCTGTAAGGGAGCAATTACTTGATCCTGCCCAACAACATCCTTAAACGTATGGGGACGGTATTTGCGGTACAAAGACTGATGCGCCATTAGAGCAAGTGTACCATTACGGCTTTAGAGCAGCGAGAATACTATCCAGTTCTTCTTGAGTACTTGCTTCCATAAGAATTCCGCGAAGTTGTGCTGCACCATCCCACCCCGCTATAAATGATTTGATGTGTTTCTTAAGGAGATGGAAGGACTTTGTGGGACGTAACTCACTAAAATACTGTGCAAAGGTACGAAGTGCTTCAATGCGTTCTGTAGGAGATATGTCATTGGGTTTACGGTCAGTGAAAAGCCAAGGTGAACCAAATATTGCACGACCAAGCATAATACCGTCTGCTCCAGACAGTGCTGCTTTTAAGCGCGCATCATCTAAATCTTTCACGTCCCCGTTGCCAAGAATGATGGTATCCGGACTATGCTCATTACGCAGCGCAACTGCACGTGCCATCAGTTCCCAGTGTGCATCAACCTTGGACATTTCTTTACGAGTACGAAGATGGACCGTGAGTGCATCTGGCTTACTAGCCAGAACTACCGGAAGCCACGTATCCATAGTTTCCTGATGATACCCAATACGAGTTTTAAGTGAGACAGGGATACCACCTTCCTTTCCACGTGCTGCACCACGTCGTGCAGCTTCAACAATGGGTTTAACCAATTCAGGATTTTTAATCATGGCAGCACCAGCACCTTGTTTCTCGATTGATCGATCCGGGCATCCCATGTTTATATCCACACCATCAAAACCAAGCGTTGCAGCGAGCTCTGATGCATATGCAATTGTCTCTGGGTTACTTCCAAATATCTGCGCAACGATTGGTCTCTCAGCTTCTGAGTATTGAAGGTCACGTACCAAAGGATTCTCTTCATCCTTCATGCCCTTCTTTTCTCGGGTGTGATACAGGCCATCTGCCGAGACAAATTCTGTCCAGGTTACGTGAGGGACACCATAGTCTGCAATAAGGCGACGGTAAGCAGGGTCTGTCACATCCGCCATAGGCGCTAGTGCAAAGAATGGCTTCGGAAGATGCTTCCAGAATGAGTCCATACGGGCACGGTACCTTATTCTCCGAATCTTTTCACGTATACCTTTCCCGGCTGTCCTGGTTCACCCACAAAACGAAGATCAATATATTCAATAGTGTGATCAGTTAAAGAGAGTGTTGGAAAGACACTTACCGCAAGTTGTATTGCTTGTTCCTCGCGTCCAAGTACGTAGCGAATGTGTGTTGGTCCTTGTAGGTAGAGGTCTGCTTCATCTTGCTTAATGGCGAGTACTGATACGGGTGCACCAAGACCACGTACTGCTTTAACAAAGCGTAATGCGTCAGGTATTTGGTGTGAGTTAACAACATGTGCGCCAACCGGTGAGCCATCCGTTAGTTCACGATCTAAGGGAGCGAAGATGCGAAGCGAGGAACTCGCAGATGTTTGCGTATAGGTTGCTGCACCAAAGATTAATCCTTCTGAATCGGTATCAAAACACAGTCCATCTGCAGGTGGTGCGTCTACGGAGATACCACACCAAATGAATCCGGACACGCGTGGAGTAACCGTAAGGGTGATGGTGTTGAGTGATGCAGGTTTTAGAGATACAGCACTGATAGCTGGATAGTCTAGAAGTATCTGATTTCTAATATCAGACTCAGGCAATACAAAAATAGAATTACGAGGTAGGCCATACCAGTGGATACCTTGCACAGCACGCTCAGCACTCGCACGCATACCCACCTGTTCTGAACCTTGTACTTCAAAGGCATTCACTCGTAGCGCTGGTAGCCACGCAATATAAATAAATGCAGCAAGCAACACACCAATGATCGTTCCTAGCACGATCAGAAATACTCTTCGTTGTTTCTTACGTTGTTCTTTAAGAGGGCGTGATGGTGCACGTCGTGCTGGCTGCGTTCTGCGGGGACCACTAGAAGCAGTCGGTGCATGCGTTGCAACAGGATGTCCTGTTGGCTTTACTGGCTTACGAACGACGTCCCAGGATTTCCTTTCCGACATACGGGACAAGTGCTTCTGGCACACAGATAGTGCCATCTTCTTGTTGATAATTCTCAACGATCATAGTTAGCACACGGGGCATCGCTACCGCCGTGTTGTTGAGTGAGTGGGCGAACTGCATCTTCCCTTCTGCATCACGATAGCGGATATTGAGGCGGCGGGTCTGGAAGTCGTGGAAGTACGATGCTGAGTGTGTCTCACGGTATGCCTGTTGTGATGGCATCCATGCTTCAATGTCATACTTCTTCACCTGTCCAAGACCGAGATCTCCGCCACAGTTCACCACAACGTGATACGGAATTCCAAGCTTCTGCATGAACTCTTCCGAATTAGCAGTGATCTCTTCGTGCAGCTGTACCGATCCTTCGTGTGAGGCTTCTGCAAGAACAATCTGTTCCCACTTGAAGAACTCGTGCACACGAATAAGTCCCTTAGTATCCTTACTGTGACTTCCTGCTTCACGACGGAAACAGGGTGAGTACGCAAGCATCTTCTTTGGAAGTTCAGTACCATCGAGCACCTCATCCATGTAGTACCCCATCGCTGCTACTTCACCGGTACCTGCGAGATATTCACCATCTTGCGTCTTATAGAGATCATCTTCCCCTTGAGGAAGATACCCAGTACCCATAAATGTCTCTCGACGGACCAAACTAGGCACGATCATTGGATCAAATCCTTTGGTCATGAAGTGAGAGAGTGCGAGCTGTGAGACAGCGTTCGCAAGGAGGACACCATCACCCTTAAGGAAGTAGCCACGGAAGCCAGCTACCTTTGCGCCACGTTCAAAGTCCGCCATACCGTTCGCGGTCATGAGTTCAATATGATCTTTGGGTGCGAATGCAAAAGATGGTATCTCGCCCCAGGTACGAACTTCCTGATTGTCTGCATCATCTGTTCCTTCTGGTACCGTCATGTCTGGGATGTTTGGCACCGTAAGCATGATCTTCTGCCATTCTTCAAGAATTGCAGCGTACAGTGTCTCTGTTTCTGCCATACCATCTTTAAGAGAACGCATGCGCTCGATGTACTGGGTACGTTCGTCACCCTCCGCTTTAGCAATCGTTGCACTCATACGATTCTGCTCTGCCTTGCTGTCATCGAGCTTTGCACGGAGTATTTTACGCTCGCTATCAAGAGATAGGAGGCGGTCTATATCCACTTCTAGACGCTTCTTTGCAGCACCCGCCTTTACCACATCAGCATTCTCGCGGATGAAATTAATATCTAGCATGTTAGTCGCATTCTACGACAGGTTTACCCTTCCGGAAAGGCATATAGGATCAGGATTTGTTTACGAGTAATTGAGCAAACCTTCATCTTATATATGTCACTATCAAACTATCCCCCGCTTGACCATATATAGGTATGCGCGGTATGAGTTAGCAACATGGCAACCACTACAGGAAAAAAGCTTCTCATCGTAGAGTCTCCGGCAAAGGCACGGACAATCCAGCAGTACCTCGGTAATGAATACGAGGTGCTTGCCTCTGTGGGTCACGTGCGTGATCTTCCTAAGACCAATAAAGACGCGGTTGATATTGAAGGTGGCTTTGTGCCACGGTATGTAATCAACGCAGATAAGCGTGAGGTGATCGAGAAGATCCAGAAGGCAGCAGCAAAGGCGAGTGACATCTTTCTTGCGACAGACCCTGACCGCGAAGGTGAAGCTATTGCTTGGCATATCCAACAAGCTGTTGGTCTCAAGAAACCAAAGCGTGTGGTCTTCCATGAGATCACCAAAGCTGCGGTTGAAGAGGCATTGGCACACCCACGCCTTATCGATGAACATCTTCGTGAAGCACAGGAGGCACGACGTGTCCTTGATCGCATCGTGGGCTATGATCTCTCCGGTCTTATCTGGAAGAAGGTTCGCTACGGACTTTCAGCTGGCCGTGTTCAGTCTCCTGCACTTCGTATTCTTGCTGAGCGTGAACGAGAGATTAAAGCATTCATCCCTGTTACCTATTTCGTACTTGAAGCGATACTAAAGGGTAAGGGTACAGAATTTGTAGCTAAGTGTGTTGAGCAACCTGCAACACGTGAAGAGGCAGAGCGCATTGTTACGCTTGGCCGTGAATCAAAGTGGAAGATTGCAGATATCAAAGAGCGTGAAGAAGAGCGCGTACCACGTCCACCGTTTACAACTTCAACACTCCAGCAGGCAGCAAGTACCCGTCTTGGTTTCTCACCAAGCAGAACGATGCGTGCAGCACAGAAGCTCTACGAGGCGGGCCATATTACGTACATGCGTACGGACTCTGTGAACTTGGGCATGGATGCTATTGCAAAACTCTTATCTGTTGCAGAAAAGGAATACGGCAAAGAGTATGCGGAGAAGCATGTATACAAGACCAAGAGCAAGAATGCGCAGGAGGCACACGAGGCAGTTCGTCCAACAGATCCAAGCCGTGCAAGTGCTGGTGCAGTAGGTGATGAGCAATCACTCTATGATTTGATTCGCCGTCGTACGGTAGCTTCTCAGATGAAAGCAGCTCGCACCCTTCGTACTACCGTTACCAGTCAGGCAGATGCAGAGATTCCTGCATTCACCACTACTGGTTCTCGCATCCTCTTTCCAGGATGGCTTGCGTGTGACACTCGAGCGCGTGGAGAAGATGTAGAACTTCCTAAGCTTGAGATAAACGAGTCTCTAACGCTTATCTCTCTCGGCGAAGAAGAGAAACAGACCGAACCACCTAATCGCTATACCGAAGCAGGTCTCATTAAAGAGCTTGAGAAACGTGGTATCGGACGCCCTTCAACATACGCCTCCACCATGAAGACTATTCAGGATCGTGGCTATGTAGAAAAGACGGGTCGTACGCTCACACCAACCGCAACCGGCATGGTGGTATCAGGGTGGCTCGAAGAACATTTTGCGGAATATATCTCAGATGTATTCACGGCCGAGATGGAAGACGAGCTTGATGAAATAGCACGAGGTGAGCGTGGCTATCTTCCAACTATGACTGCATTCTATGGTCCCTTTGAAAAAGCTATTGCTGCCAAGGACAAACTTCCTAAAGCAACATCACTAGGAGACGTATCGGATGAATTCCCTTGTCCCATATGCGGCGCAAAGATGGAATTCAAACTGGGTCGGGGTGGCATATTCATGAGCTGTATTAAATATCCAGACTGCACCGGCGCACGTCAGGAAGATGGTACCGAGCTTAAACAAGATGAGCCTATTGGCATGCACCCTGAAACTGGCTTCCCTATTTTCATTCGCACAGGTCGCTATGGCCCTTACGTAGAAATGCCACTTGAAACAGCTCCTGAAGTAGTTGCTGAAGTTAAGGAGGAGGCACCAAAGAAAAAAGGTGCGAAGCGAGTGGCAAAGCCAAAGAAACCAAAGCTCAATGTGAAGCGTGCGAGTGTTCCTGCAGGAACAGATTTAGGAAGTGTCACACTCGCTGACGCCGTAAAGTATCTTTCCCTTCCTCGCGAACTTGGAGCACATCCTGATAGTGGAAAGGTAATTCTTGCAAACACTGGACGTTTTGGTCCGTATGTCGCACACGACGGTGAATTCCGTTCTATTAAGAAACTTGATCCGTACACCGTCACCCTTGATGAGGCAGTTGCGGTACTTAATCAACCAAAGCAGCCACCACGTGGGGTGGAGATTGTTCTGGAAGTTGGAAAGCATCCAAAGACTGGAAAGACTATCGTGCTGTATAAGTCCAAACAAGGACTCTTCCTGAAGAAAGGCCTCCGTCGCATATATCTACCAGAGTCACAGAAGCCTGACGAACTGACTCCCCTAGAAGCTGCAGACTATCTTAAATAGGAAACGCCGCGCTTGGAAACGCGGCGTCCTAGTATTCCTGTTCAAATTTACAGGAATACCAGATTGGGTACTCCGCATTCACGGAGTTCATCTTCGGTCAGTGGCTCATGGTCTCCATCATCGGCAAAGAAGCCAGATGCTTCGAGGCTTTTGATGGATGGGCAATCAAGCGTTGAATGTCCTTCCTGACAGACCTTACAGATAGAACAGGCTGCTCCGCTGTCGCAGTAGATATCGGCCATGGCTATTCCCCAAGTTGGTGGTGTGCGTCTCTGGTGATAGACTATGCGATACCTATGACGACCGTCAAGGAAATCCTGGCAGCCATGCGAGACGTCTCTCCGGAAGAGGAGACGCTCATACGAAAGGCATATGCCTTTTCAGAAGAAGCGCACAAGGACCATAAGCGCTATTCTGGCGAACAGTATTTCCTCCATCCTGCTGCCGTTGCTAAGCATCTTGCTGAACTCGGTATGGATGCAGACACTATTGCTGCTGGTCTCCTCCATGACACGGTGGAAGATGCGGGTATTACCGAAGAACAAGTACAGCAAGAATTTGGCTCTGACGTGCGCTTCCTTGTTGAAGGTGTTACTAAGCTCGGAAAACATAAGTATCGGGGCGCAGAGCGCCATGCAGAGTCTCTCAGACGTCTTCTCGTTGCGACATCAGCTGATGTTCGGGTGCTAATCATCAAATTAGCAGACCGCTATCACAACATGACCACTCTTGAGCATGTGCCTGAGGAGAAGCGTCGGCGTATTGCACTCGAGACTCTTGAGATATATGCACCACTCGCAGATCGTCTTGGTATGGGTCTTGTAAAGCGTGATCTTGAAGATCTTTCCTTCCCGTATGTTGATGCCGATGCGTATGCGCACGTGATGGAGGTTCGTAAGCTTAAGACAAAAGAAACAGAGCAGGGTCTTATTCGTGTACAAAAAGAATTGCAGCATGCACTTGCTCGTCGTGCTCTAAAGAATTTCCGTACGGACATCCGTATGAAAGGACTCTGGAGCCTACACCAAAAGTTGGTACGCAAGAATGATGATATCTCTGCAATTCATGACATAGCAGCGCTTCGTGTCATAGTACCAACGGTTGATGATTGCTACACCGTGCTTGGTGTTATCCATTCACTCTGGAGACCGCTACCGGGAGAATTTAAAGACTACATATCCTTCACAAAACCAAACGGGTATCAGTCTCTCCACACCACCATCATCACCGGGGATGCAGGTATCGTTGAAGTGCAGGTTCGCACCGAGGAGATGCACCAGAATGCGCAGTACGGTATTGCCTCGCACATGTCCTATAAACAGTTAGGTGAAAAAGGCAAGACGATGGAGAAACAAGCACAGCGTGTTGCCTTTGAACGGCTCTCCTTCTCATGGATGCGCGGTCTCGTACCAAGCCTTCTGAATCTTTCTCGAGGGAAAGGTACATTACCTGTTGTTCCAACATCAGTGACTAAAGCGAAAGCCAAGAAAGTTCAAGAATCACCACGCTGGCTTTCTGAGCTTGCGGATGCACATGCACCGACTGCGGGTAGTGAAGACTTTGTACAGGGTTTGCGTGAAGACTTCTTCTCCCACCGTGTATTTGTGTTTACTCCAAAGGGTGACGTTATAGATCTCCCGATCAACTCAACGGCGATCGACTTTGCCTATGCTATTCATAGCGAACTAGGCAACCATATGTATGGAGCAAAGGTGAACAGCAAGATGGTTTCCTTTGATACGGTACTTCGCAACGGTGACGTAGTGGAGATTCTTGAGAAGGCATCAGCACACCCAACCACTAAGTGGCTTGATTACGCGCGCACCAGTATGGCACGCAGACATATCCGCGTCTCTCTTGAAATACCAGAGCGTGGCACTACGTCAGTGAAAGGAGATCTGAAACCAAACAAGACACACAAGAAACGTTCTTCAAAACACTAGACTGAAAAGCTGCTTACCGCGTACAGATCTTCATCAACCGCTTCCTCAACGATAGGTGCTAGTTGTGTTGTATTCGGATGTATAGGCATGTCTGGTGTTGCTGCTTCAACAACGCTCAATTGTGCCGCCTTACTCATGGTTGCTTCTTGCTCCTGCCGTTCAGCAAGTATTTGTGCGATGTGTGCGAGATCTTCAGAAGAGAAGAACTCGATAAGTACCCGACCTCCCTTGGGACGATTCTCAATGAGCACGCGGGTACCAAGAGTTTCTGTGAGAGACTTCTCAAGCGCCATCATTTCCGGTGTCTTGTCATGTTTACGAATCTTGTCTTGTGCAAGACGACGCGCGAGTTGCTCTACCATACGCACTGAGGTCTTCTTAAGAACAATTTCCTTGAAGAGCGTGTCTCGTTCTTCAGGCTTATCGTTAAGCATGAGAAGTGCACGCGCATGACCTTCCGTGATTTCCTTATCAACTACTGCTTGTTGAATCGCTTCAGGAAGAAGAAGTAAACGAATGGAGTTAGATACATACTCACGGCTACGTCCCACCTTAGCGCCAATCTCACCATGAGATAGACCAAACTCTGCTGCGAGCTGTGCAAGTGCCTTAGCGCGATCGATAGAGTTCAGATCTTCACGCTGAACATTTTCAATAATAGCCAGTTCAAGTTTTACACTATCACTCTGCTCGCCAACACGAATAACGACCGGAACTTCTTTAAGACCAATGAGTTTAGAGGCACGGAGACGACGTTCTCCTGCGATAAGTTCGTAGGAACTCTGTAGACCGCCACTAAGGGTCTCTACTTCGGTGCGTGTAACAACAAGTGGCTGAAGGACACCATACTGACGAATACTCTCTGCAAGTGCCTTGAGACGGTCCTCATCAAATTCACGTCGTGGCTGATACGGATTGGGCTGGATGCGATCGGTAGGTACCCAAAATACTGAGTCGTATTTCGTTGGGACGTAATTTGCGTCGGTCATGTTGTAGCAATTGTATCATCCGCATATCACTTTGCTATGCACGTATCACTGGAGTACGATGTCCCTATCGCCGGGGTGGCGGAATGGTTATACGCGGTGGATTCAAAACCCACTGCCGCAAGGCATGAGGGTTCGACTCCCTCCCCCGGCACACTTTACTTTATTTAATACATGTGCTATAGTATTTTTGGCTAGTTGTGAGGGCAACATGAAAAGTATTTTAAATATTGTTGGATTGGTACTGGGTGGTTTTGAAGAACCACTCCCAAAGAAGGTCCGATTAGTGCGTCCGGACCTTCCAGAAGGCATGCTGGCAGATATGATCCGCCATGGACGCAGGCTTCGTGAAAATCAATCCTCCGACCCGAGCGTCACCGACGCACGCGCGTAAGCGCAAGACCCGCCTGGTTCGCCGGCGGGTCTAAGCTTTTTGTGGTAGCATCGCCTGCATACATGAGCGAGCAACGTATTTCTATAATTGCAGTCATAGGTCCTACCGCGAGCGGTAAATCTGCGCGTGCTATTGCACTAGCAAAGGAACACAACAGTGAGGTTATATCTGTTGATTCAAGACAGGTGTATCGGACACTCGACATAGGTACTGAAAAGCTTAGTACTGAAGAGATGCAGGGGGTTACACATCATCTTATTGATATTCGGGAACCTGAAGAGGTATACAGTGCTGGTGACTTTGTTACGGATGCGCGCAAGATTATTGCTGATTTACACGCACAGGGAAAGAAGCCCATATTAGCGGGCGGTACCCATTTCTACTTCGATGCACTTCTATACGGTCTCCCTGAAATAGCGAGTGACCCGATACTTCGTGCAGAACTTGAAACCCTCCCTACTGCTGAACTTTTTGCACAAATTGCTGCTAAAGATCCTAGACGTGCACAGATGCTGGATCCCCATAATCGTCGTCGATTAGTGCGTGCTGCTGAGATGATTGCGCTTCATGGATCTGTTCCTGAGCGCAACCGTACTGACGCTGCGTATGATGTTGAGTGGTTGGTTATTGATCCACCAAAAGATGAGCTTAGACCTCGTATCGAGGCACGATTGGCCCAAGCGCTTGAACGTGGACTCGTTGAAGAAGTGCGGCGTACCCGTGATCGTCTTGGAGATACAAGACTTAATGAGCTAGGGCTCGAGTATCGTGTCGTTGGTGAATATCTTCGTGGTGAGCGGAGTGAAGATTCTCTTCTTGGAGCCCTTTCAGTAAAGCTATGGCACTACGCTCGTGAACAGAAGAAATGGTTGAAGAAACTTACGGGAGCTTCGTAGACTTGGCACAGAAGCTATAGCCAAGGTTTCCTTCGAACGTCTCATTCACAAAAGCGGGCACTCCTACATACGACTTGAGTAGGCAGAGTTGTGCTTGGGTAACCCCTAGACGACTAAGAAGGAATTGTTCTGCAGTACGTCTTGATTTGCTGAGTGGCTCAGTGAGCAGCACCACATTGAATGAGTAGTCATTTTCATCATAGGAGATTGAGAAATCAGTCGTTGAAGCACCTGAAGGGCATGACCCATCAGCAAGACAGTAGCCAAGACTACCGGCAAGTACTTGTGTTCCAGGATTCACCACATCAGGAACGGTCTCACCGTTATGAATGAAGTCTCGTACTTGAATCGGATTTCCATTCTGATCGGGAATCGTAAATGGTTTAACACTGGTACTGGTTGCTGTTCCTGTATTTGGGAAGAGGATAGGATCCAGTTGTGTTGGTTCCTTAGCACGTTGCATGTACAGGAGTATGCCAAGCACCCCAAGAAGTACAATCACTACCGCGGTAACACCTAGTATCCAAAATAGTACTTTCTTATTCATAGTCATTTAGTTACGTATTGTATTTAGCGATACATGCTTTCTGTTTTGTGGCACGGCTGTCTGACGTCCAATCACTAAAGCTTGGATTGTTTTTAAGGAGACATGCCGCTGCTGAAGTGTTGCAATCAACATTAGCTGCTGCGGCTTTGCATGCAGCTGCTTCCTTTTCTTTACCGGGTCTCGGTTTCCCACCACTAAAGGCTGCGGCGCAGTTAAGATTTCCTGAGACGGGATATCCAGCACGCTTCGCTGCGGTGCTACAGACGGGAAGATTCAAGCTATGACAATTATCCTTATATCCGAGAATAATCTGGAACATTCCGTTGGCAGTGGTTGGTTTACCTTGTTCAGTTTTAGCACCTGTTATGCGACTACCGCAGCTACTTTCAAACTTAGCAATACATGAGAAGGTTGTAGCTTGAGCAGAAGTTAGACTATATCCGCCAGCAGCAGCTGCTTTGGAAATAACTTCAGGGGCGCATGTTCCAGAACCTGGTGTGATACCAACGGTAGAGGTATTTGTCCCAGGATTAAGGGGACCGGATGGTGCACTGCCACCCCCATCGTCATCACCTCCTGTTGGATCACCCAATGATCCATTATTAAGAAAGCCTGGGTTTTCATTCTTCTTCACACAGAAGTTATCTCCATCTCCAACAAAGATCTCATTCCAAAAACCAAAGGTTCCTCCTTCAAACGGAGCGTCTGGGTTATAGAGCACCTTCATTACCGTATCCACCATAAGAAAAGCGGTGAGAACAACAACAAGACCAAGCACAGCATTCAACATGCGGTTCTTAGCTTTGGTACGTGCTCCTGCATTTGCACCACTGGTAATAAGAGAGAAGCCTGCCCATCCGATATAAAACACCACCACCACAATACCCACTGATATGACTGTTGAAAGCACCGCTTGAGTAACGATGGTTACACATCCCCAGTCCATTGCTGAACCTTCGCATAAACATTCACCAGCTTGGGGAATGATTGGTCCAAAGAAGCTACTATCTGCAGCTAGTGCTGTTAACGGAGCAAGCACCGCAGTTGCTGCTCCTGACAAGATAAGAATGGCACGGTTACCCATATGATATGTCTATTGTACGGTACCTTAGTTACAACCGCAGGACTTCCCCACACTCACATGAAGATGGTCGCCTTCAAAGCCACTGTAGGTTGCACCACATTCAGCTGCAACTTTCTTAAGAATGGTTGCGTTCGTTTCATCCCCAAAGTCGACAGCCTGAGATCGCCCAACGCAGGTATTTCCTCCATAGTGACAAGAGTGTGCTTTGTGGGCGCAACCCGCAGCGGTTCCTTTAGCTGCACATGTCTCAAATGTCGCTTTTCCACTTTGAATAGCGCTATCGGAAATGGAGGATATCTTACCCACACCTGCTGGTAATTTCTTAGACATACAACTCAGAAGACCTGTTAGTGCTCCGGATGCATGAGATGTTTGTGCTTTTATTCCAGCATTATCATAAGTGAATGATCCAGGTACCGTGCCTGCCGGTGTCTTTCCTCCAGTAGATGAAGTCTCTGTTCCTGGTTGAATAACTTCTTTTCCAGCTTCTTTAACCACCTCTATAAGAGTGCCGTGGTTAATTTCATTGGGAACTGTTGGGACGATACAATAATTTCCTTCTCCTTCAAGAAGTTCGTTCCAGTTACCAAATGATCCTCCTTCAAACTTGGCTTCAGGGTTATAGAGCACCTTCATTACCGTATCAACGATAAGGAAAGACGTGAGGATCAAGACAATTCCAATAATCCCGTTGAGAAGACGGTTCTTTGCTTTCGTTCGTGCTCCAGGGTTTGATCCACTGGTAATAAGAGAGAAGCCTGCCCACGCAACAAAAAACACCACAGCAACTAATCCGACAGCGATGATTGCATTAAGAATTTTCTGCACAACAGCAAGTACACATCCCCAGTCCATTGCGGAATTTGGGCAATAACATTTGTCTCCTTCTCCAGCAATAATTGGACCGAAGAAATTAGTATCTGCTGCAAATACAGAAAATGGAATCGATGCTATTAGAAATACTACAAAACTAAGGAGTGCTCGTTTGACCACCATATCGTTGTACGTATGGTACCACCCCACACACCTCACTTTGCCCGTAACGCACGGTTCTGCTATCGTTTCAGTACAGGGCCTATAGTTTAATGGTAGAACGTCGGTCTCCAAAACCGTCGGCCGAGGTTCGATTCCTCGTGGGCCCGCAGTTGACCATATTTATAATTATGGTATTCTATTTTCAGTATCCGAACCTTACCTAAATTGACAAGATTGGGAGAATTTTTGATGACTGTGAATGACACCGGTTGGAAGGATCAACCCTTGTGGGGCAAAATCCTTGGGCTTATCTCATGTCCCGTTGTGTTCGGACTAGTCTCCATGGCGGCGAATAGCCGGGAGATATCGACCGAACAGATGACGACATCCGAAGCCTTTCTGTTTGGCTTCGTCGGCTGGTTCGTGGCGATCGCCATCATCGGCGTCCTCGCTATCCTCCTTCCTGGCAAACGCCGAGCCTAAGACCTGGCGACGCGCCGCCTGCTACAGAGACCGCCTTCCTGGTCTCACAGCGAGGCGGTTTTTGTTTTTATAGTAGCAATCTCGGTTCGAATCTCGTCCAACAGTGCCCGCATTGACTTTTCATTAAAATAGTGTTAATCATCCTCCAGACAGACGACTGGCCCAATGAAGGGCCGTCTGCGGAGAACATATTTATGCGCAGTGCGTTGATTCTTGCGATTGCCGTCCTGATCTCTTCTTCGCCTGCGGGCGCCGAAGCATACCGCGAAATATTGCCGTTTCCGCGACTCAAGTTGCCGCCTCCTGGTGGACTCACCGGCGATGATGTGATCGACCACAACGATGTGTATCTGCAGCCGAAAAAGGAACCCTGCCAAGCCGGCTACAAGCCAGTCGCGATGCGTCGCTACATCAGGTGGGGGTCAAGCGGTATCAAGTCAGAGATCGGCGCCGCCTGCATTCGCGCCAGTCTGA
This sequence comes from Parcubacteria bacterium C7867-008, assembly GCA_001189215.1. GTDB lineage: Bacteria > Patescibacteriota > Minisyncoccia > Phycocordibacterales > Phycocordibacteraceae > C7867-001. The sequence goes on along the minus strand of LFCR01000004.1, from coordinate 21,374 downwards.
ACGACTGCCCGGCAGGTAAGCTGTTTGAGTATCGTGCCGTACCCACCGGCAAGACCGAACCACGCTACGCCATCTACTTCGTCTGCAGCGTCAACCGATCGTCCAGCTAAGCACGTTCACACCGCCCGAAGAGCCACCGGAGAGCAATTTCCACGCTCTCCGGGCGGCTTATTTTATATCTTCTTAGCTAAACTTGTTCAAATTTCGTCGCACAGCTCTGCTTGACTTTTTTATATATAGTGCTATTTTACGTTCATCTCAATGTTGAGACTGATGGAGGTACCCATGCGAACAAGGTAGGGCGTACGCCCCGAACAACCATCACCGCACCTTACATCTGTGAGATTTCACTTCTTAGAGGGTGCGGCAACGCATCTCTCTTAGAAGGATAATCCTCATGGATATCAACCAAACCGTTGCTAAAAGCCTCTTCGCTGATTGCCGCTGCGACAAATGCGGCGATCTGGTTCCCTTCGAAAACAACGCCGTACTCGTGGACATGGAAATCAATGGCGTCGATATTGGGCACTTGTTTGCTCAAGGTCGTCACCTGATGCCGGTCTATGAAGACGGTGTGATGATCTGCCCTGGCTCCCCCAGCCGTGCGCAGTACATCAAAGGTCAACCGCGCGACACACGTGGCTCGTACCCTTATCGTCTCGAAGACGAGGCGGAGTGGCGCGAAGCCTATGCTCGTGTGCTCCTGAAATACGGAGCAGAGAGCGGCAACGCCTAAACAAAACCCCCCGGGACCCAGGTCCCGGGGGTATGTTTTAATCCTCTAGTACCGCAACAGCTTCAACCTCAATAAGGGCTCCTGGTACCCCAAGACTTTCTACGAACATAAAGCTGATAGCAGTTGGAGTATTTCCCCATACACTCTGGGCTGCAGCAAACCCTTCCTGTATATTCTGCCCTTTCACTACGTAAATGGTTTGCTTAACAACATTCTCTTGTGTTGCACCAGCAGACTTTAGTATCTCAATAATATTTTTATATATCTGCTCGGTTTGAATAGTAAGAGTATCTCCGGCCATCGTTCCGTCTTGTAAGATACCGTTCTGCCCACCGATATAAAGTGTTCTTCCACCCTCGGTTAAGACTGCTTGTGTGAAGACAGGGCTCTTATACAGAGCGTCTGGGTTTATGTGCGTGATTTTCATATGAGTAGGGTACAAATATACCGCCTTAAGAGGCGGTATATTTCGTCTTTTACTTCTTTACTTCTTTGAAGATCTCACGCTTGCGGGTGTTCTTGTCGAACTTCTTAAGTTCAAGCTTACGATCCACCTTTTTCTTGTTCTTGCGGGTGAATAGTACGAGGCCTGAGGCGCTCTTCACCTTTACGAGGTTTACCTGTGACATTGGGAATACTATACCCTAGAGCCTGTATGGGGGCAACTAGGCAGTCATGGTCGCCTTACGACGCGCACGGGTCGCTGCCTTCTTAACCTCAAAGTGTGGCTCTCCGTTCTTGAGAGATATGGTGACCGTTCCACCCTCCATAATTCCCTGCCCAACCATAAGTGAGGCGATTGGGGTGAGAATCTTGTCCTGGATGGTGCGCTTTAGTGGACGTGCTCCGTACTGTGGGCTGTATCCCTTTTCAGCAAGCCACGCGCGTACCTCTGGCATGATAGCGAGCGTGATGCGCTTTCCTCCAAGACGCTCCACCACATCTGCAACTTGATTCTCAACAATGTCTACCAGCGCCTCCTTAGAGAGTGGGTCGAAGATAATGATGTCATCCAGACGGTTGAGGAACTCAGGGCGGAATTGTTCCTTGAGTGAACCAAGGACCTTCTCTTTCATTTGTTCATACTGAGAGGCTTCTACCTGTTCTGCTGCTCCGAATCCGATGTTAGCCATGCGATCCATGTATTCAGCACCAATGTTTGAAGTGAGGATGATGATGGTGTTCTTGAAGTTCACCTTACGTCCTTTGCTGTCTGTTAGGTGTCCAGAATCAAGCACCTGAAGAAGGATGTTAAATACTTCTGGATGTGCCTTCTCGATTTCATCGAAGAGAACAACGGCATACGGTCGGTGACGAATACGCTCCGTGAGAGAACCTGCTTCGTCGTAGCCAACATAGCCTGGAGGTGCACCAATGAGTTTTGCTATTGAGTGTTTCTCCATGAACTCAGACATATCCACACGAACGAGAGCATCTCGATCGTTGAACATGAACTCAGCAAGACGCTTAGAAAGTTCTGTCTTTCCAACACCCGTTGGTCCCAGGAAGATAAACGAACCAATGGGACGATTCGGATCTGCAATACCAACACGTGAGCGCTTTACGGCATCGGTAACAATTCTAATTGCCTGACTCTGTCCAACCACAGCACCCTGAAGCGCTTCCTCCATACGAGCTAGTTTTGCTGCTTCCTCCTCAATCATCTTCGCTACCGGAACACCGGTCCAACGAGAGACCACTCCTGCGATCTCATGCTCAGTAACTTCTTCGTGGAGAATGCGACGAGATTTCTGCAATGTCTTAAGACGCTTAGTCTTTGTTTCTAGTTCCTTCTGAAGCTGCGGAATACGCCCATACCTGATCTCAGCAGCAGTACCTAGGTCTGCGGTTGCTTCTGCGTTATCAGCAGCAACACGGAGTTTATCCAGCTCACCCTTAAGGGCACGGATATCTTGAAGGACTTCCTTCTCGTTCTTCCACTTAAGTTCAAGCTCTGACGTCTTCTCACGAAGGTCTGCAATTTCAGTATCGATGGCTTTAACACGCTCACGAATCTCTTTGGTGTTCTCACGTCCTTGTTCTGAGAGTGTTGCATCATCCTTCTTAAGAGCAGCATGTTCAATCTCAAGACGACGTATCTTACGATCAGTATCTTCAAGCTGTGGTGGCTTATTTTCAAGAGCAATACGCAGTCCTGATGCCGCTTCATCTACCAGATCAATAGCTTTGTCTGGAAGGAAACGATCGGTAATATAACGACTTGAAAGTTCAACAGCGGATACGATTGCACCATCTGTTATGCGAACTCCATGGAAGAGTTCGTACTTGTCGCGAAGACCACGAAGAATGGCAATAGCGTCTTCAGTATTAGGTTCGTTTACATACACCGGCTGGAAACGGCGAGTGAGAGCAGCATCCTTTTCAATATGTTGCTGATACTCCTTAAGAGTTGTTGCACCAATCATGCGTATCTCACCACGTGCAAGTGCTGGTTTGAGCATGTTGGTAGCATCCAGAGATCCTTCTGCAGCTCCTGCACCAACAAGAGTGTGTAGCTCATCTACGAAGAGAATTACCTTGCCTTCAGACTTCTCTACCTCTTTCATCACTGCTTTCATGCGTTCCTCGAACTCACCCCGATACTTGGTACCAGCAATCATCATGCCAAGGTCTAGTGAAAGTAGTTCCTTTCCTTTAAGGGACTCTGGGACTTCCCCCGTTGCGAGTCGTAGTGCGAGACCTTCTGCAATAGCGGTCTTTCCCACGCCGGCTTCACCGATAAGAACAGGATTGTTTTTTGTACGACGAGAGAGAATCTGTATCACACGGTTGATCTCCTGATCACGTCCAATAACCGGATCAAGTGCATTGTCTTGTGCAAGCTTTGTTAAGTTTCGTGTGTACTTTGAAAGTGCACGGAAACGTTTTGGCTCTGCAACTTGTCCATCCTTAGACGTCTTAAGTTCCTTTAGAACTTGTTCAACGATTTCCTCATCGATCTTGAATCGAGCGAGTATCTCCTCTGCAGGACCTGGGTGTTCAATGACCGCAACAAAGAGATGCTCCGTCCCAATGAATGAGTCATTCATACGCGCGGCAACCTTGCCTGCTGCTTCAAGTGCTTCAGCTAGGTCAGGGGTGAGATACAGGTTATATGAAGGAGAAAGGACTGAGGTTGGATCTGGAGATTCTAGTGATTCAAGCAAGGTATCGGAAAGAAGCATGGTGTCTATGTCCAAGCGATCGAGTACAGAAAATACCAAACTTTCCTCCTGATGTATGAGTGCGGTCAGAAGATGCAACGGACTGACATGGTTCTGACCACGCTCAATAGCAAGCTCATGAGCCCGCTTAATTGCTTCTTTTGCCTTGGTAGTGAAGTTTTTGAAAGGAGGCATAAAGTAATAGTCCGTTAGACCTAATAAATGCCCGGTGAAGACCCTACGGCGACACTGATTCCAATACTGCCATAATACGGTCCGTTGGAAGCAGAATACCGCTTGGCGAACCAATACCAATCACGTTGCCCGAAAGATCAACAACCCCAGCGCCTGCAGGGACGCCTGCAAGGTTGGTGGTGATGCCTGTAGCATCCACCTTACTGATGATGCCGATTATAGCGGCCCTATCTTTCGTAAGTGCGACGATGGTCTGTCCCTGCTTAAGATCTGCTGCTGCTACTGGATTTGCTGCAGGTGCCGTTGGAAGGATGGCTGCATCAGCAAATCCATAGATGGTTATACCGGTTCCTTGCTTAGAAAGTGAGGCTTCAACCGTTGAACCATCAGCGAAGGCGATAAGGGCTTCTTTAGGAAGAGGTGCACTCGCTGAGGTAGCAACCGCACGAGACTTTGGAAGATATACACCATATGCAAGTGCAGGAGTTGATGTTGAGTTCTTATAGATAAGAACCGTGCGTGCGTTATCTGCGGCGACAGCTGCCGTAAGCTGCTGTTCTTGAGTCGGTGTTGTTGGACTTGGTTTTGTTATAACGATTGGGCTTGAGATCGGTGTTGAGATCGTTTCAATCGTATGGTCTACGATTTGCTGCACGGTCTGTGTGATTGGTGCGGGTGACTGGTCCAACATAGATATAACAAGTACCCCGGTCGCAATAGACAGAATGAAGTTCACGAGAATCGTGAGTAGCAGCAATTGTGTCTTGGTCAGATCCTCTATATCCATATGTACTAATTATAGACGATGCGCATCAAGAAATCGAATAGTGCGTATAACAGCAGTTGCAAAGCGTTCTAGATCACGCGATGAGGTTGATGCTCCCCACGAAATACGAAGGGTGCTTGCCGCACGATGTGAGTCCCCTGTTACGCACAACACGACTCTCGACCCTTCTGCGTCAGTCTCACACGCGCTCTTGGTAGATACGGCAAATCCTGCTTGATCAAGAAGTGCAACAGCATAGTCGGTGTCCCGACCGACAAAAGAGAGATTTAGTATATGAGGTGCCTGTTGCTTCCCCTCGTTTATATGTACGTCTGGAATAGCCGTTGAGGTTGTTTCAATCAACTTCGTACGATCAGCCTGTGCACGCGTAACAAATGTTGCGTATGCTTCTTTGGTTTCGGTAAGTGCCTCTGCAAAACTTGCAGCAAGTGCCGGTACTTCCGTACCCGGTCGTAGGCCATGCTCCTGACCACCACCGTGTGTAATTGGAGAAAGTGACACACCATGCCGAACGACAAGCGCCCCAATACCTCGTACCCCACCCACTTTCTGTGCGTCTAGTGTTAAAAGATCTGCACCAAGCCTGGTGAGTTCAAAGGGTCCGATGCGAGGTAGCTGACTCGCATCAACATGCAAGACTATTCCCGCTCGTACCGCATCTAGCGTTCGGCGCACATCACGGGTGTCAAATTGAATACCCGTTTCACCACACACCGCATCAACCGTTACTAACGCTGTTTCAGGTTTGATCTGCTTAGTAAGTGCCTGCAGATCAATTGATCCTTCTGAAAGCTTGAGTGGTTCGATCTCAACACCATAGTGAGCCAGCATCTTTACCGTTTCAATGATTGAGGAGTGTGCTGTTGGTAGATACAGTAGGTGGAGCTTCTGTGCTGGATTCTTTGCACGTAGTTCCTGTACAAAACCAGACAGTGCTAGGTTGTTTGCCTCTGTTGCTCCGGAGGTGAATATGACTCCATCAGCTTTAACCTCTGCGAGTCGTGCGATGGTGGTGCGCGCATCTTCTAGAATCTTCTTTGCTGCTCTTCCCTCTGCATGTGGGGACGAAGGGTTACCATCCATAGCGAGTGCACGATCAAATGCCATGCGTGCACGCTTTGATACTGGAGCCGCTGACGCCCAGTCTAGATAAGTGCGTTTCTTTCCCAAATGCATATAGTGCTAGTCTCTCACGAGATACTTCTTTGCAAAAGCCTTATTTTATGGAATAATACGCGTATTATGGCTGTTGCTCCCCGTCCACCTATCGTGGCTGTTATGGGTCACATTGACCATGGCAAATCTTCTCTTCTGGATTACATCCGGAAGTCTAACGTTGCAGCTGGTGAAGCAGGAGGTATCACCCAGCACGTATCTGCGTATGAAGTAGTGCATGAGCATGAAGGAGCTCCTCGTACTATCACCTTCCTCGACACTCCTGGTCACGAAGCCTTTCGTGTACTACGTGCGCGTGGCGCTACCGCTGCTGACGTAGCTATTCTCGTTATCGCTGCAGAAGAAGGAGTGAAACCACAGACCCTCGAAGCATACGAAGCAATCATGGAGGCTGGTACTCCCTTCGTAGTTGCCTTCACTAAGATTGATAAGAATGGTGCAGATATCGAGAAAGCAAAGATGTCCACCATTGAACACGGTATCTACCTTGAAGGTCTTGGTGGTTCTATTTCATACACCGGTGTTTCTTCAAAGACTGGCGAAGGTGTTCCAGAACTCCTAGACCTCGTACTTCTCACCGCAGACTTCGCAGAGCTCAGTGCAGACGCATCGAAGGCTGCAGAAGGATTTATTCTTGAATCCTCACAGGACCCACGTCAGGGCATGGCCGCTACCCTCATCATCAAAGATGGAACTCTTTCTACCGGTTCATTCGTGGTTGCAGGTAGTGCTATAGCTCCCGTACGTTTTATCGAAGACTTCAAGGGAGATCGCATTACTGCTGCACTTCCGTCTCAGCCAATACGTATTTCAGGATGGAGCAGCCTTCCTCCTGCAGGAACCCCCTTTGCAACTACAAGCAGCAAGAAAGATGCAGAGAAGCTCGCAACAGAAAAGGTTGCAATTGCTAACATTCCTGCAAAGGCTCTTGAGACTGAAGACGGCAAAATGGTGCTTCCAATCATTCTTAAGGCAGACGTGACTGGAAGTCTTGAGGCAATTAAGCATGAGCTTAATAAGATTCAGCACGAGCGTGTTGCAATACGTGTAATCCAAGAAGGTGTGGGAGCGGTGAGTGAAGGTGATGTTAAGCAGGCACAGGCAAGCTCTGCAATTGTCATTGGTTTTACCGTAAGCACCGATAATTCTGCGCGTGAGCTCGCAGAGCGTGCCAATGTTCTAATTGAGTCTTTCAAGATCATCTATGAGCTCAAAGAGCGCATTGAAGAACTCGTAAAGGAACGAGCTCCTCGTATCTCTACAGAAATAGTTACTGGCCAGGCAAAGGTACTCAAGACATTCAACACCTCTTCTGGAAAGGTGGTGCTCGGTGCACGATGGGAGTCCGGTATTCTCACTCCTAAGAGTCAGGTCAAGATTGAACGTCGTGGTATTCCCCTAGGTCAGGGTCGAATATCTAATCTTCAGGTAGCGCGTGTGGACGTGCCAGAGATTAAAGTTGAGGGAGAGTTCGGTCTTCAGGTTGAGACTAAGGTAGATATTGCGGGAGGAGATACGCTTATAACCTTCCGCGTTGTTGAATCGTAATATGGGAAGTACTCGCGAAAACAAAGCAGAGTCTCTCATTGTTGAGCTTGCTGCTAAATACATTGCACGTGAAGCGGGTCGTAGTACCCTCATCACTCCCATGCGTGCAGACATCTCTCCAGACCGTAAGAACGCAACTATTTATGTAAGTGTGTTTCCAGACGCAGAAAGTGATCATGCACTTGCCTTCCTAAAGCGTCACAAGGATCTTTTTCGTAACTCAATGAAAGGCACTACACGCCTTGCCGTTCTTCCATATATAACGTTTGAGCTTGATTATGGAGAGCGTAATCGTCAGCACCTTGAAGAGATCACTCGAGGGTTAGTTATTCCTGAAGCACGCGAGGAAGATTCTACTGAGGAAGCGTAGCTCCCGTGTGTAGAGCAAGTGCCCCAATCTGGCGAGTGTGCCGTGCAAGAATCACTGCACCAGCAGCGTTCTTTTGAAGAAGAGTATCAATACCTCCAGCAATTTTATCGATAGTTACTTCTATTGAACCGAGGCGCTCTTTTACCTCTCCCATTTCTACTTTGAGATCACCTACTTCGTAGACAAGTCCCTCTACTCTCCCTTCCAGATATGCTACCATGCGTGCTATCGGCCTGGTGGCGAAGTAGAAACGCAGTGGATTGCAAACCCATTATTGCGCGGGTGCGATTCCCGCCCAGGCCTCAAAATAGTGAGCGGCATTGAAAAACAAGTGTTAGATATGAAATAAATCTGACCGAAGGATATACTTATCTTTGTCAGACACACCTGCCAGGGTGATGGAATGGTAGACATAGGGGGCTTAAACCCCCCAGGCAGTAACATGCCGTGCGGGTTCGAGTCCCGCCCCTGGTACCAAATTGTATTTGAAACGATTTCTGTTCCTGCTTGGTATAGTTACGTTATGACCTTGTCTCGCATCATTGCTCGTATTGAACGATTCTTTAATCCAACACATCCGTTAATTGAGGTTTCAATCTCTCGAGAGAATCTTCTGCATAACCTTCACACATACCAGCAGATGTACCCACATCTCACCTTTGCTCCGGTACTTAAGAGTAATGCGTATGGTCACGGGCTTTGTTTAATCGCACGACTTCTGGATAAAGAGAAGATTGCCTTCTTTATGGTGGACTCACTCTATGAGGCACACACCCTAAGACGTGGAGGAGTCCATTCTCGTATTCTTGTCTTGGGGTATGTGCGTCCAGAAGATATTGCGCGTAATCATTTGAGAAATGTGGACTTTGCAGTGGTAGACATTGAACAACTGCGTGCACTTACTAAAGTTGTTCATCACACCATTCGCATACATTTGAAACTGGATACAGGTATGCATCGTCAGGGAATTATGCAGAAGGATATTCCTGAAGCTATTTCTCTCATTCAATCAAATAAACATTTGAATATTGTTGCTGCAGGATCACACTTCGCTGATGCGGATGGTCCTAATCCAGGAAATACGGAAAAACAAGTAGCTGTGTGGAAAGAAGGCGTTGCACAACTTACTACTGCATTCCCTTCAATCGAGCATAAACATATCTCTGCAACTAAGGGCGTACGTTGGGCAGAGGAGGCAGGTACGAATGTTGGTCGTCTAGGTATTGGTCTCTATGGATTCGATACCTCACATGACGAACATGCGGCACTAAAGCCTGTTATGGAACTTCGCACCATGATCACCTCCATCCGAGATATCCCCGTTGGAGACTTTGTGGGGTACAACGCTACCTATACCGCTACGAAGCCCGTACGCATCGCTACGGTGCCTGTAGGGTACTTTGAGGGCATAGATCGAGCACTATCTAATAACGGAAGCATGCTGGTTTGTGGTAAGAGAGCATTAATAGCAGGACGAGTGAGTATGAATATGTCGAGTATTGAGATAACTGATATTCCTGAAGCTAAACAGGGCGAGGAAGTTATTGCTATAAGTCGGAACCCGGAAGACGACTGCTCTGTGGAGCATATGGCAATGCTTGCCGGTACGACCCCCTATGTACTCCTTACCCACATTCCACAACACTTGCGGTATACTCCGGATTAACCGCCTTTAGCTCAGTTGGTAGAGCAACTCCCTCTTAAGGAGATGGTCCTTGGTTCGAATCCAAGAAGGCGGACTAGTTCTGGGTATAATAAAAGAACACTGCTGGAGTGGTGAAATGGTAGACACGCCTGCCTTAGGAGCAGGTCCCTTCGGGGGTGGAGGTTCAAGTCCTCTCTCCAGCACACTTGACAAAGTACCTTAAAAAGGTATAAAATAGTTGATGGATAGGCTCTATCGGGCCTTAATTGAAATCTGACAAAGGAGGCCGAGATGGTCGCAGAAGATGAAGTTGTTCTGGAGCCTGAGCGCTATAGGACGGTGGTCATCATCATGATCGTCGTTCATATCCTCCTGCTCATCATCACGATCCTCACCAACTGGAACATCGGGATCGGGATTCAAGTCGGTGAATACACCTTTTGGGTTACCCACGCCCTGATTCCTTTTCTCCTCCTCTACGACATCGCGTCGGTGAGGTCCGTGCAAACGGAAGAGAATGCCGGCGTCACAGTGCTTGAACACCCGGCCTTCGAACAAGGTAAGGGTCTAGTTTACGCACCTCCCGGCTTCACGGAGCTTCACAAGGCTCCGACCGGGACGCAAGACTCTGACCTGCCCGGCTCAAATGAAGAAATCTACAAAGGAGATGAAGATACAGAACTACCTGAGGGTATGGTGTGGCCCATGCGGATTCCTACCGCTGGGCCAGAGCCTGGCTCAAGCGCAGAGGACATCCTTGATGTGCGTCTGACGCTTGAACCGAGAACCACTGTATTTTGGCAAGTCGCCAAAATCGGATTCTTCAAATTCTACACCAACGTCCCAGGAAGGAACTGGCCCGAGAAGAAGGCCACCATTCTTCGGATCATGCGCGATGCAATCGAATCGCAGCTGCGAATCGAGTTCATCCAGTACACGACCAGCAACGTCCAAAAGAATCAAGAAAAAATTACAAAGGCGGTTATTAAGCGCCTGCGAAACAAAATGAAGAGCATGGGCATTGCTATACTTGATACCTCGATTAACGGTCTCGAGCCTGATCATGCCACCAACAGGGCGATGGGAGAAGTCCCGAAAGCGCGTGCACGTCGCATCGCGCTAATCCACGAAGCTGAAGGGAGGAAACAAGCCGCGATTCTCGAGGCGCAAGGCGCAGCCGAAGCAGTGAAACTCGCTGCGGCAGCCAGAATCGCTCAACTCGAGGCTGAAGGCAAGGGTCTGCAAGAAGCTGCAAGCCATCTTAAAGGCATGGACACGCAAGACTACGTTAACTCGGTCGTCGCGCGCGAAGTCCTCGGCAAAGGCACGACATATTTTGGCCTGCCGGGTGTCGTGCAAGCGCTTGGCTTCGCCAAGAGCCTGTTCAGCAACGGTAAACCTCCTGAAGATGGAGAGCAACCATGAAATTTATTGGATCTCCCATCTTGGCAGTCGGCATCCTGCTGACTGTCTTGGTTGGTTTTATTCTTTTGTGGAGATGGTACTCTCATGAACGGCAGATTCACTCTGCCCAAACGGGACACCACCCCCCTAAGACCAAAACGAAAGCCACGGGGCCAGAGCCTGGCAAGCAGAAGCCTGTCAAACCGGCGAAAAGTGGATCCTCCGAGATCGCTTCAGTCTGGAACTGGTTCACGAAAAACTTCACGAACATCTTCAAGACCCTCTTGCTGATCTTCGCTGCCATCATCTTGGTGCACGCTTGCAAGAGCGTCACCAACTGGATGGACAGAGGATTGGCTCCGGTCAATCCTCGCCCGGCGATTGTGGTGCCGGTGGCACCCGAGGCTAATGTGCCAGCAGCTCCTGTAGCGGTACCCCCGCCACCTGAGCCGCCGACCTGCAACACCGAGCCGGTGGTCGTCCAGATCACGGACCACCCAGAAGGAACCACGGTTCCCGACGGATGCGTTCCGGATCGGAAGAAGTTCACGCCAGAGAGCCTGGGCGTGGTTCCCGTCTGCCAAGACCTCAGTACAGCCGAATGGCACGACTGGACGAGGGCAGACCTCCACACCTGCCGGTTCTTCGGATACCGGAAGTCAGATTCCAACACGTCGGTTGAACCCGTCGTCGTCGGAATATCGTTCATTGCTCCATAATGGAGCGCGGCCCGGGTACACACCCCGGGCCGCTTTGTATATAGAGTCTCGATTTAAAACGAATCGACAGTATTTTGTATAACGTTCACCAGTGCATTTGCACCAAAGAGAATTGCAAGTCCGATGATGCCCCAGATCATCTGCTGCTGACCTTCCGCACGCTTGGTGGCATCACCCGCATTACGGATGAACTTCACTACCCCATAGATAAAAAGAATGAATGCTGCAAGTGCAACAACCGCAACGATAGGGGTGATAATCTCACGCGCTATGTTGTTAAGAAAAGAATGAAATGCGTCCATGAACGTATGATAGCAGAAAGCCACTCCGAGGAGTGGCTTTCGCAGTGGAGAATGCCCGAGTGAACCTAGCGAACGTTCTTAACCTGACCAGGAAGAACCTGACCGTTATCAAGGATGACGGAACCCGTAAGGATACGGACGAGACCCCAGACGGAGACCATGAGGGCGAAGCCAACGATACCCCAGATCATGAGTGCTTTCCCTTCCTCACGCTTCTTTGGATCTGAACCACCAAGTATGAAGGTTCGGAATACACCCCAGATAAATACGATGAACGCAACAGCGAATACGAACGGGACCGCAACGTTGTTGATCAAGCTAATAACGAACGACGCGAGGTCCTGAACGCTATTCACGGTCTGCGCGAGTGCGAGAAACGGGAATGCGAGTGCAGCGCCTGCGAGGGCAATTTTTTTCATAGAGATACAAATATATAGGTGTTAGGTACAAGGTATAGGATAAACCCCTCGCGCGCATCGTCAATATGAAGAACGCGTACGTGGGGACAACGGTACTTTCTACTAGATCATTTCACAGTACTCCTTACCAGTGTCTGGATCGAAGTCACAATACTGTGTCTTGGTAGGTGTTGGGGTAGCGGCTCCCGGCTTCTGACCGGTAGAGCTTGGGCCAGGAGCTTGACCCGTACCACCACCACCACTGTTACCGCTACCTGAACCGTTTGATCGAGAACCACCATTACCCGCATTGAAGGTTGGGAGATTTGGCTGTCTGTCATCAAGGTTAAAGGTGTAGCGAAGCAAGTTCACCAGACCCCATACCGAGATCATTACTGCGAGCGCAATGATTGCACCGAGCATAAACTTTCGGCCTTCCTCCCGACTCTTTGCTTCAGTTCCCTTTAGGAAGAAGAACTTGAATACACCGAAGAGAAAGAACGCAAACGCGAGTGCGAAGATGAGCGGAACAAATGCTCCGTTAATAAAATCAATGATCTTATAAATTGTGTTTTCTATACCCATACCTAGGTTGGAATTATGTTAAGTAGAAGTCGAACCAGGCCCCAGACCGAGAACATCACCGATAAGCCAATAATACTCCATATCATGAACGCTCGACCCTCTGCACGGCCCTTAGCATCACTGGTCTTCAAGAAGAAGTACTTGAACATGCCATATATGAAGAGGAGGAATGCTACCGCGAAAAGAAGTGCAACAATTCCGTTACCCAGTGGAACGATAGTGTTGTTAACGATGGCACAAAGAGACTTACCTGAGCAGGGTGCCTGAGCAGTAACAACTACCTCATCCACGTCTGTTACACCATCATCACCGCTCGTACCAGCATTGAGGCAGGTTGGCTTCTCTCCAATATATGCACACACCTTTCCTGAACCGCAGGCAGGATTACACGTCTGCGCGTTTACTGGGAGTGCCGCAGCAAAAAGAAAGAGTGTTAGGAACAATCCAAGCGTTATACCTGCTGTTTTTGCGCGTATCATATTGCGTCAACCGTAGACTTGATCACTTCTGCGATCAACTGAGCGCCAAGAAGGATCGCACCACCGATAACGGTCCAGAGAAGTGCATTCTTTGCTTTCTTAAGTGCTTCAGGATTTCCTTGTGCACGTACAAAGGAGAAACCAATAAACACAAAAGCTAGCGTAAGGACGATAACACCTATATCAAGCAGACCACCGAGCACTGCGGTGAGGAGTTCAGGAAGAGAATCAAACGGTACAGGGTTTACGAGCATGGAAGTATGTTATTGGACAGCCGCATCAAGTGCCTGATTTGCTCGTTGAAGCGCATCATCCACTGGACTTCGTCCACTAGTTATATCCCCTATCATAGCGGTAAATATGGTGTCCGTGGTACCCGTCAATGGGGATAGCCATCCTTTGGCAATAAGGGCATCTGGATAGTAGATAGCTTGATAGGGATCCGTTGCTGACGGCGTTAGAAGTGCTCGCTGCGCTGGTGCCATTGAAAGAAGTTTTGCCACTTGAGCACCTTGCTCCTTTGAGGATAGTGCAAGCGCAACTGCACGGGCTCCTCCAGGGTTTCGTGCTACTTTCGGTATCGAAAATGCATATGCCTTTGCGTACGTTATGTGTGAGTTACTGGTAGATGGCTGAGGAATGTGTGCCATATCAAAGTCGAGGTTTGGATTCGAGACTTTGAGAATGATAGCTTCAGACGCGTACCCGACGTACATGGCGAGATCACCCGAAATGAATGCCTGACGATCTTCCGGAAGTGCATTGTTCCATGAGTACACAGTCTTTGCAGGATCAGAGAACTGCGTGTAGAAGTTCATACCTGACTCTGCCGGTGTAACCCCCGTACCGGTAACTGAGTTGCTTTGTACTAAGGCTGCACGAATACCATTAGTTCCGAGTGTTGTTATGGTAGAGCCAGACTGGAAGAAGATGAGAGATACAGTAGCTCGTGCGTTCCTAATATTTCCATAGGTACCAAGTGCTATACCACTCTTAAATACTTCCCCGCCCGTCTTCTGAGTTAGGCGTGGCACGAGGCCTGTTACTGCCTCCCAGCTTGTTGGTGGTGTTGCTACACCGGCAGAAGAGAGGGTATTTCGGTTATAAAAGAGAACGAGCGGATCAACGGCATAGGGTAGTCCGTAGGTGCCTTTGTCTGTTAGGAAGAGTTCAGTAATTGGAACGTACGTATCTAGATAGGTACGTTGCGGAATAATAGAGAACGGTATGACGCTAAGCTTACTGCGCTCTGCAAGAAGTTGTTCTTGAGAAATAAGTATCAGATCCGGTCCTTGATCTGAGGCTATAGCATTGGCAAGTTGCGCATCGAAATCAGCTTCGGACTTTTGTTCGTATGTAACGTTTGCATATTCCTTATGTACATTACGTAGTGCGGTGAGTTGCGTATCCATTGCACTACTCGGTAAGAGTCCCCATATGGTTACGGTGCCAACCTTAGCTGCTCCACCATTAAATCCATCGAAGGTTGCAAAGAGGAATACACCGACAAATGCGAGGAATATAAATATACCGAGAACAATGAGCTGGAACGGACGTGTTGGAAGGTTACCGAATGGCATATTAGGGTGCTGTAAATACTATAGCGTAATGATGAGGGCCAGCACGGAAGTCTTTCTGCTTATGAAAGCCTGCGGTGATAAATAGTTCTTCTGCTGCATGCTCAGATACCACATGGCCAGGATGAGGACCCATGCCTCCATAGGCGCCCGCCCAGTCTATAACGAGTAGCTTTCCTTCTGGTTTAAGAATACGACGAATCTCCGCGATAAGTTGCTGCTTATGCTCTATCTGAAAAAGAGTATTCGATAGGATCACCGCATCAATAGCATGATCACGAAGTTTGGTACCACCTGGTTTCTCTATGTTTCCCCACACGGTCTCAATATTCCGTAGTCCCTTCTGGTGTGCTGCAGTACGAATATGATTGAGAATGTCTTCGTGTACATCAACCGCATACACTCGCCCCCCATGACCAAGTGCTGCCGCTGCAGCGAGGGTGTAATGTCCAGTACCCGCACCGAGGTCTGCAATGCGCATGTTTTCCCGCAGACCTAACTGTAGGACGTTAGACTTCGGATCACTAAAGTTCATTCTACTTAAAATAGCACGCTGCAGACAGCAGCGTGCTATTTAGCGTGTAAAACTTTCACCTACAGCGCAACCATTGAAGCGATGGAGTCACCCTCACGCATCTTCATGATACGTACGCCCTGGGTTGCGCGTGAGAGTGATGGGATCTCTCCGGCAGCGACACGAATCACCTGGCCCTTCTTTGAGATCACTACCAATTCTTCCATCTTTGTTTCATCACCAACTAGTACCTTTGCACCAATTATCTGACCGGTCTTTGTGGTGACGTCAGCAGTCTTGATGCCTGAACCTCCACGCCCCTGAATCTTGTATTCAGACAGTGATGTCTTCTTGCCGTATCCCTTATCCATAATGATAAGGAGTGCGCCGGTAGCTGCTGAATTAACCACCTCTGCAGAAACGACTCGATCTCCTTTCTTAACGCTCATACCGCGTACGCCAGCGGCAGTACGTCCCATGGCACGCACATCTGCTTCACTGAAACGAATTGACTGACCTTGTGCGGTAACGATAGAGATACTGTCTTCGCTTGTGCAGAGTTCTGCAGAGATAAGCTTGTCTCCACCCTTAAGAGCGATAGCGATAATGCCGGAGCGACGCACATCGGCGAAGTTCTTTGACTCAACTTTCTTCACCACACCTTCCTGGGTTACGAAAAACACAGAAAGTGCATCACGAGCAGCACCCTTAGGTACGGGGAGTACGCTAGTTACCTTCTCATCCGCTGCAAGCTGGAGGAAGTTCATAATGGACTTACCCTTGGTTGCACGACGACCCTCAGGGATCTCATACATCTTTATCTGGTATGCCTTACCAAAGTCTGTGAAGAAGAGCAGCTCGCTGTGTGCAGAAGCACCAATAAGATGGGTTACAACGTCTTCTTCTTTGGTAGCGATGTCTACTACACCGATACCGCCACGCTTCTGTATTTTATATTCGTCTGGATTGGTGCGCTTTACGTAGCCACCTGCTGTTAGCACCAGTACGGATTCCTCATCAGCAACAAGGTCTTCTACGGAAATATTCTTAACACCTCCCTTAACAATTTTGGTACGACGATCGTCACCATACTTCTCACCAACAGCTACAAGTTCCTCACGTACCACCGCAAGAATATTCTTCTCACTTGAGAGGATCTTCTGGAGACGTTTAATCTCTGTTTGAATTTGTGCGAGCTCATCTTCTATCTTCTTACGCTCAAGACCGGCAAGCGTCTGAAGGCGCATCGCAAGGATTGCTGCTGTTTGAATAGGAGAGAATGCAAACTTTTTCTGGAGTGCTTCAGAAGCGGTTGGCACATCCTTTGAAGCACGAATGATTTTGATTACCTCATCAATGTGATCAAGGGCCTTAGAAAGACCGAGGAGAATATGTTCACGCTCCTGTGCCTTACGTAGTTCGTATTCAGTACGACGCTTCACTACCGTACGACGATGTGCAACGAAGTTCTCAAGCATGCCGAGCAGAGACAGGGTTTGCGGGACACCATCTACAAGCGCGAGCATGTTGTAGTGGAACGTACTTTCAAGCTCAGTGTGCTTGTATAGGTTGTTTAGCACTGCCTGTGGATGTGCTGTTCCCTTAAGCTCAACAACCACACGGATGTCCGGACGACCGTGATCGTCTCCTGCAGACTCATCACGAAGATCCTTAATACCCTCAAGCTTCTTATCACGCACCAAGTCAGCAATACGGGTAATAAGATCAGACTTATTCACACGGTATGGAATAGACGTGATGATGATGCTGGTACCACGCTTGTCTTCAACGATATCTGCCTCTCCACGTACCACGACACCTCCACGACCAGTGGTATACGCCTGATGAATATCCTTCTGATTAAAGGCAATGGCACCCATTGGGAAGTCTGGCCCTTTTACGAATTGAAGGAGATCATCCGTTGTTGCTTCTGGGTTGTCTATAAGGTGCGTTGTTGCAGCGATAAGTTCGCGTAGGTTGTGTGGAGGAATATTCGTCGCCATTCCTACCGCAATACCAAGAGCACCGTTCAACAGAAGGTTTGGGGCTGCTGATGGCAGAACGGAAGGTTCTTGCTTAGAACCATCGAAGTTTGGTACCCAGCTAACGGTTTCCTTTTCAAGATCACGAAGCATCTCGTCTGCAAGACGAGCCATTTTAGCTTCGGTATAACGATATGCAGCAGGAGGATCACCATCGATAGAGCCGAAGTTTCCTTGTCCTGCCACAAGTGGGTAGCGACTAGTGAAGTCTTGTACGAGCTTTACCATCGCGTCATACACGGATGCATCACCGTGTGGGTGATACGAACCGAGCACCTCTCCCACCACCGTTGCTGATTTACGGAACTTAGCGGTTGGCGTAAGACCGGTCTGACGCATTGCGTAGAGAATGCGGCGATGCACCGGCTTCAACCCATCACGTACATCAGGAAGTGCACGACTCGTAATAACAGTCATCGCGTAGTCGATATACGACTGACGCATTTCGGCAGTGATCGATTGATCAATTATGGCAATTCGTTCTGGTGCGCCAGGAACAGGAGCTTCTTCTTTCTTACGTGCCATAGGTCTGAACTATCTGAGTATTAAAATGGAATAACCGTTGCATTCGAATTGTTCTTCGCGGCAACATCTTTAGAATCAAGCGATGAGCTTGATCCTTCGTCAACAATACGAAGAGCAGGTTCGGTACTGGTTGCGCCAAGAGCAGCCCCTACACCACCCACAAGTTGTGAGAAGTTGGTTTGTGTTTCGGCAGCGACAGTAGAAACAGTAGTGGCAGTGTTGTCAGCAAGGGTTGTGTTTGTAGAGTGCAGACTGAATGTGCCAGTTGCTGCAAGTGTTGCTACCCAGATAAGCCCAACGAGACCGGTAACTCCAGCAGAAGTGCCCAGTGCAATACGCTCACGAACATGCTCTGGCTTGGAGCGAATGGTTTCGATGTGGTGTGAGATTGCCATAGGTTATGCCGTTACTACTATGATAGCACCGTCTTTTTCTGCAGCATCCTTCTTCTTGAGGGTAAGCTTGTCCACGGTCTCTGATTCACCTCCCGCTGCCTTTATAAAGGTAGCAAGCGCATCCTTTTCTCCCATATTATTCCAGTGCATAGGAATGATGATCTTTGGTTCAAGGAACGTGGCAAGCTTCGCAGCTTCTGCAGGATCAAGTACCCCATCTCCACCAATCGGTACAAATAGGACGTCAATTTCATCAATAGCTTCACGTGCATCAAGTGAAAGCGTGGTGTCTGCAAGCGCACCGAGGTGTACGAGTGTCATACCCTCAAGTTTGAGTGAATACACAGTGTTGATTGCCTCGGTTTGCCCTTTTGCTAATCCGTATTGGCTCTTGGTTAGAAATCCTTGCACCGTAATACCTTCTTTCTCATATTCACCCGGTCCGTTGATAGCAAATGGCTGCTTTTCTCCATACGTAACCTCTGCCACACCGTTCATATCTGCATGGTTACGAGATACCAATGCAATATCTGCACCGAATCGTACACCGCCTAATTTTGACTCCTTAGAGATGGGATCAAATACCAAGGTGAGGTCGCCAAATGTCACCTTGAAGCACTGTCCGCCGTGGTGCGTTATTACCATAGATAGGCTGATTATAGCATGAATGACACACTAAAAGAACCACATTTATTTTGACAGGAAAACAATACGTGCTATATTTCACTCAACTGCCACTGAGGGCAGATTTTCATTTCAGAGAAAGCGAGGCTAGCGTGTCGTCACATCGTAAAGGCCGTACTGCCCCACAAACTCTGACGAGCGCACGTTCTGGGTTGCATCAACAACAACCTCCCGTCCACCACAGCGTGAGGACCACCCCGACTCACGGCGAACGGCTTCCGATGGAAGTGCTGCGCCGATAGCTTGGCGCGCTTAAGTCTCCTCGTGACGACCCGACATTCGATCGAGGAAGATGCGCGACGAGGGACCAGGGCGAGCTTGACCCGCTCGCCCTGGTAATCCTCTTTCTGAACTGAATATTGATCTTTCGCACTCACCCTTTGGTGGGTGTTTTGGTTTATATACTTGAGCACAAGTATTGACTTGACAAACAGTCTATCGTGGCATAGATTATTTGGGTCCTGCCTTAGGGTGGGCGCGAGGAGTGGTCGAGCAATCGGAAGCACCCTCGATGAACATCAACCCTAGCACGGAGATTCCGATGCGCATCACCCAGACCGGCCCGCCGAAGGCGGCCGGGACCACCGCTCACGCGGAAGATAACATCCATTTTCTGGCCAAGGCCATCGACATCACGTTCGCCGGCGCCATGGGCACGACCCGCGGCTGCACGCCGACCTGACCTGCCGGCGGGACTTGATTAGCTAGACTAGTCATCAATCCCGCCGACCAAGAAGGCGGAACTCCGGTTCCAATTTCTTCAACAGTTTCAATACGGTCTCCGGACCTATGAAACGACCCCCGTCTTCCGTGGCGGGGGTTTTCATTTAAATAGGATAGTAACCATACTTGACAAATACACAATATCTATGTTATAACCATGGTGGATCTCAAAGGAGCACATAGGGTGCCCTCAATTTCCTTGAAAGGGAGCAACATGCTTCAAGATATCGCTCGCCCCACCTTCTTCCCGGCTCTCCTTTTGCAGGAAGATGCGGGGCTGCCCTCCAACTGTTTCAACGTCTCGTTCAACGGCAAGTTGAGCACCGGCTTCCATCTGGAACTCAACCATCCGATGGGCGAAGCGGTGCACTTCACCGGAACACGCTTCACCAGCCGTATGGCAGGTGTCCGTGGCTGTCTGTATGAAAAGCGGGGTCACATCGGCTACGTCCGGCGCGCTGCAGTCGAGCGGGTCGGTCGCAAGACTGATATCCCCGTTCTGGTTCGTCCGCTGGCCGCCGACAAGTCCGTACTGCTGCAGATCGCCGTCGGCTATCCTGTCGGCAGCGTCTCGCAAGTCAAGATCAAGTTCTGGGCCGGCGTCGTCACCGACGGCTCCATCGTCCAGAACTCGACCGGCAAGGAGGCGCTCGTCTGTCTCCCGCACGACGGTCACGTCGACGTCTTCACCGAAGACGGCCTCGTCCGTCGGGTGGTGGTCGAGAACGGCCTTCCGAGGGTTCAGCAGTTCGACCTGCTGGATCAAGGGGAACGTCGCATCGCGCAAACGATGGAGATGGTCAACGCCATCAAACTCGTCAACGACGAGGCGATCCGCCTGAACGATGCACTGTACCACCAACTGGTCTCGATGCTTGAGATCAAGAGCGTGCAGACCTCGACTCTGTTCCAACAGGTCTTCGACCAACTGGAGCAGGCGACGAAGGCGCGCAAGCTCAACAAGGGCGTGCGTGCGCACATGCTGGAGGCTCTCGCGGGCTTTCCGTTCGAGCATGACTACTTCCGCGACAACTACTGCACCGACCTGGTCTCAGGCGGCACGCAGATGCAGTTCGGCAGCGCGGCCACCAGCAAAGGTGTCCCCGCCGAACGTCGGTCGCAGCTCGCTGCTCGCCGCTTGCGAGACCAAGAGCGCGGTCGTTCCACCAAGGGTGCTTCCGGTGGTAGTGCCGGCAAAAAACAAGCCGGTAAGAAGCAGTAACCCTGCCTCGAACCTTCAAGGAAGTATTGGCCCGGACCTCGCGTCCGGGCCTTTCTTTTTATACATATTCTTGCTATAGTCCCAGAGTTCCACGGGCTGCATATAAGGAAGCGAGCAGGCTATCCCTGAAGGCGCAAGCGTTCAGTACCTACCGCGAAAAGCAGTCTGTTTATCTAATATGCCT